>NZ_SPFY01000009.1 GCF_005844325.1 Collinsella aerofaciens | reverse complement strand
GACGCCGCCCTCTCAAGGCGGAGATCACCAGTTCGAATCTGGTACGGGCTACCACGCATTTGATACCCGGGCTTCCCATGGAAGGCCGGGTTTTTTATTTTCAAACAACCGTCTGCAATTCCCGTTTGAACCAGAGCTTTGCGTTCTGCCTATGGCCCTTACGGGTACAATAACCAAGATATTTTGACTGTTAGAAGGAGTCTCATGACGGAGTCCTCTCAGCATACGTCTAAGCCCCAGGTCGAGGTTGAGGCCTCGGGCGGAGATGACAATAAGAGCGCACGCCGCGGCGCCATCTTTATCGGCGTCGTGCTGGTAGGTTATATCGTCTATCTGGTGGTAACCGGGCAGATGGGGCAGTTCTGGGCCGCTATGTCGAGCGTCCAGGCGTCATGGCTCGTTGTCGCGTGTCTTTGCATGTTCATGTACCTGTTCTTTGGCATTGTGGCCTATGCGATCGCCGTCTGGCTCGATCCCAATTCGCCCGTCGGCATCCGCGACCTGATCTCGGTCGAGGCGAGTGGCATCTTCTTTGGCAACCTGACGCCCATGATGATGGGCTCGACTCCCGCCCAGATCTACCGCCTGACCAAGGCGGGCCAAAACGTGGGCGAGGCCGGCGCCACGCAATTCACGCGTTTTATCGTGTACCAGTTTGGCCTGGTCGCCTGGGGCGCTATCCTGCTGCTCGCCCGTATGCCGTTTTTTGCCGAACGCTACGGCGACATGACGCTGCTGTGCGTCTTTAGCTTTGGTGGACACTGCTGCATCTTGCTTGGCATCTTCGCCGTCGCGCTCATGCCTAAGACCGTCACGCGCGTCGCCCATTGCATCATCAATTGGCTCGAGCGCATTGGTGTCTCGGCCACTAAGATCGAGGGTTGGCGCACGTTTGTCGATGGCGAGATCTACTCCTTCTCCGAGAAGTTCAAGCTTTCGGCCGGACATTTTTCTTCCATGCTGCTCACCGTGTTTATCACCATGCTGCAGCTCGCGTTTTTCTATCTGGTTCCGTATTTCCTGATGCTTGCCTTTGGCCACCACGAGGTCGACTTTTTCTCGGTCATGGCCGCGAGCGCCTTTGTCCAGCTGTTAAGCTCTGCGGTTCCCTTGCCCGGTGGAACTGGTGGCGCTGAGGGCGGCTTTGCATTGTTCTTGGGTCATTTCTTCGGTTCGGCTTCGACCGCCGGCTATCTGCTGTGGCGTCTCATTACGTTTATTGCGCCTACCATTTTGGCTGCGCCCCTGCTGGGACTTAAGAGCGCCCACAACGAGAGCATCCATGCGCGCTGGGATCGCGTGATGCGCAAGCTCGGCCGCACGCCTCAGACGCCCTCTGCGCCCACTAAGCCGCACCCCACGAATGCTGTTACCGTTGATCCCAAGAAGCACGCTCAGAAGGCTTCTGGGACCGCAAAGCCGGCTCATAAGGCCTATGTGCGTCAGACAGGAGACGGTATTCGCGTATCTCCGTCGGCACTCAATAAGAAGAAGCACCCTAAGTCGCAGTAGGGCAGTCGTGCGTTCTTCATGATGCGAGGCATATTTGTGCTGTATGGGGGATAATCCTCTTACGTAGATTATCTCTCATCTGTTGATGAATGCTCGCATATCGAAGGGACACGCCCATGGCAACCAGCAAACCGCGTCTTGATCGTCGCATCGTTCGCAGCCGTAATGCCATCCTTTCGGCTTTCGAGCGCCTGCTCATGGAAAAGCCGCTGGCAGACATTACGGTGAGTGCTATTGCGCGCGAGGCCAATGTCGACCGCAAGACCTTTTACGTTCACTTTGGTACGGTTGACGGCCTGCTCGATGCCATTGCCGTCGATGTGGTGGAGATGATTGTCGACTCGGTCGAGAAAACGCTTGCTTCAATGGACGGCGACACCAACGAGCGCGCTCTTGGCGCGGCGGCGACCTTCTTTAAAACCGTTAACGAGGCACTGTGCAACAACTTGGTGCTTAATCGTCAACTTATCGAGAACATTCCGCTCGATGATTTTATGGCTCGTCTTCGTGCGCCGCTCGAGCACGAGATTGCCGAGCGCGATCTGCTGCCTCAAGGTCTCAAGGACGAGATGTTCGACTATTATCTGTCGTTTTTGCTGTCGGGTATTATCGGTATCTATCGCACGTGGGCATTGTCTGATGGCTCGGTTCCTATCGAGCGCGTCTCGGAGGTTGCCAACGACCTCACGCTCAACGGCCTTTCGAGTCTGGAATCTCGCTTGGATTAGGCCTAGTTGGGCTCGTCGGCGTGGAAATTCCTGTTCACGAGGTTCTCCGGCGCCTTGGAGACCTCGCCGGCGTAGGAGCTGTAGCCTGAGGATCCTTAAAAAAGTCCAGTTTATCCTTCCCACTCCAATTGGGAATCCTCCGATGCGCCTTCGCACGCTCGCATGACCTCGATACCATGCGAGCGTGCGAACTCGACGAGCTCTGCGTTGCGGGCGTTTATGGTGCCGAAGGCGGCGGGGCACACGATAAGGCGCGCACAGTGGACGAGGAGCTCTTTGGCGTGGGCTATGGTTTTATCCCCGATAGGCTCGAAGGCGCGCTCGGCCACGCATTCCGCCGCCAGGTCGCGCGCGAGCTCACAGTCGATGTCCCCTTCGTGCAGAACGCCCGCGTAGAACGCCTTGCCCTGCCGGATGAGCTGGCGAAACACAGCCGACCCCGTACCCGCGCCGGCGATGACGAACGTGTGCGCATCGCCGTGCGGGCGCCCAATTTCCACGCTGCCGAAGCGCTCGTTGAAGGTGCCATGTTGAAGGCCGTAGAGCTCGCCAATCGTCTCGCGCGTGAATATGTCCTCGGGTGCGCCGGCGCGGAAGACCCGACCGTCCTTCACGCAAATCACCTTGTCGGCGCTTTTCTGCGCGAGCTCGAGTTCGTGGATGGACATGATGACAGCCACATTCTGCGATTTCGCAAGGTGGCGAAGTATTCGCAGCAGGTCGATCTGGTAGCGGATATCGAGATACGATGTGGGCTCGTCGAGCACGAGCACACGCGGATCCTGCGCGATGGCGCGTGCGAGCATGACGCGCTGGCGTTGCCCGTCGCTTATCTGCATGAAGTCGCGCTCGGCGAGCTCTTCCACATGTGCGGTTTTCATGGCCTCGTCGACCCGACTATGGTCGTCGGGCAAGAGTGTGCCCATTCGCCCGGTGTAGGGATGCCTTCCTGCCTCTACGATATCGCGGCAGGTGAGGAGCTCGGTCCGGGGGCGATCTGTCAGCATAACGGCAAGGTTCCTTGCGAACTCCGCCGTCTTCCATCGGGAAATCTCCCGCCCGTCGAGCTCGACCGCGCCGGCAAGCGGTGCCAGATGGCGTGTGATGGTTTTCAAGATGGTCGACTTGCCCGAGCCGTTCGGCCCGATGAGCGCCACGACGTCGCCCGCGCGAACCTCCAGATCGACGCCTTCGACTACGACCTTCTTGTCGTAGCCCGCCGACAGGTCGCTTATGCGGAAAAGCGGTGCTCCGTCAGCCTGCGTTTCGACCGGGGTTTCGAGGTTCGACTCCGCTCGGAGGAGGCGTTCCGCGCGCAGTCCCGCACGAGCCGAAAGTGCCTTCTGGCGCTTTCGCGCGAGCTCAGGACTGTCTAAGCATGGAATGCCCCCTCCGAGCGTTTTGGGCCGCGGCATGAATTCCCCCATCTACCTCACTCGTTTCTTCAACATGAGCGCGATAACCACCGGCGCGCCGAAGATGGCGGTGACGGCGCTGATGGAAAGCTCGACGGGAGAGAACAGCGTGCGCGCGATCAAATCGCAGCCCGCGCAGAAGATGGCGCCTCCCAAGAAGCACGCAGGAATCACGCGGATGGGCTTCGACGACTTCAGCGCCGACTTCACGAGATGCGGAACTGCGATGCCTACGAACGACACCGGACCAGCGAAAGCGGTCACGCAGGCGGAGAGCATGCTCGCTAGAAGGACGAGCACCACGCGGAAGCGTGCGACGTTCACGCCGACGCTTTTCGCGTAGGCTTCTCCCAGCTGGAAGGCGGAAAGGGGCTTCGATATCGCGAATACGCATGCGTTCACGGTGATCACCACGACCGCGATGACCGCGACGTCGTCCCAGCTCGAACCCGAGAAGCTACCCAAAGACCAGTTGTGCAGGTTCACGATGGACTGGTCGTCGGCGAAGGCGATGAGGAAGTTCGTCGCCGCTGAGCAGATGTATCCCACCATGACGCCTGCCACGATGAGCATGGCCATGGAACTTATGCGCCGTGCGATGAGGAGCACGAAGCTGATGGTGATAAGCGAGCCCAGAAACGCTGCGGCCACCATGGCCGGGGAGGACATGGCCTGGTTCGCGCCCAGAAGTACAATCATCGTAAGCGCGACGACGAACTTTGCGCCCGAGGAGACGCCCAAGATGAACGGGTCGGCGATGGGGTTGTTGAAAAACGTCTGCAGCAGGAACCCGGAGAGCGAAAGTGCCCCGCCGAGAAGCACGGCTGAAAGCACGCGCGGGAGGCGAATCTCCCAGATGACTTGGCTTTCCATGGAATTGGCCGCGCCGCCCGAAAGGATGCCGGGGATGTGGTCTGCGGGCACGAGCACGCTCCCGATGCACAGGTTGGCCCCGACGAGCACGATGAGGGCAACAGCGAGCAGCGCCGTCACGACGCGACACCGCGCGGCGCGCCCCGATTCGTCGTATGCCATGGAAAGCCGGCTTCTCATGGCGCTAGCCGAGCTTTCTCAGATAATGGAAGTCGCTCGCGTCATCGCCGGTGAACGCCCCGTGCAGCTCGTCGATAATGTCGGCGGTAGAAGTCATCTGCTGGTACATGTCGGCGCTTGTGACCCAGACGTTGCCGTTCTTCACGGCTTTGAACTGCGACAATAGCGCGTTTTTGCCTACGAAGTCGTTCAAGGTGGCAACCGATTCGTCGATGGTGCCGTTGTAGATGATGATGTCGGCATCCTTCGCCGTCGCGTAGAAGCGCTCCATTTCGAGCGTTACTGATGAACCTGACGTCGACGCCGTCTGCGCGTCATCGAGCGCGTAGCTGCCGCCTGCAAGCTCGATCATCTGCGCCACGTAGTCGCCCGCCCGCCGCGTGACGGCGGCCCCGTTCGAGTTAATGTAGAAATACGCCACGGTTTTACCTGACGACGCGAGCCCCGACGTTTGCTCGACGCGGGTCTTCTGCTCGTTGAACAGGTGCGCGGCCTCGTCTTCCTTGTCGAACAGGACGCCGAAAAGCTTAATCCACTCGACGCGCCCGAGTGCTTCGGGCTCGCTCGACGACTGTTCGGTGAGCACGACGAGCCCGAGCTTCTGCAGCTTTTCCTTCACATCGGGCGTGTGGTTGATCATGGTGTTCTCGATGGCGAGCGTGCAGCCCGAGGCCGATATTCGCTCGTAGTCGGGCTCGCTGTACTTGCCGCCGTAGGCGATCGCCCCACTTTCGAGTGCGCTTTTGAAGCCCGCGACCGAGCAATCGTCGGCCTTCGTGCCCGACATGATGATATTGTCGTTCGCATCGAGCGCGTCGACCAGGCACATCGTCGCCGACGACACGAGGTACACCTTGTCGGCGGGGCGCCTTATGACCGCGATGTCGGAGCTCAACCCATCAGGTACCTTCGCATCTTGCGGCACCACGAGGAAGCGCTCCCCGTTCGAAATGCAGATAAGCCGCAGGCCGCCTTCGAACTCGTCGACAGTGAAGTGTTCGGCGTATTCAAGCTGAAGCGTCCCCGTCGGCTTCCAGCCGCAGCCCAAATCGGCGTTGTGGAAGTCGGCCGCGGCGCTTGAAGCCGTTCCCGCAGGGGAGCCGCCGCTTGCTTCGTCGCCCGATTTCTCCTTCATGGTGGATGAGTCGAAGTGGATCGTGTAGTCGATGGTGTGCGGCGTCGACATGGCGACGGTCTCGGCCGACACGGCGATGTCCTCGTCGAGCGTGACGGGTATCTCGAACGTGGAGTTGCCGCCGTCGTTTATGGGCGCGTAGTCCACGCCGTCGACGGTCATCTTGTCGTAGTTCGAACTCGACCAGGTGATGGTCGCGGTGTAGGTGTCGCCATCCTTCACAATTGTGGTTGGTGAGGCGATGCTTGCGCGCCCTGACCCGCCGGAAAGCGAGACGCTCACAGTGTATTCCTGAGAGCCCGTCGTGGCACCGGTCGCGTTCGGGCTCGCACTGCACCCCGCGAAGGGAAGCGCGAGCAGGGCGACGAGAACGCAGGCGATCGCGCGCGCCGCGATGCTGCGGCGCTTTCTGTTTTCCCCCTTGGGAAGAATCGACCGCATGGCGTTACTTCAGTGCGTCGGCGCGCAGATCGACGCCGGCGGATTCGAACACGAGCGTGCGGTCGTACCACTGCTCTTTTCTAATACTCCACGCGGCGCAGGCGGTGTCCTCGTCGAGCGCTTCAACGGGCACGTCGTAGGTGTACTTGCCTTCCGCGTTTTCCACATAGGGGATGAAGTCGGCCTCGCTCGCGGCGGCAGCCTCGTCACTCGTGCCCATGAAGAGCTTGCCGTAGCCCGTGCCGGAAAGTGTCATCACGCAGTGCATGGAGCCGTTTTCCACGATGAGCTGGGCGTCCACAATCCTGAACATGTTCGAGCTGGAATCTACGGTGATCGGATAGGTGCCGTCGGCCACCTTGTCGGCGGTGATGGGGGCAGCGCTTGCGCCCTCGGGCGCATCGGCCGCCTGTTCGGTCTTTTCCTGGGAATCGGCATCGCTTGCCTTTGCGCTGTCGATTGAATTTCCGCCGCAGCCGGCGAGCGAGAACGCGAAAAGCGCCGCCGACAGGGCGAAGGCGAGGGTTTTCTTCAACATGGAGGGGGTTCCTTTCAATCGCTTCGACCGCCCGCGCCGTGCGGTGGGCGGGCGGGATGCGAATGCAACGGGCATGCGCCGTCGGTCGGGGAAGGCGCATGCCCGTTGCACGGGGACGCGACCGGCGCCCCCGTGCGCGGCGAGTTTACAGCTTGGCGATGGCGTCGTCCACGTGCGAGACGTAGATGTCGTCGACCGCGGCGTTCTGTCCCAGACCCTGGAGCAGGCACGTCACTTCGAAGCCAGCGGCCACGAACTTTGCAGCCCAGCTGTCGGGGTCGGTCTCGTCTGCCATGTCGTTGTTCGCGTGGTCGCCCGCGACCACCATGAACGGCGCGAGCACGGCCTTCTTGTACCCTGCGGCGCTCGCGGCGGCGATAACATCCTCACAGGTCGGCTCAGCCTCGACGGTGCCGACGAAGAACTGCGTCAAGCCCTCGTTCTTAAACACTTCCTGCATCTTGGCATAGTCGGCGTTGGAATCGGCTTCGGTGCCGTGGCCCATGAGGCACAGCGCCGTCTTGCCGTCGTCGAAGGACGCCATGTTCTCCTTAATGGCTGCGGCCACCTTCTTGTAGTCGTCGTCGGAGGTGAGCAGCGGGTCGCCGAGCGAGATCTTGTCGAACTTGTCGGCGTACTTGTCGAGCTCGTCTTTCACGTCGGCGTATTCCAGGCCAGCCATGAGATGCGTCGGCTGCACGACAATTTCCTTCACGCCGTCTTCCACGCAGCGGTCGAGCGCCTCGGTCATGTTGTCGATCGTGATGCCGTCGCGCTTCTTCAGCTTGTCGATGATGATCTGCGCGGTGAAGGCGCGGCGGATGTCGTAGTCCTGCCAGTACTTCTCGCGGATAGCGTCTTCGATGGCGCCGATGGTGATGTGGCGCGAGTCGTTGTAGCTCGTGCCGAAGCTCGTGACGAGGATGACCGGCTTCACGGCCTTCTCCTTTTCGCTCGATTTCTCGGAACTCGCGGAGGTGCTGGAGCAGCCCGCGAGCGCGACTCCGGCGAGCGCGAAGGCTCCGGTTGCTGCGGCGCCCATGAAGCCGCGGCGTGACATCTGGTCGGACATGGTTTTTCCTTTCCTCGGTTTGCCGGTCCCCCGGCGACAGTTGCTTGTCGGCACAAGCGAAAGAAAAGCGCGCCCCTCGGGGTTCACAAGGAGCTAACGCCACGGCGATGCCGTGAGGAAAAGGCGAAGCAGTCTGGCTTGGGGCGCGAGACGGTTCGCCTGCGCGTCCTACACAGTAATGTCCCTTGCCCAGGATTCCCACCTGGTTCCCTCCGCAAGCCAGCGCGGGCTGTGCGGGCGCCGCGCCGGTCATTTCCTTTTATCCGATTGTCATATGCTCGTTGCCGAAACTTTTACTATGATAGAGGGCACTTGTGAACGTGTCAAAGTCAGGGCGGGCGGCATTGCGCCTCCTGCCTGCGTATTTGCGCCGATTGCCGCCGCAGGCGCCGTGTTTTGTCCGCTGCGCGAATGGCGGCGTAAACGGTTGCGATGAGAAACGGGAAGGGAAGGCTCGGATGATTCATATCGTTGGCGCAGGCTCGGGCGCCGCCGACCTTATCACGCTGCGCGGGGCGCGCCTTCTGCGCGCGGCCGACGTGGTCGTTTGGGCGGGGAGCCTTGTGAACCCCGAGCTGCTCGCCGAGTGCAAGGAATCCTGCGTCGTCTACGACAGCGCGCACATGACCTTGGAGGAAGTGCTCGTCGTGATGTGCGCGGCGGATGCACGGGGCGAGGAAGTGGTGCGCCTGCACACGGGCGACCCGTGCCTGTACGGCGCCATCCAGGAGCAGATGGACGCGCTCGACGCGCGCGGCGTGGACTACGAGGTGGTGCCCGGCGTGTCGAGCTTTTGCGGTGCCGCGGCGGCGCTTCGCCAGGAATACACGCTGCCGGGAATCAGCCAGTCGGTCGTGATCACGCGGCTTTCCGGACGCACCCCCATGCCCGCGGGCGAGGGCATGCGCACCATGGCGGAAAGCGGCTCGACTATGGTCATCTTCCTGAGCTCGGGTATGCTCGCCGAGCTTTCCGCCGAGCTTTTGGCCGCGGGCCGCAGCTCCAATGAGCCGGCGGCGCTCGTGTACAAGGCGACCTGGCCTGAGGAGCGCGTGGTGCGATGCACAGTGGGCACGCTCGCCGATGCGGGCGCGCGAGAGGGCATCGACCGCACGGCGCTCGTGGTGGTGGGCCGCGTGCTCGGAGCTCGCGGCGGACTTGCGCACGACGGCGCGCAAGCGGAGTCCTACGAGCGCAGCAAGCTTTATGACCCTTCGTTTGCCACGGGGTATCGGAAGGCGAGCAGCTAGCGTGGCCTTCGAGCACTACATATATACCGGGACGACCCGCCTGCGCTGCGGCTACACCACGGGGAGCTGCGCCGCGCTCGCGGCGAAGGCGGCCTGCGAGATGCTCTTGTCGCGAAAGCCCGTCGGCCGCGTGTCGATCGTCACCCCCGGCGGGCTGCCCGTCGAGGTGGACGTGGTCGACGCATGCATCGGCGAGGGGTGCGCCCAGTGCGCCGTGCGAAAGGACGCAGGCGACGATGCCGATGTGACCGACGGCGTGCTCGTGTACGCGCGCGTGGAACATGCGGGCTCGGGCGCGGGCGCTGCGGGCAGCAAGGGCGTGCCCGCGCGCGAATCGGAAGTTTCCGTCGATGGCGGCGTGGGCGTGGGGCGCGTGATGTTGCCCGGGCTCGAGCAGCCGGTGGGGGCGGCCGCCATCAACGCGACGCCGCGCGCGATGATCACTTCGGCGGTGCGCGAGGTGTGCGCCGCGCACGGCTTTTCTGGAAATATTGCTGTGACGATTTCGGTACCCGAGGGTGTTGCCCTTGCCGAAAAGACCTTCAACCCGCACCTGGGGATAAAGGACGGCATCTCCATCCTGGGCACGACGGGCATCGTCGAGCCGCGCAGCCTCGCTGCTTTGCGCGACAGCATCGAGCTCGAGATTCGGCAGCATGCGGCTATGGGGCGGCGCGGAGTCGTGCTCACGCCCGGCAACTACGGCGGGCAGTTCATCTCGGGGCATTTCCACCTAAACGGTGCGCCGGTGGTCTTTATCTCCAACTTTGTGGGCGATGCGATTGATTGCTGCGTTCGCGAGGGATTTACTAATGTCCTTCTTGTGGGACACATCGGCAAGTTGGTGAAGGTCGCGGGCGGCATCATGGACACCCATTCGCGTACCGCCGACTGCCGCGCGGAGATTCTGGCCGCCCACGCGGCCTTGGCCGGCGCGGGCGCGAAGACCGTGCGTGAGATCCTGTCGTCGGTCACGACCACGGCGGCGCTCGAGGTAATCGAGGCCGCCGGCGTGGGGGACGCTGCGCGCGCCTCGCTCGCTGCGGCAATCGAGGACAGGTTGCGCCGCCGCGCGGCGGGCGCATGCGACATCGCCGCGGTCGTGTTCGACGCCGAGCGCCGCGAGCTTTTCCGCACGTCGGGCGCCGATGCAGTTATCGGGAAATTGGGGGCGACGTATGAGTAAAGGCGTTCTGTACGGGGTGCGCCGTGCAATCGGCTGGCCGGGGACGAAGGTGGTCATGAAGGCGCGCCGCTCGCTTGCGGACACGAAGCGCTTCCTTTGCGAGGAGGGTGCCTTCGACGGTGCCGAGCTTGTAGAGGACTGTGGGCTTCCGGGCGAGCGCGTGTACCGCTCGCTCGACGATGTGCCCGATCGGGGCAGCTACTTCTCGACGATGGTGGTGCGCTAGATGAGGGTTTCCTGCATAGCGTTCACTGAGAGGGGGTATGCGTTGGCGGTGCGCACCGCACACGCGCTTTCCGATTGCGCACAGACAGGTGAAGACGACCCTGGCTGGGACGTTTCCGTTTCGCGCGGGTTCGGCGAGGGGAAGGCCGACCTGCGCGCATGGACGGCGCTCGCGTGGGAAGCGTCGGACGCGCTTCTGTTCGTGGGCGCGGCGGGCATCGCCGTGCGGGCGATCGCGCCGCATGTCGCTTCGAAGGCAACCGATTCCGCGGTTGTGGTGATTGACGAGGCGGGGCGCTTTGCCGTCCCGCTTTTGTCGGGGCATTTGGGCGGTGCGAACGAGCTTGCGCAAACTGTGGCCCGCGCGGTAGGGGCCATCCCCGTCATCACCACGGCGACCGACGTCCGCGGCGTGTGGGCGGTGGATACGTGGGCGCGCTGTGCGGGGCTCGCCGTTTCGAATCCCGAGGCCATCAAGCGAGTGTCGGCGCGGCTGCTTTCGGGCGGGCGCGTGGCACTCTATTCCGACATGCCGATTTCGGGACAGCCGCCTGAGGGGGTAGACATTGCGTCCGACCGCGCTCGGGCCGATATCATCGTGTCGCCGTTCGCTGGCGCGAATGCAGGCGCGTTCGTTCGCGCGGCGGAGACAACGGACGAGGTCGTGCCCGCCGGTGAGACGGGGATGCCGGCGGGCATGCGGGTGCAGGCGCCTGCGCCCGAGCCGCTTCGCCTTGTCGTGCCCTGTATCGTTGCGGGCATAGGGTGCCGTCGCGGTGCGTGCGCCGAAGCGATCGGGGAGGCGTTTCTTCTCGCGTGCGGGCAGGCGGGCATCTCGCCTTTGGCCGTGCGCGAGGCGGCGACGATCGACGTGAAGGCGCACGAGGAGGGTCTGCTCGCCTTCTGCCGCGCGCGCAATATCCCGCTTGCGACGTATTCCGCAGAGGAGTTGTCGCAGGTCGAAGGCAGCGTTTCGCCATCTGATTTCGTGCGCGCGACGGTGGGGGTCGACAATGTGTGCGAGCGCGCGGCGCTCGCGGGCGGGGGCAAACTTATCTTCCCGAAGCTCGCTCACGGCGGCGTGACCGTCGCGTTTTCCAAAGTATCTATCGAACTTTCGTTTAAGGAGCGGTGATGGGAAAGCTCTTCGTGGTGGGGATCGGCCCGGGCGGCCCCGACGGCATGACGATTGCGGCTCGGCGCGCGCTCGAGGCGGCCGACATCGTTGTTGGGTACACGAAATACGTGGAGCTCGCGCTTGCCGCCGTGCCCGACGCGGCGCATCTCGCGACGCCGATGATGCACGAGGTCGAACGGTGCCGTCTGGCGCTTTCGCGCGCGCAGAGCGGAGAAGCCGTGGCGCTCGTGTGCAGCGGTGACGCGGGCGTTTACGGCATGGCGAGCCCCGTGCTGGAGCTTGCGGAGGACTACCCCGATGTAGACGTGGAAGTTATCTCCGGGGCCACCGCGGCTCAGAGCGGGTCGGCGGTGCTCGGCGCCCCGCTTGCCCACGACTTCGCGGTCGTGTCGCTCTCCGACCTGCTCACGCCGTGGGAGGTCATCGAGCGCAGGCTCGCCGCCGTGGCGAGCGCCGACTTCTGCATCTGTTTGTACAACCCGCGCAGCAGAAAGCGCGCCGACAGGCTCTCGCGCGCGGCGAAGATTATGCTCGAATGGAAGGCCCCCGACACGCTCTGCGGCTGGGTACGCAACATCGGGCGCGAGGGGCAGCAGTCGGGCATGTGCAGGCTCTCCGAGCTGGGGGAGCTCGACGCCGACATGTTCACCACCGTGTTCGTCGGCAACGCGGACACGAAGCGCGTAGGCGGCCGTATGGTCACGCCGCGCGGGTATCGGGAGATTCCATGCGAAAGGTAACGATAATCGGGGCGGGGCCCGGAAACCCCGACTTGCTCTCGCGCGCGGCGCTCGACGCGATCGACATCGCCGATGTGGTCATCGGCGCTCATCGCGCGCTTGCCGGCATCGACGTGCCGCCCGACGTGGTGAGATGCGAGCTCGTGAAGACGGCGGACATCGTCGCCGCGCTCACCGATGCGGCGTCGTGGCAGCGCGCCGTGGTCGTGATGACGGGCGATGTGGGGCTGTTCAGTGGCGCGCGCCGCCTGGTGGAGGCGCTCTCCGGCGACGCGCAGGTGGACGTGCGCGTCATTCCCGGCATAAGCTCAGCGTCGTATCTCGCCGCGCGCCTCGCGCGTCCATGGCAGGATTGGCGCTTCGCGAGCGCTCACGGCGTGGCGTGCGACATCGTGGCCGAGGCCGAGCGCGCAGGTGAACTCTTCCTCGTCACGTCGGGCGGGGAAGACCCCTCGCGGCTTTCGGGTGAGCTTGTGCATGCGGGCTTCGGGGACGCGCGCGTGACGGTGGCCGAGCGCCTGTCGTACCCCGAGGAGCGCATCACCTGCGCGACCGCAAGTGAAATTGCAGGTCAGACGTTCGACGACTTGAACGTGATGCTTATCGAGTTCGCAGGCGGCGCCGGCTCGCCCGCGGGCTCTAGCGTAGCCTCTGAGGCGCCTGCCGGTGCGTCTGCGCCCACGGCGGCTTCTTCCGCGGCGGACTCTGCGGGCGCATCCCGCGCCGCGAGCTCCCGCTGGCCGTACGCTTCCTCGGGCATTCCCGACGAGCTCTTCATCCGCGGCGACGTTCCCATGACCAAGCAGGAGGTGCGCGCCGTCGCGCTCGCGAAGCTGCGCCTTACCGCGACCGACACCGTGTGGGACGTCGGCGCCGGCACGGGGAGCGTGTCGATCGAGGCGGCGCTCGTCGCGCGAGTGGGGTCGGTATGGGCGGTCGAGCGCAACGCGGCCGGCGTGCGGCTCATCCGAGAGAACGCGGATGCATTCGGCTGCGGCAACGTGCATGCGGTCCCCGGTGTCGCCCCCGAAGCGCTCGCGAAACTGCCCGTCCCCGACGCCGTGTTCGTCGGCGGGAGCGCGGGTGAGCTTCCCTCCATCGTGGAGGCGGCGCTCGAGAAAAACTCGCAGGTTCGCCTGTGTGTGCCATGCGTCACCGTTGAGACGCTCACCGAGGCGTGCGCGCTCCTCTCGGGTTCGCGCTTTAAGGGGTTCGAGGCGTGCCAGGTGTCGGCCGCCCGCGCCGAGGCTGTAGGCTCGCACCATCTTATGAAGGCGCAAAACCCCGTGTTCCTCGTCAGCGCGCGTGGTGCAGGTGGGGAAGGCGGCGCCCGGTGAGCACGACCATCCCGCGCTTCATGGTCGCTGCGCCCTCGAGCGGGAGCGGCAAGACGGTCGTTACGTGCGCGCTCCTGCGCGCGCTCGCACGCCGCGGCCTTGCATGCGCGGCCTTCAAATGCGGCCCCGACTACATTGACCCGCTCTTTCATCGTCGCGTCGTGGGTGCGCGCTCGGGCAACTTAGACGGCTTCTTCACCGACGCCCCGACGCTGCGCGCCCTGCTCGCACGCGGCGCCGCGAGTGCGGATGTCGCGGTGCTCGAGGGGGTCATGGGCTTCTACGACGGCATGGCGCCCGGCGTGGCCGACGCGAGCAGCTACCAGGTTGCGCGCGACACGGAAACGCCGGTCGTTTTAGTGGTGAACGGGCGCGGGGCGTCTTTATCGCTCGCCGCCGTAATCCGCGGCATCGCCGAGTTCCTGCCTTGTGCGAACGTGCGCGGCGTCGTGTTGAACAAGACGAGCGCCGCTGCCTGCGCCTACGCGGCGCCTGCGATCGAGAAGCACACGGGCGTCGCGGTTTTGGGGAATATCCCCGCCGACGAGGCGTTCTCGCTCGAAAGCCGGCATCTGGGGCTTGTGACCGCCGACGAGGTCGAGCAGCTCTCCGCGCGCATCGACAAGATGGCCGAGCTGGTGGAAAAGACCGTCGACGTCGACCGCTTGCTCGAAACAGCGGCGACGGCACCCGATATCCGCGAGGAACCTTACCGGTTGGAGCCGATCGCGGGAGCGCGGCCCATCGTCGCCGTCGCCCGTGACGAGGCGTTCTCGTTCTACTACGAGGAGAACCTGCGCGCGCTCGAGGACCTGGGTTGCGAGCTGGCCTTTTTCAGCCCCTTGTGTGATAGTGAGTTGCCCCGGGGGACAAGCGCCCTCTATCTGGGAGGCGGCTACCCGGAGCTCCATGCGCGGCAGCTCTCCGAGAACGCGCCTATGCGCGAGGCGGTGCGGCGCGCGGTGGAATCCGGCATGCCGACGGTCGCCGAATGCGGTGGGTTTCTGTACCTGCAGCGTGAAATCGCCGATAGCGAGGGGCGGCGCTGGCCTGTTGCGGGCGCCCTTGAAGGCGCAAGCGAGAACGGGGGAAGGCTGTCCCATTTCGGGTACGTGGAGCTCACTTCCCAACGCGACGGGCTCTACGGGCCGCGCGGCACACGCATCCGCGCGCACGAGTTCCACTACTGGCAGTCCACCTGCCCGGGCGGCGACTTCTGGGCGCAGAAGCCCCGGCGCGACAAGGGCTGGCCGTGCATGACGACCACCCCGTCCCTGGTTGCGGGCTTCCCGCATGTGTACTATCCTGCGAACCCCGACGTTGCGCGCACGTTCGCGTCTGCCGCAGCGTCGTTCGCAGAGAGGAGACGGCATGGCTGAAGCAACCGAAACCGCGTTGGCCTGCATCCGCGAGGAAGTCGAGCGCGCGTTCTCGTCGGCGCCGGGCGCCGTGCTCGAAGCCGCGCTCTCCCGGATCGCGCCCGCAGACGAGTGCGCCCGCGCCGCCGCGTACGCCGAGTGGGACTCCATCGCGCATCCCTTGCGGGGATTGGGCGACTTTGAAGACGCCGTCGCGTGTATCGCCGCGGCTCAGGGGAGCGCCGAGGTGGCCGAGTTTCCCCGTGCACTCGCGGTATTCTTCTCCGACAACGGGGTCGTTGCCGAAGGCGTGTCGCAAAGCGGGCAAGACGTGACGCGAGCCGTCGCGCGCAACATGTGCGAGGGGGCCACGAGTGCCTGCCGCATGGCGGCGTTCGCGGGTGCCGAGGTCGTGCCCGTCGACGTGGGTATGGCCCGGGGCATAGAAGACGCGCGCATGGTGCGCGCGAACGTGCGGCGGGGGAGCGACAACATCGCGCACGGCGCCGCTATGTCTCGCGATGGGGCCGTGCGCGCAATCGAGGTCGGAATCGCCGTCGCGTGCGGGCTTGCCCGCGCCGACGTGCGCCTTCTCGTCGCGGGCGAGATGGGCATCGGCAACACGACCACCTCGGCGGCGGTGGCCGCAGTGCTCCTCCGGGCGGACGCGCGGAGCCTCGTCGGGCGCGGCGCGGGGCTCTCGGACGCCTCACTCGCGCGCAAGCGCGACGTGGTCGAGCGCGCTATCGACGCGAACTCGCCCGATCCCGCCGACCCGATCGACGTGCTCTCGAAGGTGGGCGGCTTCGACATCGCGGCGATGTGCGGCTTCTACCTGGGGGCCGCGGCCTCGAAGGCTCCGGCGCTCCTCGACGGGGTAGTATCCTGCACGGCGGCCCTGTGCGCGGCGCGCCTGTGCTCCAACGCCTTGGGCTACCTCGTGGGCACCCACGCATCAAGTGAACCCGCAAGCCAGGAGCTCCTTCGCGAGCTCGGCATAAAGGCACCCCTCGACGCAGGCATGCACTTGGGCGAGGGCGCGGGCGCCATGGCGTATCTGCCCCTTCTGGATTCGGCGCTGCGCGTGTACCGGGATGGGAAGACGTTCACGGCGACCGGCATGGCTGCTTACGAGCATTTCGAGGCCTGGAAATGACGGTGACGCTCGTTATCGGCGCCGCCGCGAGCGGCAAGAGCGCCTACGCCGAGTCCCTGTGCCTCGGGCACGACGGGCCCCGCGTGTACCTGGCAACGATGGAGCCCTTCGGGGAAGAGGGCGCCCGCCGCATCGCGCGCCATCGGGCGCTGCGCGAGGGCAAGGGGTTTTCCACCCTCGAGCGCACGCGTGACGTGGGCGCCGCAGTGCCCGGGCTTCCGCGCGGCTGCACGCTTCTTTTGGAGGACGTGGGCAACCTGGTTGCGAACGAGCTCTTCCCGGAAGGCGGCTTGCCCCCACGTGACCCCGATGCTGCGGCGCGCGAGGTGCTCGGAGGCATCGAACGGCTCGCTCAGGCCGCTGTGCATACGGTGGTGGTCACCGTCGACGTGTTCGCCGATGGGATGCGCTACGATGAGGGGACCGAGGCGTGGAGGCGCGCGCTCGCGCGCGTGAACGAGGGCGTGACGGCGATGGCCGACCGCGCAGTCGAAGTGGTATGCGGGATTCCCGTGTGGATGAAAGGCGAAGGACCTACAAGGTGAAGATAGCAGAGGCAATCGGCGCGGCGTTCGGAACGTTCTCGCGCATCCCCGTCCCGAAATCGGCCTGGACCGATTTCGGGTCAACCCATGCGCTTGCCGCGTTTCCCCTGGTGGGCCTTGCGGAAGGCTTCCTCATGACGGCGTGGGGGTACGTGGCTAACCTGCTTGTCGTGCCCGCGACCATCGTCGCGGCCGTGCTCGTGGCGCTGCCTGTGGCGGTGACGGGTGGCATCCACCTAGACGGGCTCTGCGACACCTCCGATGCGCTTGCAAGTTGGGCCCCGCGCGAGCGAAAGCTCGAGATCATGCACGACCCGCGGGCGGGCGCCTTCGGGGTCATCGGTGTTGTCGTGTACCTTATTCTGCAGTTTTCCCTGTTCACCGCGCTGCCGCTTACGGCGGGGGCGTTCCTCGCGCTTCTGTGCTCGCTCGTGTTCTCCCGCGCGCTTTCGGGGCTCGCCGTTGAATGCTGGCCTGCCGCGCGGGCGGACGGCATGGCCGCGGGACTCTCGCCTTCGAAGAAGCGCGCGGCGATCGTCGTGCCGCTTTGCGCTTTCGCTGCGGCTTCGGCTGCAGGGATGGTCGCGTGCGCTCGGGCCGTCGGCGCCCTTATGGCGGTGGCGGGGCTTTTGGCGCTCGCGTGGTATCGCCATGTTGCCCTGTCCCGCTTCGGCGGGGTGACGGGGGATTTGGCCGGATGGTTTCTGCAATGGGCCGAGCTCGCGATGCTTGCCATGCTGGTGGCGGGGGGCATGCTCCTATGATGCTCGTGGTAGGTGGCGCGCATTCGGGGAAGAGGACCTTCGTGCGCGAAAAGCTCGGGTTCGCGGCGGACGATTTCGTCGACGCGGCGCAGCTTGCGGAGGGCGTCGTGCCCGCGGTTTTTGCCGGCCGTGTCGCGTACCGTGCTGAGGAACTCGTACGCACGCTCGACGCTGACCGGGCGCTCGAGCGGCTGATTGGCTTCGACGCAGTGATTCTGACCTTGGTCGGCTCGGGGGTCGTCCCTATGCGTGCGGAAGACGCCCAATGGCGCGAGCGCGCGGGGCGCCTGGGATGCGCGCTCGCTGCGCGCGCCGACGTCGTCGTGCGCATGACGTGCGGGATTCCCCAGGTCATCAAAGGAAACCTTGCCGATGCGCCTCGAGGGACGCTGGGCGCGGGCGCGCCTTTGGAAGTCATCTTCGTGCGCCATGGTGCCACGGCGGGCACGGAAGACCATCGCTACAGCGGGGCGGGCACCGACGAGCCCCTGTCGAGCGCGGGCGAGCGCGCTTTGCGCGACCTCGCGTGCGATCGTGACGTGTTCCGTGTTATCACGAGCGGCATGGCCCGCTCCGACCAGACGGCACGCATTCTCTTCCCGAACGCGGAGCTTATGGCGTGCCCCGGTCTGCGCGAGATAGATTTCGGCGACTTCGAGGGGCGAAGCGCCGCCGAACTTAAAGAGGATGCGCGTTACCGCGCCTGGGTAGACTCCTGGTGTGAGACGCGCTGCCCGCATGGCGAGGGCAAGAGCGATTTCACCCGCCGCGTCGTCGCGGCGTTTCGGGAGGCGTGCGAATCGGAGCGCGCCCAGGGGAGTGGGCGCGCCGTCTTCGTCGTTCACGCGGGTACCGTGAAAGCGCTGCTCTCCGAGCTAGCTGTCCCGAAAATGGGATACTTCGACGTGCATACCGAGCCGGGTGGTGCATGGGCCGCCACCTGGGATGGGCGCTGCCTTCGCGACGTTCGGCCCGCTTCGGGGGGCGATGCCCGGTGATGACGATTCTTGCCGTCGCCGCCGGGTTAGCGGCCGACCTTGCCTTCGGCGACCCGCGCTGGCTTCCCCATCCCGTCGTCGCCATGGGGCGCGCGATCACGTGGGCCGAAGGCCGCCTGCGGGGCGCATTCCCGCAAACGTCCGCGGGCACGCGCGCCGCAGGGCTTGTGCTCGCCGTGGCGCTTCCGCTTGCGTGTGGGCTTTTGACCTGGGGAATCCTGCATCTTTGCGGCATGGTTCACTCCGGCTTGCGCTTCGTGGCCGAGGCATGGGCAAGCTATCAGATTCTCGCGGCATGCGAGCTTCGCCGCCAGAGCCTGGCCGTGGCCCGCGCGTTCTCGAAGGGCGGCCTTGTCGCGGCTCGCGAAGCCGTCGGGCTCATCGTGGGACGCGACACGTCTGTTCTCGACGAGCAGGGCGTTGCGCGCGCCGCCGTGGAAACGGTGGCGGAGAACGCGAGCGACGGCGTCATCGCGCCGCTTTTCTACCTTATGATCGGGGGTGCGCCCTTGGGCATGGCGTACAAGGCGGTGAACACGCTCGACAGCATGGTGGGCTACAAAAATGAGCGCTACATCGACTTCGGCTGCGCCTCGGCGCGCCTCGACGATGCGGTGAACTGGATTCCCTCGCGCTTATCGGCCCTGCTCATGATCGCCGTGTGCCCGATCGTCGGGCTCGACGCGCGCGGGGCGGCGCGCATCTGGCGCCGCGACAGGCGTCGCCATGCGAGCCCCAACTCGGCGCAGACCGAGTCAGCGTGCGCGGGCGCGCTCGGGCTGCGCCTGGCGGGACCCGCGGTGTATTTCGGCAAGCTCGTTGAGAAACCGACGATAGGCGACGCGTCCCGCGAAATCGAGTGGGGCGACATCGCACGGGCGACAAGGCTCATGCTCGCCGCGTCCGTATGCGCGCTCGTCGTCTTCGGCGCCGCGCGCGCGGCGGTCGTGCTCGCCGTGGGGGCGATGGCATGAGGGAAGACCACGCCGCGCCCCAGGCTGCCGGGGGAATCCTGCGCGCCCGTACGCATGGGGGCAGCTCGCAATCGCTCGGCATCGCTTGCGAGGGGGGCGCCTCCGACCTCATTGACTTCTCGGTGAACGTGAATCCGGCAGGCCCCTCGCCGCGCGCCGTCGCCGCAGCTTGCAAGGCGCTTTCTCGAATCGACGCCTACCCCGATAGGGAAAGCCTCGCACTCGTTCGCGCCCTAGGGCGCGCCCAGGGCATTCCCGAAGATACTATCGTCTGCGGCGCGGGCGCGTCTGACATCATCTGGCGGCTCGCCGCGGCGGTGCGCCCGAAACGCATCGTCGTGTGCGCGCCGACGTTCTCTGAATATGCGGAGGCGGCATCGTACTACGGTGCATGCGTGCAGGAGTTCCCGCTCTCCGAGGCGGATGACTTCGACGTGCCCGCCTCCTTCGCCCGCGCGATCGAGGGGCCGGGAGACGTGGCGTACCTCTGCAATCCGAACAACCCGACGGGGCGCCTCGTCGACCCCCGCGTGATCGATGCCGCGGCTTGCCGCTGCGAGCAGGTGGGCGCGCTGCTCGTCGTGGACGAGTGCTTCCTCGGATTTGCGCCCGACGCCCGCGAAAGGAGCGTGGCCGCACGCGCCGCGTGTTCGCACCATGTGGCCGTGCTCTCCGCGTTCACCAAGCTCTACGGAATGGCAGGGTTGCGGT
Organism: Collinsella aerofaciens; assembly: GCF_005844325.1. Taxonomy (GTDB): domain Bacteria; phylum Actinomycetota; class Coriobacteriia; order Coriobacteriales; family Coriobacteriaceae; genus Collinsella; species Collinsella aerofaciens_G. The sequence goes on along the minus strand of NZ_SPFY01000009.1, from coordinate 48,447 downwards.
TGGGGTATCTGATCAGCGGAAACGCCCAACTCATCGAGGGGATTCGTCGGGCGGGGCAGGCGTGGCCCGTCTCCTCGGTCGCCGAGGCCGCGGGCATCGCCGCCCTGGAAGACGTCGAATACGTCTCGCGCACGCGCGATGTATTGGCGGGCGAGCGAGCGTGGCTTTCCCACGAGCTCTCCTCGCTCGGGCTTTCCGTCGTGCCGTCGGATGCGAACTTCCTTTTAGTCCGCACGCCGGCGAAAGACATCCCCGAGCGCCTGTATAAACAGGGGCTTTTGGTCCGCACGTGCGACTCGTTTTCGATACTGTCCCGTTTCTGGTGCCGCGTCGCCGTGCGCACGCACAAGGAGAATGCCCGGCTTGCGATGGCGTTCAGCCGCGCGCTTCGGGCGGAAGGCGCATCGGGCGAAGGCGAACCCGACGAACGGGGCGGCGCTTCTTGCAGCGGCGCTATGGCGGGCGCGGATGGCCGAGGCTCGGCGAAGGAGGTCGATACCCGTGGGTAGGGCGAAGCCCATCATGATCCAGGGCACCATGTCGAACGCGGGGAAGAGCCTGCTTGCGGCGGGGCTGTGCCGTGTGCTTTCGCAGGACGGCCTGCGCGTGGCTCCCTTCAAGAGCCAGAACATGGCGCTCAACAGCGGTGTCACGGCCGACGGGCTCGAGATGGGGCGCGCTCAGATCATGCAGGCCGAGGCGTGCGGCATCGCGCCCGACGTGCGCATGAACCCCATCCTGCTCAAGCCCGAAAGCGATCACCGAAGCCAGCTCATCGTGGCCGGCAAGGCGCAGGGAGCCTTCGCTGCGAGGGACTACTTCGCGCGAAAGAAGGCGCTCATGCCGCAGATTTTGGAGGCGTTCGATTCGCTCGCGGAGGAAAACGACGTCATCGTCATCGAGGGCGCCGGCAGTCCCGTCGAAATCAACCTTGCCGAAAACGACATCGTCAACATGGGGCTCGCGCGCGCCGTGTCCTCCCCCGTGCTGCTCGCGGGCGACATCGACCCAGGCGGGGTGTTTGCCCAGCTCTACGGCACGGTCGCGCTCCTTGCGCCCGAGGACCGCGCGCTTTTGCGGGGGCTTATGGTGAACAAGTTCCGCGGCGATGTGGAAATCCTGCGTCCGGGTTTGGCTCCGCTCGAGAAAATGTGCGGGGTTCCCGTCGTGGGGGTCGTGCCGTATCTTACGCTCGACCTGGACGACGAGGACTCGCTCGCGCCGCGCCTAACTGCCCGCGAGGCGCGCGGCGTCATCGACGTCGCCGTCGTGCGCCTTCCGCATCTGTCGAACTTCACCGACTTCGACCCGCTTTCGCGCGTGCCCGGCATGGGCGTGCGCTACGTTTCCTCGACGACCGATCTGGGCCGACCCGACCTGGTGGTGCTTCCCGGCTCGAAGTCCACGGTCGACGACGCGCGCTGGCTTGCGGCTAGCGGCATCGGAGCCTGTGTACGCGCGCTTTCGGGCGCGGGCACGCCGGTGCTCGGCATATGCGGAGGCTACCAGCTTTTGGGAGACGAGCTTTCGGACCCGCACGGCAGGGAAGGCGCTGGCACCGCGCGCGGGCTCGGGCTCATCCCTGCAAGTACGGTGTTCAAGGAGGAAAAGCGCCTCGCCCAGTCGGAGCTGCGCATCACGGGCGCCCAAGGCGCGTTCTCGGTGTGGAACGGCATGACGGCGCGTGGGTACGAGATTCACGACGGCGAAACGACCGTCTCCTGCGCCCCTGCGGGCACGATTGGCGGCAAACCAGAAGGCGCGGCCTGCGGAAACGTGTTCGGAACCTATCTCCACGGCCTGTTCGACGAACCGGGGGTGGCGCTCGCCCTCGCGCGCTCGCTCGCGCGCATGCGCGGCCTGCCCGAGAGCGTCGTGGGTGCTGCGGGCGCGGCGTCCGCGGCCGATCACCGTGCGCGCGAGTTCGACCGCCTGGCCGACGTCGTGCGCGGAGCGCTCGACATGGAGTATGTCTACCGCATTATCGAGGAGGGCGTATGATTCACGTGTATCATGGCGACGGCAAAGGCAAGACCACGGCGGCGATGGGCCTCGCCCTTCGCATGCTCGCCGCAGGCCGCCGCGTCGTCGTCGTGCAGTTCCTGAAAGACGGCGAAAGCGGGGAGGCGCGCCTGCTCGCCGAGCATTTCGGCGTGCCCGTGTTCGCGGGGAAGGTGTCGGACAAGTTTACCTGGTCGATGTCGTCGGAAGAACTTGCCGCTACGTGCGAGCTGCACGATGGGAACCTCGCTTCCGCGCTTGCCGAGCTCGAGGGCGCGCAGGAGGGGCTGCTCGTGCTCGACGAGGCGCTCGATGCGCTTTCGAAGGGGCTTGTCGACGAGGCGCTCGTGGACCGCGCGCTCGATATGTCCGCGCGCGGCGTCGAAGTAGCGCTCACCGGGCGCGCGCCTTCCCGCAAGATCGTGGAGAAGGCCGACTACATAACCGAGATGCGGTGCGAGAAACACCCCTACGAGCAGGGGATATGTGCAAGGGAAGGAGTGGAGTACTAGATGGATTCCAAGGAGATGGCGCCCGGCGACATCGAGCGGCGCAGCTTCGAGATCATCACCGAAGAGCTCGGCGGCCGCACGTTCCCGCCGCTCGAAGAACCCGTCGTGAAGCGCGTCATCCACACCACTGCCGACTTCTCGTACGCCGATTCCCTCGTTTTCACTCATGACGCCGCGCACTGTGCGCTCGACGCACTGCGCGCAGGGGCCACGGTGCTCACCGATACGAACATGGCGCTCGCAGGCATAAGCAAGCCTGCGCTCGCGAAGCTCGGCTGCAAGGCCGTGTGCTACATGGCCGACCCTGATGTCGCCGTGGCTGCGCGCGCCGCGGGCACGACTCGCGCCGTTGCGAGCATGGACAAAGCTTGCGGCATCGAGGGTCCGCTCATCGTGGCCGTCGGCAACGCTCCCACAGCACTTCTGCGCCTCGCCGAGCTCATGGACGAGGGGAAGATCGCGCCCGCGCTCGTCGTTGGGGTGCCGGTCGGGTTTGTGAACGTGGTCGAGGCGAAAGAGGAGCTACTCGCGCGACGCGCGCCGGCCATCGTCGCGAGGGGTCGCAAGGGTGGTTCGACCGTGGCGGCCGCCATTATGAACGCGCTGCTCTACCAGATCACGCGCCCAGGCGGCCCGAAGTGACGGCGCCCGCATCTGCGCCGGCGCTGCGCATCTTCGCCGGCACCACCGAGGGCCGCCTTCTGTGCGAATGGGCGAGCGGGGCGGGCATCCCCGCCCGTGCCTACGCGGCAACCGAGTACGGAGGCGAGCTTTTGGGCGAGCTTCCGGGCATCGAGGTGCATGCGAGCAGGCTCGACGAGGCCGACATGGAGCGCGAGCTTTCCGGCGCGCGCATCGTCGTCGACGCCACGCACCCCTTCGCTACGCTCGCCAGCGGCAACATCCGGGCCGCTTCGCTCGCCGTGGGTGCACGATGCCTGCGCCTTGCGCGCCCGGTCGAGGCGCTGCCCAAAGGCGTCGTCTCGGTCGAGTCGATCGCCTGCGCGGCGCGCTTTCTCTCCGAGAACCCGGGTCGCGCGCTTCTCACGACGGGGAGCAAGGAGCTTGCTCCCTACACGCGCGTCGCCGATTTCGCGGAGCGCTTCTTCGTGCGTGTGCTCCCGCTGCCCGGTGCTATAACGAAGTGCATCGACGCGGGGTTTTCGCCGTCGCACGTCATCGGCATGCAGGGGCCCTTCACCCGCGAGCTCAACGTGGCGATGCTTCGGCAGGTGGGCGCCCAGTGGCTTGTGACCAAGGACTCGGGAACCGTAGGCGGCACGGCCGAGAAGATCGCCTCCGCGCACGACGTGGGAGCGCGCTGTATCGTGGTCGCCCGTCCCGCCGAGGGAGGCGGGGCCCTTTCGCTTCGGGAAGTGAAAGACGCGCTCTTACGGGAGTTCGCGCGCTAGGTGCTCGCCGCGCATGCGTGCCCTCCCGCCTGCGAGGAGGAGCGCCCCGAGCAAGCTCGAACCGTACAAGACCGTCATCCGCCAATAGCTCGAGGACGACGCCCGGAACTGGCGCAAGCAGCCCTTCAATAAGTTGCGGTGAAATAGTGTCTGTATTTGCTGCTAGATAGCATATTTAGTCCCTAATTCACCGCAACTTGTTGGTGGTGGCTTACTGGTAGCGTAGGCACTCCACCGGGTCGAGCTTCGCCGCGCGGCGAGCGGGGTAGAAGCCAAAGATCACGCCGATGCCGACGGAGACGGCGAAGGCCAGCATCACCGTGGCGATTGAAAAACTCGGTGTGATTTGCCCGCTGGCACCGAGCTCGCCAAGAATCCCGGATCCGGAGGCAAACATCGCGAGGCCCCATGCCAGCAGATAGCCAATCAGGACACCTAGCAGTCCGCCGGTGACGCACAGCGCCGAGGATTCGGCCAAAAACTGCGCGGTGATATCGCGACGACTTGCGCCCAGAGCACGGCGGATGCCGATCTCACGGATGCGTTCAGATACGTTGGTGAGCATCATATTCATAATGCCGATACCGCCGACAAGCAGCGAGATGCTGGCGACAGCACCCATGATGAGCGAGAATGCGCCCATAAAGGAGTTGAGTGCATCGATAGCGCTTTTCATGGAGGTTGCCGATACACTGTCGTACTCGTCCTCCTCCTCGATGCCCTTCATCGCGCGCACCTTGGACTCGATGGTTTTGCAGAGCTCATCCATGTCCGTGCCCTCGGCGGCAAGTGCCGTCACGCTGGGGAATGAAGGATTCTCGTCGCCAAACAGTCCGGAGATAGTTTCGCGTGGCATATACAGCGTGAGCGAGCCCATGGAGTCGCTGCCGCCATCAATCACGCCTACAATCTGCACCTCGCCGTTGGACACCTTGATGGTTTTCCCCAGCGCATCCTGTTCGTTGCCGTAAAGCTGATCGGCGCCGTTGCGGCTGATGAGCGCCACGCGCGAGCCTGATTGGGACTCGGCCTGGGAATAGGTGCGCCCCGCAACGAGCTTGCTGGCCCCCACGGCGTCGAGCATGTCGCTATCGACACCCTGTGCCATGACGGTATAGCTTTTATCGCCGGTCTTATACTCGGTATACGCGCTGTCGACAATGCCGATCTGCTCTATCTGCGGCACCAGTTTTTGAAGCTTCTCGATGTCCGACTCGGTGAGTTCTTGCGACGAATAGATTTGCACCATGCGTGCCGCATTGAGGCCCAGACTGTTGACCAGGCTGTTTTGGATGCCGCCGATGAGCGAAGTCATGGCGATAACCGAGGCGATGCCGATGACAATGCCCAGAATGGTGAGCAGGCTGCGCCCCTTGTTGGCCTCGAGCGAGTGAAGGGCTTCCTGGATGAGATCGCGGGCGCTCATGCCACCACTCCTTTCGGCGGGTTGGCGGAGGCGGAAATCATGGGCAGGCTATCTACGGCGCTGCGCAGGGTCCGCGGTGCATGTGGAATATACGCGCCGTCGTGAATGCGACCGTCGCGGATGGTCACGGCACGGTCGGCCTCGGCGGCGATGCCGGGGTCGTGTGTGATAAGCACGATGGTTTTGCCGCGTTTCTGGAGCTTATGGAAGGTCTCCATCACAAGCGCTCCGGTAGCGGAGTCCAGGTTTCCCGTAGGCTCGTCGGCCAGAATGATGGGCGGGTCATTGACGAGGGCGCGCGCGATTGCGACGCGCTGCATCTGGCCGCCCGAGAGCTCGGATATGCGGTGGTCCCAGTGGTCGACGGGCAGCGTGACAGCCTGCAGCGCATGCACGGCGCGCATTTCGCGCTGGCTACGGGGCACATTGGTGTAGGCCAGCGGCAGCATCACGTTTTCGATAACCGACAGGCGCGGCAGCAGGTTGAAGCTCTGAAAGACAAAGCCAATGCTCAGGCCGCGGACTTCGGTGAGCTCGTCATCGTCAAGCTCGGCCACGTTGAGCCCTTGCAGGTAGTAGTCGCCCGCCGTCGGCTTATCCAGGCAGCCTAGGATGTTCATGAGCGTTGATTTGCCCGAGGCCGAGGGGCCAGTGATAGCGACGAATTCGCCGGGATTTACCGCCAGGCTCACGTTGTGCAGGATGTGGGCGCAACCCGCCTCGCTCTCAAAGATGCGGTGCACGTTGCGGATGTCGATAACGGGACGCATTACATGTCCTCATCGGCAGACATACTGCCCGAATCCGCGCTGTAGCCGCCGTCAGCCGTTGCGTCCGCTCCGGTGTCCATGACGAGCGTGTCGCCATCGCGCAGCTTGGTAACCGGTACGTTGGGGTTGATCTCGTTGCCCTGGTCGTCGCGCTTGACCTGTGTCTTGCCGACTACGGCTTCGTTGTCGTTTTGCGTCACGACGGTCACCTTGACGCGGCGCGTTTCCTTGCCTTCGTCATCGGTTGCCACGTTGACGTAATAGTGTTCGCCGTCTTCGGTCATGAGCGCCATCGTCGGCACCATCACCACGTCGTCGAGCTGCTCGGTCACCACCGATACCTCGGCCGTCATGCCCGGCTTCAGGCGCGCGTCGGGCGCCTCGATGAGGATGTCGACGTTAAAGGTCACGCTGCCGCCGCCGTTGGCGGCGTCGGAGTTTGCCACCGACGCGATAGCCGTGACGGTGCCCTGGCTCACGATATCGGGAAAAGCGGGATACGTGACGTTGGCGCTCTGCCCAACGGCGATCTTGGCGATGTCCTTTTCGCCCACCTGCACGGTCACCTTCATCTTGGATAGGTCGGCGATCTGCATGCACTGCTTGCCGCCGCTCGTATCGCTTTCGCCCATGATCATGCCGCCTGTTACCGTGGCGCCCACCTTGGCGTTGAGCTCCACGATGCTACCCGAGCTCGGGGCCGTGACCGTGCGACTGGCGGCCTTGGCGTTCGCCTGGTCTAGGTTTGCCTGGGCCGAAGCGAGGCTGCGCTGCGCGGCCGATACGGCGTTCGTGTCCACTGATGCAGCGGAGACGCCAGCCGCTGCGGAAGCTCCATCGACGTCCGTCGTTGGGGTGGCCTGCGCGACAGCGGCGGCTTTCTGCGCGTTGGTGAGGTCTTCCTGGGCGGCTGCAACTGCACGCTGCGCCTCGGCAACGTTGCGATCGAGCTCGTCGTTTTTAATGGTCATAAGCACGTCGCCCTCGCTGACGGATTGGCCTGCCTGCACGTTGATCGAATCGACCGTGCCGTCGACAGAAGGGGAGACCACTGAGGATGAAATGGGTTTGAGCTGGCCTTTCGCCTCGACCGTTGTGCTAAACGTGCCCTCGGTCACCATGTCGGTCACAGCCCCGCTAGCGCCCTGTGGCTGCGCATTGATAACCAAGGTTGCGACAATGGCAATGAGTGCGATGGCACCTACGACGCCGGCGGCAATACCGTGTCGAATCAGCTTTTTGTGTCGACGTTCGGCGCGTTTTGCCTTGAGCTTGGCATATGCCTCTTCATCGGAAATCTCGGCCGTATCGTTCGTGCGTTCGCTCTGCTTGTCGGCATGTACGTTTGTAATCAGAGGAATCGTTTCGGTGGCACCTTCGGGCGTGCACTCGGTATCATCTGGGCCCGGGGTGATCGTGGGGACATTCGGCATAGCGTCTCCTTTATAGAAAAACCTCGATAATTATAAGCGCCCACCGGTTGGGGCGGGCGCATAGGACGGTTTCTTTCGGAACTGTTAGATTGGTCGCAGCAGTTCCACGTTGTAGGAATGCGCGCGTTGCACTACGAGTGGACAACCACGCACAGGCCGACTTTGATGCAGTCGTGAAGTGCCTTGGCGTCGGCCAGGCGCAGGTTGATGCAGCCGTGGCTGCCGCACCACTTGTACGACTCGGCGTTATCGAAGCTCTTGTCGTTTTGCCAGGTGGCATCGTGGAAGCCGATCATGTTGCCCTCAAACGGCATCCAGTAGCTCACCGGGCTCTCGTATTTGGGCTTACCGGTTTCGGGGTCCTTGGCTCCAATCAGGGTGCTGCCGCCGTCGTTGCTGTTGATCTGCCACACGCCCTCGGGGGTTGCGTCTTCGCCCGGTTTGCCGGAAATAAAGTTGGCCTCCCAAACGATATTACCGTTCTCGTCATAGTAGCGCGCGTGCTGCTCGGACAGGTCGACGTCGATATACGCCTTCCAGTCGGGCTCTCCCTTTGCGGTAAAGGTGTCGGCCTTCTGGGAGTACTTGATCTCGATTTCGCCGGTCTGTTTGTTGTTAATGGCGTCCTCGACCTGCTTGGCGAGCGAGCTGCTGTCGATGGACCAACCAAAGTCACCGCCTTCGACGGCGCACTGCTTGCCATCGGCGCACGTCCACCAGCGAGTGGAGCCCACGGTATTAAAGCCGTTGGCGAGCTCGGCTGCCCAGCTGCTGATCTGCGTCGTATCGAGTGTGGGGTTGGCGGGATCGGCAAAGCTGATCCACTGCAATACGGAGCTGCCATCAACCTTGCCGGCATCCTCGCCGTTGAGCTTGAGGGTCACGTTGACGCCTAGGAAGTTGTTGGCGGCATCGCATGCGGCCTGAATCTGATCATCGGTCAGCGTTCCATTGAGCGGCTCATAGGCATCGTTGCCGAGCTTGGAAAGATCTACGGTCTCGGCCAGCGAGGCAAGTTCGAGCTCGGCATACTTAATGACGTGCTCGCGGTTGAGTTTTTCGTTGGAGCGCGCCTTCTCGACGGTAAACTTGCCCGCTTGCTCGTCATAGGAGCTATTGGCCTCGAACGTGCCCGAACGCCCCTCGTTAAACTCGTCGATGGCGGCGCCCAGATCCTTCTCAAATTTCTTATGGTCAAAGGTGCCGGAGATCATGGACAGGTCGACGTCTTGATCAAGATCGACTTCGTTGGAGGTAGCGGTTGTTTTGGTCTTGCCGCTTAAGGATTCCACAAGGCGGACCGGCCATATAAAGGCCTCGTTGTGGCCGATAATCTCTTTTGCGGCAGCTTCGCCGTCGACGATGGGCTCATCGGAGTCGGGCTGATAGGTCCAGCTAAAGTCATCGCCTGTCACGGTGAGCTTATAGTGCTTCCATGCCGAGTTGACCTTGGTTGCGGCAGACGAAGCGTTGGAGAACGAGACGTCGACGCCGGCGATGGTGGTGTTGGGGTAGGCTACCTGCGAAAACGCTACGACGCCCACGATATAGACAATGACGATAAGACCCAAGACGACAAAGAGCGTCGTCTTTTTGCCCGACTTATTGTTCTCGGCGGGTTTGCGCGCGGGGCCGCGATCGCCTCGAGCGTGCGTGGGGGGTTGCTTGGGCGCATTGCCGTTTGCCTGGCGCTGCTGACGTTGTTGACGCTGCTGTCGCTGTTGGTTCGGGCGTTGGGAAGCGTTTGCCGCACCACGCTGCTGACCGTGGCTCGGCGCGATAGGACGCGGCGACTGAACGCCGCCGGTGTGCCTGCTCGGCTGCTGCGGATCGGGAATCAGTTGAGTTCGATCGTTTTGCGACATCGTATGCATATCCTTCGATTTTCGCCTTGCGGTTCATCGTGTTTTTACTGGGCTTGCATTATAGCGATTGCCCTGCTGTTTGTGGTACGGAAACGGTGGCATTCAAAAGAGGTGGGACATTTGTCCCACCTTTGAGTCGTTCTTTGCCGCTATCCGCACACACCGCATTTTGCACAGGCCGAAAGTGCGGCCGGAGCCTGCGCGATGCCGCCCTTTGCCGTCTCGCGCAGCGTGGCCGGCAACGCGTGGCCCACTGAGAGCATGACATGTGCCATCTGGTCAAACGGCACCAGGCTCTTAATGCCTGCGAGGGCGAGTTGTGCCGAGCTAAAGGCCGCTGCCACGCCGATGGCGTTGCGGTTTTGGCAGGGCACCTCCACGAGGCCACCGACGGGGTCACAAACGAGGCCCAGCAGGTTACTCAGCGCGATGGAACTGGCGTCAAGCGCCTGCTCGGGCGTGCCGCCGAGCATCTGCACCAGCGCGGCGGCTGCCATGGCGGCGGCGCTTCCGACCTCGGCTTGGCAGCCGCCCTCGGCGCCGGCAACGCAGGCGCTTGTGGTGAGGTTGAGGCCGATGGCGGCTGCGCAGTAGAGCGCGTCCATGACTTGCTCGTCGTCGAGCTGAAGGTGATCGGCGAGCGCCAGCACGCAGCCGGGCACGACACCCGCGGATCCTGCCGTCGGAGCTGCGACGATCACGCCCATGGTGGCGGAGCGCTCGAGCACGGCCATGGCGCGGGCCACGGCTTCGGTCTGGACGGGGCCCATCAGGCTTTCACTCAAATCGTTGCAGCGGGTTGCTTCGACGAGCTTGGCCTCGCCGCCGATAAGCCCGCCGAGCGAGCGCTGCGGATTGGCGATGGGGGCCGTTGTCTCCTCGCGTATGACGTCGAGCACGCGGCGCATGGCGGCGACGGCGTGGGCCTCGCCGGTCAGACGTGCCTCGCGAACGGCCATGACGGCACCGATGCTGAGTCCCAGTTCCTCGCACGCATCGAGCAGCTGCTCGCCGTCGTCGAAGATCTCCTTTGCCGAGACGCCGGGGGAGAGCGACGAGGCAGAACCGGGGAGCTCGATAAAGGTCGCGTAATCGACATTGTCGAGCTTGCGCAGCATGGGGACGACGGTGTCGTCGGGCGCGCCGTCGGTCTCAAAGACGGAGTAGGCCTGGCCGCCCACTTCGGTGCGGTAGGTGCGGCAGAAGGCGATGTTTACGTGGGCGTAGGCGAGTAGGTTGGTGAGCGCGGCGAGTACACCGGGGACGTCCTTGTGCGCCACGAAGAGCGTGGAATACATGCCCGAGATGTCGACGCCGACGCCGTTAATGCGGCTGATGCGCATCTTGCCACCGCCCAGGCTCTCGCCGCGAACCTGGGCGGTGGCGCCCGTGTCGTCGACCATTTCGATGTCGACGGTGTTGGGGTGGATGGAGGCGTCGTCGCCTTTGATGTCAAAGTGATATTCGAGGCCCTGCTCGCGCGCGAGGTCGAAGGCCTGCTTGATGTTCTCGTCATCGGTGTCGAGGCCCAGGATGCCCGCGACGAGCGCACGATCGGTGCCGTGGCCGCGGTAGGTGTGGGCGAAGGAGTTCCACAGGCCAAAGGTGACCTTGGTGATGCGGCCTTCCAGCAGGCTGGCGGCAACTTGGGCGCAGCGCAGGGCGCCGGCGGTGTGCGATGAGCTGGGGCCGACCATGACGGGGCCCAAGATCTCGAATGCCGAGGTCGTAGCTAGTGTTTGCGGCTTGCCTGCCATGGGTGCTCCTTATCTATCCCGTCGTCCCGAGGGGCGGGGCATACTCTGTCCCGCCGTTCCGAGGGCTTTAGTATTTGGTCGCCTGCTCGGACAGTCCTGCTCGCACGGAGGCCACATTAAGTGGCCTCCGGCTCGTGCGGAACTCGCGATCGACCAAATACTAAAGCCCTCGGAACTTAGGATACATGGTTGGAGTCGCTCTGCTGCAAAATTTATCGGCCTGTGATTTATTCCATGTCCCAGGTAGGCTCATCTTCACCACCTTTAAATAAAAAAGAAGTACCGTTTGGGACCGGTACTTCTTTTGAAAGTGCATATGTTGTTATGACCTTAGCGGTTCCCAATTACAGGCCGCAGGCTGCTTTGAGTTCTTCGACTCGGTCGGTTTTCTCCCAGGTGAAGTCGGCGTCTTCTCGGCCAAAGTGACCGTAGGCTGCCGTCTTTTCGTAGATGGGGCGGCGCAGGTCTAGGTCGCGGATGATTGCGCCCGGGCGCAGGTCGAAGGTCTTCTCTACGGCCTCGACGATCTTGTCCTCGGCAACATGTGCGGTACCGAAGGTGTCGACCATGATTGAGAGGGGCTTGGAAACGCCGATGGCGTAGGCAAGCTCGACTTCGCAGCGGTCGGCCAGACCGGCGGCGACCACGTTCTTGGCGACCCAGCGCGCGGCATACGCGGCGGAGCGGTCGACCTTGGTGCAGTCCTTGCCGCTAAAGGCACCGCCGCCGTGACGGCCATAGCCGCCGTAGGTGTCGACGATGATCTTGCGGCCGGTGAGGCCCGTGTCGCCCATGGGGCCGCCCACGACAAAGCGACCGGTGGGGTTCACATAGATGTCGGCATTATCCCACGGCATGTTCTCGGCGGCCATGACCGGGGTGATGACGTGCTCGATGAGGTCGGCCTTGATCTTACCCATGTCCTCGATCTCGGCGGCGTGCTGCGTGGAGATGACAATGGTCGTGACCTCGACGGGCTTTCCGTCCTCGTAGCGCACGGTGACCTGGGTCTTGCCGTCGGGGCGCAGATAGGCGAGGGTACCGTCGTGACGCACCGTGGCCAGGCGCTCGGCCAGGCGGCTTGCCAGGTAGTGTGGCATGGGCATGAGGGTCTTGGTCTCGTTGGAGGCATAACCGAACATCATGCCCTGGTCGCCGGCACCGATCAGGTCGATCGGGTCGGTGGTAGCGCCGGTCTGGGTCTCGAAGGACTCGTCGACGCCCTGGGCGATATCGGGCGACTGCTCGTGGATGAGGCTCATAACGCCGCAGGTATCGCAGTCAAAACCGAACTTGGCACGGTTGTAGCCAATGCGGCGGATAACGCCGCGAGCGATTTCCTGCACGTCGACGTAGGCCTGGGTGCGAATCTCGCCGGCGACGATGACGGTGCCGGTGGTCACGAGGGTCTCGCAGGCGCAGCGGACGTTCTCCACGTTGGCAGGCACGCCGTTGGGCGCAATATAGCCCTGCTCCTGGAGCTCTATTTCTTTGGCGAGGATTGCGTCGAGTACGGCGTCGCTGATCTGGTCGGCGATCTTATCGGGATGGCCTTCGGTCACCGACTCCGACGTAAACACAAACGATCCGTGTTGGGGCGGGATGGAACGAAGCTCTTCTGACATGATTGTCCTTTCGAATAACGTGTCCCGGCGACCGTTACCATTCCGCCGGGCTCTGTATGCAAGGGCACATCATAGCGCGTAAATCCAACATTCACACCCTTTCCGCACCGAGCCATTGGTTAGCTAATTTGGGACGGGGCTTTTTTAGCTACCCAATCCGGAGTCTTCGGAGCCTAAGACCAATCTCGATATAGGGTAGCTAAAAAAGCCCCGTCCCAAAATTAGCTACCCAATGACTGGGTCGGTGCCCTTTGTGCGGAGGTTGCTTTGATGCTTTATACTGGTGCAGTTAGACATCCATCCTGCAATCGAGGAGATATCCATGGCATCAGACGTTCGCGTCCGCTTTGCACCCTCACCGACGGGCAAGCTGCACATCGGCGGCGCCCGCACCGCTATCTATAACTGGGCTTTCGCCCGCTCAAACGGCGGCACGTTCATCCTGCGCATCGACGACACCGACCCCACCCGCTCCACCGACGAGAACACGCAGATCATTCTGCGCGCCATGCGTTGGCTGGGCCTGGACTGGGACGAGGGTCCCGAGGTGGGCGGCGACTATGGCCCCTACGCCCAGACCGAGCGCCTGGACCTGTATAAGCAGGCCGCCCAGAAGCTTTGGGACGAGGGCAAGGCCTATCCCTGCTTCTGCACCAAGGAGCAGCTCGACGCCGACCGTAAGGCCGCGCAAGAGCGCAAGGACCCCTTCCAGGGCTATCAGCGTCGTTGCCGCGATCTTGATCCCGAGGAGGCCCGTCGCCGCATCGAGGCCGGCGAGTCCTACGTCTTGCGCATCAAGGTGCCCGAGGACCGCGGTGACGTCGTCATCCACGACGCCGTCCACGGCGAGGTGACCTTCGATGCCAAGGAGCTCGACGACTTTGTCATCTTCCGCTCCGACGGCACGCCCACGTACAACTTCGCGACCGTCGTCGACGACGCCATGATGAAGATCACCCACGTCATCCGCGGCGACGATCACCTGTCCAACACCCCGCGCCAGGTCATGGTCTACGAGGCCCTCGGCGCGCCCGTGCCCACGTTCGCCCACATCTCCATGATTCTGGGTGCCGACGGCAAAAAGCTCTCCAAGCGCCACGGCGCCACCTCGGTGGAGGAGTATCGCGACGCCGGTTACCTGTCCGATGCCTTCGTCAACTACCTGGCGCTGCTCGGCTGGTCGCTCGACGGCGAGACCACGATTATCCCGCGCGACGTCCTGGCCAGCAAGTTCTCGCTCGACCGCATTTCCAAGAACCCGGCGACCTTCGACCCTAAGAAGCTCGACTGGGTCAATGCCGAGTACATCAACGGCATGTCTGACGCCCAGTTTGCCGACGAGATCATGGTCCCCGAGCTGCACGAGGCGGGTCTCATCGAGGGTAACGTCGAGTACGGCGAGGACTGGATCGACGCGCTTGCCGCCATCGTTAAGCCGCGCACCAAGATGCCGGCCGACGCCGTGACCGTTGCCGCTCCCATCTTTGCCACGGCCGAGACGCTCGAGTATGACGAGAAGTCTGTCAACAAGGGCCTGGCCAAGGAGGGCATGGGTGCCATTCTGGATGCCGCCAAGGCCGCGCTTGAGGGTGTTACCGAGTGGACGGCCGAGGCCATCGATGCCGCGCTTGAGCCGCTGCCCGAGCAGATGGACCTCAAGAAGCGCGTGGTGTTCCAGGCCGTGCGCGTCGCCGTCTGCGGCAACATGGTGAGCCCTCCGCTGGGCGAGACCATGGCGCTCGTCGGCCGCGACGACTGCCTGGCGCGCATCGACCGCGCCCGCACGATGGCGCTGTAATCGCTGCGCAAACGTATGTATCCGAGCCCCGCTCACCGCGAGTGGGGCTCTTGTTTCTGTAGACGTATGGGATAGGAGGTGCTGGCGCCATGGCCGAGCAACTGTCGCTGTTTGGTTCGCCCGAACCGGAGCAAGCTCCCATGAAGCATGCCCGCACGGCCGAGCAGGCCAAACCTGAGCCTGCGCCAGAGCCCATTGCCGCCTACGCGAGCGTGGTCCTGGACATTCCCACCCGTGCGCTGTCCGAGCCTTTTGCCTACGGCATTCCGCAGTCCCTTGCCAATGAGGCCCAGATCGGCTCCACCGTCCTAGTTCATTTTGGAAACCGTGCGGCCGCTGGCTATATCGTCGACATTGCGTCTGGGCTGGGCGAGCTGCAAGGAGACACCGTCCTTGATCCAGTGCGCATCAAGCCCGTCGAGGCCATCCTCAGCAAACCGCTCTTTGGCGCCGAGGCCGCCCGCATTGCGCGTTGGATGAGCCGCGAGTATGTCGCGACGCTTTCCGAATGCCTGCGTCTGTTTTTGCCTCCGGGCGGCAGCCCGCGTGTCGTGAAGGGCGATGACGGGGCGTGGACGGTTGAGCGCCCAGCCGTCAAGCCTATTCAAAACCGCTGGGTCATGCTCACGCCTGAGGGTTTCGACTATACGCCGCCCAAGACCGCCGTTCGTCAGCGTCAGCTCATCGAGGCGCTCCAGTGCGGCCCGGTCACGACGCGCGACCTCAACCTTCTCTATAACAGCATGTCGGCGACCATCAAGGCGCTCGAAAAACGCGGCGTCGTCGTGGTGAAGGAGCGTCGTGCGTGGCGTGGCTGCAGCGAGCAGACCACGCTGTCCTCGGCAAGCGGCAAGGCGCCGGTCTCCCTTACCAACGGCCAGAAGCAGGCACTCGCGCAGATTGAGCGCGCCCGTCTGGACGCTCATGGCGACGTGGTGCTGGTCGACGGCGTCACCGGCTCCGGCAAAACCGAGGTGTACCTCTCCGCCATCGAGCGCGTGCTGGCGGCCGGCCGTTCGGCTTGCGTGCTGGTGCCCGAGATCTCGCTGACGGCCCAGACCGTCGGCCGCTTCCGTTCGCGCTTTGGCGAGACGGTCGCCGTGTTCCATTCGCGCCTTTCGGCCGGCGAGCGCCTGGACCAGTGGGATATGGTCGCCAGCGGTGCGGCCCGCGTGGTCGTCGGCGCCCGCTCGGCGCTCTTTTGCCCGCTCAGCGACCTTGGTCTCATCATCATCGACGAGGAGCACGAGACTAGCTATAAGCAGGGCTCCAGTCCGCGCTACCACGTGCGCGAGGTGGCAGCCGAGATGGCGCGGCGCTACCGCTGCCCGCTCGTGTTGGGCTCCGCCACGCCATCTGCCGAGTCCCTCGACCGCTGCCGCCGTGGCACGTATAACGGTGTCACCTGGACGCGCGTCGAGATGCCCGAGCGCCCGGGACACGCCGTGTTGCCCACGGTTCGCATTGCCGATCTGCGTCGCGAGTTCTCGCACGGTAGCCGCTCCATGTTCTCAAAACCGCTTACAGAAGGCCTTGAGCGTGTGGTCGAGCGCCGCGAGAAGGCCGTGCTGCTGCATAACCGCCGTGGCTTTGCGCCGTTCCTGATGTGCCGCGAGTGCGGCTGCGTCCCCACCTGCAACCACTGCTCCACCGCGCTTACGTATCACGAGCGCACACACACGCTGCAGTGTCACACATGCGGTTCGTCTTGGCGCGTGCAGCCCTATCCGGCGGCCACGAGCCGTTGCCCCAAATGTGGCAGTCGCTACCTGGCAAAAATGGGCCTGGGCACTCAGCAGATCGAGGACGCACTGCACCAGATGCTGCCCGACGACGTCGCCATCATTCGCATGGATGCCGATTCCACGCGCGGCAAGGACGCGCACAAAAAGCTGCTCGAGCAGTTCGATGCCGCCGATTGCGCGGTGCTGCTGGGCACCCAGATGATTGCAAAGGGCCTTGACTTTCCCGAGGTCACGCTGGTGGGCGTGGTCAATGCCGACTTTGCGCTAAAGCTGCCCGATTTTAGAGCGGGGGAGCGCGCCTACGATCTGCTGGAGCAGGTTGCAGGCCGTGCCGGCCGCGGCGATCGCCCCGGCGAGGTTATCATCCAGACCTACCTGCCCGAGGATCCGGTCATTCGCGCCGTCGCTGAGCACGATCGTTCGATCTTTACCGACTACGACCTGGATCAGCGCCGCGACGCGCTGTACCCGCCGTTTGTTCGCCTGGTCAACATCTTGGTGTGGTCGGCGAACCGAGACGACGCGCAGAACTACATCGGACGTATCGCAAAGCTTCTTAAGCGCCGCTGGCATGCCGCCGCGCCCGACTTTTTGCGGGCGGGGAGTACCGTGCCGCAGGTGCTGGGCCCGGCTTCGTGTGTAATCGAGAGAGCCAAGGACCGTTACCGCTTCCATCTGCTTGTGAAGTCGCCCGTGGGGTACCATGTCTCTGATGATATCGACGCCTGCCTCAAAGAGGTGGGCTCCGTGCGCGGCGTGAGCGTGAGCGTTGACGTCGACGCCTATGATTTGATGTAACAACCCGAAAGGATGGCCATGGAAGCCAACGGAATCGTACTGTCGCCTGACCCTCGTCTGCGCCAGGAGTGCGCCGTCATCGAGGAGATCACCCCGGCGATCGAGGCACTTGCCGAGAAGATGAAGAAGATGATGTTCGAGAACGGCGGCTGCGGCCTGGCTGCCCCGCAGATCGGCGAGCTCATTCAGCTGGTCACCATCGACTGCGACTACAGCGACAAGAGCGACTACGATCCGTACGTGCTCATTAATCCCGTGATCGTGGAGCAGAGCGACCATCTGGTGCCGTTTAGCGAGGGCTGCCTTTCCATTCCTGGTATTAGCTGCGAGATCGAGCGTCCCGACCATGTCGTCGTCGAGGCGTACGACCTGGATGCCAACCTGATTCGCTACGAGGCCTCGGGCGACCTGTTCTGCGTGTGCCTGCAGCACGAGATCGATCATCTGCACGGCAATACCATGTTTGAGCGACTCAAGCCCATGCAGAGGATCAAGGCCGTCAAGGAGTACCAGGACGCCCTGGCCCGCGGCGCTCGACCGGGCGAGACTGAATAGGTTAATTGTCCGTCCCTGGGATGGGCCCACACATATCATCCCGTGCTCAAACATTCTCGCTTTGCTGCGAAACTGCGCGCGGGACGATATGTGTGGGCCCATCCCAGGGACTACGTTGACGCTGCTTGTCTCGCCCGGGTGCCGTCGGGCCAGGGAGGGGCGTCTTCGCTGATAGGTGCTTTATTGGGAGGGCTGCTTTTATGCGGCTCTTTCTTTGTTTTTGGGTATATTTGTTCTTGTTGAATTGTTATTGCGGATGGGCTTGGTAATTGGCTTTCCGCTGTTATTTGTAGCCGTCTCGGCTTTGGTTGAGGGGAGACGTCCTTTATGCGTATTGTGTTTATGGGTACGCCTGATTTTGCTGTGCCTTCGCTGACTTCGCTTGTTGAGGCTGGGAATGAGATTGCGCTTGCCATTACTCGTCCTGATGCTGTTCGTGGGCGTGGTAAGAAGCTTGAGCCGTCTCCTGTTAAGGCCAAGGCGCTCGAGCTTGGCCTGCCGGTTGTTGAGGCTAATCGTATGACGCCTGAGGTAGTTGATACTCTCCAGGCTGCGCGGGCTGATATTTTCTGTGTGGCCGCGTACGGTTGCATTTTGCCTGATGAAGTGCTGCATATGGCGCCGCTTGGTATTGTGAATGTTCATGCGTCCTTGTTGCCTCGTTGGCGTGGGGCTGCTCCCATTCAGCGTGCCATTCTTGCTGGTGATGAGGTTGCTGGCGTTTCCATTATGCGCATTGGGCATGGCGTGGATACTGGTGCTTATTGTGCTCAGGCTTCCACGTCGGTTGCCGGCAAGCATGCCGAGGCACTGACGATGGAGCTTGGCGAGCTGGGCGGTAAGCTGCTGGCCGATACGCTGCCCTCGCTTGCCGATGATACAGCGGTGTGGACCGAGCAGGATGAGTCGCTCGTCACGCATGCTGCCAAGATTTCCAAGCAGGAGATGCGTCTGGATCCGCAGATGGCGGCGCTCGATTGCGTGCGTCACGTGTTGGCTTCGTCCGACACTGCACCCGCTCGCTGCGTGATTGCCGGTAAGTCGGTTCGCGTGCTCGATGCTGCGCTGGCGGATGTGTCGCTTGGCGAGGGCGCTGTTGCCGTTAAGAGCAAGCGTGTCTACCTGGGACTTTCCGATGGTGCGGTCGAGCTGCTTGAGGTTAAGCCCGATGGCAAGCGCGCTATGGCTGCTTCTGCCTGGGCTGCCGGCCTGCAGGGCGCCGATCTGACGTGGGGTGCTTTGTCATGAGCAAGCTTTCCCCCGCGCGTAAGCTCGCGCTCGATGTGCTGATGGAGGCCGACCGTCGCGGTATATACGCACGCGACGTGTTGTCTTCCCGTGCTTCCGCCAAGGCCATTGACCAGCGCGATTCCGCTTTTGCCGCGCGTTTGGCGCTCGGTGTTGCCGCCACGCAGGGAATTTTGGATGAGCTGCTCGATCAGTTTCTCGATAAGCCCAAAAAGGTCGCGCCGCGCGTTCGCATGGCGCTTCGAATCTCGGCCTTCGAGATGCTCTACCTGCATACCCCAGGTCGCGTTGCCGTGAGTCAGGGTGTTGAGCTGGTTCGTAGCGGCGCTAAGTCGGCCGCCGGTCTGGCGAACGCCGTGCTGTATAAGGTCGCGGACAACGTTGAGGACTTTGCCGCCGCCGCGGGTGCCGATGAGTCCGAGCGCCGTTTGGTTCGCCTGTCTCGTCTGATGGGTATGCCGCGCTGGCTGTGTGCTCGCATTATGGCCTCGTTTGATACGCCCGAGGGCGCGCTCAACTTTGCCGGAAATCTGGCGCCCGCGCCGCTCGCTTTGCACGAGAATGCCTTTGCAACTAAGCCTGATCCGTACCTATCGCAGCTTGTGGCGCCGGTATTCCCGGGCTGCCATGCGCCGGTCGATGCGCAGGCCACCGTTGCGTCGGGTGTGTTTGAACGCGCGGCGGCCGTGGCCTCGGACCTTAACGCCCAGCTTATCGCTACTGCCGCGACACGTCCCGGTCGCTGCCTGGAGATTGGCGCCGGTCGCGGCACCAAGACCTATGTGATGATGTGCCAGGCCAAGCGTGCCGGCTACGAGCGTCAGCATACCGCGCTCGATTTGCACGATCGCAAGTGCGATCAGAATCTCGCGCGCCTGCACAAGGCGGGTATCTCGGGTGTTCGTACGGTGTCGGGCGATGCCTGCGAGCTCAATGAGGTGCTCACGACCTTTGATGCCATGCTCGGCGAGCCTGCCCTGTTCGACACGGTGTTTATCGATGCGCCGTGCTCTGGCACCGGCACTATGCGCCGTCATCCTGAGATTCCGTGGCGTCTGACCGAGAACGACGTTACGACTGAGCTGCCCCGCCTGCAGCTGACGATGCTCAAGGAAGCAGCCGCGCGCGTGGCTGCCGGCGGCGAGCTTATCTATGCCACCTGCTCGGTCTTCGACGAGGAGAACACGCAGGTCGTGGACGCTTTCCTTGCTTCTCCCGAGGGTGCCGGCTTTACCGTGGCACCCCTCTCCGAAGCCCAGATTCTGCAGTTACCCGAGTTCGAACAAGCCAAGAAGCTCGTCTCCGTACGCCAAAACGACCGTGGACTTTTCCAAAGCGTCCCCGTAAACGCCGACTCCTACGACGGTCACTTCTGCGCTCGTCTGGTCCACAAGTAACTACTAAGTTGCGGTGAAATAGGGATTGAATAGCGGCTTCTGCCCGCCAAACAGTCCTTATTTCACCGCAACTCATAAGGAAGATTTTTCTGGAACTGGGATTAATAAATCGGGTATGAAAGTAAGCGGTTGGGTTTGGTAAGTTTCTGGATGCATGAACCGCTCGCAGATTTAATATTGAGGGGTTAAAATGAACGAACTTAATAGTGACAAGATTGACAATCCTGAAGATAATACTCAGGAAAATGAAGAGGTTGAGAATTCTTCGATTAAAAAGCGGGTAATTATTGGTGCCGGTATTGTTGCTTTGCTCATTGCTGGTTGTGTCGGTGGTTATGCTGGTTACAATTACAAACAAGCATGTAGTGAACATAATCAGCAGGTTGAAGTTTTGTATTCAAAGGCTAGCGATAGTGTTGCTGCCTTTAAGGTTGATCCTGGGCTACTAACTTTTGAGCAACGTCTTGATACCATTAAAAATGCTCAAAATAATAAAGAGATTTTGAATAAAGAAATCTCTAATGACAGTTTTAAGTATGCGGATGGCACTTCCCCTGATTGGACGAAGTTGCTCAATAAATACGATTCCATTATTAAAGGCTGCCGTAAGGCTCAAAATAATGAGTGGAATACTTCTGTAACTGACCATGTTAATTTTGATGTAAATTCTACTGAAGATACTGACTCTCTCCAACAGCATATTAATAGCCTCAATGGTCTTCTTAATGATATTTCTAATAAAGATAATCAGAAGCTTATTTTTGAAGATGCCAAAAAGGATTCTAATCTGTTCATTGATCAAATCAATGAACAGATTAGTCGTTATCAAACTCGTATTGATGATGTAAATAAGGCAAAAGCAGAGGCTGAGGCGAAGACTCAAGAGGAAGTGGCGCAGACTCAGCAGCAGGCTTCTCAGCAAAATAATTATTCCAACAATTCTTATAGCGGTAATAATTATTCTGGTGGAAGCGGCTATTCGGGAGGCTCCTCTAACGGCGGCGGTAAAGTAGTCATTAAAACTCTGGATGTTTATGACGAAAATGGCAATTATGTGGGGTCTACTCATTGGTATAGCGATGGTACCTGTGACGATCCCTATTCTGCTGGTATGGGCGGATTTTAAAATATACTAATTTTTAAAAATAATTATCGACCCATAGCGCAAAGAAGCGGCCCCGCGATCGGAGTTGATCGCGGGGCCGCTTGTCACTAGTGGTTATGCGGGCAGTTGGCGCAACAGCCACTGGTGGCGCTGGTGCTGGAGCCACCACTGCGCTGGTCGGTGTTGTAGAAACCGCTGCCGTCGAACTTAATGCCGCTGGCCGAGAACGTCTTGGATGCCGGGGCACCGCAGCTGGGGCATACGACCTCGGGCGTCTCGGTCATGGGATGCTCAACCTCAAACACGTTGCCGCAGCTCGTGCACTTGTAATCGTAGCGCGCCATAATACTTCCTTTTCAGCACAAAGCGGGCAGATCACTCTGCCCGCAAAAATTCAAACAGCTGTAACTGTACCCTATATCCGGGGTTTTATCACGCTTCGCCCCAGAATCTATGGGTGCTGCGCAGGAGCTCCGCAGTTTTCTCCTCAGCCGCAGCAATGTCGGCCTCCTGCGCCTGCCAGGTCCAGTTGCCCGTGGCCACGCCCGGCACGTTCATACGTGCATCGTCGCCCAGCCCCAGCACGTCCTGCAGCGGCATCATCACGAGCGGAGCATCGCTTGCCAGGGCATCGCCCATGAGCTCGCTTGCCAATGCAATGCCGCTCGGGTCGTCGCCGCCCGCAAAGGAATGCGTGCACCATCCGGCAAGCGTTGAGGTGTCGTGCGTCGAGGTGTACAGGATCTTGCCAGGCGTGGGATGAATTCCGCAGCGAACGTCGTAGTTGCTAAACTCCAGCACGTCCATGCCGGGGAAACCGCAGGTCGAAGCCATGGCGCGAACGCCAGGCGTCAGATAGCCTAGATCCTCGGCGATAAAGTTGAGCGGACCCAGCTCGTCGTAGGCGGTCTGGAACAGGTCTTTGCCTGGTCCCGCAAGCCAGCGGCCGTCGGCACAGGCCTCGCCGGCGGGGATGCTAAAGTAGCTGTGGAAACCCAGGAAGTGGTCCAGGCGCACACGGTCGTAGAGCGCGAACGCACGACGCAGGCGATCCATCCACCAGCGATAGCCGTTCTTCTTCATGTGATCCCAGCGGAAGGTGGGGTTTCCCCACACCTGGCCCTCGGGCGCAAAGTTGTCGGGCGGCGCGCCCGAAATTTCAATCGCCTTGCCGGTGTCGGATAGCCAGAAGTTTTCGGGCTCGCTCCACGCGTCGGCCGAATCGTCCGAGACATACATCGGGATATCGCCGATGACCTCGATGCCCTTCTTGTGTGCATAGTTCATAAGCTCGCACCAGGCAAGGTCAAAGCGATACTGCATGTACGCCTGCAGCTCGGCCTCGTCGTGGAAGCGCTTGTCATCGATCAGATGCTCGTTGTAGCGCGCGACATTCGCCGGCCAATCGTGGCGCGACAGCCCCTCAAAGTACTTCTTTACCGCCATGTAGACGCAGTACTTCTCGAGCCAATCGGCATTGCGATGTTTAAACGCCGTGTACAGCGGGTCGGCATCCTCGCCGCCGCGGGCCTTCCAGGTGACGAAGTCGGCAGCCAGCTCCTCGTGGCTCTCGGGCAGCAGGTCGATATTGCCTGCAAAGGCCGAAGGGCCGGCATAAGGGGAGCGGAAAAAGTCCGTAGGATTGACGGGCAGGACCTGCCAGTAGCGCATGCCCATGGCGGCTAGGTGATCGATAAAGCGACGCGTGGGCGCACCGATTGTGCCAGGCTTGCCGTCATCGGTCGGCACCGAGGTGATGTGGCACACGACGCCCGCGCCGTGATCGAGCGGCTCCTGCAGGCGCTTCTCGGCATGGTGATAGATGATCGAAGAGCCCAGCGGGTACAGGTCGAGCGTAACCGTGCCGTTGTGGATCTCGCACTCGTGGCCGCTAATCACGTCGCTCGCACATTCGCCGAGCGCTGGGATCGTCACGCAGTGCGAATTGCGCAGGCTGCGGTTGATGATAACCGTCGCGGCCTCGCCGTCTTTGCCCGTGCGGGTGTAGGCCAAGACGTCGTCGTTGAGCGCAAAGGCCTTGATTTCGCCATCGACCATAAAAGGCAGCGCGCGACGCACGGCAGACGCGTTCTTAACGATAGCCAGCGTATCGAAGTCGTGCAGGTCTTCCTTCAAAGGCAGGGTGCGGCGGTTGCCCGGATCGGTGAGGCCCTCCAGGCCGTACTCATCGCCATAATAGATCGAAGGCACGCCCGGGAAGGTCATCTGCATGAGCGTCGCCAACCAAAAGCGGCTCTTGGCCAAGCCCATGGAATTCTCGTCCAGGCGCCACTTGCTGCGCTCGCTCTCGGGTAGCTGCGACTCGTCGGGGCCGCCGCCGAGCACCGAGATAATGCGCGGGCGGTCGTGGCTCGAAAGCAGATTGAGTGCGCAGGCCAGTGCCTCGCGCGGGTAGTTCTCGCGCAGGGTTTCGATATCCTCGGCTGCCTGGTAGGCGTTCTTGTAGCCCATCAAAAAGCCGATGACCATGTCGCGGAAGGGGTAATCCATAGCAGAGTCCAGCTCGGAGCCCTGCAGGTAGCGGCGCAGATGGCCGTAGCTGATCTTGTTGGAGGCATCCTCCCAGACCTCGCCGAGCAGCAGCGCATCGGGTTTCTCGGCGAGCACGGCCTTTTTAATCTCGGCCAGGAAGTCGTCGGAAAGCTCGTCGGCCACGTCCAGACGCCAGCCATGGGCGCCGGCGCGCAGCCATTTGCGGATCACGCCGTCCTTGCCCAGGAGCCGCTCGCGTACCAGCTCGGAGCTCTCATTGATGGCGGGCATGTTGCCCACGCCCCACCAGCAGTCATACGAACCGTCCTCATGGAAGTAAAACGCATCGCGCCACGGCGAGTCCTCGCTCTGCCATGCACCGACGCCGGGGTAGTTGCCGTAGCGGTTAAAGTAGATCGAGTCGTCGCCCGTATGGTTGAAGACGCCGTCCAGGATAATGGAAATGCCGAGCTTCTCAGCCGCCTCGCACAGCTCCGTAAAGTCCTGCTCGGTGCCCAGAATCGGGTCAATCTTGGTGTAGTCGGCCGTATCGTAGCGGTGGTTGCTCGCGGCCTCAAAGATGGGGTTGAGGTAGATGGCCGTAAAGCCTAGCTCGGCAATGCGAGGTAGGTCATTTTGGATACCCTTGAGCGAACCGCCGTAAAAGTCCCAGGTCTTGATGGAGCCATCTTCGGCACGCTCGTACACGGGCGGCTCGTTCCAGTCCTCGACCATGCGGCGCTGGATTCCGTTGCGTGGTTTTTCGACCTCGGCCAGCGTGCGCTCGCGCCAGTTTTCGTCGCGGGCATAGCGGTCGGGGAAGATCTGGTAGACCATACCGCGCTCGTACCAGGTGGGACGGTTTTCGCGCTGCTTATAGACGGTAATCTGGAAAGATGGAACCTCGGCGTAGTCGTAGGTTACGCCCTCGCCACCGGTGCGACCCTGCGGTGCACCCAAACGGACCTCGGGCTGGCCCTCGATATTGCAGATAAAGCTGTACCAGATAAGACAGGGCTCGGTGCACTCAAGCTCTGCAGTAAATATGCCGTCGCCCTCGTGCGCCATGGGATACAGAGACTCACCGATTTCATCGACCCAGGTACGCAGGGTAAGGGTTGCCTGGTTGGGGTCGGCATCCTCCAAAATCACCGATAGCGAAACGGAAGTTCCAGTGGTCACAGCGCCAAACGGAGTACGAAACTGCGGTAGACGGCTGTTGTGAATCAATCTCATAATACGGTCCAGTTCAATAGAATCACGGCCTGAGGGCCATGGGCTTTACGCACAGGATGTAAGTATATCTGTTGTACACAGGCTGTATAAACAACATCCGTTTACCATCGGCGAACGGTTGTCCTAGAAAATCGTTTTACCACCCAAATTATCGCGATATTCAAAAACGTCTATACCGATACTATTTGTAGTTAAACAAAAGTACCTCGGTTTACTACGATGAATTGGATGATCTCAACCACGGTCATTATGATGATATTAAAACCGCAGGTAGAAGCGTTGCCAATTTCATAGAATACTCTCCGTGGTCGGCCGGAGCCATTTTGTCGTAGTAAACCGGCCCTTTATTTAATAGAGAAGTTCAACGCAATAGAGGGCGCCTGGTTGGGGCGCCCTCTATTGCGTTGATGATTAAGTTTTAATCGTCCGGATTAGCGGCGCTTGCGGGCAGTCGTAGCCTTGCGGACGGAGGTCTTCTTGGTAGGAGCCTTTTCCTCGGCCGGAGCGGCGGGGGAGACCGGGGCCTCCTTGGCGGACTCGGTCTTTGCCTTAGCCTTGGGAGCGGCCTTAACCTCGGCAGTCTTCGGGGTCGGCTCGGCCTTTACTGCGGGCTTTTCCTCGACCTTGGCCTCCGCCTTGGGAGCAGCAGCCTTGGTCGTGGTCTTCTTGGCCGTCGTCGTGGCGCGCTTGCGCGCGGTGGTCTTGGCGGCCGGCTTTGCCTCGATAGCTGCCTCGGCCTTGGGCTCGGCACCCGCCTCCTCGACCTTGACGGCTGGTTTTGCAGCAACCTTCGGGGTCATCTTTGCGGTAGCCTTCGTCGTAGTAGCCTTGGTCGTCGTCGACTTCGTAGTCGTGGCCTTTTTGGCGGTTGCGGTCTTGGGCGCGGTCGTCTTCTTGGAAGGGGTCTTAGCCGGAGCCTTTGCCACAGGCTTAGCCTCGGCGGCCTCGTCCTTTACCTCGTGAGCGGCCTCGGCCTCGGCTGCCTTCTTGGCGGCTGCGGTGGTACGCTTGCGTGTGGTAGTTGCCTTGGCAGCGGTGGTCTTGCTCGCAGCGGCCTTCGTGGTCGTGGCCTTCTTAGCCGTCGTCTTGCGGGCCGTCGTCTTCTTGGCGGCAGGCTTCGCCGCAGGCTTAACCTCGGCCTCGGCAGCGGGCTTCTCCTCGGCCTTGGACTCCTTGGCAGCAGCGGGCTCCTTAACGGGCGCCGCAGGCTCGGCCTCAGCAGCAACCGGCTCCTCGACAGCCTCAGCAGCCTCCACAGCCGCCGGGCGCTCAATCTCCGGGTGCATAAAGAAGTACAGATCAAGATACTTATCGGCCGAGCGCGTCCAGCTAAAGTCCTGGCTCATGGCCTGCGTGACCAGCTGATTCCATGCCTCGCGGTTATCCCAGAACAGGCGAGCCGCGCGGAACACCGCGTCGCCCATCTCATCGCCGTTAAAGTTGCTAAACGAGAAGCCCGTGCCCTCGCCGGTAAACTCGTTATACGGCTGCACGGTGTCCTTCAGGCCACCGGTTTCGCGCACGAT
The DNA here is from genome assembly GCF_005844325.1 of Collinsella aerofaciens. Lineage (GTDB taxonomy): Bacteria > Actinomycetota > Coriobacteriia > Coriobacteriales > Coriobacteriaceae > Collinsella > Collinsella aerofaciens_G. The sequence continues at coordinate 21,745 of NZ_SPFY01000009.1, read as the reverse complement.
GGGCAGGGTGCCGTAGCGCATGGCGATGATCTGCGACAGGCCGCAGGGCTCAAACTTCGAAGGCATCAGGAACATGTCGGCGGCGGCATACATGCGCTGCGACAGCGCCGGGTCAAACTCGATGCGCGCGGCCATGGTGCCGGGGTACTTGTCCTGGAAGTAGCGCAGTCCGTCCTCGTAGTCGCGGTCGCCGGTGCCCAGCACGGCCACCTGAACGCCGCCGGCCAGGATGCGGTCGAGCGCGTACATGACCAGGTCCATGCCCTTTTGACGCGTCAGGCGCGTGACCATCACCATGAGCGGGCGGTCGTCTCGAACCTCGAGCCCCAGCTCTTCCTGCAGCTTGGCCTTGCACACGGCCTTGCCGGAACGGTCGTCAACCGTGTAGTTGGCGGCAATACGCTTGTCGGTCGCGGGGTCAAAGCCCGCCACGTCAATGCCGTTCAAAATGCCCTGCAGCGCATAGGAGCGCTCGCGCAGCACACCGTCCAGGCCCTCGCCAAACTCGGGCGTCTGGATCTCGCCCGCGTAGGTGGGGCTCACCGTGGTGATGGCATCGGCATAGTGCAGCGCGCCCAGCATGTAGTTGATGCTGCAGGCGTCGCAGCGCAACTGCGTAGCTGCCGCCGGAATATGCGCCACACCCAGGATGTCCTCCATCACGGTGTCGCTAAACTGGCCCTGGAACGCCACGTTGTGGATCGAGAACACGGTCTTGACGCGCTCGTACAGCGGCAGACCCTGGTAGAACTCGCGCAAGAATACGGGCGCCAATGCCGTCTGCCAGTCGTTGCAGTGCAGGATGTCGCACTCAAAGCCCTCGGGCAGGTGCTGCAGGCTCTCGGTAATGGCCTTGGAGAAAAACGCGAAGCGCTCGCCGTCGTCAAAGAAGCCGTACGGATAGTCGCGCGCAAAGTAGCGCTCGTTGTCGATGAACATATAGGTGACGCCGTCGTGCTCGAGCTTCTCGAGCCCGCAGTACTCGTTGCGCCAGCCCAGGCTCACGTAAAAGTCGGAGAAGTGCTCCATCTGCGCCTTGTACTCGTCCTTGATGGTGGCGTACTTGGGCACCATCACGATGACCTCGGCGCCGGCGCGCACAAGCGCCGCAGGCAGCGAGCCCGCCACGTCACCCAGGCCACCGGTCTTCACAAACGGTGCGCACTCGGCCGAGGCAAACACGATCTGCATCTTTTTGCTGGAATCAGCCATATTGTCTCCCATGTTGCAATTCGAGAATAGCCGCCTGGCGCTAACCGGGCGGCTATTCTACATGTTACGAGCGATGTTGCGGTGCCAACGTTAACGTACGATGGTGGTGTCGGAAGTTAACGGAGCCTTGCCCAGCACCAGGATGTTCTCGGGCGTGCCGCGAAGCTCGGTGTTGGTGGGAACCACGTTGTTCTTGTCCAGAATGGCATTCTCGACGCGGGCGCCGCTCTTGATGATGCAGCTCTGGTTGATGATCGAGTTGGTCACCGATGCGCCCTCCTCAACCACAACGCCGCGCGACAGGATCGAATTGCGCGCGGTGCCCTTGATGATGCAGCCGGCCGAGATGATCGAGTTGCAGGCGTGGCTGCCGGTCGCATAGCGCGAAGGCGGCACGTCGTGAGCCTTGGTCAGGATCGGGCGCTCGGGATCAAAGAGCTGGTCGGCGACGGTCTGGTCGAGCAGGTCCATGCTGCGGCGATACAGTGACTTCTCGCTAAATACGCCCACGACCTCGCCCTTGTACTCGTAGCTGCACACGTCGATGTTGCCAAAGTCGCCCTGGAGTGCCTCGAGCAGGTCCAGATAGTCGGCGGCCTGGTAGTGGTCGATGATCTCGAGCAGCGTCTCGCGATTGACGATGCAGCAGTCCATAGAGGCGTTGTCGCCGTACACGACGCCGGCGCTCACGCCCGTCAGGCGGCCGTTCTCGTTAATCTCGAGCTTGGTCTCGTCATCGACGTTGCGCGTGGCCTTGCAGTACACCACGGTCATCTGGGCACCGGAGTTCTCGTGCGCCTCGATGATGGTGTTGAGGTCCATGTTAAAGATGATGTTGGTGCCCATCATCACAACATAGGGCTTGTCCGAGCGCTGGAACAGCGTCTTGTTGGAGATGATGTCGCGCAGCAAGAAGCGCATGCCGCCCTTGGTGGTGCCATACGCGTTGCCGGGCACCATGAACAGGCCGCCCTTCTTGCGGTCCAGGCCCCAGTCCTTGCCCGAGCCCACGTGGTCGATCAGGGAGCGGTAGTTACCCGGCATGACGACGCCGACGGTCTTGATGCCGGCATTCATCATGTTGGACAGCGGGAAGTCGATCAGGCGGTAGCGGCCCAAAAACGGTACGGACGCAATGGGGCGGTCCTTGAGCAGCACGCTGCCGTAGGTCGAAGAGTAGTTAGCGGTGATATAACCGATGGCCTTGCGATTGATCATCGGATCATTCCCCCTTCCCGATAACGACGTCATTTCCAACGACGGCCGTATCCTTGGTGGTATCGACAGAGCCGAGCTTCACGCCCTCTTCGACCGTGGAGTTCTCGCCCAGAATAGCGCGGCATATGTGCGCACCGCTCTTAACGTGCGCACCCGGCAGCAGCACGGAGTCCTCGACCACGGCGCGCTCCTCGATGATGACATCGGTCGAAAGGATTGAGTGGCGAGCGGTGCCGTAAATCTTGCAGCCGTTGGAGACCAGGCAGTCATCCAGGCGGCCGTCCGGGCCAATGTAGTGCGGCGGACGCGTGGTGATGTTGGACATGATGGGGAAGTGCTTGTCGAACAGATCGAACTCAGGGTTGTTGCCCAGCAGGTCCATCGAGGTCTCGTGGAAGCTGGCGATGGTGCCGACGTCCTTCCAAAAGCCGTGGAACTCGTAGCTGTACAGGCGCTTGCCCTCGCCGAGCAGCTTGGGGATGATGTCCTTGCCAAAGTCGTGGCTCGAGCGCTGGTCCAGAGCGTCCTCCTCGAGTGCTTCGATCAGCACGTCGGCCGAGAAGATGTAGATGCCCATGGACGCGAGGTTCGAATCGGGCTTATCGGGCTTCTCGGTGAACTTGGTGATGCGGCCGTCCTCGGGGTCGGTGGTCAGGATGCCAAAGCGGCTGGCCTCCTCCCACGGCACGGGCATAACGCTCACCGTGAGGTCGGCGTTGTTCTCGATGTGCGTCTTGAGCATCTTGCGGTAGTCCATGCGATACAGGTGATCGCCCGAAAGAATCAGGACGTACTTGGGGTCGTTGGCCTTGATGTAGTCGAGGTTCTGCGTAATGGCATCGGCCGTGCCCGCATACCAGGCACCACCGGTCTGCGTCTCGTACGGCGGCAGGATCGACACGCCGCCGTCGCGGCTGTCCAGATCCCACGCCTCGCCGGAGCCCACGTAGGCATGCAGCAGGTAGGGGCGATACTGCGTCAGAACGCCCACTGTGTCGATGCCCGAGTTGGAGCAGTTGGAGAGCGAAAAGTCGATAATGCGGAACTTGCCACCAAAGCTAACCGCCGGCTTGGCGATCTTTTGGGTGAGTGCCCCCAATCGGCTGCCCTGTCCTCCTGCGAGGAGCATCGCGATGCATTCTTTCTTACTCATCGATTTCTCCTTCTGTCATCGATGTTCCTAAACCCATTAGCGACGGGCGCGGCGCAACGTCACGCCCGTCGAGTAATGCCGTGCTGGCATAGGGGAGCTCGCGCGCCTTTACGCGTGCCAGATCTCGTCGCGGTACTCGCGAATGGTGCGGTCGCTCGAGAACCAGCCACTCGAGGCGGTGTTGAGCAGGGCCTTGCGGTTCCAGGTCTCCTGGTCGCCGTAGCTGCCGGTGAGCTTCTCCCACGCATCCACGTAGCTGCGGAAGTCTGCCATGACTAGGTCGGGGTCGTTGTTGTTCATGAGCTCGTTGTAGATGCTCTCGAAGTTGCCCGAAAGACCCGCAAAGGTGTTGTCCTTGAGCTCGTCCATCACGCGGCCCAGACGCTCGCGATCGTTGTTGAGCGTATCCCAGGCAAAGTAGCTGTTCGATGCCCAGAGCTGCTCGACCTCGGGAGCGGTCAGGCCAAAGATAGCCTCGTTCTCGCGGCCGGCCAGGTCGGCGATCTCGATGTTGGCGCCGTCGAGGGTGCCCAGCGTAATGGCGCCGTTCATCATGAGCTTCATGTTGGACGTGCCCGAGGCCTCCTTGCCGGCCGTGGAGATCTGCTCCGAAATCTCGGCGGCGGGGTAGATGAGCTGGGCGTTGCTCACGCGGAAGTTGGGGATAAAGCAGACCTTCATGACCTCGTTGACGCGCGGGTCGTTGTTGATGACGTCGGCCACGGAGTTAATGAGGCGGATGGTCTCTTTGGCGAAGGTGTAGCTCGAGGCAGCCTTGCCGCTAAAGATGAAGGTCGTCGGCGTCACGTGGAAGTTGGGATCCGCGATGCGACGGTTGTAGATGTCCATCACCTTCATGATGTTCATGAGCTGGCGCTTGTAGGCGTGGAAGCGCTTCACCTGAACATCGAAGACGGTGTTGGGGTCGATGACCAGACCGGTCTCGGCCTTAACGTAGGCGGCCAGGCGCTCCTTGTTGGCACGCTTGGAGGCACCAACGGCCTTCAGGAACTCGGTGTCGTCCTTAAACTCCTTGAGTTTCTCCAGCTCAAAGGCGTCCTTCAGCCAGCCATCGCCAATGGCCTCGGTCACGAGCTTGGCGTAGGTGGGGTTGGCCTCGGCAAAGAAGCGACGGTGCGAGATGCCGTTGGTCTTGTTGTTGAACTTTTCGGGCGTCAGGGCATAGAAGTCCTTGAGCACGATGTTCTTGATGATGTCGGAGTGAATCTTGGCCACGCCGTTGACGCTGTGGCTGCAGATCACGGACAGGTTGGCCATGCGAATCTCGCCGTCCCATAGAATGGCGGTCTGGCGCAAACGCTCCTGCCAGCCCTCCTGGGTGGTGTCGAACGACTCGTGCCAACGACGGCTGATCTCATCGATGATCTGATACACGCGGGGGAGGAGCTTGGAGAACGTGCCGATGGGCCACTTCTCCAAGGCCTCGGGCAGGATGGTGTGGTTGGTGTAGCTCACGACCTGCGTCACGATGTTCCAGGCGTCGTCCCACTCGAGCTTCTTCTCGTCGATGAGGATGCGCATGAGCTCGGGGCCGCACATGGCGGGGTGCGTGTCGTTGGTGTGGATGGCCACAAACTGCGGCAGCAGGTCCCAGTTCTCGCCGTGCTCCTTCTCAAAGGTGTCGAGCAGGCTGTAGATGCCGGCCGAGACAAACAGGTACTCCTGCTTCAGGCGCAGCAGACGGCCGTGCTCGCCGGCGTCGTTGGGGTAGAGGATGGCGCTGATGGCCTCGGCCTCGGCGCGCTCGGCGTCGGCCAGGGCATAGTCGCCGCGGTTGAAGGCCTCAAGGTCAAAGTGCTCCTCAACCGGCTCGGCGGCCCAGACGCGCAGCTTGTTGACGGTCTCGCCGGCATAGCCCACAACGGGGATGTCATAGGGAACGGCCAGGATATCCTGCGTGTCCACCGTGCGGTAGAACGTGCGGCCGTTCTCCTCAAAGCCCTCAACATGGCCACCAAACTTGATGGTCACGGCCTTGTCCTGACGGCGGACCTCCCAGGGATAGCCGTGGGTGAGCCATTCGTCGGTGGCCTCGACCTGGCTGCCGTTGACGATTTCCTGCTTAAACAGGCCGTAGCGGTAGCGCATGCCGTTGCCGTAGCCGGCAATGCCCTCGGCTGCCATGGAATCCAGGAAGCATGCGGCCAGACGGCCCAGGCCACCGTTGCCCAGAGCCGGATCGGGCTCCTGGTTCTCGATGACGGACAGGTCGAAGCCCATGTCGTCGAGCGCCTCGGCGACCATGTCGCGCACGCCAAAGTTGAGCAGGTAGTTGTCAAGCAGGCGGCCGATCAAAAACTCGATCGAGAAGTAGTACACGCGCTTCTTGCCCTCGGCGGTGACGCGGGCGTCGCTCTTGGTGGCAACGGTGCGTGCCTTCTCGGCCACGAGCTTGGCCAGGGCGTTAAAGCGGTCCAGATCGCTGGCAGCCTCGACGCTCTTGCCGCTGATGCTCATGACGGCATCGCGATAGAGCTCGGTAAACTCCTGCTTGTTGTCGAAGATCTTATTCATACGTTCCTTTCCCCCGGGGATGTTTCTCCCGGAACGGTTATGACTTGTATCCTACGCCCCCGCGGGGCGGGTAATTACAGCTGTAACGCTTTTGTTACGCATCCTTGGCAGATGGCTTAACAGCAGCTGCCTTGGCCTTGGGAGCAGCCTTTTTAGTGGATGCCTTTTTGGCCGTGCTGGACTTGGCCGAAGCCTTGGCAGCAGACTTGGCAGCCTTCGTCTTAGCCGGAGCCTTCTTAGCAGCCGCGGTCTTGGGCTTTACCGAGGACGTCCGCTTGCGCGTCGCCTTCTTGGGCTCTTTAACCACGGGCGGCTTATAGCTGCTGGGACCGCGGCGCTTAAGCACCACGCCTGCCAGGCCGGGCACCTTAATTTCGATGGAGTCCATCTGCCCGTTCCAGGGATAGGGCTCGCTCGAGCAGGTGTAGGGCTCCTCGCCGGCGTAGCCGCTGCCGCCAAACTCGGGACGGTCGGAATCGAAGATGACCTCCCAATCGCCCTCGCGCGGCACGCCCACGCGGAAGCTCTCATAGCTCGCCGGGTCAAAGTTGATCAGGATCACCAGGTCGTCATCGACGTCCTCGCCCTGACGGACAAAGCTCACGATGGACTGCTTGGAGTTGTCCGCGTCGATCCAGGTAAAGCCATCGTCGGTGTAGCCGCGCTCGTACAGGGCGGGCTCGGCGGTATACAGGTGGTTAAGCGCCTTGATAAACGCCTGATGATGACGGTGGGTCTCGTACTCCTCGGTCAAGAACCACTGAATGGACTCGTAGTAGCGCCATTCAATAAACTGGCCGATCTCGTTGCCCATAAAGTTGAGCTTGGCACCGGGGTGCGTCATCTGGTAGAAGGCCAGCGTGCGCAGGCCGGCAAACTGGCGCCACCAGTCGCCCGGCATGCGGCCGATGAGCGAGCACTTGCCATGCACGACTTCGTCGTGGCTCAGCGGGCAGATGAAGTTCTCGGTAAAGGCGTACATGATGGAGAACGTGAGCAGGCCGTGGTTGCCGGGGCGCCACGGAAAATCGGTCTGCATGTAGTGCAGGGTGTCGTTCATCCAGCCCATGTCCCACTTGTAGTGGAAGCCCAGGCCGCCGTCCTGCGGCGGATAGGTCACGAGCGGCCATGCGGTGGATTCCTCGGCCATCATCATCACGTCGGGGTAGTGCGCCTCTACGGCACAGTTGACCTGACGGATAAACGCGCTGGCGTCCAGGTCCTCCTCGGTACCGTACTTGTTGAACTTCTTTTGGCTGGGATCGTCAATGCCAAAGTTGAGGTACAGCATACTGGACACGCCGTCCATGCGAATGCCGTCCACGTGGAAGTTCTCAAGCCAGTACAGCACGTTGGAGACCAGGAAGGAGCGGACCTCGCCGCGGGCGAAGTCAAACTTGTGCGTGCCCCAGTTGGGGTGAATCTCGTGCTCAAACAGCATGTGGCCGTTAAAGGTGGCAAGGCCGTGGGAGTCGGCGCAAAAACCGCCGGGTACCCAGTCCATGATCACGCCGATGCCTGCCTCGTGGCATGCATCGATAAAGTGCATGAGCTGCTGCGGGTTGCCGTAGCGCGACGTTGCGGCGTAATAGCCGGACGTCTGGTAGCCCCAGGAGCCATCGAAGGGATGCTCCATAAGCGGCATGACCTCGATATGCGTATAGCCCATGTCGCGTACGTAGTCCACGAGCTCCACCGACAGGTCGTCGTAGGTATAGAACTCGCCGCGCTGCGCGGGGAAGGGATCCATGGGTCCGGGGTAGTTGCCGTACTCGTCGGGCTCGCCCTGCGGCGCGTCGCCGTGGCGCTTCCACGAGCCAATATGCACCTCGTAGATGTTAAGGGGCTGCGACATGTGGTTATGGCTGGCGCGGCGCTTGAGCCATGCGGCGTCGTTCCAATTGTAGCCATCGAGGGTCCACAGCACGCTCGCGGTACCCGGAGGGCACTCGGCCTTAAAGGCGTACGGATCGGCCTTGTAGAGCTTTTCGCCCTCGTTGGTCTCGATGAGATACTTATAGAGCTGGCCCTGCTCGGCGCCAGGAATAAAACCTTCCCAAATAGCACTCGTATGCATGGGCGCCAGTGGGTTGGCTTCCTCGTCCCAGTCGTTAAATTCACCAATGACATGGACGCTCTTTACGTCGGGAGCCCAAACGCAAAAACGCCAGCCGCGCGTACGGTTCTGCGTGTCGGGGTGCGCGCCCATCTTTTCCCAGCTGCGCTCCCACGTACCGATGCCAAACAGATAGACATCGTCCTTGGTGAGCTCCGGCGCGTGCGGGGCGGCTTTACGGATAGCAGGCTTTTTGGTTGCTGGCTTTAGCTTTGTATCGCTCACGTTTGATCCCATCATGACGCGGCAGCGTGTTGCCTTGGTGACTAGATGCGAAAGGTCCAAGGCTGCACGAATCGAAGGGACGGCGATAGTTCTATGATTCGTTCCACCTCGCGTGCTCGGTGGAACTTTCGGCAGAAACTACGATAACACCTGTGCGTTAGTTTTATGGACGAAAGCGGATTTGCGGGGGCGTTTAATCGGTAAGCGACATGTTTATACCACTGGCAGAATTGACGTGGTAAAACTCTTGACAGTTTTACCAATTTGGGTTTCAAAATTGTTTGGCTGACGTTTGGTAAAACGTTTTTAGCAGGATGTTTACCATTTGATATCGAAAGGTTCGTTTATGTCCCATACCGCCGCTCCCAAGGTTGCTTTTATTTTCGATTGCGACGGCACGCTGGTTAATAGCACCCCCGTTTGGGCCTATGCACAGCCCGAGTTATTGCACCGCCACGGTGTCGACGTGACCGTGGATGACTTTGCCCAATTTGAGCACCTGTCGCTGGAGGACGAGTGCCAGGCCTACCACGACACGTGGGGCATTGGCGCGAATGGCGAGGAGCTGTATCGCGAGCTGGGCGAGATTTTGATTGATGGGTACTCCAAGGTGCCGCCGCGCGAGGGTCTCCTGGCATTTTTGGAGCAGGCGAAGGCGGCGGGCATTGCCATGTGCGTGGCTACGTCCACGCCGGCCGAGCTGGTGCAGTCCGCGCTCGCTGGTGCCGGGCTCGACGCTTACATGGAATTTGTTACCACGACGGGCGAGGCAGGACGCTCCAAACAGTTCCCCGACGTATACGAGCTGGCGCTGCGCCGCCTGGAAGAGCGCCATGGGCACAAGTTTGAGCGCGCATGGGTGTTTGAGGACGCCGTTTTTGGCCTTAAGAGCTCTGGGGTCGCCGGCTTTAAGCGCGTGGGCATCTATGACCCGCACGGCCGCATGAAGCGCGACGAGGTGCGTTCCAACTGCGATATCTTTATCGACAGCTATGAAGAGCTGGACCTTGACCGTGTGCTTTCGTTTGAGGGATAGGCGAGGGCTGTGGCTTGCAAAGTATTAGTGGTCTGCGGCTCGCCCGTGGTGGCAAGCGCGGGTCTGTTGCGTAGGCTAGCAGGGGAGTGCGACCACGTTGTCGCCGTGGACCGCGGACTCGACGCGCTGCTGGGCGCCGGCCTGGGCTGCGACGTGTATGTGGGGGATGCCGACACGGTGAGTGATGCGGGTCGTGCGTTGGTCGATGCCGCCACCGACTTTGAAGTTGAGCGCCACGACCCCTATAAGGACTATACCGACCTAGCGTTGGCTTTGGAGTCCGTGCGCCGCCGCTGGCCTGGTGCCGAATTAGTTGCGACTTGCGCCACCGGCGGCCGCCCGGATATGGCGCTTTCCGTACTGGGGCTGCTTGCAGGCTATGAGGATGCCCCCATCTGGATCGCCGAGGACAAGGTGGTCGCCCGCATCCTTCACGCAGGTGAGACGTGGACCATCGAGGGTGCCGAAGGCAAGACGTTCTCCATCATCGCCATTGCCCCCGGAACGGTGGTAAGCGAACACGGCCTAGAATGGGAGCTTGACCACAGCCCCCTGGGCCTGCTAGCCGACATGGGCATTAGCAACGTCGTCAGGGGTACAGCAAAGATCCAAGTCCACACCGGTACCGCCATCGCTTACCTCTACAAGTAAGGTCTATCGCATCAGGGTTTTAACCGCCGCCCCAGGAAAACCCGTAAGACGGAAAATCAATCCAAAATTCCCACTTGCATCCCCGAAGATCTTCCCCTATAGTACTACCTCGTCACGGGGGCGTAGCTCAGCTGGGAGAGCGCTTGACTGGCAGTCAAGAGGTCAGGGGTTCGATCCCCCTCGTCTCCACCATTGTGAATGCAAAGGCCTTCGGAATTCCGAAGGCCTTTTTTAATGCCAAAACACCATGCGCCACAAACCCCAACTACGCCAACAAAAAGTTGCACAAATTTTTTCCCGTGTCTGTACATAGTTTGTTAGCCAAACGCGATTATCAGTGTAGATCGCCGTTCCATTTGGGCATCAGGAACGCGCCTAATCACCGTCAGTACCTCAATAACCTGCATCAATGTGAACAACATCCCAAAACAACCCCCTTGAACACGTTAAATGAACGATAAGTTGTCCTCCACAAGCCAAATCAGTTTCACTAACAGCTTGTGCTAGGATACCTAACGTTACATGAGTTCAACTGTGCTCGCGGCTCCAGCAAGTTGCAAAGCGCAGGGTCGATCAGCATCCGGCCGTAACGGCGGTGCCAGAAACACCACGAGCTCCAATAAAGAAGTCATGCGACGTTATTAATTTGCATTGCTTTAATTCTAAGATGCATTAATAGCTTGTATGCCAAAGTGAAGCAGTCTTTCAGCTGTTTGCGTGCGGTCCAGTTTCGAATTCGCTTGACTGGATCGCACGCAGCCAGCTGAGGTCGTTGGTGTATTTGCGATACATGCCAACAACCTCAGCGCTGCTTTTGTATATACCGTTCACGGTGGGGCAGAGCCACGTGCTTGTCTGACTGGGCTCAGGGTTTGAATATGGAGCGCCTTCGCGCACAAGCGCACTGGCGAAGCCATACCAAAACCCCGTGAGCCACACGTAAGACAGCAAGGGGGTGGTGCTCGTGTGGTATGTGATTCAGGTCATTAACGGTCGCGAAGACGTAATGCGCGAGCGCATCGAGCGTATGGTGCCGGCTGGTGCCATGCAAGAGCTCTTTTATCCCCAATATCAAACGGAGATCAAAGTACACGGCGAATGGGTCAATACGACCAAGCCGCTCTTTCCCGGTTATCTTATCTGCGACACGGCAGATCCCCGTACCGTGCAACAGTACCTGCTGCGCATGGATGACTTTGCCCGGGTGCTTTCCCAGGACGGTCAGTTTGTGCCGTTGGCAAAAGAAGAGACCCAGCTCATTGGCAGTTTTACCAATAGGGGAGACCGCGTGGTGCCCATGAGCGAGGCCTTAAAAGAGGGCGACCAGGTCGTAGTGACGGCTGGTCCGCTGTTGGGCCACGAGGGCCTCATCAAAACCATTAATAGACGTAAATGCACTGCTTATCTGGAGCTCAACCTGTGCGGCCGACGCGTAACCACCCGCGTTGGCCTCGCGGTGCTTTCAAACGAACAGCGCGTCATGCGCAATCACAGAAAAGCGATCGCCTAGCTGCAAGCTCGCAAGCGGACGACCGAAAGCAAAAAAGTATCGGGGGAGGGGCTCTTGGAGCCTACGATAATGACCATGGAGCAGGGTGCACGGGAGACGTGCGCCGCTGCCATGGCGAATTCCGTCCCTGCCGCAGCGGGTGCTGCGGGGGATTACCTTACAAACGAAGAGGCCACCGAGATGCTGCGCGGTGCGAACTCCGGCGTGAAGCCCGAGCTTGGGCGCAGACTCTACCGCGTTGTTAAGCGTACGGTGGACATTGTCGCCGCCGGCGGAGCCTTGGTATTGCTCTTTATACCCGGGGTAATTCTGAGCATGGTCATTTGCATTAAGAGCCCGGGCGCCAGCCCCCTTTATTCGCAGTGGCGCGTGGGCCGCGTGCGCAAAGACGGCACATTCTACCTGTTTAAGATCTATAAGTTCCGCAGCATGGTGCCCAACGCAGACCAAATGCTCAAGGACTTGCAGGCTCAAAACGAGGCCACCGGCCCCATGTTTAAAATGAAGCACGACCCGCGCATTATTCCCGGCGTGGGCAACTTCATTCGCAAGCACAGTATCGACGAGCTGCCCCAGCTTATCAACGTGTTCTTGGGCCAAATGAACCTCATTGGCCCGCGCCCCGGCCTGCCGCGCGAGGTTGCCTTGTACAGCGAGCATGACATGAAGCGCCTTGCCGTAAAGCCCGGCTGCGGCGGGCCCTGGCAGGTAATGGGCCGCAGCTATCTGGGCTTCAACGAAATGGTTGAGCTGGATCTTCGCTACATAGAGAATCGCAGTCTGCTCCAGGACCTGCGGTTGATATTCGGAACGCTGAAGGCGATGCTCTCTGGGGAAGGTGCAGCTTAATGTCGGAAACACAACACATCTTCATTGTAGGCTCTAAGGGCATTCCGGGCAATTACGGTGGCTACGAGACCTTTGTCGACCGGTTGACCGAGGCGCACGAGGGCGACCCTCGCATCAGGTACCATGTGGCTTGCAAGGCCAGCGAGGATGGCGAGTTCGAGTATCACGGCGCCCGCTGCTTCAACGTGAAGGTTCCCGACGTGGGACCCGCCCAGGCAATCTTGTACGACGTTGCGGCGCTCGGCCGCGTCTGCCGCTACGTCGAGGACAACCACGTCAAGCACCCGATTGTTTACGTCTTGGCGTGCCGCATCGGGCCCTTCTGCGCCCACTTCCAGAAGCGTATCCACGCTTTGGGTGGAAGACTTTACGTGAACCCAGACGGGCACGAGTGGAAGCGCGCCAAGTGGAGCGCCCCCGTGCGCCGCTACTGGAAGGTCTCCGAGTCCATGATGGTCCGCAATTGCGATCTGCTGGTCTGCGACTCTAAGAACATCGAGAGGTACATCCACGAGGAGTACGATTCGCCGACCTATAGACCGGCCACTAAGTTTATCGCTTACGGTGCGGATACACATAGGAGCCCGCTTGCGGACGACGCCCCGAATTTTACTGGCTGGTGTGCCGAGCACGGGCTTTCGCCCAAGGGCTACTACCTCGTGGTTGGCCGCTTTGTGCCGGAGAACAACTACGAGACAATGATCCGCGAGTTCATGTCTAGCAGCACCGAGCGCGACTTCGCCTTGATTACCAACGTCAACGACAAGTTCCTCGCCGAGCTTGAGGAGCGGACGCACTACAGCCGCGACTCCCGCATTAAGTTCGTGGGCACGGTCTACGACCGTGACCTCCTCGCGAAGATCCGTGAGCAGGCCTACGGCTATTTCCACGGCCACGAGGTGGGCGGCACGAACCCGAGCCTGCTCGAGGCTCTGGGTTCCACCGACCTGAATCTGCTACTTGGGGTTGGCTTCAACCATGAGGTGGCCGAGGGCGCGGCCCTGTACTGGACCAAGGAGCCTGGCAATCTTGCCGCGCTGATTGCGCGTGCGGATGCCATGGACGCGGTCGAGATTTCCGAACTGGGTCGCCGCGCCAAGGCACGTGTCGCCATTGCCTACAGCTGGCAGCACATCGCCTACGAGTACGAGCGCCTGTTCCTCGAGGGGCCGCTGGCGGTCAAGGGCGAGGGGGAGGAGTAGATGGACCTCGTCATCTTCCCCTTCCAGGGAGCAAAAAAGTGGGCCAGCGAGGGATGGCGAACGCGCGATGCCCACCTTGTGGAGCATTTCCAGAAGGACCCACGCATTGGTAAGATGCTTGTCGTGGAACGGCCGGTTTCCCTGGCGGAGATAGTGGTCAAGAGGCAGGACTGGAGAGCCCCAGGTACGCGAGCAATTGCCGAGGAGTCCTCTCGAGCCCTCTCGCAGCTTGGCGACAAGACCTATTGCTTGGATTCTAAGCTTCCCGACTTCCTTAGGGTTGCTCGCGAGAAAAAGGCGTGGTGGTTCTCTGCACTGGAGAATCCAAAGACGATTGAGGCCATCAAGTGGGCAATGGCCAAGCTCGGTATCGAAAAGCCCGTGTTGCTGCTTCAGAATCCCATGTCTGTCGCTGTCGTTCCGCACCTTGGCCACTCGCTACTGGCGTTTGATGCCATAGACAACTGGCTTCACCACCCGCAGATGAAGTCGAACCATGAGCAAGTGGTGAAGAGCTACGAGTTCATTCGTGAGTGTGCGAACGTTATCACGACCGTCTCCAAAGCCCTTGCGGACGATTTCTCTGACGCACACACCAAGTCGGTGAACTGGATTCCCAATGGCGTGGATCCGGACTTCTTCGCTCCGGCTCGACATGCCTACGAAGGCGGTCCAATTACTGTTGGCTACATGGGAAAAATCCAGGATCGTGTGGACTTTGATCTTGTGCGTCGGTGTCTCGAGACTTATTCTGATATCAGTTTTAAATTCATCGGGCCGGCTTACTCCCAACAAGATGTTATTGACGGGCTGAAGAGGAGCTATGCCAACATCAGTTTTACCGGTGACGTGCGGTATGAGAACCTGCCCGAGGCTCTGCAGGAGGTCGATTTCGCGCTCATCCCCCACAAGGTTGATGAGTTTACGGCAAGCATGAACCCGCTCAAGCTCTATGAGTATCTTGCGGCAGGGAAGCCTGTAGTGTCTACGAGCGTTGCGGGCGTATCCGACATTTCTGATTTTGTGAAGGTTGCTGGCTCGCCGGATACCTTTGTAAAGTTTGTTGGCGAGGTTGCTGCTGCGGTGAGAGTTGGCTGCGTCAATCCTGCCAAGGTAGCGGCATCGATTCCGTCAGAGTGCACGTGGGAGCATCGTGCCGGACAGATTGTCGATTGTCTCGAGGCTGCAGTTGGGGGTGCGGCGAATGTCTAACCTCGGGTTTGTGATTCTGCACTTCAAGACGGCGGATGATACGCGGGCCTGCGTCGAGTCTATTCGACAGCATGTTCCAGGTGCCCATGTTGTCGTGGTGGACAACGGCTCTGGTAACGGATCTGGCAAATTGCTTGCGTCAGAGTACAAGGCTGATGAGGATGTACGGGTAATTCTTGAAGAGCGGAACCTGGGGTTTGCCCGCGGTAACAACGTGGGCATCAAGGTTGCGCGTTCCATTCCGGGTGTGCGTTTTGTAGTCGTGCTCAACAACGACACAAAGCTCTTGCAGGATGACTTCGAGAAGCTCGTCAACGACGAATACGCTCAAAGCCAATTTGCCGTATTGGGACCCCAGATTGAGACCTGGGACGGCAAGGTGGATTCCAGTCCGGCGCCGGGGCTTATCACAAGTCGTCAGCAAGCTCTCAAGCTTATTTACAAGAGAATGATTAAGTACGCGCTGTGCTTGGCACACCTTGAGGGACTTGTAAAGGAAGCTGGTACTGGCAAGATGGTCGATGTGTTCTATGACTATAACTGCCGGTATGAAGACGTGAAGCTTCATGGGGCTTGTCTCATTTTTTCGGATAAGTACTTCGAGAGGTATGAGGGTTTCTGCGATAAGACGTTCCTGTACTTTGAGGAGGACATCCTCTATTGGCGTGCGAAGCAGACGGGTCTCAAGATGGTCTATAACCCCAACCTGCGCATTTGGCACGCAGAGGATTCTTCGACAAACAGCACGGTTAAGAACAAGCGCGAGAAGAACCTGTTCGTGTTCAAGAATGAGATCAAGTCGTTGCGGGTTCTTAAAGATATTTTGAATGATACGAGCATGGAATGAAAATACTCTTTGTTACTCATAACAATAATGAAAAGAGTGGGGCAAACCGTTCGATTATAAGTCTAATTGAGCGGTTCAATAAAGATTACGAAGTTGTAGTTCTTGTAAACAAGACTGAGGGGAATCTGCCTGATGTCCTGGAGAAGCTGGGCATACAGGTAGTAAGAATGCGTTACTGGTGGTCATGTGTGCCAACGAGGTCATCGGTGGCGCGCAATGTCGCAGTTATTTCCCGTGGCTATCTGAGGCTTCTGCAAAATGAAGTCGCAGTTCGAAAGCTTGTCAAACTAATTAAAGACGAGAATATAGGGGTTGTCTATACAAATACGAGTACGATTACCTTTTCATCAAGGGCTGCGCAAAAGGCCAATGTTGCACATGTCTGGCACTTAAGAGAATTTGGGGACAAAGACTTTAATTTTAGGAGGCTGTTGCCGCGAAGTAGTTTTGTTAACAGGCTTAATTATGGTAAGTTGATAGCAGTTTCGAATTCGATAAGTGATTACTACAAGGGAATTAGTTCGAGCTGTGATATAGAGACTGTCTATAATGGACTTGACATTAGCTTATTTAAAAATAAGTTTATACCAAGGGTAGATAATAGTCTCAACCTACTAATTGTCGGACAGCTCTCTAAGAACAAAGGACAAGATCAGGCAATCAAAGCCGTCAAATTATTTAATGAAAAATACTCTCCGAACTACAAAGCTAGCCTATTTATAGCTGGTAGAGGAGACCAGTACTTTCTGCAATCAGAAATGAAAAAAGCAGGAAGTCCATATTATATTCACTATCTTGGGCAGGTTGAAAACCTGGCAGAAGTTAGAGCTAATATGCATGCAGCACTTGTCTGCTCCTCATCAGAAGCTTTTGGAAGGGTCACACTTGAGTCGATGCTAAGCGGCCTGCCGGTTATTGGTGCTGATACTGCTGGCACGGGAGAGCTTATCATTAATGGCATGAATGGTCTGCTTTATAAGAATAAAGACGAAAATGATCTGGCTCTAAAGATACACATGCTGCTCGATGATAGTTTACGAAAAAGATTGTCAGATGCTGCCTTCTTATATGCGAGTAACTTTTCAATTTCGCATACTTATGATGATATATCAACAATTATAATTAATCTGGATAAATAAAATGGAGCTGCTCTTTATCAGCTTGGTCTGCTTGACTAGCATAATTTTGACGACTTATTTTAATAGAACTATTTTGACACCTTTAGGAGTATTCGCAATACTGTGGATGATTATCTCCCTCTTCTCCTACATACATCTCTACGGTCTCTATGAAACAGAGACGCGGTCATACCTCTTGATCGCCTTAGGTTTGTTTGGATTCTCGTTGGGATGCGGCATTGCTCGTCCAATTACAGTAAAGCGCAATGCCAACACTCATAGCTACCATATCAGGACAGAGATTGTTGAAATACTCATATGCTTATCAATCCTTTTTTATGCCTACCTCTTATACAGGATATACATTGACCTTGGCAGCATTGATCTCTACTCAATCCAAAGATATAACAGGACTATGGATATCGAGTCTTTAATATCTTCATCTTCGATAAGATTATTTGGATCATTTATTGCGGGACCGGTATCTAGCTTAGCCCCAATCGTTGTTATAGCTCTATTTTTTACCGAAGGAATTAAAAGCAGATCAATTGTAGAGACCGCTCTGCTTTTAACTATTAAAATGCTCGCGACTGGCAGTCGCTCAACACTTCTGTTCCTTTTTATGTACGGTATTATCGCCTACAATATCAACAAAAATGTAGAAAAAGTTTATAAAGTAAAGAGGATAAAAAAAGGAATTAGCCTAAAGCTATTGGCGGTTCTTGTTTTAGGAATTGTATTGTTCGTCGCAATGACGCTTTCTCGCAATATGCAAGTTTGGAGAAGTCTCTATCTTGATTTAGCCATTCCTCCAATCATGTTTCAGAAATGGTCCGACAGCGTTACTGGCTATTCATTTGGGCAAGCATCCTTAGGTGGTTTCTTTTTTATTATTCTCTATCCCGTTCAGCTGCTACTAAGGCTACCTTTAATGCCGCTTGGCTTTCAAGAGGTATATGACCTGGTAAATTCTACAGTTTCTGATTGGATTATTGTCGGTTCAGGAGTTCCCGCTAATGCATATGTAAGTCTGTTTTGGTATTTCTACGCCGATCTCGGTGTCTTCGGTGTATTTCTAGGCTCGCTTTTATTCGGCATGTGGTGCAACTGGTGTTACCTTTCTTATTTAAATAATAAAGGATCTTTCGAGCTCTCTCTTTGCCTACTCATGTTTAGCACTATCGTCTTTTCCTTTGTTCGTTTGCAGTTTACCCTGCCGAATTATGCTTTGATGATTGTCCTGTTGGTTTTTGTTTTTTACGGACGAGGATCAAAGCAAGGAAATACTAGTTCCTCAAGACAATTAACGACTAGGTGATTCCTTATGCCTTCAGTGAAAAAGAACTTTATTTATAATATAGCTTATCAAGTTCTATTGCTCCTTCTTCCCTTAATCACCGCCCCCTATTTATCACGTGTAGTTGGTCCTTCTGGTTTGGGAACATATTCATTTACCTATTCTGTTTCTTATTACTTTGTTTTGTTTGCGATGCTTGGCATTAATAACTATGGCAATCGCTTAATCGCTAGGCTTAGATCAGACAAAACTAAGATGAGCAAGTCTTTCTGGGAAGTCTGGACGCTTCAGGCGTTACTAGGTTTAATTGCTGTATTCTTTTATTTGTTGTACTCGTTAAGCTCTTCGTTTGGGTCCATTGCATTTTCTTGGATATTCTACGTCATCTCTTCTATTTTTGATATTAACTGGTTCTTTTTTGGCCTTGAAGAGTTTAAGGTAACAGTCGGTCGTAATTTCTTAATTAAATTATTCACATTTGTTTTAATGTTTATAGTGGTTCGCGGTGAGCATGCCGTCTTTGCTTATTGCATGCTAATTAGTGGGTCCACTCTCGTATCTGTATTAATTCTTTGGCCCTTTCTGAGAGCGCGAATAATATGGGTTCGTCCCACAATTCGTGGGGTGACAACACATATAGTTCCAAACCTTGTTTTATTTGTCCCGGTCGTCGCGGTCTCCCTTTACACGGTCCTCGACAAGGTGATGCTCGGCCACATGAGCACGCTCGAGCAGACCGGGTTCTTCGAGAACTCCCTCAAGGTCTCCCAGATGCCCTTCACGCTCGTGACCGCTCTCGGCACGGTGATGCTCCCCAGGATGTCTAACCTTATCGCGTCCGGCAGGGAGGGGGAGGGGAGGCGTTACCTGGGCGTGTCGATGTGGCTCGCGCTCGGCCTTTCCCTGGCGTTCTCCTTCGGCATCGCCGGGGTGGCTCCGGTCCTTGCGCCGGTCTACTTCGGGCCGGGCTACCAGGCGTGCGTGCCGGTTCTCTGCGTACTCGTGCTCAACATGCCCTTCATGGCCTGGGCCAACGTCCTGAGGACACAGTACCTCATCCCCAAGGGCATGGACAGAGCCTACGTGCTCTCGGTCGTCGTCGGGGCGGCGGTCAACGTGGCCGCGAATGTTGCCCTCATCCCCAGGCTCGGCGCGCTCGGGGCGGCGTGGGGCACCACGCTCGCCGAGGTCGCCGTCTGCGTCGTCCAGGTGGTTGAGGTGAGGGGGATGCTCCCCCAGCGGCGCTGGCTCGGGGAGAACCTGCCCTTCGTCGCCGTCGGCGCCGCGATGTTCGTCGCGGTGCGCTGGCTCGGCTCTCTCATGGGCTTGCGTGTCGCGACGCTCGCGGCCCAGGTTCTCGTCGGCGGGATGCTTTTCGCCCTGCTCTCCTGGGCGTGGCTTGCGGCCAGCGGTAACCGCTACTGGCTCGACTTCGTCTTGCCCATGCTCAAAGGGACCGTTTCGAGGTTCCGCCGCAAGGCGTGAGCACTCACTGGCACCACAATTTTGTTTTTCACTTGATAACCGTATAGGAAGGAACCAGCAATGAAGGTAGCAGTCGCAGGCACCGGATACGTCGGTCTCTCGATGGCGGTGCTGCTCTCGCAGCACAACGAGGTCAGGGCGCTCGACATCGTGCCGGGGAAGGTGGAGAAGATAAACTCCTGGCGCTCGCCCATCAGGGACCGCGAGATCGAGCGCTTCATGCGCGAGGCGGAGGCGGGGGAGAGGGAGCTGTCCCTCCGCGCCACGCTCGACCCGGCCGAGGCCTACGCGGGGGCGGACTACGTCGTGGTGGCCACGCCCACGAACTACGACCCCAACAAGAACTTCTTCGACACCAGCTCCGTTGAGGCGGCCGTCGACGCAGTTCGTTCGGTGAACCCGAACGCCTGGATTGTCATTAAGTCCACGGTTCCCGTCGGCTATACCGCGCAGCTGCGCGAGGAGCGTGGCGACTCGCGAATCTTCTTCTCTCCCGAGTTCCTGCGCGAGGGCGAGGCGCTCTACGACAACCTGCACCCGAGCCGAATCGTTGTCGGCTGCGACAAGGACGATGTCGCAGCGGTCGAGGCCGCCAAGGGCTTCGCGGCGCTGCTTGCCGAGGGCGCCGCTCCCGAGGAGCGCTCCCGCGAGAACGCCGACGGCACGCGGGGCATCCCCGAGCTCGTGCTCGGCTCCACCGAGGCGGAGGCCGTGAAGCTATTCGCCAATACCTATCTTGCGCTGCGCGTCTCCTACTTCAACGAGCTCGACACCTACTGCGAGCTCCGCGGCCTCGCCACCGCCGACGTCATCGAGGGCGTGTGCCTCGAGCCTCGCATCGGCGAGGGCTACAACAACCCATCGTTCGGCTACGGCGGCTACTGCCTGCCAAAGGACACCAAGCAGCTGCTCGCGAACTACAGGGACGTGCCGCAGGACCTCATCGGCGCCATCGTGGCCTCCAACCGCACGCGCAAGGACCACGTGGCCGACGAGGTGCTCCAGCGCGTCAACCAGCTCGTGTACTCCGGCACCGCGGCGCCCACGGTGGGCGTCTATCGACTCACGATGAAGAGCGGCTCGGACAACTTCCGTGCGAGCTCCATCCAGGGCATCATGAAGCGCGTGAAGGCCAAGGGCGTGCCCGTGGTGGTCTACGAGCCCACGCTGGACGCTGGGGACTTCTTCGGCAGCGAGGTCACGCACGACCTGGAGGACTTCAAGTCGCGTTGCGACGTCATCGTCGCCAACCGCTGGAGCGACGAGCTCGCGGACGTCTCGGCCAAGGTCTACACGAGGGACCTTTTCAGGAGGGACTAGATAGTCCCCGCCTGGGATTCCTGCCGGGCTTTTACATGAACTATTTAGAGGCTTCAGGAGTAAAAGCCACGGTGAAGATGGACTACGGCTTCAGGAGCACGGACAATCTCATAGCGCTGCTGATGTTGAGATGCTCGGACGCGAAACCGCAGCTGCCGTGGAATCAGTCGACGTCGATAAGAAAAGCGGCTTAGTGAGTCAGCTTCCTAACCACACAAACTACCGAAGCCTCAGTCGTTTAGCAAAATAGGATATCTAAGTCTTATTTATCGCACGATTTAAACGCATTTCGATTGTAGAGGACAGATTATATGAAAGGCATCATCCTCGCCGGAGGTTCCGGCACGCGCCTGTACCCGCTCACGCTCGTCACCAGCAAGCAGCTGCTGCCGGTCTACGACAAGCCCATGATCTACTACCCGCTTAGCACTCTCATGCTGGCGGGCATCAGGGACATCCTGGTCATCTCCACGCCGACCGACCTGCCCAACTTCGAGCGCCTGCTCGGGGACGGCTCGCGCTACGGCGTGAACCTCTCCTACGCCGAGCAGCCGAGCCCTGACGGCCTCGCGCAGGCCTTCACCATCGGCGAGGAGTTCATCGCCGGCGAGCCGTGCGCCCTGGTGCTGGGCGACAACATCTTCTACGGCAACGGCCTGTCCCGCCACCTGACGCGCGCCGTCCAGAACGCCGAGTCGGGCCGCGCCACGGTCTTCGGCTACCACGTGGACGACCCCGAGCGCTTCGGCGTCGTGGAGT
>NZ_SPFY01000008.1 GCF_005844325.1 Collinsella aerofaciens | reverse complement strand
GAGCACAACCTTGCCAAGGTTGGGGTCGCGGGTTCGAGCCCCGTTGTCCGCTCCAAACGCAACAGCCCGGCTACTACGGTAGCCGGGCTTTTTTGTATCCATCGCATGGGCTCGAACCCGAGAGGGAGCGAGCGTTTTGGGGCGTGGCTGTGGCGTTGTTTGCCGCGAATGTCCGCTTTGGGCGTATCATCGTGGGCATCTCGCATAACCTCGTTGCAAGGGAGATACGCCCCATGGCTACAGAAAAGTCTTCTTCGCGCTCATGGATGTCCGACGCTGCGATCTATCAGATCTACCCGCGCTCGTTTAAGGATTCGACTGGTTCGGGTCTGGGCGATATCGCGGGCATTACCCAGCAGATGGACTATCTTGAGCGGCTGGGTATCGAGGCCATCTGGCTGAGCCCGTTTTACCCATCGCCTCTTGTCGATGGCGGCTATGATGTGGCGGACTACTGCGATGTCGACCCACGTCTCGGCTCGCTTGACGACTTCGATGACATGATCGCTGCGGCTCACGCGCGCGGCATCAAGGTCATCGTCGACATCGTGCCCAACCATTCATCCAACCAGCACCCCTGGTTCAAAGCCGCTCTTGCCGCCGGCCCCGGATCTCCCGAGCGCGCCCGTTATATCTTCCGCGATGGTTGCGGCGAGCATGGCGAGCTGCCTCCCACCAATTGGAATGCCAACTTTGGCGGCCCCGCATGGACGCGTGTTGCGGACGGTCAGTGGTATCTGCACATGTTTACGCCCGAGCAGCCGGACTTTGACTGGTCATGCCCTGAGGTTCACGCGCTCTTTTGCGACGTCCTGGCGTTTTGGAGCGATCGAGGCGTCGACGGCTTTCGCATTGATGTGGCGCAGGGTCTCGCCAAGGATCTCGACCGCGATGACCTCGACCGGTGGCATCTCGCCGAGGGCGATGACATGGTTGACGACGGCACCCATCCGCTGTGGGACCGCAATGAGGTCCACGAGATCTATCGCGAGTGGCGCCGCGTGTTCGACCGCTATAATCCGCCGCGCAGCGCCGTTGCCGAGGCGTGGGTGTTGCCCGAGCGCCAGTATCTCTACGCGCGTCCCAGCGAGCTTGGCCAGACATTCAACTTTGAGTTTGCCAAGGCCACTTGGACCTATGATGACATGCACACTGCAATCGAGAAGGGCTTGAAGGCAGCCGTCGAATCCGATTCCGCCTCGACCTGGGTACTCTCCAACCACGACGTGCCGCGCGTGGCGACACGCTATGCCCTGCCGCAAATCAAGGCGACGCGCTACCACCAGATTGCGCTCGACTGGCTCTTACGCGACGGGTCGTCTTATGACGAGGACCGTGAACTCGGCGAGCGCCGCGCGCGGGCGGCCCTTTTGCTTGAACTGGCGCTTCCGGGCTCGGCATACGTGTATCAGGGTGAGGAGCTCGGCCTTTTTGAGGTGGCTGATATCCCGTGGGCTGCACTCGAAGACCCTACTGCGACCAATACGCACGGACCGAAGCGTGAGAAGGGGCGCGACGGCTGTCGTGTGCCCCTGCCGTGGGTGGCGGCGGACGATCCCGCGCATGGCGGATCGTTTGGGTTTTCGCCGGCAGACGCCGATGCGGCGCCCCATCTGCCGCAGCCTGCATGGTTTTCCGATTATGCTGCCGATAAGGAAGAAGCGGACCCGACATCGATGCTTGCGCTCTATCGTGACGCCCTCTGGCTGCGGCGCAAGCTGCGCGGGTGCGCCAACGATCTTGCGTGGCTCGATCTTGACGGGCGCACCGGTCTTGCGGATGGTGCCGAGGGCGCTGAGGGCGGCGTCATCGCCTATCGCCGCGATAACGGCTGGACGTGTGTGACGAACTTCGGTGCAGCACCCGTGGAGCTGCCGGCGGGCAGGGTCCTGCTCACCTCATCACCGCTTTCAGACGGCAGGCTCGCGCAGGACAGCTCTGCCTGGATCATGCTCGGTGATATGTAGGGGCATCTCGCTGCGAGCCTGCGTTTGTTCGCGCCTTTCGTGACGACTGATGCCCTCGCGAGAGCGTCGCAAAACTTTTCAAAAAAAGTTCTTGCATAGGATGCGGGCATCACGTAAGATTAATCCTCGTAAGCGGACATGGCTCAGTTGGTAGAGCACAACCTTGCCAAGGTTGGGGTCGCGGGTTCGAGCCCCGTTGTCCGCTCCATTTGGGCGTTTAGCTCAGGGGGAGAGCGCTTCCCTGACACGGAAGAGGTCAGAAGTTCAAATCTTCTAACGCCCACCAAATGTTCGCAGCTCAGAGGCTATGTCCTCTGAGCTGTTTTGTTTTGCTACCAAGCACGCCGTCAAATATGCCAGCAAATATTGATCCAAGGTCCCCGTAGAGGTGCCGGCAGGTTGCATACGTCCTGGCCGACCGTGACCGCAACATGTTGGTCAAGCATAATCTTTTGGATTCTTTTGGCGTGAGCGGCTTGGTTTTGGTAGGATTTGTCAGCGGCTTGACTAAGGGGGTTTTATAACTGCCATGCAGGTAGCCGTGTTGGTAACGTTTTACCGACTTGCCAAGAACCCCTCATAATTAATGCGTCTGCAAAATGACTAATTGCTTTGACCTGCTGAAACACTATATGTTGTGTTTGACCTAAAAAAAGAATACAGGATATAGATGCCTCTTTGTCGTATGATAGATGGCGGACAGAGAACGAGGACCTTATTCGCCCCATTTGGATGGATCTTCGAGCCCCTTGATTGGCTGCGAGGATTGTCCGCATGAGGGCCTATGGTTTTCGAAAACACAGATTGCGCGACGGCGCCGCAAGACAGGGGCAAGCCCTGCCGGGCATCGTTTGGCTCTGAAGCGCAATACGATTTCGACGCGAAAGAGGCAAGAGGATGAAGATCATCAAGCGCAGCGGCACCGAGGTTGTCTTTGACATCGATAAGATTGTCAATGCCATCCGCGCCGCAAACTTGGAGGTCGAGGAGAGCTCTCGTCTTACCGACCGCCAGGTGGTTTACGCGGCACAAAACGTCGCCGAGGCATGCGAGAACGCGGGCCACACCGTGTCGGTCGAGGAGATTCAGGATCTGGTCGAGGACGAGATTATGCGTCTCGACTGCTACGAGGTCGCTCGCCATTACATCATCTATCGCTATGTTCAGAGCCTGAAGCGCCAGAAGAACACGACCGACGACAAGATTCTGTCGCTGATCGAGTGCAACAACGAAGAGGTCAAGCAGGAGAACTCCAACAAGAACCCGACCGTCAACTCCGTTCAGCGCGACTATATGGCCGGCGAGATCTCCAAGGACCTGACCCAGCGCGTGCTGCTGCCCCAGGAGATTGTGGATGCTCACAATGAGGGCCTGATTCACTTCCATGATTCGGACTACTTTGCCCAGCACATGCATAACTGCGACCTGGTGAACCTGGAGGATATGCTCCAGAACGGTACTGTTATCTCGGGCACGCTGATCGAGAAGCCGCACAGCTTCTCGACTGCCTGCAACATCGCGACGCAGATTATCGCCCAGGTTGCTTCCTCCCAGTACGGCGGCCAGTCTATCTCGCTGACCCATCTTGCCCCCTTTGTTGAGGTGAGCCGTCAGAAGATTCGCGGCGAGGTTGCCCGCGAGCTCGATGAGCTTGGCGTCTCTGCGTCTGCCGAGAAGGTTCGCGAAGTCGTTGAGGACCGTCTGCGCGATGAGATTCGTCGCGGCGTCCAGACGATTCAGTATCAGGTCGTGACCCTTATGACCACGAATGGCCAGGCGCCGTTCGTGACGGTCTTTATGTATCTTAACGAGGCCCGTACGCCCCAGGAGAAGCACGACCTTGCCATGATCGTGGAGGAGACGCTTCGCCAGCGCTACGAGGGCGTTAAGAACGAGGCCGGCGTTTGGATTACCCCGGCATTCCCCAAGCTTATCTATGTACTCGAGGACGATAACGTTCACGAGGATTCCCCGTACTTCTACCTGACCCAGCTGGCTGCCAAGTGCACCGCCAAGCGCATGGTGCCCGATTACATCTCCGAGAAGAAGATGCGCGAGCTCAAGCTGTCGAAGGGCGAGACCGCCGGCAACGGCGACTGCTACACCTGCATGGGTTGCCGCAGCTTCCTGACGCCCGACCGTTCGGGCAACGGATTTAACAACGTGGCCAACGCGCTGAACTATGACCCGAACAAGCCCAAGTACTACGGTCGCTTTAACCAGGGCGTTGTGACCATCAACCTGCCCGATGTCGCGCTGAGCTCGCATCAGGACATGGATAAGTTCTGGAAGATCTTCGACGAGCGCCTTGAGCTGTGCCACCGCGCCCTGCTGTGCCGTCATGAGCGTCTGATGGGTACGCTTTCGGATGCCGCGCCGATTCTTTGGCAGTACGGCGCCCTGGCGCGCCTTAAGAAGGGCGAGACGATCGACAAACTGCTTGTGGGCGGCTATTCCACCATCAGCCTGGGGTATGCCGGTCTGTATGAGTGCGTCAAGTACATGACGGGCCACAGCCACACCGAGAAGGAGGGCACGCCCTTTGCCATGGCGGTCATGCAGCGCATGAACGACAAGTGTGCGGAGTGGAAAGCCGCGAGCGATATCGATTTCTCGCTGTACGGCACGCCGTTGGAGTCGACGACCTACAAGTTCGCCAAGTGCCTGCAGCGTCGTTTTGGCATTATCCCGGGCGTGACGGACAAGGGCTACATTACCAACAGCTACCACGTCCACGTGTCCGAGGAGATTGATGCCTTCGACAAGCTCAAGTTTGAGGGCATGTTCCAGCAGCTTTCGCCGGGCGGGGCCATTTCCTACGTTGAGGTTCCCAACATGCAGGACAACCTCAAGGCTGTCATTCGCGTGATGCAGTACATCTACGACAACATCATGTACGCCGAGCTCAACACCAAGAGCGACTACTGCCAGGTGTGCGGCTACGATGGCGAGATCAAGATTGTCGAGGACGATGGCAAGCTGGTGTGGGAGTGCCCCAATTGCGGCAACCGCGACCAGGAGAAGATGAACGTCGCTCGTCGTACGTGCGGCTACATCGGTACCCAGTTCTGGAACCAGGGCCGAACCGAGGAGATCCGCGACCGCGTGCTGCATCTCTAATAACCATCCCAGGCCGCCCCGTAGCGAGGCCCCGGACCTTTACTCGCTATTTCGGACAGTCCTGGCTCACGACGGAGGCGCCACTGGCGCCTCCTGTTCGTGCGGAACTCATATCGAGCAAAGGTCCGGGGCCTCGCTACGGGGCGGCCAAGTTGACGTAGCTGAGATGCGGCATGCGGTCTGCTCACTCCTCGAAGTTCTTAGCGGAAATAATTTGAGCTGCAGCTGCGATTTACTTGCGATGGCGGTTGAGCCGCAACCCAGTTTTTATTAGATCTCGAACCCTATGCTCGATGTTCGCTTCGTTCATTGAGTTACCCTTTGCATGAGGCCGGGACATATCGTCCCGCCCGCAGTTTCGCAGGCCGCAGGCCGAGAATGTTTGAGGACGGGATGATATGTCCCGGCCTCCCGGGAGAGTTACCTATGAATTACGCGAACATTAAGTATTTCGACATTGCTGATGGGGAAGGCGTTCGTACTTCTCTGTTTGTGAGCGGGTGCCGTCGTGGGTGCAAGAATTGCTTTAACTCTGTCGCGTGGGACTTTGCTGCGGGTGAGCCGTTCGATCGTGCCGTCGAGGACAAGATTATCGAGAGTCTCGATCATCCCTTTATCGATGGCCTGACGATTCTGGGCGGCGAGCCTATGGAGCCCGAGAATCAGGCGGGGCTCGTTGACTTTATCGAACGCGTGCGTGCGGCCTATCCCGCGGGGTCGGGCAAGACCATTTGGTGCTTCACCGGCGACGTGCTCGAGGAGCTTATGCCGGGTGGTCGTCACCATACCGAGGCGACGGACCGTATCCTTGCCTGCCTCGATATGTTGGTGGACGGCCCGTTCGTTCAGGATCTGTACGATATCTCGTTGCGCTTTAGGGGCTCGAGCAATCAGCGCGTGATTGATATGAACGCCACGCGCGCCCGTGCTGTGCGCGAGGGCGTTGCGCTTTGCGACGCTGTGGAGCTTTGGCGGGACGATCCGGTCTATTCGACCCATACTATGTAGCTTGTGGCCGATGCCAAAGGGCGTGGTACCATAGCGCGAACGTGAAATCGGAAAAGTGAGGCCCAGATGGTCGATCAGGAAAAAGTCGAGGCCGCCATTAAGCTGTTGCTTGAGGGCATAGGCGAGGACCCAACTCGTGAGGGCCTGCTGGAGACCCCGGCGCGCGTTGCCCGTATGTATGGTGAGGTCGCCGGCGGTATGGATCAGAGTGCCGAGGAGCACCTGTCCAAAACCTTTGCCGTCGCTTCGAACGACTTGGTTATTGAGCGCGACATTACGTTTTACTCGCTGTGCGAGCACCATCTGCTGCCGTTTTATGGCAAGGCTGCGATCGGCTATATCCCTAACGGTCGCGTGGCGGGTCTGTCTAAGCTCGCTCGCACGGTTGAAGTCTATGCCCGTCGTCTGCAGCTGCAGGAGCAGTTGTGTGCACAGGTTGCCGATGCCCTCATGGAATATCTTGCTCCCCAAGGGGCGATTGTGCTGATGGAAGCCGAGCACATGTGCATGACGATGCGCGGCGTGCAAAAGCCCGGCACCAAGACCGTGACGCTCGCTCGCCGCGGCGTCTTTGAGACCGATCCCGCGCTCGAGGAGCGGTTCTTTAGGATGCTGGGCCGTTAGCATGAGGGTCGTCAACGACTTTACATCGAAGACCGACGAGGGGACGTCGCGTCGCGGCTTTATGGCTTCGGGCCTGGCCCCCTTTGGTGCCATGCCTCGTATTGATTACATTTGTGCCAACGGGCTGTTCCGGCGGCACCTGGGCAACATTGCACAGTTGGAATCGGGGCGCATCTTCTGCCGCCATGGTATTGACCATCTTCTCGATGTCGCTCGCATTATGTGGATCAAGAATCTTGAGGAACAGCTCGAATTTGACCGCGAGGTCATCTACGCCACGGCACTTCTTCACGATATCGGCAAAGATGAACAGTATGAATCGGGTATATCTCATGATGTTGCAAGCGAACGCGTCGCTGATGCGATTCTCGGCGGCATGCCCGATGACGTGGCGTTTGAGCCGGCCGATGCCGCAGCCATTAAGACGGCCATTCTGGGCCATCGAAAGCTGCGCGTGAACAGCCAACCGCTTGAGCGCCTGCTCTATGCAGCCGACAAAGCGTCGCGCGCCTGCTTTGCATGCCCCGCGCGCAATGCTTGCAACTGGAGCGATGATAAAAAGAACCTGTCGATTCGCGTGTAGTTAGTTTGCGCGGTCGGGGTCCTAAACGAAGGAGACGATCGCGATGAGCAATAAGAAACTGCCCGAGAATGCAACCAAGACTGAAGGTGCCGAGCTCGCCCGCCGTGGAAGGGGCGAAATATCCACCGCAACGGCGGTACCCCACGTGAGCTATGACGATCTGCGCCATGCCGACCACATCACCGTTGAAGGTCTTGAGGTTTTTGCTAACCACGGCGTATATCCCGAAGAGAACGCGCTGGGCCAGAAGTTCATCGTGTCCCTGGTGCTCTATGCCGACCTGCGTGCAGCGGGGGAGCACGATAACCTGGACGCCTCGATTGACTACGGCTCGGTATGCCACGATGTCGATGGCTATCTGCGCGAGCATACGTTTAAGCTCATCGAGGCTGCAGCCGAGGGTGTGGCCCAGATGCTGCTACGTCGTTACCCCCTGCTGCTTGGCGTGCACGTTAAGCTCGATAAGCCTTGGGCGCCCGTCGGTCTTCCTCTGGCAAGCTGCGGCGTCGAGATCGAGCGCGTGCGCTAACCGGTTCTAATACGTCTCTATGGGTGGCTGCTTGAGACGCTGCGACAGCGCTCTATTGTTGGGGCAGTACGTGTCGAGCAGGGTGTGAAACCGATGATTGTGGCTTGGCTCGAGCAAGTGGACGAGCTCGTGGGCGACAACCATGTCGAGGCATTCGACGGGGTAAGCGGCAAGTTCTCGTGCGATGCGAACGGCACCGGATTTGGGCGTGCATGAGCCCCAACGCGTTTTCATGCTACGTACGGAAACGCGGGCCACGGTGACGCCCATTGCGATCTCGTACGCGTGCACCATATCGCGCAGCGCCGTGGTGACCTCGGATGCATAGAGCTGGTCGATGCGGGTCTGGAGCTCATCGGACGTCAGGCCGTCGAGGATTGCGCACCGCTCGGCTTGTGGGCGTTCGTCCGATTTGTCGGCACCCATAAAACTTGCGAAGGTGGCCTGCTTGGGCCGCGGTGCGGGTGATGCAAAGTTGTGGTCGAGCGCATCTTGTACCGTTATGGGCTTGCCCCAAAGTGCAATGATGGACGAGGGGCTGAGCGGCTCTCGCGCCGTTGCCTGACGTTGCTCGCGCTGGGCAAGTCGGCTGATAATCCAGGCGCTGTTGCGCTTCACAAACGCTTCGATACGCTCGCGGCTGGCGTCGAGCGGTGCGCTGGCGTGGACCTCACCGCTCGATGTGACGCGTAGGTTGAAGTTTTTGACGCGCTTTTTGGTAACGACGACGGGGATGGGCGTCCCATCCGGTCGGGATACGGAAATCGTAAACTGCTGCGTCAAAAGTGATCCTTCAGATTGGGGACGGGCCGGCATGTCGACCGTTCGGCATGCCGGCCCGCTCAAGGGGTGTGAAATTAATAACGCTCAAAGAAGGCAAGCGCGTTGTCGCTGCAGAGCTTTTGCATCACGGTCTTGCCAAAATGCTTGGAGAGCATGTTCTGGAACTCGGGCATCTTGCTGGCATCGGAGAGGAAAGCGGGCACCGTGGCACCGTCCCAGTCGCCGCCGAGCGCGATGACGTCCTCGCCGCCCAGGTCGAGCCAGTGCTCGATATGTGCCGCCAGCTGGTCGAAGGTGACGTCTGCGGCGGTCTTGTCGGTTGCGTCGTTGGATAGGAACTCGCTGCAGTAGTTGAGGCCGACGATGCCGCCCATGTCGCGAATGGTGCGGAACTGGTCGTCGGTGAGGTTGCGCTTGACGCCGCAAACCGCACGGGAGTTGGAGTGGCTGGCGACGAAGGGGCGCGTGGCGTGGGCGACAACCTCGTCAAAGCACTCATCGTTGAGGTGGGAGACGTCGAGTACCATTCCGGCGTGCTCCATCTGCGTAAGTGTCTCGATGCCGGCGGCGGTGAGGCCGGCGTGGGTATCGTGTCCGCTCGCGAGCGGTCCCTGCGCGTTCCAACTGAGTGACGACATAAGCACGCCCAAGCTCTTGAGCACTTCGATCAGCGCGGGGTCCTCGGCAAAGAACGTGGCGTTTTCGATGGTGTGGATGCAAGCGACCTTGCCGTCCTTGAGCGCGGGGCGAATGTCTGCGGCGCTGCGCACGTTGACCATACGGTCGTGGTTGAGCATTGCCTGGCCGCTCATATGCGCCATGATCTGCGCCTGGAAGCGCGCGGCGTGGGCGGTGGGAATCTCGTCGGGGACAAACGTGGCGAAGCACTGTGCCAACGGCGTGTTGCCGATCTTTGCGAGCGAGATGGCACAGGCGTTACCCTCGATGAGGTCGAAATCTTGCGGATGCGTTTCGTCGCCGGGGAAATAACCGTCGGTGCCGGCGGTAAAGCGCAGGTCGAGATCGAGCGTGGCCCAGCCGATTCGGTCGGCGGTGTCGCAGTGTAGGTCAAATACGGGATATGCCATGGTTCCTCCGGTTGCAGCGTTTCTTTGCAAACTGTCTTCAAATTGTATGACTAGGGTATAGTTAGCGCCATATGTTCATGGCGGCCCGTGTTGTGCGCCGCCCTTATCACGGAGGTTTCCATGTCCAACCAGGGCAAGAAGGTCAAGACTCATTATCGCGGCACGCTCGACGACGGCACGCAGTTCGATAGCTCCTACGATCGCGGTGAGCCGCTGGAGTTCACCTGCGGCGCCGGCCAGATGATCAAGGGCTTCGACGCCGCTGTTGTCGACATGCAGGTGGGTGAGAAGAAGACCGTGCACATTCCTGCTGCCGATGCCTACGGCGAGCACAATCCCGAGATGGTTCTGACCTTCCCGGCCGAACAGGTTCCCAACATCGAGCAGATTGAGAAGGGCATGAAGCTCTTCTTGTCCACGCCGAGCGGTATGCCCGTCCCCGCCGTGGTCATCGATGTAACGCCCGAGGCCGTGACGCTCGACGCCAACCACGAGCTGGCCGGTAAGGATCTCAACTTCGATATCGAGCTCGTCGAGGTCGAGGATTAGGCTATGCCTGCAAATCTGGTTTCGACAACGTGCCTCGGAAATCTCAACGACCCGTCCTATGAGCTTTTGCTTCGCCGGGAGCTGGGCGGTGTCTTTGAGGTCGATGAGCTACTGCTCGATTGGGACCAGGCTGATGTATACGCGTTTGTGGGCGTGACGGAGCTGGGGCGCACGGTCGATGTTCGGCTGGATACTGCCGACGGCGGTCGTCTTGCCGACGGCGACGTGCTCGCCATTGACCGTTCGGGCATGGTGCCCGTGGCGGTTGTCGTGCGCTTGCGCAGCGCCGAGGTTTATTTGGTCGAAGTTGACCGCATGGACCCGATTGCGCTCGCGCATTCGTGCTGGGAGATCGGCAACATGCATGCGCCGCTCTTCCGGGGCGACTCGGACGAGCATACTGTGCGCATGTATACGCCGGTGCAGCCTGTTTTGGGCCGCATGCTCCGGGGTGTCGAGGGTGTTCGGCTCTCGCTGGTTACCCGTGAACTCGATGCGGACCGGCGCTTTGCGTCGAGTGCGGCGGAGGTCGTCGTGAGCATGGCTCCCGACTTTACCATCGTAAAAAAGGCGCGCGGCTAAGCGCGCGTATGCGCAAGACGGGCTTTGAGGGGCGACCGATCAAGGTCCGTCTTGCTGTTGATATGAGGCTTTGGGGGAAGCATATGGGTCTTGAGGGAATCAAACTGATTGCATGCGATTTGGACGGCACGTTGCTGCATCCGGGGGAGCGCGAGCTGCGTTCCGAGGCCTTTGAGCTTATCGATGAGCTGCATCGTCGTGGTATCGTGTTTATGCCGGCGAGTGGCCGTCAATATGCGAGCTTGCGCTACCTGTTTGCCCCGGTGGCCGATGAGCTCGCCTATGTATGCGAAAACGGAACCCTGGTGATGAGCGAGGGGCGTGCCGTCGTCAAGCGTTCCATGGAGCGTAGCCTTGCTATGGTTATCGCGAATACCGTGGTTGCGTATCCCCATACCGACATGACCCTTTCGTGTGAGGGGCACATCTACACCATGAGCGGCAACGATGCGTTCGTCGACCATTTGCGCTATGTGGTCCACTGCGATGTGGCGGTGGTCGACCGTCCCGAGGACATCGACGAGGATGTCATTAAGATTGGCTTCCAGACGCCCGAGGTGGATTATCCGGCGGCCCGGGAGTATTTCGAGCGCCTCTTTGGCGACCGTGTCGATGTGATGACGTCAGGAACCGCATGGACGGACCTTATCGGTTTCGGTTCGGGCAAGGGCTCCGCGCTTGTCGATTACGGTCGTGTCCTGGGGATTTCGCCCGATGAGATGATGGCATTTGGCGACAATGAGAACGATCGCGACATGCTCAACGTCGTGGGCCATCCCTATCTGATGGAGAGCTGCAACCCCACCATGCGCGGTATCAACGATCGCGTCCGTTACGTGCACACGGTCGAAGAAGAACTGCACCGCCTGCTCGCCGAGTAGGTTTTCGGGACATGCCTAGAAATGTACTGTTTGCTGCAAAGCGCGGAAAGGTGGATTTTAAGGCATGTCCCGAACATCTACCGGCAGTCGGGGCAGAGACCCTCGAAGATGGTGTAGTGCGACGTGACGTGCCAGCCGATTTGCTCGGACGCTTTGGCGTCGAGCTGGGCATCGAAGGGGAGCGGTACGTCGATGACGCGGCTGCACGAGGTGCAGATGATATGCGCATGCGGCTCGATCGTGCGATCGAAGCGGCTGCCGCCCGGCGTCTTGATGGAGAGGATCTCGCCGGCGTCGGCCAAGAGATTGAGATTGCGGTAGACCGTACCGCGGCTGATTTTGTCATCCTGCGCGCGCACGGCGTTGTAGATTTCGTCGGCGGTGGGATGGTTATAGCTTTGGCGCACGGCGTCAAGAACCAGCTTTCGCTGCCTGGTATTCCTTCTTTGCGCCGCCATGCGCCTCGCCTCTTTTCTATCAACGGTCGTAGGTAAATGATACCGTATTTAGCACACAATACTAATAATGAGGACTGAAACCGTCTTCATTGGCAAGTGGGGCTCGGGCCTGGGCATCTACGAGGCGAAAACGCGTTCCCATGCGCTCGTAGGAGGCATGAAGTGCCTCGAGATGAGATAGGATGCTTGCCGGAGCTCCCTGTATCTCCATCTCGACTGAGCCGTCTTCCATGTTACGTACCCAGCCGGTGAGTGCGCGTGCCTGCGCGAGGTTGGTGTTGGTAAAGCGAAAACCAACGCCTTGGACTTGCCCCTCCCAGCGCAGGAAATAGCGCAGGGGAGTGTCTTGAGTGGCCTCGTCGCTTGCGAGCACAGTAAGCCTGCGGCGCAGCTCGAGCTCGACGTTTGATGGTTTTTGAGGCTCTCGACTGCCGCCGGTGACGCTGGAGAAGAACGTATCGAAGAAGCCCATCGCTATGCCTGCTTGCCTGCGTCGGCCGGGAAGGTTATGCCGGCCTGCTGGCGCACGGCATCCATGATGCGCAGTGAGACGAGCGTGACATCGCGGTAGTGGCCAAGCTCGTGGCGTCCCGCCGGGGTCTCCCAAATCTCTTCTTTAACGTTATCGATGCCGCCGATGGCGGTGATAAAGTCTGTGAGTTCGTATTCCATAGTGTTGCTCGATTTGGGTAGGTCGAGCACGCGGCCGTTGTCGCCCTGTCCGCGCGGCGCCTCGGTCGCCGAGCCGCGTACGACATCGCCGCGATAGTCGATACGGACGTTGCGGGGCGTGGACAGATGGTCAATCTGGATAGTGCCACGCTCGCCTTCGATCTGCGAGGGAAGCAGGTCATTCGTAATTTTGGAGTGCGCGAGCTCGACGGAGATACGGCCACCGCCGTAGCTGGCGAGGATGGAACCGCAGCCGTCGATGGGGCCGTGCGTGAGCTGTCGCGTGGTGGGGTCGAGCAGAGTAGCCATGCTCGTAAGGCCGGAGGGCATGCCGAAAATCTCGACCATGGGCTCGACGGTGTAGACGCCAATATCCATGAGGGAACCCGATGCCATATTGCAGTCGAAGATATTGGTGGCGCGTCCCGCGAGAATCTCGTTGTAGCGCGAGGAATACTTGCCAAAGCGCAATGAGGCGCGGCGGATGGGCGCAATCTCGCCCAGGGCGTCCTCGATGGCGTGGAAAGCGGGGTCATGGAGCGGGCGCATGGCCTCGAGGGCTACGACGCCCGCTGCCTCGGCAGCGCGGAAGACTTCCAGCGCCTGCGCCTCGGTGGCGCAGAAGGGCTTCTCGACGATGACGTGCTTGCCACCAGCGATGCAGGCAAGGGCCTGCTCGTAGTGAAGTGCGTTAGGGCTGCCGATGTAGACGGCGTCGACGTCGTCGGCAGACGCAAGCTCGTCAAGTGCGGTGAAGTTACGCTCGCCGCCGTGCTTAGCGGTGAAGGCGGCGCCGCGATTTGCATCGCGCGAGAGCGTGCCCACAAACGCGGCTTGGTCGTTGGCGTTGACGACCTGGATAAAGTCGTCGGTAATCATGGATGTGCCGATGGTCGCTATACGCAGCATGTATCCCCCTCGTGCCGTTCGGTTTACAGGATGAGTGTAGCGCGGGAGGACACAAAAGCGTGCGAAAACGCCGTTACAGGTCGCTCTCGTTAAAGCCGGCGTCGATATCGAGGTTGCTGCCGTCGGCCGCCGTGGTGGCAAGCTCGTCGCAGCGCTCGTTGAGCTCATGGCCGGCGTGGCCCTTAACCCAGATGAACTCCACTTTGTGCTTGCTCTTTGCGGTGAGCAGGCGCTCCCACAGATCGCGGTTCTTGACAGGCTGCTTGTTGGCAGTCTTCCAGCCGCGTTTCTTCCATCCGTCAATCCAGTGCTTGTTGAAGGCGTTGACGACGTACTGCGAATCGGAATGGACTTCGACGTCGCAGGGGCGGTTGAGTGCCTCGAGCGCCACGATGACTGCCATGAGCTCCATGCGGTTGTTGGTGGTCTTGGCGTAGCCGCGCGAAAGCTCGGAGGTGAAGGTCTTGCCGGCGGGGTTGGTGTATTTGAGCACGGCGCCGTAGCCGCCGCGTCCCGGATTTGATCGGGCCGAGCCGTCGGTATAGATGATGACCTTCACATGGTTCCTTTCGTTGGGTATGTTTCGTGCGAGTGACCATTGTAGCGCCATGCCCGCCGGGGGCTAGCAATCTACGATTTCTACCCCGTCTTCCGACAGTTGGTTGGCATGGATGATGCGGTTGAGCTCGTCGAGGTATTGCTGCAAGAGGGGAGAGGGCTTGCGATCGTCGTGCATGATATAGCCTACGTGCATCGTCGGGGCGTCTACTAACGGGATCGATGCCATACCCCATTGCATTTCATTGGAGAGGACACCGGTCGACAGGGTGTAACCGTTCGACGTGATAAGTAAGTTGGTAAGTGTTCCACGGTCCGAGATTCGTATGTTGCGGTCGCAAGGGATATAGCTAAAAGGTTCCTCGGCGTAATAGAAGGAGTTCGAGGTTCCCTGCTCAAAGCTGTAGCGCGTATAGGGCGTGAGGTCGGCAAGGGACAGCTGAGGGCGGCGTGCGAGCGGGTGACGCTCGCTAACGAACACGTGGACTTTCGCATCAAAGAGGGGATGAAAGCTCGCTCGGGCATCGGTAAAGGCCTTCTGCAAGACACGGGTATTAAAGTCGTCCAGATAGAGGATGCCGATGTCGCTGCGAAACGCGCGCACGTCGTCGATGATCTGCGCTGTGGTGGTCTCGCGCATGATGAACTCGAACTTGCTGTCGCGGCAGCGCTCGACCACGTTGACAAAGGCCTCGACCGAAAAGGCGTAGTGCTGGGCGGAAATGGCGAGGCGGGCTTGCGGGGTACCGCCGTCCTCGTAGCGGGCCTCGAGCATGTCGGCCTGCTCTACGACCTGGCGTGCATAACCCAAAAGCTCGGTGCCGTCGTTGGTGAGTGCAACACCGCGGCTGGAGCGCGTAAAGATTTCGATATGAAGTTCCTGCTCCAGGCTTTTGACGGCATTGGAGATATTGGACTGTGCCGTATAGAGGCGCTGGGCTGCGGCGTTGATCGAACCGGACTCTGCCACGGCGATCAAAAAGCGAAGCTGTTGGAGGGTCATCGGCGCCCGTCCTTTCGAGTGTTATCTATAAAACCGATAACAGGTTAGCGCTTTAAAGTGATTGACCGAGGAAAACAATGCTCGTACTATTCAAAACACACAAAGACGGTAGGTAATTAAGCCAACTACGGAACCGGGATGCGAAAGGAGGCCCGCATATGAATTGCTTACCAAGACGAATGCCGGGCTCCTGTTTGCGCCCGTCGGCGTGATCAGGAGACAGCGACTCACTTCTCTTACTCTTATTACTTTTGTTCGATCAAGGAGATCATCATGAGCCAGTTCATCAACAACCCCGAGCACACCTTTGGTTTCGATACCCTGCAGCTGCACGTTGGTCAGGAGAGCGCCGATCCTGCATCCGACTCCCGTGCCGTGCCTATCTACCAGACCACGAGCTATGTGTTCCGCAACTCCCAACACGCCGCCGACCGCTTTGGTCTTGCCGACGCCGGTAACATCTACGGCCGTCTGACCAACTCCACCCAGGGCGTCTTCGAGGACCGTATCGCCGCCCTCGAGGGTGGCGTGGCAGGTCTTGCCGTCGCCTCCGGTGCTGCTGCTATCACCTATACCCTGCAGGCTCTTGCCCAGGCCGGTGACCACGTGGTGGCTCAGAAGACCATCTACGGTGGTTCCTACAACCTGCTGGAGCATACGCTCTCCCAGTTTGGTGTCGAGACCACGTTTGTCGATGCCCATAACCTGGAAGAGGTCGAGGGTGCCATCAAGGACAACACCACGGTCATTTACCTTGAGACGCTCGGCAACCCCAACTCCGACATCCCCAACATTGACGCCACCTCCGAGGTCGCCAAGAAGCACGGTCTGCCGGTTGTTGTCGACAACACCTTCGGCACCCCGTATCTGTTCCGTCCGCTGGAGCATGGTGCCAACATCGTCGTCCACTCTGCAACCAAGTTCATCGGCGGCCACGGCACCTCGCTGGGCGGTGTGATCGTCGACGGCGGTAACTTCGATTGGAAGGCGAGCGGAAAGTACGCCCAGATCGCTGAGCCCAACCCCTCCTACCACGGTGTTTCGTTTGCCGAGGCTGCCGGTCCCGCTGCCTTCGCAACCTATGTCCGCGCTATCCTGCTGCGTGACGAGGGCGCCTGCATCAGCCCGTTCAACGCCTGGGTCCTGCTCCAGGGCACCGAGACTCTGTCGCTGCGCGTTGACCGTCATGTCGAGAACACCAAGAAGGTCGTTGAGTTCCTGACCGGTGACAGCCACGTCGCCAAGGTGAACCACCCGAGCCTGCCTGAGCACCCCGATCACGAGCTCTATCAGAAGTACTTCCCCCGTGGCGGTGCCTCGATCTTTACCTTTGAGATTAAGGGTGGCCAGGAGGCAGCTTGGAAGTTCATCGATCATCTGCAGGTGTTCTCGCTGCTCGCCAACGTGGCCGACGTCAAGTCGCTCGTCGTGCACCCGGCTACCACCACGCACTCCCAGCTCTCTGCCGAGGAGCTCGCCGAGCAGAACATCACGCCCTCCACGATCCGTCTTTCCATCGGTACCGAGAACGCCGAGGATATCATTTGGGATCTGAAGCAGGCCTTCGTCGCGCTGGACGAGTAAGGCGACTTGTGCAAGGACCCCTTGCGACTCGATAGGTATAACTGCATAAAATGCCTGCTCAAGGCGCCTGTGCGAACAATGGTTGCACAGGCGCCTTTTTTGCATAGAGAGGGTGCAAAAACAGGGTTTTTGATACGATTTATGCATTTGAGTTGTGGAAAACTCCTGTTGAGAGGATGTGAGTTTTACGCAATTGACGTGCGCCTTTTGAGTAAAACCGCAGGTCGCGATTTGCTCGGGGTACTATGCAGCGCGATCGAATCACACGCAGCCTAAACGCAGCAAAAACACACTACGGAGGTTTCCAGCTACATGAGGATCGATTCACGAAAACCGAAAGCCGCCGCCCTTTCCGCCGCTCTGACCGTGGCACTTTTGGCGGGCGTCGGCGCAACTGATGCCCACGCGGCAACACTATCCGATACGGTCGGATCTACGCCGTCCGAGGCGACGCTGGTGCAGCCCGTCGACTACCGCGGTGACGGTTACGGCTCTATGCAGGAGTGGAACGCCTCGATGGGGGCGAAGCGCGATTCCCTGGAGATGCGCGCTCAGATCATTATGAATATGTATGGCGACTATGCTACCGATGACGAGCGCGCTGTGTTGCAGGGCTGCATCGACGGCGCGAGTAGCCTGTTGACGATGGGGGAGGTCGACGCCAAGTCGACCGAGCTCGACGAGCTTCGCTCCGCGCTCGAGGATGCCAAGCGCGAGGCGCTCGAGGCTGCCGCAGCCGAAGCCGAGGCCGCTGAGGCCGTTCAGGCTTCGTATTACAACGCCGGCTCCGGCTCGTCTTACGCGTCTGCTGCGTATTACGCGAACGGCTCGGGCCTGACGCGCTCGAGCGGCGTCAATAACTATAACGGCCGCCGCGAGACTTATTACAGCAGCAACGTGTTGTATCACCACCGCACGGGCGAATGGACGCAGGACGCCGAGGGCTTTTGGCGCGATTCCGATGGCTACTACGTCGTTGCCGCGGGCGATAAGGCCCAGGGCTCCACGTTTACCGGGTCCAAGGGCGAGTGCAAGGTCTATGACTCCGGCTGCGCTGCCGGAACAACCGATTACTACACTGGCTGGTAATTTTTCTGCATCACGGATATTTGACGGACGGGCGTCTTTACCGAGCTTTAGGGCAACGTAAGGACGCCCGTTCTATGTATGCGTTTGAGTTAACAGAGCGCTTACCGTGGCAGTACGCCGCGCATATGGGCGCGGGGCACACTAGTTCATGAGAAATAAGGTCTTTCTCGTGGAGGAAGTGGTCTTGTGAACGCTCGAGATATTGCTATTGCCGCCGTCGCATTGGTGCTTGGCTGCCTTGGTCCTACGGCCGCGCTCGTTGTGGGCATGCAGGGGTCTTGTGGGGCTGCCTCTATCGTGGTCAGTGCGTTGATCGCGGCCGCACTGCTGGGAAGTGCGGGTGTAGCCCTTTGTCGCGACGATGAGGACCAGGCGTCGGAGTCGCAGCTCTAACCGTCGGGACATCGACTACTGGTTATAGATGAAGATGAAAGCCGCCGTAAGGGGAGTGCTCCTTGTGGCGGCTTTGCTGTTGAGCCTGTTGACGTGGTGAGCCGGGCGCTACCAGCTTTTCTCGATATCGCGGATGCGCTGATAGAGCCAATCGTTTTGCGGCGCTTGGATATCGTGTTTGACGGCCAGGCGGCAAATGGTGCCCGCGAACTCCTCGACTTCGGTTTTTCGTTGTGCGATGCGGTCCTGCGCCATTGAGGGCATACCGGCGGGGTCGATTCCCTCGATGAGGTGCACCATCTGCGTCAGGTCTGCCTCGGTCAGCTCAATGCCCTCGGCGTTGGCGACCGCAAGCGTTTCGCGCATGGCAGAAACAAAGCAGCGACGCTGCTCGGAGCCCGGCTCCGTGGCGCTTCCGTAGGTCCCGCCGTAGGCCATGCACGTCTGGTTGATGCCGTCGTTGAGCATGAGTTTGGCCCACATGCGGTGCGTAACGTCGCTCTCGACGGTATGGGCGATGCCGCAGCGCGTGTAGAGCTCGTCGATGGCGGTGACGGTTGCGAGCTCAGTGCCGGCCGCCGCGCCAAAGCGGATTTCGCCCGCATTGGTAAAGGTGAGCTCTCCGTTGAGGAACACGGCGTCCATGCCCTGGCAAATACCAAGAACGGTATGCTCCCAGCCAAAGCGCTCGGCAATCTTCTGCTCGCTCGTAATGCCGTTACACAGCGAGGCGATGAGCGTATTGGGTCCCACGACGCGCTCCATAGTCTTGAGTGCTTGGTTGAGTCCAGTCGTCTTGACCGTGAGAATGACCAGATCGGCGGGCGTTGCCTCGCTGGCGCGGACGGACTTGAGCGCACAGGGCTTGCCATTGACGGTGAGCGCATCGCCCGCGTGACGCTCAAAACGGGCGTCATCCATAACGTATTCGACGGCGTCGTTACCGAGTGCCTGGGCGATCATACTGCCGTAGAGTAGCCCGACGCCGCCCTTGCCGATAAAGGTGACCTTGTTGATCTGCATGTGAATTATCTCCCCATATAAAAGGTGCCCGCGTAAGGGGCGCCTGATGGATTGTATGCCGCCAGCGCACCTTGTGCATGCAGGGTGGCGATTTTTAAATGAATGGACGCGTGGAGCTTACGCTGCGGGGCAGACCGCGAAAACGCGTGCGGGATATCCAACGCCATCGCGCACCTTGGGGAAGGTGCAGAAGATGACGGCGCCTGTGGCGGGAAGCTCGTCCAGATGGTCCATGACCTCGATCTGATAGCGGTCGACCGAGAGGATGTACTGCTCGCCGGGGTAGGGGTAGGCGTCCTCACGTGTGGTCACGGTCGCTTCCTTTCATCGGGCTTTTTGCTGATGTTAAAGCGGTGTCGTGACGGCTCGATTTCTGCTACGTTACGATACATTCTCGATTGCGATTCCACGATGTTTCGGCTGCGTGACCATTGTGTTTCGCCTTGCCGGGGCGCTGATGGCGAAGGGAGGGGCCGTGCAATACCGTGTTGACCCCAAAAGTGGTAACCGAATATCCGCTCTGGGTCTGGGCTGCATGAGGTTTCCCGGTGCGCCGGGACATCCCGATGCGAAGACGGCCGATGCCATCATCTCCCGTGCGGTGGAGCAAGGGATAACCTATCTGGACACGGCCTATCTCTACCCCGGTAACGAAGCTTGTGTGGGAGCTTCGCTTGAGCGCCTGGGTCTGCGTGACCAGATTTTGCTCGCGACCAAGTTGCCGCACGCTTCGTGCAAATGTGCGGAGGATTTCGACCGCTTTTTTGACGAGCAGCTGCGCCGTTTGCGGACTGACCATATCGACTACTACCTCATGCACAACATCACCTCGCCTGCGCAGTGGGAGCGCGTGGCAGCTTTGGGTATCGAGGACTGGATTGCGCACCAAAAGGCTGCGGGGCGTATTCGCCAGATAGGTTTTTCGTACCACGGCGGTGCGGCGGATTTCCTCATGATGCTTGACGCGTATGACTGGGATTTTTGCCAGATCCAGTACAACTATGCCGGAGAGCGCTACCAAGCGGGAACGGCGGGACTCATGGCAGCCGCCGAGCGCGGGCTCGCGGTGTTTGTGATGGAACCGCTTTTGGGTGGACGCCTGGCGGGCAAGCTGCCTCC
Source organism: Collinsella aerofaciens (assembly GCF_005844325.1). Taxonomy (GTDB): domain Bacteria; phylum Actinomycetota; class Coriobacteriia; order Coriobacteriales; family Coriobacteriaceae; genus Collinsella; species Collinsella aerofaciens_G. The sequence goes on along the minus strand of NZ_SPFY01000008.1, from coordinate 53,087 downwards.
GCGGGCCCGCGCCGTGCTCGATGACGTACGCGATCCGTACCTGAAGACGCCGGCTGCTTGGGGCCTTTCGTGGGTGTGGAACCATCCTCAAGTCACGATGCTGCTTTCGGGCATGACCGATACCGCGCAGGTGGACGAGAACGCGGCATTGGCGGATCGCGCACTGCCGGATTCGATGACGACAGAGCAGCTCGATACCATCGCACGTGTGCTGGGAGAGTTTGAGAAATCGAATCGCGTGCCCTGTACGGGGTGCGGCTACTGCATGCCGTGCCCCAAGGGCATCAATATTCCCGGTTGCTTTGGCGCCTACAACGCGAGCTACGCGCATAGTTGGTTTACGGGGCTGTCTCAATACTTTACGGCGAGCGCGGTGCGCACAAGCGAGCCCAAGCTGGTGAGCAATTGCGTCAAGTGCGGTAAATGCGCACGACACTGCCCGCAGCACATTGATATTCCCGAGCGTCTCGACGGTGTGCGCCGACGTTTCCAACCTGGTCCCGTAACGGCCGCGCTTAAAGCCTTTTGCAAAACGCGCTCCTGATGCCCCTTTTATAACTTGCGGTGGAATAGTTCCTGTTTGCGGCAGAATAGGGGCCAAGCAGGAACTATTCCACCGCAACTGAAGGGGGCTGTCGTGGGCTATCGGGATTCATGTGATGGTTTGCGTGATGTTCGCTGGGGCGTTTTGGGCGCTGGACACATTTCGCATCGATTCGCATCGTCGCTCAAGGAGGTGGACGGGGCACGGCTTGTGGCTGCCGCCGGTCGCACTCCTTCGCATGTTGAGGAGTTTTGCAGGGCGTTTTCGATTGACGCCGCGCGCAGTTATGCCACGGCTGACGATAGCGGCGATGCGGCTTATGATGCGCTGATTGCCGATCCCGATGTCGACGCAATCTACTTGGCTCTTCCGCATGGCATGCATACGCGTTGGGCCTGTCGCGCGCTGCGCGCTGGAAAGGCCGTGCTGTGCGAAAAGCCGGCCGTTTTGAGCGAGGAAGAGGCTTTCTCGATTGCCTCCACCTCTCGCGAGCGCGGCGTGCTGTTTATGGAGGCGATGAAGAATCGGTTTTGCCCGATGCGCACTCGCGTGAAGGACTTGCTTGCGTCGGGTGAGCTTGGCCGTATTGTCTCGATTGAAAGCGTGCAAAAGCTCGATTACGGCGAGTCTCCTTCGGGCTATCTGCTTGATCCGTTGCAGGGCGGCTGTCTATATGACATGGGCTGCTATGCAGTCGGGTGGTTTGAGGATCTGCTTACGGGCGCGTGCGATGTTTCGTCTCGTGAAGTTCGCTGGCGTGACGTATCGGGCGGCCGCGTGGATTGGGCCGATGAGATCCATATGAGTGTCGGCGGCATACCCATTCATATGGTGTGCGACGGCAAAGCAGCATATGAAAGCCGCTTAACGATTGCCTGCGAGCGGGGTTCGTTGGAAATCGAGCGCCTCCATCGCCCCGAGCTCGCCCATGTGAAGTACTCCGACGGACGAATGTTCGAAATAAATGCCCCGTTTGAGGTCGATGATTTCTACGGCGAAATCCGGCATGCGACCCAGCTCATCCGGGCGGGGAAACTCAAGAGTCCCGTCATGCCCCTAGCCGCCACACAGCGCTGTGCGCGCATCATCGATGCAATCCGTCTAGCCCTCTAGGACCTGGCGCTGACGCGTGAGGGATCATGACGCCCGCGCCCGTAGCTGTAGTGCTTGGTGGCCCGCATCTCTGATGCCCCTTTTATAACTTGTGGTGGAATAGTTCCTGTTTGCGGCAGAATAGGGCATCGACAGGAACTATTTCACCGCAACTGATGAGGGGGAGCTGGAGATGCTGACGATCGGGTGTCATCTTTCGACGACGAAGGGCTATCGGGCAATGGGGGAGACGGCGCTGTCCATTGGCGCCAATACCTTTGCATTCTTTACGCGCAACCCGCGCGGCGGCAAGGCGAAAGACCTTGGCATGGATGACGTGGCGGCCCTGCGCGAGCTTATGGAGCAAAACGACTTTGGCCCGCTCGTGGCTCATGCCCCGTATACCTATAACCCCTGCTCGGCCAAAGAGCGGGCGCGCGAGTTTGCCCTGGAGGCCATGGCAGAGGACCTGCGTCGCATGGAAGCGCTGCCCGGCAACTACTACAACTTCCATCCCGGTGCGCATGTGGGGCAGGGCTCCGACGCCGGCATTCAGATGATCGTCGACACCCTGTGTCAGGTGATGTTTGAGGGTCAGCAGACGACGGTGCTGCTCGAGACTATGGCCGGCAAGGGCACCGAGGTGGGCCGCAGCTTCGAGGAGCTGGCGCTCATCATCGAGGGCGTTGCCGACAAACGCCCCGAGCTGTCGGCCAAGTTGGGCGTTTGCCTGGACACCTGCCATGTGAATGATGCCGGCTATGACATCGTCCACGATCTTGACGGTGTGCTCGACGAGTTCGATCGTGTGGTGGGTATCGAGCGCCTGCGCGCCGTGCATATCAATGACTCCAAGAACCCCTGCGGCGCCCATAAGGATCGCCACGAGTGTATCGGCAAGGGCTACCTGGGTAGTGAAGAGTTTGGCGGCGGTATGCAGGTTATGCAGAATATTGTATCGAATGGCCGCTTGCGCGCCTTGCCATTCATTTTGGAGACACCGAACGAACTTGCAGGTTATGCGGCTGAAATCAAACTGTTAAGGTCCTTGCAGCAGTAATGGCTGCCATAAAGTGGAGTGCTCCATTCACGTTATGGGTTTTGTTTCAATCAGTTTTCTAATCGCAGATTCTTCCAAGCGGGTGCATAATAACCCTCAGTTTTTGCAGACCTCTGAATCACATGGGGTCATTGGAAGGAGACTGATTATGAAGCTGAAGAAGCTTGGCGCATTTGCCGCCACGGGTGCTATGGCGCTCGCCCTCGCTCTGACGGGCTGCGGCTCGTCCAACGCCACCTCTGGCTCTGATGCCGGTTCTAGCAGCTCTGACGACGCTAAGGTCGAGAAGGTCGACGGCTCCAAGGAGTACGCGCTCGTCAAGGACGGTACGCTGACCGTCGGCACCTCTGCCGAGTACGCTCCGTTTGAGTACAAGGATGACAACGGCGATTATCAGGGCTTTGACCTTGAGCTCATCAAGGCCATCGGCGACAAGCTGGGCCTGGATGTCGAGTACGTCAATAACGACTTTGACACGCTGGTTCCGGGCGTCGCTTCGGGCGCCAAGTATGACGTCTCCATCGCGGCTATCACCGACACGCCCGAGCGTGAGAAGGAAGTCACTTTCTCCGATTCCTACTACATGGACGATCAGGCTATCGTGACCAAGGTCGATAACACCGACATCACGGCCGATAACTACAGCGAGAAGCTCAATAACGCTGACGCTACCATCATCGTCCAGTCTGGCTCGACCGCCGAGTCCTTTGCCCAGGAGAACTTCCCCAAGGCCAAGATTGTCCCCTACAAGGACGCCACCGAGTGCTTCAGCGCCCTGCAGTCCGATAAGGGCGACGCCGTAGTCACCAACCGCTCCGTTGCTAGCCAGCTGACCGCCGAGCAGTTCAACACCTGTCAGACCATTAAGCAGATCAGCACCGGCGAGGAGTACGCCATCGCCATCAACCAGGGCAACACCAAGCTCAAGGACGACATCAACCAGGCCATCAAGGACCTGACCGACGACGGTACCGTTGACGCCCTCATGGCTAAGTACAACATCAAGTAAAATAACTACTTGATTGCGCGCGGGCCCTTTCCGTTTTGGCGGAGAGGGCCTTTGCGCTTCTCTTGACGGAGAGCATTCCCGTCTCGTTTTGCCGGCAACTTCTACGATAGGAGCCACCTTGTCTCGACTGAACAAAGGGGCCGCGGAGCAGCATTTTCCACTGCCCGCCTTGCTCCAAAAGCTAGTCTGCGTCATGGCCGTGGCGCTCGCGCTGGTTTGCGCGGGGGCATATGCGCCCACGACCGCCCAGGCGCTTGAGACCGCAAAGATTACCGCCCGACCCAACACCGGTTCGGGCAGCGCTGTGGTCGGCGGTACCGAGACGCGCATTACCTGGGAGGTCCAAGCCGATGCCGATGAGGAGCTGAGCGGTCTTTCGCTGACGTTTGTCGACGGCACGACGTTTGGTACCGATGACACGCGATTGACGATGCTCTCGGGCGAGGACCTCATGGATCGTACGCCCATGAAGCCCACGTGCAAGGCTGACGGCCAGACGCTCAAGATCGACTTTGGCGAGACGGCGCCTGCCGGCGGCTTTTTCCGTGTCGAGGTCTACGGCGTGACGTTTCCCGTCGAGGGCGGCGATGAAGCCTTCAGCGGCACCTATACGCTCGCCGACGGTTCGACCAAGAAGATTTCCAAGATTCCTTCCGTCGAGATCAAGGGCGTGACGGCATTCGATAACTTCCTGGCCGATCTTAAGGAGCAGCCGTGGGTCGAGGCGTGGAACTCCAATATGTTCCTGCGCCTGTTCTTGAACCCGGTCATTTTGGTTCAGAGCCTGCCGATCGTTTTCAAGGGCTTCCTTATGTCGCTCTCGATCGTGCTCGTGGCATTTCCGTTGGCCATTCCCTTTGGCTTTGCGCTGTCGCTCATGCGCATTTCCAAGTCGCGCATCCTTCGTTGTCTTGCCGGCATCTATGTGAATATCATCCGCGGTACGCCGGCGTTCCTGCAGATCTATATTGCATTTTTTGGCCTGCCGCTTGCCGGCGTCAAGGTGGACGACTACGTCTTGGGCGTTATCGTCATGGCCATGAACTCGTCCGCCTACCTGTGCGAGATTTTCCGTGCCGGTATTCAGTCGATCCCCAAGGGCCAGAATGAGGCTGCTCGCTCGCTGGGCATGAATGCCTTCCAGACACTGCTCTACGTCATGATTCCGCAGACGTTCCGCAATGTCCTGCCTACGTTGACCAGCGAGTTCATCCTGCTTTACAAGGATACGTCGCTGCTTGCCGCCGTGGGCGTGGTCGAGATCGTCATGAACGCCCGCACCATCGTGGCCACGACGGGGTCCATCACGCCGTATGTGGTTGCCGCCCTGTTCTATCTGGTCATTACCCTGCCGCTTGCGCGCTTGGTGAGCGGTCTTGAGGCGAGGCTGCTGGGTACGGCCGAAACCAAAAAGAAGCGTCCCACCAAGAGCGCCGGACAGGTTGTCGCGACGCCTGCCGATCACATCGCCGGTCTGTAAGGAGGTCCTATCATGAGCGAAACCAATAACTCGAACGAGGTCGTCGTCAGTATCAAGAACCTCCAGAAGGCCTTTGGCGATAACGTGGTCCTGCGCGATATCGATCTGGATGTGCACAAGGGCGAGGTCGTCGTAGTCCTGGGTCCTTCTGGCTCGGGCAAGTCGACGATGCTTCGTTGCATCAATCGTCTGGAGCATCCCACGAGCGGCTCGATTGTCGTTGAGGGCGTGGACGTGTGCGCCAAGGGCGTCGACCTCAACAAGGTACGTACGCATCTGGGCATGGTGTTCCAGCAGTTCAATTTGTTCCCGCACCTGTCAGTCAAAAAGAATGTCATGCTTGCGCAGCAAAAGGTACTCAAGCGCAGCAAAGAAGAGGCCGAGAAGATCGCCATCGAGGAGCTGACCAAGGTCGGCCTGGCCGAGCGCATCGACTTTATGCCGAGTCAGCTTTCGGGCGGCCAGCAGCAGCGCGTGGCCATCGCCCGCGCCCTGTCGATGAATCCGCACGTGATGCTCTTTGACGAGGCCACGTCAGCGCTTGACCCCGAGCTTGTCCGCGACGTTCTTGGCGTCATGCGCGACCTGGCACGTGACGGTATGACCATGATCGTGGTGACGCACGAGATGGGCTTTGCCCGCGATGTCGCCGACCGCGTGGTCTTTATGGACGGCGGCGTTATCGTGGAAGAGGGTACGCCGAGCGAGGTCTTCGACCACCCCAAGAGCGAGCGCACCAAGGCGTTCTTGGGCAATATCTCGTAGCCGCTTTATATGACTGACATAGCAGAAAACGGGAGCCGGATGTGATCCGGCTCCCGTTTTTGTTGGGACGCGAATGTGTTTTGTTGCAATGCGCGTTGCGGGCGGAGCTCATTGCCGCTAGGCGAGCTCGGCTCCAAGGGCGCGGCAGGCCGCTTCGCTCTCATCATCGGGGGCGTCGTAGCAGATGACGGAATCGACGACGTTGACGCCCTCCTCGTCGGCGTCCGCCTTCCAGTTGTCCATCCATTCGCCCTCGGCCCACGAATAAGAGCCAAAGAGGACGACCTTCTTGTCGCCGAGGGTCTCCTTGACCTCATCCCACATGGGCTGGAACTCATCATATTCAAGCTCCTCGGAACCCATGGCGGGGCAGCCGAAGGCGATAGCGTCATAGCCAGCGGCCTTGTCTGCGGAGAAGTCGGCGCAGGAGATGACCTCTGCCTCGGCGCCGGCATCGGTTGCACCTTCGGCAACGAGGTTTGCCATGGCCTCGGTGTTGCCCGTGCCGCTCCAGTAGACGACGGCGATCTTGCTCATGTTGAGTCCTTTCAGTTGTGCGGCAGGTTGCCACGGCTTCTATGTTCTATCGGGTTGCCTGGGCAAGTTGCGCCAAGCTGTAGCCCTGCTGATAGACAAAGGTGAAGTATTGGGTGCAGGCGCGGTAGGCATCAAACGTCGCAAGTGCCTGCTCGACATTTGCGTAGACCTTCCAGGCCCCAAAGACCTTATAGTTCTCGCCGCGCTGGACGATAAACTCGTGCACGTCGTCGTAGGGATATCCTAGGAAGTAGCCTATTTCGTGCGGAAACTCGCAGGTGCAGTCGTTGCTGCAGCTAGCTTGCTGGGGTAGTGCGCATCGAGTCTGGCTACAGGCGCATTCCGCGACGTTATTACTCGCGAGCGTGATGCGTGATGCCAAATGCACAAGGCATGTCGAAAGGTCTCTCGTGTCGTAGCCTTCCGAGGCGAGCGCCGTTTTGGCGCGAGGGTCCGCGAAATAGGTGGTGAGGCTTTTGGCTCGGTACACGTACACGAGCGCTCCGCAGGGCCGCCAGACCAAAACACTCAGGTGGATGCCAAGCGGGTCAAGCTCGCGGTTGCACTGGGCGATAACGTTGAGCAGGCGTGCTCGGCGTTCTGCGATGGTTTCTGTTGCGGTCGAGCCGTCCCCGTGGGCGTAGGTGCCTGGATAGGTAAAGAGCGATGCCGGCTTGATGCCCGCGAGCGTGGGGGAGCAGTTGCGCACGACTGCTGCCTGAAACGTTGGGATGTCTATGGTTCGAGTCACGTCGCTCCTTACGGATCTAAACTGTTAGCCTAGGAAAACTTATACACGAAAGTAAGCCATGGTCAACAAAAAAGTTTGAAGAGGAAAACTAATTGACCGAACGGACATAATTTTGGGTTAAGATGGGGACACCCCATGGGGGTATCTAGATAGTGCTACTGAAAGGGGAACGCATGAGTGACTTGCTCAACCCTGCGAATCTCATCGTGCTGACCGTCATTGCCGTCGGCATGTTTTTTGGACTGCGTCGCATTGCCGCTTCGACACACGGGAAGAGTTGCTGCAGCGATGGTGCGAGCGGCAAGAAGGCCAAAAAGGTTGTGGTGGCAGACACCGACGAGTCCCACTACCCCTATCGTGAGGAACTCCTTATCGGCGGCATGAGTTGCGACGGCTGCGCCCGGAATGTGACGAATGCCCTCAATGCGCTTGATGGCGTGTGGGCTACGGTAACGTACGCGGACCACACGGCACGCGTGCGCTCGAAGCGCCCGGTTGATCGCGACACACTCGAGACGGCAGTGAGGGGTGCGGGCTATTACGTTATGAAAATGTAGGCGTTGCCCTCTCCGGTGGGTACCAGCCTCCTGCCCATTGTGACTATCGGCATCCAAAAATTTGCGCAAAAATAACCTTTAGATGCGGCAAAAGTGGAGTTTGGTGACGGTTTGCGCGGAATTCGCTACCAATCGAGCATCTATGAACCCGTCCAAAAAATTACAGGTGTATATTTATACACTGATTATTGCTGTGCTCAGATTGCAATTAACCGTGGACAGAAATGAAGAATGCTAAAACTGGGCTTTAGGACAGGGGAGGCTATAACCTTATGAGACGAGTGGGAACACTTGGCTTGGTGGCAGCGCTTGCCGCTATCTTGGTATCGCCGCTGCCGGCGCACGCCGAAGACGCATCGGGTGCCGTTACCTACAATGCGGGAAATGGGTATTCCTTTGAGAAGCTCTCGCATCCTACGGTAGGAACGTCGCAGCCGGATGGCATCGTCGACTACCAGGGTAACGGTGCCGTTGCCGTTCCGGGCGCCGATGGTAATACGGCCAACAACGAAGGCGATCGCGGCCAGAGCTACACTTGGGCGGCTGCGAGCTATGGTGACTGGCTTTATGTGGGCACCTGCTATGCGGCGATGGGCAACACGCTGACGCTCATGAACAGCACGCTGGGCGATTCCTTTGATGTCGAAACCATGCGCCTGACGCTGGAGGCCATGTTTAACGGTACCTTCTTCTATGGACAGCAGAAGGAGGACGGCACGGCCGACAAGGACAGCGGCGGCATCTTGGTCAAGATCAATACCAAGACCGGTGAGACCAAGCTGCTACTCTCTGAATCGCTCAACGGCGTCGCTCCTTTGTTCCGCAATGCCGTGAGCTATAAGGGTAAGCTCTATTTCTGCGGCAGCGTCAGGACCAATGACGGCAAAGGCGGCCTGCCTGCTGTATACGAGATCGATCCTAAGACGGATGAGTACAAAGTTGTCTATCAGGGCCTTTCGAGCATGCAGGATTACGGTGCTGCCTACAAGCAGGGCATTTCTACCGGTATCCGCGGCATGTGCGTCCATGATGGCCAGCTCGTCATCAGTAATGTGGGTAAAGACGCGAACGGTAATTTTGTGTCGACAATCCTGACGTCGTCTGACCCCTCGAAGGCCCAGGACAGCTTCACCGAGATTGCCAACTCGGAGACGCTGTTTGGCTATCCGGCGATTCGCTATCAGGACAGCATCTACGGCGGCGCCATTTGGGATATGGTCTCGTACAATGGCCATCTCTATGCGACCATCTGCACCGGTACGCCCGAGAACGCTCCCGATGATAATTCCATGCAGTCGTTTGCCATGGTCCGTGGCGACAAGAATGCCGACGGCAGCTATTCGTGGACTCCCATTGTCGGCGATCAGAAGACGGACGGTGCAAAGTACTGCTTTGGCATCGATCCTGCCCGTACCCGTTCTGGCGCTGCCAACCTCATCGTCTACAACGACTACCTCTATATCGGTGAATACAACGACGAGGAGATTGCCCTCGAGCGCATCCTGTTCAACAAATCCAACACCGAAGAGGGCGGCAAGAGCAGCATGGGTGGCGTTGACTGCTCGTTTGTGAATGCCAATCTTGAGCAGTCGGTTAACATCTATCGCATGGACAAGGACGAGAACATGGAGCTCGTCGTTGGCGATCGCACCGACATGTTCCCCGAGGGCGGTATTTCCGGCCTGACTTCGGGCTTTGGCCGAAACGAGAACCAGTACATTTGGCGCATGCAGAAGTTCGACGGCAAGCTGTATATCGGTACCTTTGATACCGCGAGCCTGCTTGAGCCGATCGGCCAGTTCTCCAATGGCGACATTATCGATATGACGCCCGAGGAGTGGGACTCTCAGGTTCAGCGCCTTAGGGACCTGCTCGATCACCTGCTCGACAAGAAATCGCCTGACGACCCCATCGTTCCCGTGAACACGCTTGCGGACGATGATTCAAACGAGGCCGTCGAGGTCGATGATTCGAACGAAGCTGCTGAGGTTGATGATTCAAACAAGGCCGTCGATGTCGATGACGAGAAGACCGAGGTTGCTAAGGGCTTTGGCGATCTGAGCGATGCGCTGGAGGATGCCGCGGGCGGTCTTTGCGATCAGGCCGCGACGATGTCCCAGGACTTTGAGGACGACGCCGCTTATGTCCAGAAGATCGATGGCGAGATCGCGTACTTCAAGTCCTTTGCCGACCAGTATCAGGACATGCTCGATAGCTATGAGAGCCTTAAGCAGCAGTACGAGGATGCCTATGGCACCGAGCTGCCGAGCGATATTCAGGATGCGCTCGATAAGCTGCTGAGCGAGGAGAACCTCAAGAAGTTGCAGAGTGTCCTTACGTGCATGTGTTACCTGCGCGATGCCGAGCGCGGCTTTGATATGTATGTGACCGAGGACGGCGTGAACTTTACGACGCTGACGACCAATGGCTTTAACGATCCGTATAACCATGGTCTGCGCACCTTTGCGGTGACCAACCAGGGTCTGTGCCTTGGTACCGCCAACCCGTTCTATGGTTGCCAGGTCTGGATCCAGCGCAAGGAGAATTCGGAGAATCCGGTTGATCCCGGTACTCCGGATCCGACGGAACCCACCGATCCTTCGCAGCCGGGTGGCGGCGATCAGCCTGGCGGCAGCCAGACGGGTGGCAACGACCAGTCGAGCAGCACCACGACCACCGTCACGACGACCGCTAAGAAGACTCCGAAGGACGGCTCGCTGCCTCGCGCTGGCGACTCGACCCTCACGCTGGTCTTGGGATTGCTGGTTGCAGCTGCCGCAGTGCTTGGCATTGCTCTCGTCTTGCGCAAGCGTTCTCGTCGCTAGGCTCGTCCGCGTAGCTCAATGTCCTGGATATCGTCGAAGTTGATGGCGATATCCCTGAGTTTGAGCAGCTTGAATGCGGGTAACGCTTCGTCGAGAATGCCCGTGCGGCTACGATAGCCGTACGTATCGTAATAGGTGACGCGCACCAAGTCGCCGCGTTTGAGGCCCTCGAGCTTTTGCGAAAGCTCGAGGGCTTTTTCTTCCGTGAGCTCACGTTTTTGCTCGACGGTGATTTCCTGCTTGCGCACGAGTTCGTAGTATCCCGTGAGGGCGGCAAAGGGCATAAACTGTGCGGCGCGGTTGGCGCGCACGGCACCGTTGGCGGTGAGCTTGGGGTCGGCGGATCGACGTCTTCCCTCGGGGTCCGCTAGACGTTCAAAAGGCGTCGGTGGCCGCATCGGCTGTTGTTGGGACTTAGGCACGATGTCCTCCTACCTGATCGTTGCGTTCGCGTGCGGTGGCGCCGGCGGTGAAGCTTAATCCCTTGACGAGCGCGTTCTTGCCGTACTTGCCCTTCACGGCCAGGACGGCGCGCGCCAGGTCGCGCTCGCGCTCATCGGCCTTAACATCGCTGAACAGGTCGATAGTGGCAAATTCCTCGGGCATGAGGTTGCCAAATCCCAGGTTGATGCGCTTGATCGGTCGTTTGGGATCGACAGTCTGCGCCCAGAGCTCATCGAAATAGCCCATGATCTTCTTAAACGAATTGGTGCGCTCGGGCAGCTTGCGCGAGGCGTTGGAATGCGCAAAGAGCGCGGCATAGCCACCACGCGGCTTGCCGCCGTGTTCGCCCACAAAGATGCCGTCAATCGCCTGTGCCTCTCGCACCAAACGTCGGCGTTCGTCGTCGCGTTGGATGGGCTTGGGCGCGCGGGGCGCGAGCTCGGGGCCGTCGGTTGCGGCGGGTTCGATGCTCGACGTGCTCGAACGCAAATGCCCGCATCCGTCTACATATTGCGCTGTGCCGCTGGCGTCGAGGCGGCGTATGTCGGCGCGCTCGCTCGCGTAGCCTACAAAGAGCGAGATGCTGTTGCAGACCACGTGCTTATCGACCAAGTCCAGCACAGCGTTGTCGACCATCTCGCGCAAGACGGTGTAGGCCTGCTCGTAGGCATAACCCTTCGAGAGCACCTGTCCTGTGGTGGTCGAAGTTGCTTGCGGGCGATAGGCTTGGATATCGGCGATGGTTGTCGGCTCGCGTCCGAAGGCGTGGTCGATGAGATATTCGGCATTGACGCCGAGTTCGTCGTAGAGCAGGTTCTCGTCGAGTGCGGCGACGCCCATCAGGTCGTATACCCCGTACTTTTCGAGTCGTGCTGCCACGCCGGGCCCGATGCCCCAGATGTCGGTGATGGGGCGATGGGGCCAGATCTCCTTGCGAAAGGTCTCGTCGTCGAGTTTGCCGATGCGGCTGGGTACGTGCTTGGCGGTAATGTCGAGTGCCACCTTGGCCTGGAATAGGTTGGGGCCGATGCCAACCGTTGCCGTGATGCCGGTGCGCGCCAGGACCTCGTCGCGCAACATGCAGGCGAAGCCTTCAGCGTCGGTGTGATAGAGGTCCAGATAGGGTGTCACGTCGATAAAGCATTCGTCGATGGAGTAGACGTGCACGTCTTGCGGACTCACGTATTCCAGATAGATACCGTAAATTTGCGCCGACACCTCCATGTAGTGCTGCATGCGCGGTATGGCCTTGATGTAGTCGATGCCGTCGGGAATTTCGAACAGACGGCAGCGATTGTGTATCCCCAGGTCCTTCATGGCCTGTGTGATGGCGAGACAGATGGTCGTGCGCCCGCGCGATTCGTCGGCAACGACCAGGCACGTAGTGAGTGGGTCGAGTCCGCGGTCGACGCACTCGACGCTGGCGTAAAACGTCTTAAGGTCGATGCAGACATAGGTGTGACGCTCGTGTCCCACGCGTCCTCCCATCAAACACATGTTCTTATCGAATACATGTTCGATAATACCCGCTTGCGCGGACATCGTCAAAACCTGTCCCTTTTTGGTCGGTCGCCGTTTGAGGGCGGATTGGCAACGCTCGCTGATTGTAGTCTTGACCTGCGCTAGAATAGTGGCATCTGAATGTCCGGGCGCATGGAGACGTGCGCCCGTATGCTGAGGAGGACTTTATGGCAACTGTTGCCGCACCTATCGATGCTACGTCGACTGCCGCTTGGAAGGCGCTCGAGGCTCATCAGGAGAAGCTCGAGGCCGAAGGTATCGACCTCAAGGCCTGGTTCGCCGCCGATGCCGAGCGCGTGAACAAGCTGAGCTTTGACGCTGGTGACCTGCACTTCGATCTGTCCAAGAACCTTGTGACCGATGAGACCGTCAAGCTGCTGTGCGATCTTGCCCGCGAGGTGAAGCTCGAGGAGCGCCGCGACGCCATGTTCTCCGGCGAGCACATCAACACCACCGAGGACCGCGCCGTCCTGCACACCGCGCTGCGCCGCCCGGCAAGCGAGAAGGGCCAGCTCATCGTTGACGGCCAGGATGTCGTCGCCGACGTGCACGAGGTCCTCGACCGCATGTATGCCTTCGCCGAGCGCGTGCGCTCCGGTGAGTGGAAGGGTGTTACCGGCAAAAAGATCGAGCACCTGGTGTCCATCGGCATCGGCGGCTCCGACCTGGGCCCGGTCATGGCTTACGAGGCCCTGCGTCCCTATGCCGACGCCGGTATTGATTGCCGCTATATCTCCAACATCGATCCCAACGACCAGGCCGAGAAGCTCAAGGGTTTGGATCCCGAGACCACGCTCGTGATTATCGTCTCCAAGACCTTCACCACGCTCGAGACCCTCACCAACGCCCGCGAGGTCAAGACCTGGATGCTCGAGCAGCTCAAGGCTCAGGGCGCCATCGATGGCTCCGATGAGCAGAACGCCGAGGCCGTGGCAAAGCACTTCGTCGCCGTTTCCACCGCACTCGAGAAGGTCGAGGCCTTCGGCATCGACCCCGCCAACGCCTTTGGTTTCTGGAATTGGGTCGGCGGCCGCTACTCCGTCGACTCCGCCGTGGGCCTGTCGCTGATCGTCGTGCTCGGCCCCGAGCGTTTCCAGCAGTTCCTTGAGGGCTTCCACGCCATCGACGAGTACTTCTGCAACACGCCGCTCGAGAACAATGCCGTCGCGCTGATGGGTCTGCTCAACGTCTGGTACGTCAACTTCTTCGGTTCCAAGAGCCATGCCGTGCTGCCGTACTGCCAGTACCTGCACCGCTTCCCGGCCTACCTGCAGCAGCTCACCATGGAGTCCAACGGCAAGCATGTCCGCTGGGACGGCAGCGCCGTGACCTCCGACACCGGTGAGATCTTCTGGGGCGAGCCCGGTACCAACGGCCAGCATGCCTTCTACCAGCTGCTGCACCAGGGCACCGTGGTGGTTCCGGCCGATTTCATCGCCTTCGCCAATACCGCCAACCCTGCGACCGATAGCGGTCAGGACGTGCACGAGCTGTTCCTGGGCAACTTCCTGGCCCAGACCAAGGCACTCGCCTTTGGCAAGACAGCCGACGAGGTTCGTGCCGAGGGCACGCCCGAGCAGATCGTCCCGGCCCGCTGCTTTGAGGGCAACCGTCCGACGACCTCGATCTTCGGCGACACGCTGACCCCGTTCGCACTCGGCGAGCTCATCGCCCTGTACGAGCACATCACGTTTGTCGAGGGCACGGTCTGGGGCATCGACTCCTACGACCAGTGGGGCGTCGAGCTTGGCAAGCAGCTTGCCAAGCAGATCACCCCGGCCTTCCACGACGACGCCGCCAAGGCCGAGCAGGACGCTTCGACCCAGGCGCTCATCGAGTTCTACCGCGCTCACCGCAAGTAGTCTTTGTTGCTGAGATAGGTCATTGCCGAAAGGGGCCCGTATCCGTTGGGATACGGGCCCTTGCTGTTTGCGGTCGAATGTGGCGGACTGCGCGGCGTTGTTAGCGGGTTAATTCGACCTGCGTGGTGTCTCGCTGCGCCTCGGGCAGCTCCCCGTAGAGCGGGTGGTCTTCGAGCCTAAAGCGCTCGACCTGTTCGGGAGTGCGACCGCGTACAAAGAGCCACGAGCGATCGATCGGTGTCGCCATGAGCGTGCTGGGCAGCGCGTCGGCGCGGTCGGAAAACACCCGGGCACTCTCGGGATCCTGGAACGCCAGCACCAGATGCGTGTCGCAGTTGCCCATGATGGAGCGTGCGCGTGCCTCGCCATAGAGCGCATCGAGCTGGTTGGTCGACTGCAGCAGCAGCGTTGCCCAGATGTTGCGGCTTCGGATAATCGAGAGCACGTTGTCGATCTGGGGGATCTGCAGATTTGCGAAGTCATCGAGCATAAAGCGCACGGGCACGGGCAGGCTGCCGTCGGGCTGCCTATCGGCCTCGCGAATGAGGCCCATAAACGCCTGCGTAATAAAGAGGCCGGTCAGCGGATCGAGATTGCGGTCGATATCGCTCACGGTTACAAACAGGGCGCAGGGGGTGTGTCCCATGGAAGCGAAGTCCACCTGATGGCACTCACGATAGAGCTGTGCCGCACCGTCGAATCCCAGACACATGACCTTTTCGGCAAGGATGCCGACGATGCTCGCGTGCATGCGCTCGGCATTTTGCGTAATGGCGTAGCGCCGCCATAGCGAGAGGGCATAGCTTTGGGGGTCGGTCGTGATCAGGTCGTCAAACAATCGACCCGTGGCACCGTCCTGCAGGTGCTCGATCAGCTTGATGACCGAGCTGATCGTCTGCTCGTCGGCGGGCAGCTGTTCGGTGACGTAGGCGATAAGACACGACAGCAGGTTTGCCGCCGCATGATCCCAAAAAGGCTGGTTGTTGTCCTCGATGGGGCAGATGGCCTTTGCCACCGAGAGGATGTCCTGCTGGTTGGGCCTGCCGTCCGCCTTGCGGCGAATGTGCTTCAGGGGGTTGTAGCCGCAGCGCTCGATGCCGGGCGCAAGGGCCGGGACGGTGTTGAGGTCGGCGAAGTTGAGACATTGCACGCGGTAACCGTGGGCTGCCAGCACGGGTCCCACTTCGCGACAGAGCGTGCCTTTGGTGTCGAGCACGATGTAGCTTGCGTTCATTTGCAGCAGGTTGGGCTTGAGGACGTTTCGGGTCTTGCCGGCTCCCGAGGGGCCGATCACAAGTGCATTGTTGTTGAGTCCCGTTTGGCGGGTGTCGCAGGAAAGCGTTCGATCCTTGGCGAGGATGGTGGACGATGCGGACTCAGATGCGGCGAGGCGGCTGGCGAGGTTAGACATGGGCGACCTCCTTGGTGGTCGAGAGGATTTCGTGGGCAAAGCCGAGCTCGACGGCGCGCTCGGCCGAAAGGTAGGTGTCTTTTGCAGTGAGGGACTGGATGCGCTTGGGCGTGAGGCCGCTGCGGTCCGAGAGGATTTGCGTGAGGGTCTTGCGGGTCTGCATGAGACGCCGGCTGGTTTCCTGCAGCGCAAGTGCCGAGCCGCCTGCCCCCTGGGGGATCAGCGGGTCGTGAATCATGAGCTCTGCATGGGGCGCCATACGGCGATCGTCGCCGCCCATAAAGATCACGGCGCCCATGGACGCGGCGAATTCCAGGCAGACGGTGCGGATGGGACACGATGCGAGGCGCATGGCGTCATAGATCGCAAGACCCGATCGCACGCTTCCGCCGGCGCTGGCGACAAATATGGTGATGGGGCGGCTGGGGTCGGTGGCATCGAGCAGGCGAATCTGCTGACATAGGTCGTGGGCCATCGGGGTTTCGATGTTTCCCATGACGGAGAGCTCGCGACGGGCGAGCATCTCATCGTAAATGCTGGTGAGCGTGATACCTCGGGCGGATTCGCGCATGGTGAGGGGGCTGATGATGGGGGAATGATTGGTGTCCATGAGGACTCCTTTCTGTTGGTTGTGTTGTGGAATAGGATTGTTGCCCGCGGAGGGGCTGGCGGGCTACAGGGTTCGTCCGAGCCTGAGATCGAGCTCGGTTGTGGGGCAGGCTGCCTGTTCGTGCGGCTCGCAAGCGCCAAGGGCTCCAAAGCGATGGAGCGTTGCGACGGGCGTGGTGTAGGCGAGCCGCAGCTGATGCTCGACAGGGGCACATTCGTCATTTTTGTAATGAGCCGCGTAGTACTGCGCGATACTGGCGTTCATCTCGCTGCCATTGCGATGGCGCTCAAACTGGCGTCTGCAGGTCTCGATGATCTTTGCTACCGACTTGGGTGCCGTCGCGGGAACAAGGGCGAGATAGCCCTCAAATAGCTCGTTGATGCTCAGGAGGCACAGCAGGTCGATCAGCGTCCTTATGGCTGCTCCCCCGGCGGAAAAGTGCGCGGTCATGCGGTTATATCGGTCGCGGTCGACGATGGCCGCATGGGGTCTTGGAGTTTTCTGCCCCGTGGTCCCGGGCTTTTGCCGCGCCTGTGTATTGAGCTCGACGTTGCAGCGCTTGAGGCCGTCCAACGGAAGGAACAGTGCGGTGCGCAGGGTGTTCCGTTTGCTTTCGAGTTCATGACGCTCGTCGGGTTCCCATTCGAGCTTGAGTTTCGTGTCGAGCGCCGTAAGCATATGGGCTAGGCAGCCTACGGTAAGAACGTACGAATCGTTGTCGCGTTTTGGGGCATAGGGGTCTGTCAGCTTGCGAATGTCGGGGTCGCCCATGATCTTTGTGCAGCGCTTCAGCAGTTGAGGGTAGTCGGCCAAGATCGTCGCGAGCGGTAGCGACGCGTAGTTCTTGATGGTCGCGGCGGCAAAGGCGGCGTCATATTCGTTTGCATATGCTCGCTCAATGCGGGCATCTAGAATGCTTTTCTTATCGCCGTCTTCAGCGTGGTGGTTTGTCATAGCTTCTCCAATCGGTTGATGTTCGTGCTGTTTGTTGATGTGTTGGTTGTCGTGAGTGATGCGCTTGCCGTGGGTGATGTGCTGACGTTGGGGTGCTATGCGGTTTTCAATGAGCCCGTGAGGCAGTTGCTGCAGGGGCTGGATGGAACGGCCCATGCAAGGCGGAAGGCATCGTGCTCAAAATCGAGACAGCAATGCCCTGGGTGCCTCACATGTGGCAGTTACCTCATTAAGTTGTCATTGCGTTTGGGGTTGTACTTTGCCGATCTTCCTTCTCTTACACGCTAAAACTCAAACTTCATATGCTCGATCTACTTAAAACCGCAACGGCGGTCTTTTATCAACTTATATGTCGGAACGCGTCTTTGCAAGTACTTTTTTGCCTTTGTTTCAAATGGGGTGGTTTTGCAACCGTCATGCGCGCGCTGTGCGAACGTGCCCCGGCTCGGATAAGATAGTGCGCGATAAAAACGATGCAAGGAGGCATATATGGCAATCAAAGCCATCGCGATGGATATCGACGGTACGCTCACCAACGACCAGAAAGTGATTAGCCCGCGTACGCGCG
This sequence comes from Collinsella aerofaciens, assembly GCF_005844325.1. GTDB lineage: Bacteria > Actinomycetota > Coriobacteriia > Coriobacteriales > Coriobacteriaceae > Collinsella > Collinsella aerofaciens_G. The sequence continues at coordinate 35,097 of NZ_SPFY01000008.1, read as the reverse complement.
AGAAGCTGCTCGCGGCGCAGGAGTTGGGCATTAAGCTCATCTTGGCTTCGGGCCGTCCCGCATGGGGGCTGCACGCCTTGGCGCAGGAGCTCGACCTTCAAAACCATGACGGTCTGCTAGTTGCCTTTAATGGTGCGCATGTGGTCGACGCTCAGACCGACGAGGTGCTGTTCGATCAGGCTATGCCTGCCGACGAATTGCATCGCCTGATTGATCACCTGCGTAATTTTGACGTGATTCCTATGATTTCGCTCGGTCGTGATCTGCATGTCGAGGACTCGTACCATTGCATGATCACGCTGTCTGACGGCTCGCAGAAGAATATCGTCAAGTATGAGCGCGATGCGTGCGATCTTAAGATCCGCGAGGTGGAGAGCCTGCATGAGGTTGCTGATGCTTATCCCGTGGACAAGCTGCTGACGGCGGGCGATCCGGCCTACCTGCAGGCGCATTACGAGGAGATGTATGCGCCCTTTACCCAGACGCTTTCGGGCATGTTTACGGCCGACTGGTACTTTGAGTACACGGCGCCCGGTATCGACAAGGCCCGCGCGCTCGAGGGTGCCCTGCCCAAGCTTGGCATCGATGCCAGCGAGGTCGTATCGTTTGGCGACGGCCAGAATGACAAGTCCATGATTGAGTGGGCCGGCACCGGTGTTGCCATGGGCAACGCCGTCGATGAGGTTAAGGCAGTGGCCCAGATGGTGACCGCCAATAACAACGAAGATGGTATTGCGGTGGCGCTGGATAAGCTACTGGGTTAGAATCGCCGATTAATGCATGGTTCGGGCGCCTGCTTGCGGGCGCCCTTTTGTTAGGGAGGGTGCCGTGTCCGCGTTTCCGTTCGACGCCGTTATCTTTGACATGGACGGCGTCATTGTCGATACCGAGTATTACTACCTGGGCGAGACTGCCGCGTTTGCCAAAGAGCTTGGGCTTAATCTGACTCAAGAGGAGTTGAATGGGCAGGTCGGTACCTCGCATCAGTTCTTCCTGCGTATGCTGGTCGATTGGTTTGAGCGCGCCGGTAAGGGGCATTTCACTGGCGAGGAAGCGTTGGCCCGTTGGGACGAGTGGGCGCATAAGCGTCCGCGCGACTATCAGGCTTTGATTAACCCAGGCGCCGTGGATACGATTCGAGAGCTGCCGCGCCGTGGCGTTCGCGTGGCGCTTGCCAGCTCGTCTCCCATGGTTAGCATCGAGGAAGTGCTCAACGCATGCGGGCTGTCGGATGCCTTTGAGTATGTGGTGAGCGGCGAGCAGTTTAAGGAGAGCAAGCCCGAGCCCGACATTTACCTGCATGCGCTGGATCTGCTGGGGCTGCCCGCGAATCGCTGCTGCTGCGTTGAGGACTCGGTGCCTGGCATCACTGCCGGCAAGCGAGCCGGTCTGACAGTCATTGCCAAGCGCGAGGAACGCTTTGGCTTTAGCCAGGATGCCGCGGACAAGATTATCGACCAGCTGCCGGAGCTGCTCACGCTTTCTTAGGAGCGCGGTAGTTGCGCGTTTTTCGGGTCTGATGAGTAAATACCCGACATTTTGGTGCGGCAGCAAGCATACTTAATGCTAATGCGGGCTTAAGGGCTTGTTGAATGCCCTTAAGCCCGTTTTAGACGTAATTGTGCTGGGAGAGGGTATATGCCACCGACTGAAGGGCTAACTGACGGTAAAGCAGCGATACCGCTGTACCAACAGGTTATCGATATCATTAAAAACGAAATCAGCTCCGGTGCCTACAAGGCGGGCGCGCGGATACCCAACGAATTCGAATTGGCTGAGAGCTATAAAGTTGGCCGCGTTACCGTGCGACGCGCTATTGAGGAGCTCGTCCAGCAGGGCTATCTAACGAAGCGGCAGGGGAAAGGCACGTTCGTCAATGCCCCTAAGCTTAAGCGCAAGATTCGCCAGAAGGATGACGTCCAGAGTTTTTCGGACGCATGCCGCGTTAACGGAATGGAGGCGGGGGCGCGCGTCATTTCGAGAAAGATACTGCCGGCGGATTCCACCGAAGCACAATTCTTTGGTGTTCCCGTTGGAACTGATTTGATTTGCGTTGAGCGTGTGCGTACTGCCGATGGGGTCCCCGTCATGCTCGAGAACAACATATACGTATACGAGGACAACGCCTATCTATCAACGGCACCTCTATCTAACCAATCCATTTTTGAGTTCGTGCGCAACCGGACGGGCCGTACGCCCGCGTTTACCGACCCGTGCACGCTCGAGATCGCGTGTGCGTCGCCCGAGGTCGCTCGGCTGTTGGCGGTTCCCGTTGGCGAACCCCTGTTTTACATGGATGCCTTCTTTTTCGATGAGCAGCGGCGGCCGTTTATCATCGGTCGTCAGCGGATCGTTGGATCTCGTTACATTTTTGACATCTAGGACATTGCGAATGGAAGCGCCCGGTGGATCATCTCACCGGGCGTTTCCATACCGTTCACGGCGCGAACGCAACCGTTCAGCCGCGTCGCGGCAATCAGTTTGAAATTATCTTGATGATGGGAAAAACTGCTGGTAATCTATGGAACGTCATAGAACGTTTGCCTTGCGCAGGCGTTGAAGCGAGATGCGATGCAGTCTCGAGTTCTTTGGAGGTATCTATGTCAGATACGAAGGCGAAGAAGACAAACAGACGTTTTAAGTTCAAATTACCGCATGTCTATACGATCATGTTCTTGCTGATCGTTGTCTTTGCGGTCCTGACTTGGATCGTTCCCTCTGGTCAGTATCAGCGCAAGACGATTTCGACAGCGGCGGGCGAGCGTGAAGTCGCCGTTGCTGGAACCTATGAACAGGTTGATAAGAACTACACCGATTCCGAGACCGGCGAGACCATCAATCTGGGCCAGGATATCTTTGCGGTCCTGCAAGCGCCTACTAAGGGCATCCAGGAGGCTGCCGACGTCGTTGCGTTCGTCTTATTGATTGGCGGATCGTTCGCAGTCATCACCAAGACCAACGCTTTGAATGCCGGCATGAGCCGTGTGATTAAAAAGCTCAAGAACAAGGACATCCTCATCATTCCCATCACGATGACGTTGCTGTCCATTTGCGGCACTACGTTTGGTATGTCTGAGGAAGCCCTGCCGTTCTATGCCATCTTCATTCCCATCATGATGGGTATCGGGTATGACTCGATGACGGCGTTTATCATCTGCTTCCTTGGTCCTAACCTGGGATATTGTGCTTCGACCATCGACCCGTTTAATGTTTTGATCGCCCAAGGCATCATTGGTATCGAGGGCAATCCTCAGCTGTGGCTGCGCGCCGTTTCTTGGGTCATCTTCACTGCCGTTGGTATCGCATGGGCCATGCGCTACGCCATGCGTGTCAAGAAAAATCCCGAGTCGTCCATTGTGTACGAGGACGATAAGCTCAAGCGTGTTGAGTTTTCCGTGACCGATGCCTCCATCGAGGAAGAGTTCACTACCCGTCAGAAGCTCGTGCTTATCGATTTTGCCTGCGGCATGGGCATTATCGTCTGGGGTCTTGTTACCCAGGGCTGGTACATGAATGAGATTTCCGCCGTGTTCCTTGGTATGGGCTTGCTTGCCGGTATCCTGGGCGGCCTTGACCAGCAGACGATCGCCGAGGAGTTCGTTAAAGGCATTGCCGACTTTGCGTATGCCGCTATCGTCATCGGCATCGCTCGCGGTATCTTGGTCATCGCAGAGGGTGGCATGATCATCGACACCATCCTCCAGGCGCTCGCTACTGCACTGGCCGGTGCACCTGCCGCCGTCTACACCACGTTTATGTATATCGTCCTTGGCCTGCTCTCTTTGCTGGTTCCCTCGAGCTCTGGACTTGCGGCGCTCACCATGCCCGTCATGGGTCCGCTGACCGAGCTTATGGGCCTCAATCCCGAAGCCGCCGTTACCGCGCTCCAGTTTGCTAATCAGACCATCAACACCATCAGTCCCGTGGCGGGCATGACGGTTGCCGGTCTTGCCGTGGCAAAGATCTCGTTTGGTCAATGGTGGAAGACCATTTGGAAGTTCTTCATTTTCATGGTCGTCTTTGGCCTGATCGTAACGGCAATCTCTGGCATGCTTCCGGCGTAGGTGGTTGTGATGTCTGATCGTTTGACGGTCCTGACGTCTAAGAGCGTCTTTACCGGTACGGGGGACCTGCCGTTTGAAGGTTTCGTAGCGGTCCGTGGCAATCGAATTGAGGCTGTTGGCACCAAGTGTGAGCTAGCTTCGTATTTGACCCAGGCGGACGAGGTAGTTGACCTGGGCGACCGCACCGTCATGCCTGGCCTGATCGATGTGCATACCTTCTATACAGGCTGGGCGCTGCGGACGTTGGGGCCTGATCTGTCCGGCATCGCTGATGCCAAAGGGGCCGTGTCGCTCTTGCGTGCATGGAAAGAAGATCGTCCGGATTGCGCGGCGGCTTTTGGCCACAACCTACCCGAAACGTTGGCATCGGATGCCGAGAGCGCAAATACAGCAGCTGTGTTTGACGAGTGTTTTGGCGATATCCCCGTCGTCTGCTTTACACCGGGCGCGGATACCTGTGTTCTCAATGCTGCCGCCAGTGCGCGATACGGCTTCACACCCCAGGCGTGCTATGCCGAGAAGATCTGGCGCATGATGAGCGATTTCCTCGCGCTGCCCGAGGTGCGTGCAGGGTATTCGGACTACATGAGCATGCTTAACGAACGCGGCGTTACCGCCATCAAGGAGATGGCGTTTGATGACTACTACGGCTTTGCCGACGAAATGGCTCGCCGTGAGGAATCTGGTGAGCTGACGGTTCGCGTCTCTATGATGTCGCAGCCGGTGGGTGCCGGTGCAAATCTTGCATATGCCCGCGAGGCACGAGAGCGCTTCCGGGGACCGTTCGTTCGTTTTTCTGGCTTCAACCGTATGACCGATCGCGGCGTATGGGCGGGGCTTGCCGAGATGATAGAACCCTATGAGGACTCGGCCGATGCGGGCGCTGCCGGCAAGACGGTCGTCGAGGAGCCAGAGTGGGATCTGATTGAGAACGAGCTGCGTGCAATTGATGCTGACGGATTCCGATATTCCTTGCATTGCCAGGGCGATGGCGCCGTTCGTCGCACCGTGGCGCTCTATGCCTCGCTGCCTCGAGACGAGCATGGACGGATGCTTCGCCGCCATGCGATTACCGATCTCGAGAACTCTGACCCGACCGATCTTGTCGAGTTTGGCAAGTTAGGTGGAATTTGCGAGGTCTATCCGCAGGTTCTGACGCTGGACCGACGCGAGGATTGCCTGTCGATGATGCGTCGACAAATTGGCGAGACGCGACTTTTGCACAGCTGGAATCGCCGCGGCATGGAAGATTCCGGATGCACAGTGTGCTGTGGAACGGATTTGCCGCTGCTGATTCCGAGCCTGGGCGAGTCAATCTACAGCGCGTGCGGCGGATTCTTCGCCGACGGACTGCCTGTGAATGAGGTCAACACGCTGACGCTTGTCGAGCTCTTGCGCGCTTGGACTGCCGGGGGCGCGTACGATCTGATGCGCGAAGACGAGCTGGGTACGCTCGAGGTCGGCAAGCTTGCCGATATCTGCGTGCTCGATCGGGATGTGTTTGACCTCGATTATCGCGACGCACGCGATCTTGCGGTTGATATGACGATGTCGGACGGACAAATCGTGTTCGATCGAAATAAGGAGGCATAAGATGTCTGAATCCAAACCGACGCTGCGCCGCGAGCAGATTGCGGGCATGAATATCCACTACATCATGTGGTCGCTCGATTACTTCCTTGATGTGCAGCAGCGTTTGGGCTTTGAGTCCATTGAGCTGTGGTGCGCAGAGCCGCATGTGACGCTCGACCATACGGGCTACTTTGAGGCTGAGGTCCTGGCGAAAAAGGCTGCAGACCGTGGGCTTAGGTATCGTACTCTGTGCCCCGAGAACGTTGTCTATCCTTGGCAGTACTGCGCACGCAAGCCGCTGCATGAACAGCGCAGTCTGGCGTACTTTAAACACGGCATTGAGCTTGCCGAGGTACTTGGGTGCGACCGTATGTCCATCAACTCGGGCTGGGGCGACTGGGACGAGGACCGCGAGGAAGCCTGGAAGCGCAGCCGCGAGCACTTGTCCATTCTGGCGGAGTATGCCGGCGAGCACGGTCTGGTGCTCACGATGGAAAGCCTGCGTCCCGAGGAGAGCAACCTTGTGACGACGGTTTCCGATGCGAAGCGCATGATTGACGAGGTCGCGAGCCCGTACTTACAGCCCATGGTTGATACAACCGCGATGGGCGTTGCAGGCGAGACGCTCGAGGACTGGTTTGCCGCCTTTGGTGATGGGGCAATTCACGAGATGCACTTTATCGACGGTGACCCGTATGGCCATCTGGTGTGGGGCGATGGCAAGCACGATATGGACGCCTTCGTTGCCACACTCAACGCCCATGGTTTCGACGGCATGCTGGGCCAGGAAATCACGGACGGTCGTTACTACGATGACCCGGCGGCGGCTGATGCCAAGAACATGGCCGCATTCGAGAAATATCTGATTGACTAAAACAACTATCGGCCACGCAACCAACGTCATTGATTGCGGCCCAAACAAGAAAGGAACTGGATATGAACGCACACGATCTGATCAAAGAGGCAATTGCCGAGAAGGGCAAGTTCGACAGCGTCTACTGGATTGCTTGTGGTGGCTCCATGATCGATTTGATCCCGGCTCACGAGCTTCTGCAGCGCGAGGCAACCACCTTCACTTCGTATATCTATACGGCTCGCGAGTTCGATATCATGCGTCCGCGTCGTCTGGGCGAGAAGTCCCTGGTCATTGCTTGCAGCCACAGTGGCAACACCCCCGAGGTCGTTGAGGGCTGCGAGATTGCCCTTGCCGCCGGCGCTACGGTGATCGCCCAGACCGACAACGCTGGATCTAAGATCGACTCCGGCAAGTGGACCACGTGGGTCTACCCATGGGGCGAGGGCGTGCCGCAGGCTGAGGTCCCCGCTGGCATTTCGCTGTCGCTTGCGGCCGAGCTGCTCGATCAGCAGGAGGGCTACGCCGATCTTGCCGATATGTATGCCGGTATCGCCGAGATGGATAAGATTCTTCCCCCGGCACGTGAGAAGGTAAATGCCGAGCTGGGCGATCGTTTTGCCAAGCTTTGCCAGGAGCACGAGTTCTTCTATATTCTGGGCAGCGGTCCCAACTTTAGCCAGACCTACGGTTTCGCTATCTGCTCTCTTATGGAGATGCAGTGGCAGCACTGCAGCTACATCCACTCTGCCGAGTACTTCCATGGCCCCTTCGAGGCTACTCAGGATGGCGTTTTTTACTTCCTGCAGATGGGCTCCAGCGAGTGCCGTGCTATGGACGAGCGCGCCCTGGCGTTCCTTAAGACGCATACCGATACGCTGATGGTGCTCGATGCCAAGGAGTACGGTATGGAAGCCGTGCCGGCGAGCGTCCGTGCCTATCTGGACCCGGTGCTGTTCTACGCCATGAACTGCGAGCTGCGTGCTGCACGCGGCAAGGTGTTTGATCACGATCCCGATTTCCGTCGCTATATGGGTGTTGTCGAGTACTAGAAGGGACAAAGGCCATGGCATTTAACGTTAACGCGCTCGGATTTGGCGACAACGTCGTCGATCGCTACGAGCATATCCACACCATGTATCCTGGCGGCAACGCGGTGAACTTCGCCGTTTATGCCAAGAAATGCGGTGCCGCACGTTCCGCATACATGGGCATTTTTGGCAATGACGCCGCTGCCGAGCATGTCATTGCAAGCCTCGAGGATGAGGGTGTCGAGCTTGACAAGTGCGAGCAGATGATTGGCGAGAACGGAGCGGCTCGCGTGACCGTCGTTGACGGTGACCGTGTCTTCCTCGGCTCCAACGAGGGCGGTATCCGTGGCGATGCGCGCTATGTCCTCGATCGCTTTGACCTTGCGTACATGAAGCAGTTCGATGTGGTTCATTCGGGCAACTATTGCTTTACCGAGCGCGAGCTGCCCAAGCTGAAGGCTGCGGGCGTCACGGTCTCTTTTGACTTTTCGGACGACTCCACCGACGAGTACTACGAGCAGATTGCACCCTACGTCGATTTTGCCTTCTTTAGTGCGGCGGATGCCGCGAGTGAGGACGAGATTCGCGAGCGTCTGGCATGGGTGAAGGGCCTGGGTCCGCGTTTTGTGTCGGCTACGGCGGGCGCCGAGGGCTGCATTGCTTACGACGGCGAGCGTTATTACCGCCAGCTGGCTAAACCGGTAACGGACATGAAGGACACCATGGGAGCGGGCGACTCGTTCCTCACTTCGTTTTTGATGTGCTATCTCGATTCCGCCAAGCGTGGAGAGGATGGCGCCGAGGCTATCGAGCGCGCGCTCGACTTTGCTGCCGGGTTTGCCTCGACCGTGTGCGGCATGGAAGGTTCTTGGGGCCACGGAGCACCAATCGTCGAATAGCCGAGCGGTCCCGGGGAGGTGCAGGATCCTCCCCGGGACCTCGTGTGCAAAAAATGCCAAATATGAGTACTGTGACTAATTTAGTCGCAGCAAAATCAACCCCTTCAGACGTGATTTGAGCGTCTGGAGGGGTTTAAGATTTGCGAAAACGCAGGATGAATGACTGTAAAAGCTTTAATTAGCGGACAATCGAGGATTATTCTGGCGGTTGGAAAGTTAAAAGAAATGTATCCATTCCGGTAGCAGTACTCATATTTGGCATTTTTTGCACACCAGGGGTTAGCGAAGGTCAAAAAAAGAGCGCGCATTTGTTAAAACTATCGACTCGATGCGCTTTGCGTCGCAGTTTTTGAGCGAGGTGATGCGTTCTGAGGTCCTTGTGAGCGACCTGATGAGCGACTGCGCGCTTGTTTCTGTGTTTGGCTCGGCCGGCGCATCGGTCTCGAGCAGTAGGCGGTCGAGTGGAATCTGTCGTGCGTATTCGCGACCGCGCTTGGTCGCGAGCATGCGTTCGTTGACGGAAAAATAGCAGCCCGCATTACGCGCGCGGGTGAGTTCGTCCGAAGTGCCGCTAAACCAGTGGAAGATGATAGCGGGGGAGTCGGGGTTTGGGATGAGTAGTCCATGCGATTCGAGGACGTCCAGTACGGCTCCTGCCGAACGAACGGCGTGAATTGATATCACGCGCCCGGTAAGAGGATGCTGCACGAGCGCATCGCAGAGCCGGTTAAGTGCCTGTATTTGTAGCGGCTCACTTCCAGCAAAGCGCGCGGAAAAGTCGAGTCCGACTTCGCCGATGTAGCGTTCTTGGGCAGCAACTTCGCAAAGCAGATTGACTTCGGCAAAACCGCAGTGGCCATCGGCGAGCCACCAGGGGTGAAGCCCAACGCCGGCGATGATGCCCGGGTGGCGACGAGCGCGCTCGTTTGCGGCCGAAAAGTCGCGTGGATCGACGCCGCAATCAAATAGACCCAAGCCCAGCGCCGTTGCCTCATCGGCAACGGCGTCCGGGTGAGCCATTAAATCAAGATGGCAGTGTGCATCAAATAACCGGGGCTCCATCTCGGCGCGCTCCGCTAGTCCAAGCGCTGGCCATCGGCGCGCACGCGCTCGGTGCCGCGGCCACTGATCTGGCGGATAACCTCGCCGGCAATCATCTGGCCCATGATGGGCGGCATAAAGCTGGCGGTTCCGAGCTCGGTGCGCTCGTGGATATTGGAAGGGTCGCGGGGCTGTGTCTTAACCGATTCCTCGCAGCTAAACAGTACATGCAGACTCTTGATTCCGCGCTTCTTGCATTCTTTGCGCATGATGCGGCTCATGGGGTCACGTACCGTATCGAAAATGTCGGCAAAGCGGAGGCACTCGGGATGGAGCTTGTTGGCCCCGCCCATGGAGCTAACCAAACGAATGTCGTGGTCCTGAGCATATTTGGCAATGGTGAGCTTGGCCGAGATGGTGTCGATGGCGTCGACGACGTAGTCGAGCTTGCCGTCCGTCTGCTCCAAAACGCTCGCGAAGAACTCGTCGATATTGTCGCTCAACAGGTATTCGGTGCGCTTGATGACGGTAGCGGCTGGATTGATGTCGTGGATCATGGCTTCCATAACATCGACCTTGCGCTTGCCGATGGTGCTTTGAAAGGCGATGGCCTGGCGATTGATATTGCTGGGCGCGATGATGTCCTTATCCAGAATGACGAAATGACCAATGCCGCCGCGGGCAAGTGCCTCGCAGCAATTGGAGCCCACACCTCCGCAGCCGAGCACCAGCACCGTGGCGGCGGCGAGTTTGTCGAGTGCCTCGCGGCCCATGATGATCTCGAGCTTGGTGTCGCGTGTCTCGTTGGGGGTTGCGGCTGTGGTTTCGGTCATAGACATCCTCCGATGGGGAAGCGAATCGTGTTTTAGCTATCGTCATTATAGGTATTATCGCGATTCCATTTGAGCCCTAGGGGCTTGTTGAAATGAGGCAGTGATTCGCATAAGATGAAGCAGATGGCACCCGTTGCCGCGGGTTGGCCAACTCCCAAACACGTTTGTAGCGTGAGAAGTGGCCGTCTTCGCATTACGCGAGGGCGGCTATTTCATTCGACCTCCAATGTGGATGCCGAGCTCCACAGCCGCGATTACAAGCAATAACAACGTCAGGACATCGTCAATACTCATAGTCCATCTCCTTCTCGGGTAGAGGGAGCTGGCCCATCTGCTTCAACTTCCATTGTAGCTAAATACGAACGAATGTTCTATAGATGTTCCTGTATTAGATAGTTAGACAAACATCTAAATATTGAGTATAGTGTGCACGTCATGAGAGATGATGAGAGGAGGTCTTATGCCGGGAGAGGGTTTTAAGGCGCTTGCCGATCCAACGCGACGGCGCATTTTGGAGTTGCTGCGCGAGGGCAATTGCACGGCGGGGGAGCTTGCCGAGCATTTCGATATCAGTAAGCCGTCGCTGAGCCATCACTTGGCGACGCTCAAAAACGCCGGGTTGGTGACCGACGAGCGCCATGGCCAAAACATCGTATACAGCTTAAACACCACCGTCATGCAGGATTTAATTGGCTGGTTTATGGGCTTTACAAACACGGAAGGTGATAAGGATGAATAACGAAAACAAGGGCATTCACCCCACGGGGGTATCGTCGCGCGTGTGGGCCATGCTTGTTGTGGTCTGCGCTATTAATGTTGTAGCGCACCTCATGGTGATGCCGAGCTTGCCTACGCAGATTCCCACGCACTGGGGCGCGAACGGCGCCGTCGACGGTTGGGGTCCTAGCTGGATGGCCTCCGCGCTCGGCGTGCTGCCTCTGGCGCTTCTCGCAATGTTCTGCGTGGTGCCGCGCATCGACCCCAAAGGTGAGGCATATCGAACCTCGGGCAAGTTCTACCAGGGCTTCGTAATCGCCTTCACCTTGTTCATGTGCGCCATAAGCTGGCTGGGAGAGCTTACGGTCTGGGGCGTGGTGCCGGCGGTCGGTTCGGTTAACGTGCTGATTTCCGGTGCTGTCGGTCTGCTGTTCATCGGCGTAGGCAACTACTTGCCGCGTGTGAAGCGGAACTATACACTCGGTATCAAGACGCCCTGGGCGCTTGCCGATCCCGAGAACTGGCGCCGTACGAAGCGCTTTGGCGGTGCCTGCTTTATGGTGCTGGGTGTTGGCCTGATTGCGATGGGCGTGGCGGGCAGCGTGCTTTCGAGTGAAGTCGTCGCCGCGGTGATTGCGGTTCTGGCGTTTGGTTCGGTCGGAGCCGTCTACGTCTACTCGTATCTGCTGTGGCGCAAATCGCAGCGAGCCGCTCGTTAAGGTTGCGGAAAACTAGCGTACGCAGTTCATAGTATGTTCCGGGGGACTTTTCCCAGGTAGTATTAGGGGGTATGGGCAACCATGCCCCTTTTTTCGTTAAGTTTCAGAGCTGGTTTCCTCATTTCGTTTCCACTAAAGCGAATCAAGAATAGGGAAACAGCAGGTAGAAAGGATAAAACAGGCAAATGGCAGAGTTCATCTACCAGATGTATCAGGCTCGCAAGGCCCATGGCGACAAGGTAATCCTTGACGACGTGACCCTGAGCTTCTACCCCGGTGCCAAGATCGGCGTCGTGGGCCCCAACGGTATGGGCAAGTCGACCCTGCTCAAGATCATGGCCGGCATCGAGGAGGTCTCCAACGGCGATGCCAGGCTTACCCCCGGCTACACCGTGGGCATCCTGCAGCAGGAGCCGCCGCTCGACGACGACAAGACCGTCATCGAGAACGTGCGCATGGCGTTTGGCGACATGATCGCCAAGGTCGATCGCTTCAACAAGATCGGCGAGGAGATGTGCGACCCGGACTGCGACATGGATGCCCTCATGGCCGAGATGGGCAAGCTCCAGGACGAGATCGACGCCGCCGACGGCTGGGATATCGATTCCAAGCTCGGCCAGGCCATGGACGCCCTGCAGCTGCCCGATTCCGACATGCCGGTCAACGTACTTTCCGGCGGCGAGCGCCGTCGCGTGGCCCTGTGCAAGCTGCTGCTCGAGGCTCCCGACCTGCTGTTGCTCGACGAGCCCACGAACCACCTGGACGCCGAGTCGATCCTGTGGCTCGAGCATTTCCTGCACAACTACCAGGGTGCAGTGCTGGCCGTCACGCACGACCGCTACTTCTTGGATAACGTTGCCGAGTGGATCTGCGAGGTCGACCGCGGCCACCTCTATCCCTACAAGGGCAACTACTCCACGTATCTGGAGACCAAGGCCGCCCGTATTGAGGCTCAGGGTAACCGCGACGCCAAGCTCGCCAAGCGCATGGAGGCCGAGCTCGAGTGGGTGCGCAGCTCGCCCAAGGCCCGTCAGGCCAAGAACAAGGCCCGTCTGGCTCGCTACGAGGAGATGGAGGCCGAGGCCCGCGCAAGCCAGAAGCTCGACTGGACCGACATCCGCATCCCCGTTGGACCGCGTCTGGGCAACAAGGTGCTTGAGGCCCATCACCTGCACAAGGAGTTCGACGGTCGCGTGCTCATCGACGACCTTTCGTTCACCCTGCCGCGCAACGGCATCGTGGGCGTCATCGGCCCCAACGGTGTCGGTAAGACCACGCTGTTCAAGACCATCGTGGGTCTGGAGCCGCTGACTTCGGGCGAGCTCGAGGTGGGCGAGACCGTCAAGATCTCCTACGTCGACCAGAACCGTTCCGGCATCGACCCCGATAAGAACCTATGGGAGGTCGTCTCGGACGGCCTGGACCACATGATGGTCGGCGAGACCGAGGTTCCGAGCCGCGCTTATGTGGCGAGCTTTGGCTTTAAGGGCCAGGACCAGCAGAAGCGCGCTGGCGTACTCTCCGGTGGCGAGCGCAACCGTCTGAACCTGGCGCTCACGCTCAAGCAGGGCGGCAACCTGCTGCTCCTCGACGAGCCCACGAACGATCTCGACGTCGAGACGCTGTCCTCGCTCGAAGCGGCGCTGCTCGAGTTCCCGGGCTGCTCGGTGGTCATTAGCCACGACCGCATGTTCCTGGACCGCGTCGCCACGCACATTCTGGCGTGGGAGGGCACCGACGAGAATCCGGGCAACTGGTATTGGTTCGAGGGCAACTTCGAGGCCTATCAGGCCAACCGCATCGAGCGCCTGGGCGAGGACGCAGCCCAGCCGCATCGTATCCACCGCAAGCTCACGCGTGACTAGGTTTATTGCTGGTTTGGTTACGTAACATCAACAAATAAAAACGGCTCAAATCCTGATTTGGATTTGAGCCGTTTGTCGTTACTGCTCGGGTTCTTCGACCTTGTCGATGGCCCAGGTGGCTCCGAGACCGCCGGCGGTGTTGCGGCGGATGCGCACGGTAACCTCGCGGCGATCGCCGGCCTGCGTGTAGCGCAGGGGGAAGCTTGCGCGGTTTCTCGCGGCCTCGATGGTACCGCGCTCGCGGGCGATCCAGTAGTACTCGCCGACGATGCCGAGCGTGTCGGCGCCGTAGGGGAGATAGGTCGACAGCTGGTGCAGAAGCGGGCCGGGGCAGAAGACCTCGGTTGCGAAATCGACGGGGAAGTCCTCGGGGATGGTCGGTGCTGCGGGTGCGGGGGCTGGGGCCGCTGCGGGTGCCGAAGCCGGTGCCGGTGCGGGAATTTGGCCGCAAGCAGAGGCGGGCACGGATTCGATGAAGGGTGCGGGCTCCGGCGTCGCTTCCGGCTTGATCGTGGAATCTGCGGGCTCCTCGGTGACGGGCGCGTCTACAGCTGCGGTTTCAACCTTAACCTGCGTTGCGTTCTCGTTCTCGACGCTCGACTTTGCCTCGATGGGCGTGGATGCCATGGTGGTGATGCCGGCTTTGGCGTTCTCGGGGTCATAGACGACCGTGAGCGAGATGGCGGGCTGCGGCGTCTCGGGCTCCGGCGTCGACTCAGTAGCGCCTTGATCGGCGGGCTCGTCGGGCTGATCGTCCTCGGCCTCGTCGCCAAAGACATCGCTGTTTTGGAACGCAGACGTCTCGGGTTGGTTGGCGGCTTCTTCGGCTGTCGACTTGGGAGCCTCGTTGAGCTCGGCAGTGGCTTCCTGCTCTGACATGACTTCGGGATCGGTCGTGGCGGCGATTTCGGTTTCGGCTTCTGCCGTTACCTCAATAGCGGCTTCGATCCATGTCTCGGGCTCGGGCTCCGGAGCGACTTCGGCCACGGACTCGGGCTCGGCGCGCTTAACGTGCTTGGGGCGCACGGCCTTGAGGTCCTTCTCACCGCGCTTTTTCTTTTTGTAGGACTGTTTAGCGCCCTTGGCTGCCTTGGGCTTGTCCTCGCCCTTGGCAAGGGCGGCATCCCAGGCATCGTTGGCGATGACGGTGGCATACAGGCGACCGCCCTTAAAGACGGTCAGCTTAATGCAGTCGTCGAGCTCCTCGAGCAGCTCGCGCGTGGACTCGAAGCCCAGGTCATAAGCGGCCATGTCACCAGCGGCGAGTGCCTCCTCGACCTGCGTCATAAACGTTTGCTTGCCGCACCCAATCGCGTCGCGCAGCAGGCGATACAGATAGATGTGGTTGCCCAGCGAAAGCGTGGGCCTAACTATTGTCTTGCTCATGGCAAATCTCCTCTTTACACACCAAAGCATCTTACCATCGCGCGGGGCTTGCTACCTCGGCGCCCAAGGCAAACGGGCGCGACCGTTGCCGGTTCGCGCCCGTTGTACAGGTTGCCTATCTGGGGATGCAGCGCCTAGTTGCCCGATGTCGTGCCTTGGCTTGAACTGTCAGATGTCGTGCCCGATGTGGTGCCACTCGAATTGCTGTTGTTGCTGTCTGCTGTGCCCGTTCCCGACGTGGTGTCGCTCGTCTGGCTGCCCGTGTTCGGCTGCGAACCGTCAGCCGTTTGGCTTGAGTCGGTCGTGCCGGACGGCGTGCCACTGTTGGCCGTAGAGGAATCGGTGCCCTGCGATTGGTTTTGGGTGTTCGAGGACGAATCGGTAGAGGTAGAACTGTCTTGCGTGCCGTCCGCTTGTGCCTGCTGATCTTGCGACTGGGTGTTGTCATTTGCATCGCTCTCGGTCGTGCGCGACGAAAGGATTGGCTCGGGGCGCTCGCCCAGACCCTCGCCGGCGGTGGTGATAAGGATGGCGCCGGCGCAGGCGATGACCGCGACGATGGCGATGGCGATCGAGAAGACGATGACCTTCTTTTGCGTCTGGCTGCGCTCTGCCGCCGCCTTGGCGCGCAGGCTGTCGGGAGCGACGCGCGCCGTGGTCGCGCGCCCCGCAATCTGGCGCATCTCCTGCGTAGTCGCGGCGCCGCCTAGGTGCTCCTCGGCATTAAACTCAGCGGGCTCGTAGGCGCCGGCAGGGTAGTCGACGGCGGCGTGCGTACCTTTGATGGCTTCGGCGCTGGCAGAGATAAAGTGGCGGTAGACCTGCGATGACACAACGGTGATGACCGAGCTCACGGCGGCACCAATTACTGAACCAGCGATACCGATCTTGGAGGCAAGCGCGACGCTTGTGGCGGCAGCCGCGGCGCCGGCGATGATCTGGGGAATGGAAATGTCGTCGAACAGGCCCTTTTTGGGCGCGATGGCCATGGTCTGTCCGATGGAATGGTTCTCGTGCACGCCGTTGTTGAGCGATGCCGGCGTCATGACGCGCGTGCGCGGCGCGTCGGTGTACTTGGTTGTCATACGGGGTCCTCCCGGTGTAAATCTGCTTCGTTTCATGTAGCCATCAGGGTACCCACCAGATGTGAATCGTACGTGACATTTAACAGATACCATCAACTCATCAAGGGGGGCTTGCTGTCTTTGGTGCAATAGCTTGATGCTAAACTGGATTTACGATTGTGAGGTGGTTTACGTGATGTACCCGTATATGACATTCGAAGACGGTACCGAGGTCGTTCATTCTGACCTGATAACAGATGGGGATATCGAAAAGGTTATCGCGCATTTTGAACGACCGACGGCAGAGGGCTTCGACTCCGCTCGTTGTGAGTTGCCTTCCTGTTCGTGGACTGACTGGGAAGGGCATTTTACTCAGAGTGAAAAACGAGCTTTCGAAGAGTGTTTGAGCAAATCATTTAGATTAGTTCGAGTTTAGTTCGAATATAGAAGTCGAATGCGATGACCTAAAGCGTATGCATTTTTAGTATTAGATGCGTATGAAATGGAGGATGTGAATGGATGAGCTAATAGACTTTAAAAAACGATTTCTCAAGAATGGCGAGCTGGTTTCAATTCCAAAAAAGGAAAGCTATAAAAGAATCATGCTGCTATGGACCGTCTCTTTCTTTGAATTAAATACAAGTTATACGGAGCTTCAGGTTAATCGTGTGCTGTCACAGCTCTATCCTGATTATGCCGTGTTGAGGCGGTACTTGGTTGATTATGGATTCCTATTAAGGGATGAGCGAGGCCTGAAATACGAGGTTAATCGTGATGTTCACGGTATTGAGAGCTAGCCGTCCGGTTCGGGTCCTATATATTGCTAGAGGGATAAGCGAAATAGGCAATTGGTGTGCGAATATTGCTTTGCCAATGCTGATTTACGAGGTAACTCACGATGTTTCTGCAACTGCTTTGATGGTCTGCTGTAGATTTGCCCCCTCTCTGTTTTCAGTTGCGCTCGCGCAGCTGCCTCAGAAGATGGGTATCGGGACACTGCAGGCCATGAGATTGGCAGACTTAATTCGCGCGGGATTATTCGTTTGCTATATTTTTGTTGATAGTAAATGGAGTATGTTTGCTATTACGTGCGCGGTATCGCTTTGCCGAACGGTTGAAATGCCCTGCTTTTACTCGTTGTTAAGAGCCAATACGAATAGTATCAATCGCGACGTAATTAATAATTCGTTTGGGTTTCTGCAGAATTTGATGATGGTTCTGGGGCCAGTTGCCGGCGGTTTTGTTGTCGCTCAATTTGGGGCGGAGGCTGTTCTTGCATTAGACGCGCTTTCTTTTGCCGCGTCGTTCTGGTTGCTGCGAGATGTTCCGTCGGTTATCGAGGTTAATGATAAAGAGGGGATAAGCAAAAATGAAAAAAACAGGACTGCATTTAGTGATCTTAGCGCGAAGCACTTGGCAATTGGTTTCCTATTAATCGATATTTCTAGTGGCGTGGCATTCGGCTCTCTGAATTCTCTTTTGCCAGCTATTGCGCAATTGCAATTTGACTCGTCATCGATACAATACGGATTCCTTCAGAGTAGTCTTACAATCGGACTGTTGTTCGGAAATACAATATATGGTCGTTTAATTAGTGGTTCCGATTGCGTTAAATCATATTGTTTTGTGACGTATCTTGCGCTCGGTGCGTATCTGGCGTTTGGCTATCGCTATGCGTCTGGGATATCGTTTATTTTCCTTTTTATCGTCGGTGCCGGAAACGCCATTCAAGATGTGCTTCTCATAACATCGCTGCAGGATTTGGCGAGAGACGAATCTGAATCGATAAGCCTGTTTTCAATTAGGGAGTCTTTGCAATCGGTTGCTGTTGTTATTTCAACACTCCTTGTTTCGCTGTTCACGAGCATCGCGATGTTCTCAATTCTCGTTACAGGACTTGGTGTATTTTCAATTATGATGGTAGTTGTGTCTCAATTGAATTATTTGCGAAAGATGTGACGTTGATATGCCTAAAACGCTTTTAGTATTTCCCCCATGATGGAGTCCAGTGGGGCCGTATCTTGCCTTGCCTGTTTTGAAGTCATATCTTCAAGAGGTTGAACAATATAAAGTTGACATCGTTGACTTAAACGTGGAATTTTACGATGACCTCCTATCTTTTAGACATGTCGAAGAGTGCTGTAAAAGGTATCGGGAATCAAAGGATTCGTTTAGTTCGAATGTTCAATTAACAATCGAGTTGATACAAAAGTCAGCACTTAATGTTGACGAGGCAAAAGATATTTTCAGATCGAAGAGATACTTTAATCTAAAAGAAAGACAATATGCTGAAAACATTTTTAGAAATGCACTCTATATCATAAATCACGTCTCATATGGAGTTAAATACACGTTCAACTCCATAGATCTGCCCTATGATTATTATTCGACACCAGAAATAATGAAATCGCTTGCGGATACCTTGCATAATCCGTTTATTTCCTTCTATGAAACTGCCTTTCTTAAGCGTATTCAGAGGGAAAAAATCGAGTTTATTGGGATTTCGGTGAGCGGCTGTTTCCAATTGATTTCTGCAGTTACGTTAGCGAAACTGATTAAAGAAGAATGTCCATCTGTTAAACACGTCTCATTGGGCGGCAATTACATTACTCGTTTAGCAGATGACTGCATGAAAGAATGGCATCCCTTTTTTGAATACATTGATTCGATAATGATGTATGACGGCGAAGAGCCGCTTGCACGTCTTCTTGAGGCTCTTGACTCTGGTGATGACAATCTCGACTGTGTTCCAAACCTTTGCCATGCTAAAGGTGGAAAGATATATAAAAACCATCGGATTGAGCAAACATTTATCAACGATACAGTTCCCGATTTCGATGGCTTCGCCCTTTCTAAATACTTCATGCCTGAGTTAATATTGCCGGTTTATTCTTCTAGGCAGTGTTTTAATCATTGCGCCTTCTGCACCATTCCCGGTGCTACCGGTGGTTGTTACCGAAAGATGCCTATATCGAGAGTATTTGAAATAATGTGTCGGTTAAATGAAAAATACGGCACGAGAGTTTTCTCTTTTGTGGATGAAACATTCGAAGGCAAAAGAATGGAGCAACTCGCGGATGAAATAAACGCATCGGGAAAAACGTTTTTCTGGCATGGAGAAACGAGGTTCTCTCCAACCCTAAGTACAGACGTTTTCAACAAGATATACCAAAGTGGATGTAGGCAGATTCAGTTTGGCCTCGAGTCATACAACCAAAGAGTTCTTGATCTAATGAAGAAGAACACGAGAGTTGATTGGATTGATCGCAATATCCATGATTGTCTCAATGCGGGTATTCCTGTTCATCTATTCTTTATGATTGGCTTTCCGACCGAAACTAAAGAAGAGGCTCTGAACACCTTAGCTTATACAGAGAATGTTTTGAATTATTCAAAACAGGTATGTGGTGTTCCATATTCCACGAGAGGATTTACGAATTTTGGTCTCGTTATGGGGTCGGATGTTTGGAATCATCCCGATAAGTATGGTGTCTCTGTAATGCCGAAGTCCCAATATGAGGATTTGCGCCTCGAAGTGGATTATGTTTCAGGCACTGGTTTAACTTTAAATGAAGCAAAATCCTTATCTGATGAGCATCATATTGATTTTTATATGCAAGAAGTCATAAACGGTAGCGACACAATTGACTTGCCCCAGCGGCTTCATATTTCAGAGGTGACCTGGATCCTAGATTCTATTCACGCTGTCAGGTATAAGGGACATTTGACCAAAGTAAAGCGACGGCTGACTAGTCTAAATCCAGCTGATCGAATCTGGCTGGATTCCAAGACCTCTGTCGTGCTCGTTGAGCCATTTGCCTACTTCTATAATTCTGAATACCATCATGTCTATGCTGTTTCCCAGTTGGTATACCTTAAGTTGGCCCGTTTATTGGAGGCCGATTGTAGCATTTCTCTTATCCTTGATCAGGGCGATCTCGAGCTGACAAGGGCGATAGAAGAACTGTTGCATTATGGATTGCTGAATACAAATATCGATGCCGATTATGTAATGCACGATAATGGTTTTCAATTGGTTAAAAGTTCGTTTGTGAAAGAAGTCGGACGCTCAAAAGAGGGGTTAAGAGTACTGCTGAGTTGTGCCACCCATAGAATGTGTGCGGTTAATGATTTTTCGTTCGCTTTGCTTTCGTTGTTTGAAAAGCCGATTACTAAGAACGAGGTGCGCGACATTTTGAAAAAAGAGGGACTATCGGCAAGCGAGGAGCAATTAAACAAGTTGGTTGATAATTGCATGAAAGCAGATATACTACAATTGATTAGATAGAGGAGGTTTCTGCATGGACGTTATTAACAAAGATCTCTTGGAGCAACTGAAAGAGTTTCAGGAAGAGGGCGTCGTGGTAGAAGTGTTCGACTTTGAGGACTACATGGATAAATTCTGCCATTAGTTTCGGAATTTACTCGCCTCACTTAAAGGAGAAGTCGATTATCGATTTCTCCTTTTTTAATTAAAGATATTTTTGAAATACATGCTCTTAGCACAGGTTGGCCTCTCAGTAAACTGGGAGGTTGCTTTGGCTAGTTAGAGATATGTGAACGTCCGTTAGACTGAATCTCAGGGTAGAAGGGGCCTCCAGTGTCCAGATCAACAAGGCAATGCTGCGTTTCGGCTAATAAGAACGATGGCTTTTTGCGTGTGGCGGCGGCGTCGCCGCAGATTCGCGTGGCCGATGTCGAGGGCAATGCCGAGGTTGCGTTGGCGGCTGTTCGCGCGGCTGTCGAGCGCGGCGTTCGTGCTCTGGTGCTGCCCGAGCTTAACCTGACCGGTTATACCGCGGCCGATCTGTTCCATAACCGCACATTACTGCATGCCTGCGAGACCGCACTGGCACATATTCTCGATGAAACCCGCGAGCTGCCGATTGTCTTCACCGTCGGTCTTCCCGTTGCGGTTGCCGAGAATATCTACAACTGCGCCGCCGTGTGCTGCGCGGGCGAGCTTTTGGGTCTTACGGCCAAGAAGTATCTGCCCAACTATGGCGAGTTCTACGAGCGCCGCTGGTTTGCTCCGGCGCCCGCAGATCCCGTATGGGTCGAGTTTGCCGGTCAGGGTCCGGTTCCGCTGGGTTCGGGGCTTGTCTACCGTTGCTGTGATGAGGGTGCTGAAGACCTGGTGCTGGGCGTTGAGGTCTGCGAGGACCTGTGGGTGCCGGCGCCCCCTTCGACCGAGATGGCGCTTGCCGGTGCAACGGTGATCCTCAACCCGTCGGCCTCGGACGAGATTATCGGCAAGGCAGATTACCGACGCAGCCTCATATCCAACCAGAGCGCGCGCCTGTACTGTGCCTATGCCTATGCAGATGCGAGCGAGGGCGAGTCCACGACCGACATGGTCTTTGCGGGGGAGAACCTCGTCTACGAAAACGGCTCCAAGCTCGCCGCGACCAAACTGCTTACCTGCGATATGGCCATCGCCGATGTTGACCTCGACCGTCTGGTTGCCGAGCGCCGTCGCTCGACGACGTGGACGCGTACCGACGATGCGCCGGAGGCCACGACCGTTGAATTTTCGTTTGAGGGCGTGCTGGCCGAAGAGCCTGTCCTGCGCGATGCGTTCGACATCGACCGCGTCTTCCCCCGCGCGCCCTTTGTGCCGGCCGACCATGGCGATCTGGCCGAGCGCTGCGAGACTATTCTCAATCTGCAGACTGCTGGCCTCAAGACCCGCCTTGCCCACACAGGTACCAAGGCTGCGGTTATCGGCCTTTCGGGTGGCTTGGACTCCACGCTGGCACTGCTTGTGACCGTGCGTGCCTTCGATGCGCTGGGGCTGCCGCGCACGGGTATCACGGCCGTGTCCATGCCTGGCTTTGGCACGACGCATCGCACCAAGTCCAATGCCGAGTCGCTTGCCCGCGACCTGGGCGTGAGCTTCCGCGAGGTTTCGATCCACGCGGCCGTGGAGCAGCACTTTAAGGACATTGAGCACGATCAGACCGTGCAGGACGTGACCTACGAGAACAGCCAGGCCCGCGAGCGCACGCAGATTTTGATGGACTTGGCCAACCAGGCTGGCGGTTTTGTCATCGGCACGGGCGACCTGTCGGAGCTGGCGCTCGGCTGGGCTACCTATAACGGCGACCACATGAGCATGTACGCCGTCAACGCGAGCGTGCCCAAGACGCTCGTGCGTCATCTGGTGCGCTATGCGGCTGATGTCTTTGGCGGGAGTATTGCCGAGGTCTTGCTCGACATCCTCGATACGCCGGTATCTCCCGAGCTTCTGCCGCCCACGGGCGACGGCGAGATTGCGCAGAAGACCGAGGATTTGGTGGGCCCGTACGAGCTGCACGACTACTTCCTCTACTACCTGCTGCGTTTTGGCTTTGAGCCGGGCAAGATCTACCGCATGGCGCTCAAGAGCTTCGAGGGCGTCTACGACGCCAAGACCGTCCACACGTGGCTACGTACGTTCTATCGTCGCTTCTTTGCCCAGCAGTTTAAGCGCAGCTGCCTGCCCGATGGTCCCAAGGTGGGCTCGGTGACGCTCAGCCCGCGCGGCGATTGGCGTATGCCGAGTGACGCCAGCTCACGTTTGTGGCTTGCGCAGATCGACGCGCTCAATCCAATTGACTAAGGTTGGCTAAATTGAACCAATACGGGGGTTGCAAGCGTTACACTTTTGCAATCTGATGGCCCGTATCGCGCGGCGCTCTTGTCGGAGCGCCGCGTTTTTTATATCGAAAGGTGGCACCATGCAGGCATCGCAGCGTCTCGACCGCTTTGGCGCGGAGGTCTTCGCCTCGCTCAACAACAAGCTTCTCGCGCTGAAGGCTCAGGGCAAGACCATTTACAACATGAGCGTGGGCACGCCCGACTTTAAGCCGTACGACCATGTGGTCGAGGCGCTCACGCAAGCAGCCCAAGATCCCGAGATGTGGAAGTATGCCCTGCGCGACCTGCCCGAACTCAAGCAAGCCGTGTGCGATTACTATGAGCGTCGCTTTGGCGTTTCGGGCATTACGCCGTCCATGGTGCAGTCGTGCAACGGCACGCAGGAGGGCGTGGGCCATTTGGGCCTGGCCCTGCTCGATCCGGGTGACACCATTTTGGTTCCCGATCCGTGCTACCCGGTCTTTGAGGCGGGTGCCAAGATCGCCGATGCCAAGCTCGAGTACTATCCGCTGGTTGCCGAGCACAATTACCTGCCCTATGTGGCGGGCATCGATCCCGAGGTGGCCGACCGTGCCAAGTACATGATCGTGTCGCTGCCCGCCAACCCGGTGGGCTCGGTGGGCACGCCCGAGGTCTACGAGGAGATCATCGCTTTTGCCCGCGAGCACGACCTGCTGATCGTTCACGACAACGCATACTCGGACATCGTGTTCGACGGCGAGCCGGGCGGCAGCTTCTTGCAGTATCCCGGCGCGCTCGAGGTAGGCGTTGAGTTCTTCTCGCTCTCCAAGTCGTTTAACGTCACCGGTGCGCGTATCGGCTTTTTGGTCGGCCGAGAGGATGTGGTCTCTGCCTTTGCCAAGCTGCGCAGCCAGATCGACTTTGGCATGTTCTTCCCGATCCAGAAGGCCGCCATCGCGTGCCTTAATGGACCTCGCGATGAGGTCGAGGCGCAGCGTCTGAAGTACCAGGAGCGTCGCGATGCCCTGTGCGACGGTCTTGAGGGCCTGGGCTGGGAGCGTCCCAACGCGCATGGCTCCATGTTTGTGTGGGCCAAGCTTCCCGGTGGTCGCACCGATTCCATGGCGTTTTGCGAGGAGCTTATGGAGAAGGCCGGCGTTGTGGTGACGCCGGGTGCGAGTTTTGGTCCCTCGGGCGAGGGACACGTGCGCATGGCGTTGGTCCTGCCGCCCGACCAGATCGCTTTGGCTGTCGAGGCCATTCGCGAGGCGGGCCTGTATTAGAAAGCTATTTTGGCTCGTCAATATATCGAAACCGATTTCGTGCAGTTATTTTACGAATCCTGCAAACAATTTCGGCAAACGGTCGATTTTTGGCTGCGAATAGGAGCATAATCAAAGTCCCGATTGGATGTATTGGGATTACGACAAGCCGCTCGGGTCGTTCCCGGGCGGCTTGTTTGTGGAGAGAGATGGGAGTTTCTAATGGTTAACGAGAAGAAGGTCGCTATTGTCGGCTGCGGTTTCGTCGGTTCGTCTTCGGCGTTCGCGCTGATGCAGAGCGGTCTGTTCTCCGAGATGGTCCTCATCGACGTGGACAAGAACCGCGCCGAGGGTGAGGCCCTGGATATCGCGCACGGCATGACGTTTGCCGAGCCGATGAAGATCTACGCCGGCGATTATTCCGATGTCGCCGACGCCGCCATGATCGTCGTCACCGCTGGCGCTGCCCAGAAGCCCGGTGAGACCCGCCTGGACCTGGTCAACAAGAACGTCAGCATCTTTAAGTCCATTATTCCCGAGATTAAGAAGTCCGGCTTTGACGGCATCCTGCTGATCGTCTCTAACCCGGTTGACGTTCTGACCTATGCCGCCATCAAGATGTCCGGCCTGCCCGAGGGCCATGTCATCGGCTCCGGCACCGTGCTCGACACCGGTCGTCTGCAGCAGATGCTCGGCGCCCACGTCGAGGTCGATCCGCGCGATGTCCAGGCCTACGTCATGGGCGAGCACGGCGACTCCGAGTTCGTCGCCTGGTCCAGCGCTCAGGTTGCCGGCGTGCCGCTGAGCACCTTCTGCGAGCTTCACGGCCATCTGGAGCATGAGGCTGCCGAGAAGCGTATCGCCGAGGACGTCAAGAACTCCGCTTACACCATCATCGAGAAGAAGCACGCAACCTACTATGGCGTTGCCATGGCCGTTAAGCGTATCTGCACCGCTGTTATGCGTGACGAGCAGACCGTTCTGCCCGTTTCCTCGCTCATGGTGGGCGAGTATGGCCTGTCCGATCTGGCCATCTCCATGCCGACCGTCGTCGGTCGCGACGGCGTCGTCTGCCGCGTCCCTGTGCCGCTGAACGAGTCCGAGCAGAGCGAGCTCACCGCTTCTGCCAAGGCCCTCAAGGACATCATCGACAGCGTCGATTTCTCCTGCTAAATCCGGCTCGTTTGCCAGCAAGCTACAATGAAGGCGTCCGGGCCCCACGGCCCGGGCGCCTTTTTGGTGCAAGGGGGTCAGGTTTGTTTGCACCAAATGGGGCACGATTGGTGCAAACAAACCTGACCCCAATGCACCATTGTTGATGGGAGAGGCATGTCGGATTCGCCTAACTTTTTGAGTTATGCCCAGACGGCGTTCGATTCGTTTGAGGAGCGGCCGTTTTGCGCGGTGGACAGCCTGGTGTTTGCATGGCTGTCGTATTTGCGCTTGCCGGGGGATATGCCGGAGCTTGCCGGCTGGCAGGGACTGGACGTGCGTGAGCTACTGCGCGCCGAGTGCTACCGGGACATGATTGGCGACCTGTGGGATCCGGAGGAGAGCCGCGCCTTGTTGGAGGCTGTTGCGGCAAGTCCGCGCTACCGCGGCGTGCGCGTGTGCGGATACCGTGCCGTGAGCGACGTGGCAACGACGGAGCAGTTTGCGGCCATGACGTTCCGATTCCCGGCAGGATTTTCCTATCTTGCCTTCCGGGGGACCGACAGCACGATCGTGGGCTGGAAAGAGGACTTTAACATGGCTTTCCGGTGTCCTGTGCCGGCCCAGGAATCTGCGGCGCGCTATGTGGACGAGGCGGTGGCCGCGATTGATGGTCCGCTCTTGTGTGGAGGCCATTCCAAGGGCGGAAACTTGGCGGTGTATGGCGCGGCGATGTGCTCTGACGCTGCTGGCGACCGGATCGAACGGGCCTTCTCCCACGATGGCCCCGGCTTTGTCGAGGAGTTCCTGAGCGGTGACGCCTTCGCAGGTCTTTCCGGCCGCATCGACAAGACCCTGCCCCAGTCTTCGATTTTCGGCATGATGTTCGAGACGCAGGAAGATTACGCCATTGTCGAGAGCACCGAATTCAGTCTGCTGCAGCACAATCCCTTTAGCTGGGTCGTTGACGACTACGACTTTGTGTATTGCGAGCGTCTGTCTGCCGGCGCTCGATACGTCGATAGCTCTATTCGCGAGATGCTGCTTGCAGTGGGGCCTGCCGAGCGCGAGCGCTTTGTAGATGCGTTGTTCTCCGTGTTTGAAGCCACAGGGGCCGAACGGTTCGCAGATATCGCAGGGAATTTGCGCGAGAGCCTGCCGGTGATGCTCCAGGCTGCTCAGAGCTTCGACAAAGATACGCGCCGTTTCATCTCGCAGACCGTCGTCGCAATTCTTAAATGCGCCCTGCTGCCCAAGCGTTCCGAGCTCAACGTTCCTGCTGCCGGCAAGAGCCTGGCAGAGCAGCTCGAGGCGTGGCAGTCCGAGCTCCTGCGCTAACGCTGGTGCAAAGGGGCATGTTGGTGCATTGGGGCGGGCACGCCCGCTATACTGATTCGTGCTGAAATCGATCTAGAACGGAATGCCGTATATGAAAATCAATCACGCAATCCTGCATATCCTGGACTTTGACTCGGCCGTCAGCGTCATGAGCCAGCGCGAGCTCGATATCGAGAGTCGCACCGTGCGCAACTTCGTGACCACGCATCTGCGTCGCGCCCGCACGTCTGCCGATAACAAGCGCGCCACGTTTGCCGAGAACTCCGCATTCGGCGGTGAACTCAAGGGCTATTTCTTTGGCGAGCGCGAATTCGTGGACCTGTCGCAGCAGATTGCGGAGTTCATCTCCTCGGAGCTTGCCAAGGCCGAAAAGGCCGAGTCTACCGACGTGCTTGTGGCGGACTTTGACGACGATGAGGACGCCCGCTGGTTTGCTGTCATGTTACTTGGGTCCAAGCAGGCCTTTATGCACGAGGTGGGCCGCGAGGAGGGCGAGGTGCGCAACGACATCGCGCGCCACTATGCTATTCTGCCGAATCCTTCCCAAAAGGTGCCGAGCTACGCCATCGTGCGCGCGAGCACTATGGAGATCGGCTATGTGGATAAGAAGCGCAAGATTGCCGGCGAGGATCGTATGCTCATTCCCGACGGCCTGCTCCAGTGCGACACGGGCGTATCGGGCAAGGAGGTCATCGACACCGTGACACGCGTGGTCGAGGAGGTTGCCGAGGAACACGGCGCCAACGCGGCTGTGGCGCTCGCCAAGGTCAAAGCCGCTGTAGCCGAGAAGGTCGAAGACGACGAGGAACTGCCGCCCTGGGATATCGTCGACGAGGTCTTTGAGGACGAGCCGGTCATCAAAGAGAGCGTTCGTGCGGCATTGACCGAGGAAAAGGTGCCCGAGCGCGTGCCCGTGGAGCGTAAACAGGTCGAGCGTGCGGCCGTGCGCAATCATAAGATTCGAACCGATACGGGTATCGAGATCAGCTTCCCGGCCGAGATGGGCTCGAACTCCGAGTATATCGAGTTCGTCAACGAGCCCAACGGCCTCATCTCCATCGAGCTCAAGAACATCGGAAGCATCGAGAACCGATAGCGCAATAGTTTCTTCCAAAGAGAAATCTGGATTATATTTTGAAGTATACTTTGAAATATAATCCAGATTATTTTTTTGGAGGTACAAATGTCCCCACTTGTTCTGGAAAAGCCGGTGTTTACAAAAGATCAGGTAGTTTCTGCCACCGAAGCGAGCAAGTCCTTATCTGTCGTTCGCAAGCGCGCTAAGCGCGCGCCGCAGTTTATCGCCGATCATAACGATATCGATACCGTGATTATCGACTACGCCGCCTATGAGGAAATGTACGGCGCCCTACAGTACCTTCGCGAACTTGAGCTTGATCGTATTGCGGCAGATCGAATCAAAAACGGACCGCATGAGTTTATTCCGTTTGAAGATACCCTGACTCCTGAGGAGCTCGCGGAGTTCGAATCGATGGACTCCGACGCGATTTCGGATGAGGGTCTTTTCGAATGAGCGGGCACTTTGTCGTCGGCTTTTTGAATCGAGACGTCGAGAAGGAATATCAAAAACTAGATGGTTCTCAGCGAAGGCTCGTCCGCATTGCAGTGGCGAAATTAAAGACGCGCGCCGATGAAATCGGAACGCCGCTTCACGGTGAGCTTGCCGGCTGCAAAAAGATTAAATGGAGAAAGGCGGGACTCCGAATGGTATTTCGAATTCGAGAGGACGGAACGGTTGAGATTGCCGAGATCGTTGCAATAGGTCGACGCGACCGTTCAGAGGTCTATAAGACGGCTGCCGATCGTTTGTCGAAGCATCCAGCCATGGTCGAATACGACGGAACCTTGAGATAAAGAAGGCCGAAGCCCTGGTTGGGGCTTCGGCCTTTGTTGTTTTTAGCTTGGTTGCTGACATTGCGCCGCAGGTTGAGCATGCGTCAGCGAAAACGCCCCAGAGCGAGCAAGGTGACGTGAAAGAGGAGGGAAGCGTACTTTGGTACGCGACCGACGATTGAACGTCAGATTGCCGCCTAGGGGCGTTTGCAGCGTCGAGTCGTTACGGCGTTTGGTAAAACGCCGTAACTGTTAAAGCTGGCGCAGACCTTCCTCGAGACCGGTCTTGCTGTCGGTCTTCTCGTCGCGCATCTTGATGACGCGGGCGGGAACGCCGGCCACGACGGCGCCGGCAGGGACATCCTCGACGCATACGGCGCCTGCAGCCACGACGGCGCCCTTGCCCACGCGCACGCCTTCCAGGACCACGGCGTTGGCGCCAATCATGACATCGTCCTCGATGATGACGGGCGTGGCGCTCGCGGGCTCAACGACGCCTGCAAGCACGGTGCCGGCGCCGATGTGGCAGTTCTTGCCCACGGTGGCACGGCCGCCCAGCACGGCGCCCATATCGATCATGGAACCCTCGCCGATAACGGAGCCGATGTTGATGATGGCGCCCATCATGATGACGGCGCGGTCGCCGATCTCGACGCGGTCGCGGATGATCGCGCCCGGCTCGATGCGGGCGTTGATACCCTTAAGGTCGAGCATGGGGACGGCGGAGTTGCGGCAGTCATTCTCCACGTCGTAGTAGTCGATGGAATCGGCGTTGGCGTCGAGGATGGCCTTGAGCTCATCCCAGTCGCCAAAGACGGTCTTGCCGCGACGGCCGCCGTAGACGTGCGCATCGCCCCACTGGACTTTCATGCCGGGCTTCTCGCGCACATACAGCTTGACGGGCGTCTTCTTGGGCGCGGTGGCGATGTAGTTGATAATCTCCTGTGCATCCATCTCGGCTGCGTTGCTCATATCTTGTTTCTCCTTTACGCGGGCTTGGTTAATGATTGGCTAGGCGAACATGACCTGGTCGAAGGTGTAGAAGCCGGGATCACGGACGACGAGCTTCTGAGCGGCGGCCAGAGCGCCGTTGACAAAAATCTGACGGCTTGTGGCGCGGTGGGTGAGCGTGACCTCCTCGTCCTGCCCAAAGAAACTCACCTCGTGCACGCCGGCGACGGTGCCGCCGCGCAGCGAGTGCATGCCGATCTCCTTGGGGTCGCGCGCGCCGCACATGCCCTCGCGGCCGTGGACGGGGTGATAGCCGGCCTCGGGCTCGGCCTCGACCACGGCGTCGAGCAGTAGCTTGGCGGTGCCGCTGGGGGCATCGACCTTTTGGTTGTGGTGCGTCTCGACGATCTCGCAGTCAAAGCCGGGCAGCTCGCGCGTGGCCTGGGCCACCAGATGGCGCAGAGCGGCGATGCCGATTGAGTAGTTGCCCGAGTGCATGACGCGGGCGTTCTGGCCCAGCTCGCGCAGGCGGTCCATCTGCTCAGGCGTGTAGCCCGTGGTGCCGGAAACGAGTGCGGCGCCCGTACGCTCGACATAGGCAACGACGGCATCAAAGGTCGCGACGTTCGAGAAGTCGATGATCACATCGGCAGCCGGAGCGCTCTCGAGCTCGGCCAGGTCAAAGCCGATCTGGGCGACGATGTCGAAAACGGGTTGACCGGCGGCACCAACGATGCTTTCGGCGGTGGTGCGGATGAGCGAGCCCATGCGGCCCGTTCCCATAATGACGGTCTTAATCAAGCAGACCAGCTCCCTTCAGAGCATCGGTAAGTGCGGCGCGCGTGTCGTCTGCCATGGGGCACAGCGGCATGCGATAGTTGGCCTCGATCATACCCATCTGGGCGAGCGCTTCCTTAACGGGGATGGGGTTGACTTCGCTAAAGAGGGCGTTGATGAGCGGCTGGCCGGCAATCTGGATCTCGCGGGCGCGCTCCACGTCACCGTCCAGGTAGGCACGGCACATGTCGTGCACGAGTTGCGGCTGCACGTCGGCCCAAACGCTGATGGTGCCCGAGGCACCCAGGCTCATGAGCGGCACGGTGAGCGCGTCCTCGCCCGAATACATGCGGAAGTCGTTGGACAGCAGGTGCGCGATCTTGGCGGCATAGGCGACGTTGCCCGAGGCCTCCTTGATGCCCATGATGTTGGGGTGTGCGGCCAGGCGCTCGACATTGCGCTCGCTGATACCGCAGCCGCAACGACCGGGGATGTTGTACAAGATGCAGGGGATGTCCACCGCATCGGCCACGGTCTTAAAGTGCTGGTAGATGCCCTCTTCGTTGGACTTGTTGTAGTAGGGGGTGATGAGCAGCAGGCCGTCGGCGCCCAGGCCCTGGTAGGTGAGCGACTTGGTGAGCATGGTCTGCGTGGAGTTGGAGCCCGACCCGGCGATGACGGGGATGCGGCCTGCGACCTGCTTGACCACGGCGGCAACGACGGAGTTGTCCTCGTCATCGGTCATCGTGGCGCTCTCGCCGGTGGTGCCCAGGGTGAGGATGGCGTCGGTGCCATTCTGCAGGTGGAAATCGACCAGGCGCTCAAGCGCATCAAAGTCGACGCTGCCGTCCTTCTTAAACGGGGTGACGAGGGCGACGATCGAGCCCTCGAGGTTGCGGACGTCCATATTCTTCTCCTTCGCTTCTGCGATCTGGATGCGTTTGTTCCATTGGGTGGCGACGGCTAGGCGCTCGTCCTGAGCGCGACGGCGGGCGCTTTCGGCGCGCGACTAGGCCAGCAACTTGCGGCCGCACGGCAGCACGTCGAGCGTGGCAAAGTAGTCGCCCGGGCGCTCGGCACGACGGATAAGATCCGCCGAGCCATCGGGGCGAAGCAATACCTCTGCGGAGCGCAGGCGTCCGTTGTAGTTGTAGCCCATGGAGTAGCCGTGCGCGCCGGTATCGTGGATCACGAGCAGGTTGCCCATATCGATCTGCGGCAGCTCGCGGTCGATGGCGAACTTGTCGTTGTTCTCGCACAAGTTGCCCGTGATGTCGTACTTGTTCGTGACAGGGGCTGTGGATTTGTCGGGGCCACCCGGCTGGCCCATCACCGTAACGTGATGGTAGGCGCCATACATGGCAGGGCGAATCAGGTCGACGGCGCTTGCGTCCACGCCGATATAGTCCTTGTAAATCTGCTTTTCGTGGATGGCCTTGGTGACCAGGCATCCGTAGGGGCCCATCATAAAGCGGCCCATCTCGGTGCAGATCGCCACATCGCCCATGCCGGCGGGAACCAGGATCTCGTCGTAGGCCGCGTGTACGCCCTCGCCGATGGCGTGGATGTCGTTAGCCTGCTGCCCGGGCAGGTAGGGGATACCCACACCGCCGGACAGGTTGATAAAGGCGACATGCGCGCCCGTCTCGCGCTCCAGACGCACGGCAAGTTCAAAGAGGATGCGCGCGAGCTTGGGGTAGTAGTCGTTGGTGACGGTGTTGCTGGCAAGGAAGGCATGGATGCCAAAATTCTCGGCGCCCTTGGCCTTGAGCATACGGAAGGCCTCAAAGAGCTGTTCAGTGGTCATGCCGTACTTTGAATCGCCCGGGTTGTCCATAATGCCGTTGGAAAGCTGGAACAGACCGCCCGGATTAAAGCGGCAGCTGACTGTCTTGGGGATGGGGCCCGCGACGCGCTCGTAGAACTCGATGTGGCTGATGTCGTCAAAGTTGACGATGGCGCCCAGCTTATCGGCGAGCTCAAAGTCCGCTGCCGGCGTGTCGTTGGACGAGAACATGATGTCATGGCCGGTGATGCCCAGCGAGCGGGCGATCATGAGCTCGGTATAGCTCGAGCAGTCGCAACCGCAGCCGTATTCGTTGAGAATGGAGATAAGCGCCGGGTTGGGATTGGCCTTGACGGCAAAGTACTCCTTAAATCCCGGATTCCACGCAAAGGCGTCACGTACTTCTTGCATGTTGCGACGGATGCCCGCCTCGTCGTATAGATGAAACGGCGTGGGGAACTGCTCGACGATGTGTTCGAGCGTCTCCTTGTCCACAAACGGCCGCTTTGCCGCATATGCCTCGTTGGGGGTCAGTGCCATGTCCCGTAAACCTCGCTATCCAGACGGCGCCATCGGCGCATCGAATCCGCATAGCGTGGACCCAATGTCCGGATAGCGCTCCCGCATTGCTGCAGACAGTCCTGCGGGTGTTTCCCGCAGGCCCACCAGGCTGTTCGTGCCCGAAAAACCCAGTTCGGCGGGTTTCGCCTCCCCGCGGGGTCAAAGTCTGCCGACTCGCCCGCGGATCTTCGTGCCCGCGCCTCTATCAAGTGGTAAAGACCCTACCACGTTGCACTTTACCAAACAAGAGTATTCGTATATAACGTTTAAAAAATGCAGGGATATGCTAGAAACAAGGGCGTCACAATTCTGCATCACAATATTGTGTGAATGGAAATGCCCCATGAAAGGATCCTTTATGACCGAGCTCCAAGAACTTCGTCGCTATCGTCGCGACCTGCATCGCATTCCGGAGCTCGATTTCGATCTTCCTCAAACCATAGCCTATATCGAGGGCGTGCTCGCCTCGCTTGCCTGTGAAGTGACCCATCCCTGCCCCAGCTGTGTTTGCGCTTTCTTCGACACTGGCACGGGCGCCGCGCATGCCACGGCGATTCGCGCCGATATGGACGCGCTGCCCATCGCAGAGGCGACGGGCGCGGCCTTTGCCTCGACGCATCCCGGAAAGATGCACGCTTGCGGACACGATGGACACATGGCCATGGCGCTTGCGGCGGCAACCTTTGTCGATCGCACGATTCGTGAGCAGCCGGGTGCCATCAAACGCAACGTGCTCTTTGTGTTCCAGCCTGCCGAGGAGACGACCGGTGGTGCCAAGACGGTATGCGAGAGCGGGGTGTTTGAGCGCTACGGGGCGGACCGTATCTTCGGGTTCCACGTATGGCCCGACCTGCCTGCGAACGCGTTGGCGAGTTGTTCCGGCCCGCTGCTGGCGCGTTCGAGCGAGACGCACGTGCACATTCACGGGACAAGCATCCATATCGCCAAGACCTACGGCGTTCCCGTACACGAATCGCACGATGCGGCGCTGGCGGCTGCCAAGTTCTTGGTTGCCGAGCGTGAATTGATGGACGAGTTGGGTGCCGACGAGCCCTGCATTGGTAAGTTCGGCCTGCTGCAGGCCGGTACCGTTTGCAACGCGGTGGCGGGGGAGGCCCATGTTGCCGGCAGTCTGCGTGTGTTTACGGACGACATGTTCGACCGTGCGCGTGAGGGCGTGCGCCGTGTGCTCGACGAGGCGTGCGCTGCAACGGGCTGCACGTACGATCTCGACTTTGCCGAGGGCTATCCGCCGGTCGACAACGCCCCCGAGTTGTTTGCCCGAATCGCGCCCGCTCTGCCCGAGTTACAGCTCGTGGACGAGCCGCTGCTGATTGCCGAGGACTTCGCCTTCTATCAGCGTCATCTGCCGGGTGTGTTCTTCCTGCTGGGCACGGGCGTGCCGGAGGGTCAAGAAAACCCGAGCGATTCGGACGGCTGTTCCGCCTATGCCACAAGCGCCCTGCATACTGATACCATGCTCTTTGACGAGGAAATCCTGCTCAAAGGCCTCGATGTTTACAAACGACTGCTTTTGCTTGCTTAAGTGTCGAAGGATACCTGTTCTAGAAAACACGAACAGATGTACGCTATAATAGAGATGTAAGTCTATAGAAACGTTTGACGTTATTAACGTAAGGCGATACTATGATTGCATCTTATCGGGTCTGCTTTGAGTGGAGACAGGGGATGGCTTGGAATGTCGAAATCGTCGATTACCACAAATGAAGAGGCTGCGACTGATTTGCTGTCGCCGGTGACTCCTGGTGAGCTTCTCAAAGAGGAGTTTCTTGTTCCCATGGGCATTTCTCAATATCGCCTTGCGAAGGAGACCGGGATTCCGGCTCAGCGTATCGGGCAGATTGTCTTGGGAAGACGCCGTGTGACGGCTGACACGGACCTTCGTCTTTGCCGTTACTTTGGTCTGACGGATGGTTATTGGCTTCGCGCGCAGATGGCGTTTGATCTCGAGGCCGAGAAAAGGCGGATTAAACCTGAGCTCGACAAGATTGTTCCTGTCCAGCAGGCCATCGCATTGTAGGGCCCAAAGACGCTGAGAATGGAGTGACGATGAAGCGACGTCGGCAATCTGTTGTATATAGTCCGGGTGGTTGCGGGTGCGGTTTGTTACTGCTCCCGGTTGTTGTGCTGAGCATTGGCATGATGTTTGCACTTGCCGGATTGGCTGCGGCGGCGCTCGTGTTGCTGATTGTCGCCATTGGCGCGACGATCTGGCTCTATCGTTGTCGCGAACAACGCCGCGCCGACGGCAAAACCAATGTGGGATGGATTGTCTTTTTGGCTATCGCATACCCGCTGAGCGTTAGCTACCTTATGTTCTTTGTCCTGTTGACGATCAGCGCCTTTACCGGGGAATCCGTCACAGTGGGTTGATCCTGCCTGCTGACGGTCGCGTAAAGAGCGTTTGCTCGGCGCTTGGACAACTGCATTGACCGTTTACCGTAGCCTTAGCTCTGAGCTAATGAATTCAAGTTCAATCCTTTCTACGATGTGCTGTGTGCCGGCACGGTAGCCGGATCGTAGGAAGGATGAATAATGAAAAAGCTCGAAAATGAAGTGCTGCTGAGCCGTCGCGCCGCGCTTGGCGCATTCGCGACCGTTGTCCTGGGTGTTTCCGGTCTCCTGACTGGCTGTGGCAATGACAAGGCGACGGTCACCGAGGATGCTGGCGATAGCGATAAGAAGGAAGAGCCGAAAGACGATATGAGAAAGCCATTGGGGTCGCCTCCCCCGCGTTGCAGTTTCTTTCCG
>NZ_SPFY01000007.1 GCF_005844325.1 Collinsella aerofaciens | reverse complement strand
GGCATCGACCTGCGCCGATGCCCCCAACGTGGACACACATTTTGTCCTATAAGCCTAAATCGGCAAGAAAAAAGCCGCCCGAAGGCGGCTATCTTGTGCAATGGAGCCAGCGACCGGGCTCGAACCGGTGACCCCCGCTTTACGAGAGCGGTGCTCTACCAACTGAGCTACGCTGGCGGCCATGTGGTGACGCAACTGAGGCGTCAACGGCTGTTTATTATACGGGACATCGCACATCCGCGCAAGGGTTCTGACGGCTTTTCTCACTTTAAATGCACTAATATTGGAGACGTGATGTCCCGCTCGTATGGGTCTCAAACAGAATGGGGCAGCCATGGCTCAACCCAAGATTCTTCTCACGCGTATCGATGACCGTTTCATTTACGGGCAAGACGTTGAGCTGTGGAACGAGGCGACTGGTTCCAACCTTGTCCTAATCGTCAACGACGAGATTGCGGCGGATTCGCGCCAATGGGCACCCATGAGGGTGGCGGCGCCAGAAGGCGTTTGGACAAGGTTTTTCTCGGTGCAAAGGGCCATCGACATCATTCATACCGCAACGCCGCGCCAATTGATTCTGATCATGGTGGCCTCACCCGCCGATGCACTCGCGCTGGTTAAGGGTGGCGTGCCGATCACCAAGATCAGCATTGGCCATATGCAGGCAGGGGAGGGCAAGCATCCCGCAGTGCCCGCAGTCGCCACAGACGATGCGGACGTCGCTGCTCTCAGAGAGCTGCAAAAGCTCGGCATAGAACTAGAAATCCGCTATCTCCCCAGCTCCAATCCCGACCCCATCGGCAATCTGTTCAACTGATCCCTTGGGGACGGAGAAAAACGAATCATTTTGCCCTTGCGAGGGACGCGTGCGATGCTGCCTGTCAAAAACAATGCCCATTTACTACGTTTGATCGGCCATCGCCGAGCATGTCGAATTTGAGAAAAACAAAACCGCAGGTAGACGGCTCGCGAATGTAACAAAAAGCGGTGCATGGTCGAGCATCCCGGGCTAAACGTAGTAAATGGACATAGTTTTGATATGTCACTTATGCAGTCACAGCGAAAATGAGCCCAAAAGATGAAAAGCGCCCGTCGGCGGTGGTGCCGGCGGGCGCTGCTGTGCGATATGTCGCGTTGTGGGCTTAGTGCCTCATAAAGTGGTATTCGATCACATTGCTGTAGGGGTGACCCGGGCCCACAATGCCCTGTGGGAACAGCGGGTGGTGCGGCGTATCGGGATACATCTCGGCCTCGAGAGCAAAGCCGGCGCCCCAGTCATAGTTGGCATCGTCCTTGGCGTGCTCATCGCTAAGCCAGTTGCCGGTATAGAGCTGAACGCCCGGGGCGGTGGTGTAATAATCCAGCTCACGACCGGTCCACATCTCCTCGACATGCAGCGCGCGGCGCAGGTTGCGGCCGTACTGATAGCCATCGATGCACAGACAGTGATCGTAGCCACGGGCCTGCTTAATCTGCGGGTCGTCTGCCTCCATGCCGGGTGCGACGGGGCGCAGCTCGCGGAAGTCAAACGGCGTGCCCTCGACCGGAGCGATTTCGCCGGTGGGAATGTTCTGCTCGTTAATGGGCAGGTAGTGAGCGGCGTTGGCAACAAAGAAGTGTTCACAGTCCATGCCGGCGTTATGACCGGCGAGGTTAAAGTATGTGTGGTTGGTCATGGACACGTAGGTGGCGCGGTCGCTCTCGCAGCCATACTCGATGCGAAAGACGCCGGTGCGCGTAACGGTAAACACGGCCGTAAACGTACGGTTGCCGGGCAGGCCCAGTTCGCCATCCTCAAGCGAGGTGGTCATGCGCACGGCGTTGTGCACCTCGTCGAGCTCAACGTCCCACACGCGCTTGTGCAGGCCGTGCTCAAGATCGCTGTGCAGGTTGTTGACGCCTTCGTTGGCTGGCATATGCCAGTCCGTGCCGTCAATGGTGATCGTGGCACCCGCAGTGCGGTTGGCCACAGGGCCGATGGTCGCGCCAAAGCAGGCGGGGTTGTCAAAGTAATCCTCGAGCTTATCGAAGCCCAGCACCACATCGCGCACGTTGCCAGGGATGTCGGGCACATCGATGCCAAGCACGGTGGCGCCATAGTCCATAATGCGAACGCAGATCTCGGGCCCGTTGAGGGTGTAACGATGAACGGGAGTGCCGCACGGCGCGGTGCCGAAAAGCTCGGAAGTGATCATTTGGTTCCTAACATCGAGGTATTTCGGACAAACTGTAGCGCGAACAGGCGAGATTATCACTACACCCCACTAAAGCAGGGGTATTTTTCTCAAAAAAGTGATGATTGGAACTGTGCGGGCGTTCATTTTTGACGGGTACGAGTCTGATACAATTTGTTCGTTACTGTTTGAATGATATGCGCGCAAAGAACGGCGAGGATTCATCGTGATTAAGGCAGAGCGACAGGATAAGGTTCGTCAGCTGCTCGAAGAGCAGGGCACGGTCTCGGTCAAGGAGATTTCGGATGCACTGGGCGTCTCGGATATGACGATCCGCCGCGATCTTGAGGAGCTTGCGAGCCTAGGCGAGATCGAGCGCGTGCACGGCGGAGCACGCAGTGCACAGGGCCGTCCCCACGCGATGTTGCGCCATGAGTATTCGCACAGCGAAAAGCGCACCAAGCATGCCGAGGAAAAGCTGCAGATTGCGCGCCGTGCCGTGGAGCTTATCGAGGAAGGCTCGACCATCTTTTTGGGTACGGGCACTACGGTGGAGCAGATGGCCTCGATGCTGCCGGCGTTTCGCCTGCGCATCGTGACTAATTCGCTTTCGGTGTTTAGCCTGCTCGAGGCGCGCGAAGACTGTGATTTGTGCCTCGTGGGCGGTATGTACCGTCGCCGCACCGCCGCTTTTGTGGGGCCAACGGCCGAGGATACCCTGCGGGCATTGGGCATCGATGCGGCGTTTATCGGTGCCAACGGTATCTTGGACGGTGACGTATCTACGTCCAACATGGACGAGGGCCGTATCCAGCAGCTCGCCTTTAGCAAGGCAGACTCGCGCTACCTGATTGCCGATTCCAGTAAAATCGGCAAGCGCGACTTCTACACCTTCTGCCGCCTGGACAGCTTGGACGCCGTGGTGTGCGAACCGGGTATCGCCGCCGAGGACCGCGCCGCCATCGAGGAGCACACGCAGATCATTTGCTAGCTATCGCTGCGGGAGATCGGACCAAGTATTCAGTTTGTGGGCTAGACCAGGCGGCCGTAGTCCTGTGACTGATGAAAGACATGGGCGATATAGATCGTATCGCGCTCAAACTTGTAAAGACACACGTATTTGTTGACGGTAAACGATCGATAATTGCGTGCCGCCAGCTCTCGTATGTGGGAGAGGGGCCGTAGGAGCGGCTGCTCGCGAAGCAGATCAAGCTGATATTCAAACTCAGCAACAAAATTGCCTGCTGCACGTGGGTTCATAAGGATTTGAGCAAGGTATCTGACAATAGCCTCGTATTCATATTGTGCGCTTTCGAGTATTACGACGTTATAGGCCATATTTGTCTCGTATCGCGGTCGCGAAGGAGTCGTAGTCGCTGTAGTCGCCTTGCGATATCTCGTCTTCTGCCAACATCATACGAGACAGCAGCTTGGCTTTGGCGATTTCGTCTTGCATGAGACGATACTGGTCGCTGCTGATGCAGTGCATGGCCTCATAGCCGTTCTTAGTTACGGTGACGTCGCGCTCGGACTCAACAAGCGCGGTAAATGCAGCGGTGTCCTTCATGTCTCGGACGGGCACACAGGTGGGCATAGGTACCTCCTTTGCGTTGGGACACAATTGTACCACGCCTTGACAAGAATTCGGTACCGTCAAATTGTCTCAATCTGTAACGGGTGGGTGTGATCGGAGAGTCTGAGGGTCTTTATGGGTGGAGCAAACGGCGTGACATGCGCTGTTGAATCCGTACGCCCGCTTGCGTTTTCGAGTGAAGAGGCAGCAAAGTTGATTGGCGTAAGCGCGAAGACCCTTGCAAATTGGCGCTGTCCTAGTAAGGGGCCGGAGTACATTCGCCTCGGCAAATCCTCGCGATCCCATGTTCTTTATTGTTACGATGATCATGAGGCTTGGCTGCACTCTCTGCGCCAGCAGGCCAAGGTAAATTGATTGATAGCTGTTGGGCGCGGACAATATCGTTTGGACGGGTATAGCATGGTTCCATGCTCCGCGTTGCTAATTGCGCCGCTGCGTCATTTGTGAAATGGAATGATTGATGATGGAGAGGCGTGAGGTTCTCGGCTTGCCGCTTTTCACTTGGACTAATGACTGCGGCGGCAGAAAAATGTCCTGGCGAACGACTATCGTATAGAACGCAGCGGTGGTTAGATGGGTCTTCGCGGTTTGAGTGGTACATGGATTGTCGGATGTGGGAGACGTGAGAAACCCATGGTTTGGGGCAAGGTTGCTATTCTGACGAGTTTATCTCTTCATCCCTGTGGCAAAATGAGGACATATTGTCCTGTTATCTATCCAGAAGGTGCGTCATGCAATTATCAGCAGATGAGGTAAAGGCCAAGAGACAGGAGCTCGGCTTGACTCAGAAGGAATTCGCCGCTGCCCTAGGCATGGGCCCCAACGGCGAGCGAACGGTGCGCCGCTGGGAGGCAGGCGAAACAAGGCCCACCGCAGCCGAGTCGAAGTACATCTCCACCCTCGGCCATCGCGCCCCCTTTGCACCCGCAGGGGAGGGGAAGCCTGCCTTCACCTTCATCGACCTGTTCGCGGGCATCGGCGGGATCCGCATGCCGTTCCAGGAGCTGGGCGGCAGGTGCGTCTTCTCCTGCGAGTGGGATAAGTTTGCGCAGAAGACCTACCGCATGAACTACGGCGAAACCCCGGCGGGGGACATCCGTGAGGTCGCCGCTTCAGACATCCCCGACTTCGACGTGCTGCTCGCTGGCTTTCCATGCCAGCCGTTCTCGCTTGCGGGTGTGTCCAAGAAGCGCTCCCTTGGTCGCGCTACGGGCTTCGAAGACAAGACGCAGGGCACGCTCTTCTTCGAGGTTGCACGCATCCTGAACGAGAAGCGCCCGAAGGCGTTCCTGCTCGAGAACGTGAAGAATCTGATCAGTCACGACAGGGGCAGAACGTTCGACGTCATCATGCAGGTCCTCCAGGACGAGCTCGGTTACCACGTTCACTACAAGGTTCTGGACTCCAAGGGTTGGACATGCCAGCACCGCGAGCGCATCTACATTGTTGGCTTTCGCGACGATGTGGAGTTCTCTTGGGACGACCTCGACTGCCCGAACAGTGGTCAGAAAGCCGCGGAGATTCTGGAGGAGGATGCGGACGCGAGGTACGTGCTCTCCGACAAGCTGTGGTCATATTTGAAAGCATACAAGGCCAAGCACGAGGCCGCCGGCAACGGGTTCGGCTACGGTCTTATCACTCCATCGGACACCACGAGGACGCTCTCCGCACGCTATCATAAGGACGGTAGTGAGATCTTGGTCTCGCGCGGCGAGGGCGAGAACCCCCGTAAGCTGACCCCTAGAGAGTGCGCGCGCTTGCAGGGATTTCCCGACCGGTTCATAATCCCGGTCTCCGACACACAGGCCTACCGCCAGTTCGGCAATTCGGTGACGGTCCCTGTAATACGGTCGGTGGCCAAGCTCATGATGGGAGCGTGTCAGGATGGATTACGGGGCGCTTAGCAGCTACTTCGACGGCGCGGTCTCGAAGACCCTCGCGGACGTCGATATCGACGCAGGTAGGAGTAATCAGCACGAGTTCAACGGCACGCTGCCGCTGAGGTCGCTGTTCGGTGACGACGACATCCGCGACATCCGCACCACGTTCGCCTACATGTGCGACGAGGCGGAGCCGGAGATGTGCGACGGGACCGTGACTTGGTACGATGCGCGCCGCAAACATCCCACGAGAACCGAGTACCGTCTCTACTACAAGGACAACCCCGCCATCAGGCAGGCATCCGCTGGCGACCTCATGGTGGTCGCCAACTCCGATGACCTCGGGCTGCTCATCATCTTCGCTAAAAAAGGCTCGACCATCGAGTCGCAGCTGAGGTGGCTGTTCGGCTTCGAGGAGCCCGACCGCTCGGGCTATGCCGTATCAAAGGGCGAGCGCAACCGTATCGGTGCGGTGGCCTCGCGCATCCTCGGCATGATTGGTATCGAGACGCGCGCTCCCTTGAGCGCGGATATCTACTTGGACGATATGGTCAAGAGGTTTGGACATACGTTTCCGAAGGGCATCGACTTTACGGAGTACTCCATCTCAACCCTTGAAGGTCTCGACTGGGCGGATGACCCCGATCGAAGCCTGCTCGCGTGCTACGAGCGCGAGGAATTGCTGTTCAAGGTGTTTGAGCGCCATCTGCTTGAGAGAGACCTTGCGCCCTATTTGAACGGCCAGCTCGACGTCGACGGCATTCTGAAGACCACCATGTCGACCTTCCAGCGCAGGAAGTCCCGCGCGGGCACAGCGTTCGAGCACCAGCTTGAGTTCCTGTTCAAGGGTAGGGGAATCCGATACTCCGCACAGCCCTACACCGAGGGAAAGTCGAAGCCGGACTTCATTTTTCCGTCAATCGAGTGCTACCGGGATGAGGGGTTCCCCTCCTCGAGCCTTACGATGCTCGGTGCGAAGACGACCATCAAGGAGCGCTGGAGGCAGGTGCTCGAGGAGGCGAACCGCATCGAGCGTAAGCACCTTATCACGCTGGAGCCCGCCGTGAGCGTGGACTACACGAACGCCATGCGTGACAGCAAGCTCCAGCTCGTCATCCCCTCCCAGCTTTTCCCCACCTACACGCCTTCACAGCAAGAATGGCTCATGGATGTGGGAGGCTTCTGCGAGATGGTCGAGGAGAGGCAACGGGTACTTGACTAGGCCGGGACAATAAGAGCGTTGAGGCGGCGCGCAAGCGCATGACCATCCTGAAGGGCTCCGAAAAGATTGTGGCATCGCTCAATCAGTTCGGCGTTGTCCGGCGCGTGAGGCGGGGGCACTACGTGATTGCAGAGCCCATCGAACTGAATGACGAGCTTACGCGGTTTTTGG
This sequence comes from Collinsella aerofaciens, assembly GCF_005844325.1. Classification (GTDB taxonomy): domain Bacteria; phylum Actinomycetota; class Coriobacteriia; order Coriobacteriales; family Coriobacteriaceae; genus Collinsella; species Collinsella aerofaciens_G. Next base: position 70,110 of record NZ_SPFY01000007.1, on the reverse strand, counting down.
TCTTTGCCGACATGCTGGTAAACCGGTCGAGTTACCGGACGTTCCTGGAACTGCAGGACGTGGCCGAGTTGTTTCCGTTCGCGTGCCGTGTGAGCAAGGAGGGACTTGTGGCTGACGAGCGGTTCGAGGTGAACAACTTCGGCGGGGAGTTCTCGGTGGGGATACGGGAGTAGGAGAGTACAGGTCACTCCTACGACGCAACACCTTTGCCACGCGTGAAAAGCATATCGTCAATCGAAAGCTGCAGGATTTGCAGTTTACCCTGCTCCTCGGCTGGTATCAGCGACGAATCGAGCTTCTCCTTAAGGACTGCGACTATGTACTGGCAGTTGATTGTGCTGGCGCGTGCGATTATGTCACGCAACACCTTACCCTCGATGTTTTCAAGGACGTCATGCACTATGAAGCGCGGAGTCTTGATGCCCTTTGATTCTGCAAACTGCTGATACGCTAAATCAAATGCGGCGATGAGTGACTTGCGTGTGCCCGTGCTGGAGCCAGCGGTATCACGTATTGCAACGGGGAACTTGTTCGACTCTTCATAGTAAACGAGCAGCGGCGATTCGTTGTTGAACTCCCTGGCAAGCGGAGTGAAGAATGCGTTAAACGCAAGCATCATTGCAGCAAAATCGTTGGATTGCGGCTCGTCGCCATCATCAGACGAGCCAAGCGATGCGATTTTTCCCTCAATGCTGGTCTGTTCTACCTCAAAGCTGTTGAGCGTATCTATTACTTCTCGGCATTTGCCGATACTGCTCGAAAGCTCAACTAGGCGTGCCTGAAGCGACTCGTACTCATCGATGAGGTCTTGCTCCACCAATGACATGAATTGGCTGTTCTGCGATGACAGTTGGCTGATTTCACGTTGCACAGATGCACGCTCGGCCTTCAGTTTTTCTGCCACACTCGCGAAATAGGCAATCTTGTTGTCGCAGAGCTGGTTGTTGAATGCGACCATCTCTTCGAAAGTTGCATTCACCATCGGGATCATCGAACAGACTTCCTCGAAAAACCGTCTGCTCAAATTAACGTCGGCTTGTCTACCGCGCTCTTGCATAGCAGTCTGCAGGGCCTCTTCATTTCGTTGCAGCCTGTAGTCTATGTCTGAGAGTTGCAGTGTCAGAGATGCGTATCGGGTGCGTGTAGCCGCGATTTCATCGCGGTTGGCCCTGTAGACATCGGCGTCGATGATGCTGTTGAGCTTGCACTGGACTTCTTCATGCTCGGCTTCGAGCCCTGCAAGTATCTGCTGCTGCTCGCTGACCGTATCGACGTTCTGGACTTTCTTATAGCGTTTGATGGACTCACGCGTCTTGTTCAAGTCCTTGTTGAGGTCGTCACGCTTTTTGTCGAGCGCCGGATCTGAGATGCCGAACAGAGCGTTGTAGACACTCCGGTAGATGGATGTGCTGCCGCTGGGAACGGTTTTGAGGAAGGAATTATCATCCCCGCCTACGGACACGCGGACAAATGAATTGATCAATTGGCGAAACGTGGGCACATTCGCTTCGTTCCCGAAAAGCAAGACATTGAGTCGTTGCTGGTAAGCTTTCTGCCCCATCTTTTCGCCGTCTATGTAGTACCTTCCATTCGGGAAGAGGTCGATTGTGAGAATCACGTCATCGCCATCGGGAAAATCCGATGTCAGTGTCATGTCGACGGCGATCTTGTTTGTGACGATGAAATCGCGTAGCTCCTCGGTCACCGTGCCCGTGTCGGCGTCTGTGTAAATGAGCTTCCTGTCCTTGGCGCCCATTGCGATATCAATGAGCTTGAGGAAGGTTGTTTTTCCAACGCGATTGTGCGATTCGGAGTCCTCGGTATCGACGATGAGGTTGGCACCCTTGTGGAATAAGACCTCGCGAACTATTTCGTCAGTTGTTGTCTTGCGAATTCTAAGCGACTTGATGAACATGTAGCCCTCCCTTCTCGTCTATTGACACGCGTCCGAGGAGGAAGAGAAAGTCCAAAGCCATGACAAAGAAGTCGTAGCTCACTTCTTTCTTGACCAGAGTGTTCGCCGTTACCTCATAGAGTTGACCGGCGTCCAAGCCTGGGTTCTGGTCGATGTAGCCATCCAAGGCGGCAGCGATGTAATAGACCGTGCTCGTCGGCTCATTATTGCGATCAAGCAGCAGCATCGTCATCACCTGGCCTCAGAAGGACTCTGCATTTTGCCACGGCAACGGCAATCAACGCAACGCAGAACTGGTTGATGATTTCTTCGGGGACCTCGTCAGCCTGAAAGCTTGCGTCATTCACAATCATGTTATAGATCTCGTTCTCGATGAGCTTGAGCTGTGCATCGCCGTTTCCTACGCACAGCTTGCCGTCATCGCGAACGTCTGCCACATTGACAAACATCTTGTTCAGCCTTTGGATGATGGCTTCGCTGTCGGGGAATTCCTTGATCACGCTGTCGAGACGAGCGTAGTTCTCAGAATACTCGTTGATGATGTTTAGGTAACGCGGTGCGTGGTTGTAAATCAGCTTCTTCTCTATAGGAGGCGGAGGCGTAAGGGGGAAATCTTCGCCCGTTGGCTCAGTCGACGAAATCATGATTTGCAGGAGTTTATACATGAGCGTCTTTGTAAGCGGCCGGTGCGGGCCAGACGAGACGGGCTGGTAGATGTTTATGTCATGTGAGTCATAGCTATTGGAGTCGCCGGCTATGTTCGTGGCGACCTTTCCAATTGCGCTCTGGCTTGTCTGCGTTGGCTTATCGCGAAGCATGGATGTTCGCCGAGTTGTTGCTGCCTACGACGTTTGTGGCAACTTTACCTGTAGCGGTCTGCGAGTTGTCGCTTAGACTCTTTTTGATTGACTTGATCTCTTGCTTGTTTTGGAGCGAGATGACGGCGGCGGCGATGGATGCGATAGACGCGATAATTCCAAGGATAAGGTTCACAGTCTCCATCTTGCCTCCCAAATGTCAAGTCCAATATTCTAGACCATTATCGAGCGTTCGCTCGTTGCGTTGCCTCTAATTCTTGCTAATGGTCACAAACTGCCGAACGGACTGGATGACCTCACTTTGTGACCGACCTTTAGCCTATTTGCATGGTTAAGGGACGGTTCGTTTGTGCTGGCCTATGTCAATCGAAAGGCAGGCCGACATGGACGGAGACGACCATAGCATCGACGACGAGGAAGAGGTCGCAGCGCAGGCGGGCGGCCAAGAAGGGGTCGCGCAGGCGGAAGAGCCGCAGGCAGTGGACTCGGAGAGGGGCTACCAGGCGCTTCTCGCCAAGCAGGAGGCTCGCATCAAGGAGCTTGAGGGGCAAGTGGCCGAGGCTGCCAAGAGCGCCGAGGTGGCGGACGCCCTGCGCGACGAAATCCAGCAGGTGAAGGCCAGGCGGCCGATGAGCGCATCGCCTTCGCGGCAGACAGGGCGACGTTCGCAACCATGAACCTGACCCACCTCTTCTACTTATGCACGGCGCTGGAGGTGGTCTCCGGTTTGGGCAACCTCGCAGGTGTCAAGTCGTGCGGTTCGCGTTCGCTTCGCGCTCGTCGCCCGCCGAGCTGGACTTCCGAGGCTTCGACCCGTCTGCGCTCACCGACCTGACCTACTGCTTCTCGGGGTGCTCGTCGCTGGTGACGATCTACGCCGACGCCACCTGGGCGCTGCCTTCGAGCGGGGTTTCGGACTCGCAGTGCTTCTATAACTGCTACAAGCTGACGGGCGGCAACGGAACCACGTATGCAAGCAGCAGGACGGTTTATACCCACTTCCGTATCGATACGACGGCTACGCCTGGTTACCTGACTGTCTCTGCTTGACATGCTCTTTGGCTACGGTATTTGCGTCAGTCTGGGTAATATCCGAGAACATTTCATCAACGATGCGGACATGGCATTCATAAGCTGCATACCTGCTGGACCTCACCGCATTTTCCGCTTCCTGCAGGCGTGTTGCAGCATCCCTGAATCGGGATTTTGCCGCCATTTGCCCCATGATGGAGTCTGGGTGGTTGTCACTGAGTACGTCTGCGTCTCTCAGTTCTATTTCCGCACTTGCAATGCGTTCCATAAGCAGATTGTATTGGGCATCGCCGACCTCAGACAGGCAGAGCACAAGGTCTTTAAACGCTGCTGCGGTCAGCATTCGATTGAGCACTGCCCTGCAAGCTTCTGGCTCGGCATTCGCCTTCGCGACCATATCATTCACGAGGTATTTTTCCCATTCCTCATGGTCTCCGCCGTTGCCACCAGACTGTTCCGGAAGCCACTCCGCACTAACTTTTCTCGTCATACGCTCGATGGACAGAACAGCCTCGCCGCTGAGACCAAGGAAGTCAGCAATATCTTGGAGCTCGTACGTATCACAATCGGTCTCCCCGATGAGAAAACCTACTGGCTTTCCGAATATGTCAGCCAGATCTACGAGGTCATCCCATTGAGGAAACTGATCTCCTTTTCGAAATCGGCTGATCTTTCTCGCAATCGCCTTGCGGCCGTTCTCCCTTTCCACTGCATAGCGGTCATCGGCTAGCGAGGCATCATCGGCACCGTTACGCTTTTGATAGAGCAGACGCGCAAGGCCGATATTGCTAATGCCTCTGCGCCCCTTTTCTATTTCATAGCTTTCCATCAAACCGCTGAGTCTCTTTGGAAAAATGTCCTTAGGGCGATCTTTGCGGACGTACATTGTCTTAATCATTCCTCATTAACAACAGATAAGACAATTATAGGACATATACCGTCTTATTTACCGATGGCATGATAGCACTGTCGAAAGTGAGCACCCCAGTGGAAGCGGTGCTGAAGTGAAAGAAAGTGAGGAAAAGGCAATGACGACTTGGGACTATGCGCAATTGTCGCATCTGGCGAAAGAGCTCGGTGGGCCTCAGGCGCTGATCAGCAATATCAGAGCGGGCGGGATTTCCGTTGGAAGAATCCAGGGTGGAGTAATCGGTTCTGTAGCCACGCTAGTCGCAGGTGGAATCGGACTGTATGCCTACGACAAGCACCAGAGGAAGATCGCTCTTGCTGAACAGAGTGCAACCATGCTCAAGGCGAACATCGAAGCATACGAAGAGGCACATTCGTCAACAGAAGTTGATGAGGCTACGAGAGAGACGCAACATAGTGAGGAGGAAACGGTAACTGAATCCAGTGGCGGCGAAGAGGCCTAGCCACCAGATTCATTAGACAGCCACTACCACGAGGAGCCCCGGTATGTACCAGGGCTCCAATTCGTTCTTATACCTTGCAGCGGATACTTAGATCTCTCGGGACTTGCAGTAGAGCGGGTCGCCCTCTCCGACCAGCACATCCCACCGCCATTGCGGGGTCTCGGTGCCGGACTGGCAGAGCGCATCGAGGGGCATGACTTTTTGCTCGGGCGAGCAGGGGCAAAGGTCTGCCTTGATGTGGGCCATGTCTTCGGCCTGGCCGGCGAGCTTTTTTATCCGGGGACCATGCTTTCGGCACGCGATCCCCCATCCTCAACCTCCCAAATCAAAAACTCAATCTGTAACACCTAGACTCGATTTGAGCAGATATCTGTTACAGATTGAGACGTTTCGGCAGAGTGATTCCCGTTTGTCTTGATTTGTAACAGGTAGAGGCAAAAAAATCGACTTGATGTTACAGATTTAGACAAACGGCTGCCGACCCGCGCGAAAACAAAAAGGCCGCATGCGAACCCGTGGAGGGATTCGCATGCGGCCGACAGGGGTATGCGGCGGAAACTAGGCCATGAGCAGGCCGGTCTCCGCGACGTTCTTGTACCAGTACGCGCTCGCCTTGGGATAGCGCTTCTGGGTCTCAAAGTCGATGTAGAACAGGCCGTAACGTTTGTTATAGCCGTTGGTCCAGGAGAACTGGTCCTGCAGCGACCACACAAAGTAGCCGTCGACGTTTACGCCGCCGTCGATTGCCTTGAGGATCCATGCGAGATGTTGACGCATGTAGTCGATGCGAGGGGCGTCGTCGATAAAGCCATCCTCGAAGTCGTCCTTATAGCCCATGCCGTTCTCGGTGATGTAGATCTTCTTGTAGTTGGGGTAATCGTTCTTAATGCGCAGCAGCAGGTCGTAGAGGCCCTCGGGATAGATGATCCAGTCCCAATCGGTGGTGGGTACGCCTTCGCGCACGCATGACTCGCCCACGCCCTTGAGGAACCAGCGCGAGGAGCCCTTGTCGCCGGTGCCATTGTGGTTGATGTCGTTTTCGCCCTCGGCGGCACGCAGGAACTGGCACTTGTAGGTGTTGACGCCCAGGCAATCGTTGTAGGGGAGCGCGGCGGTCAGCGCGGCGATGTCCTCGTCGCGGACGTCGAGCTCGCCGCCGGCGATATGGGCCAGCTTGGTCGCAGCCTCCATGGTGTCGGCTGCATAGTGGCCGCGGAAGGTGGCGTCGAGTACCCAGCGGTTGTTGATGACGTCGGCCATGCGAGCTGCCTCGCAGTCGGCGGCGTTGTTGGGGTCGAGGGGATACTTGGGCTCCAGGTTCTGGACAATGCCGATCTCGCCCTCAAAGCCGCCCTCATGGAAGGCGACGACAGCCTTGGCGTGGGCCACCATCATGTTGTGCATGAGCTGGAAGGCCTTGTCCAGGCGGTACTTCTCGCCGTGCGGCCAGTTGCCGACGATAAAGCTGCCCTCGGCGGTTGCGGGAATCTCGTTAAACGTGAACCAGTGCTTGATCTCGGTGAACTCGGCAAAGCAGAACTTGGCGTACTCGACGAAGGCGTCGATCGTCGCGCGCGTCAGGAAACCCTCGCCGCCGTTCTGGTAAAAGGCCTCGGGCGTATCGAAGTGATCGAGCGTGACATAGGGGATAACGCCAGCTTTGTTGCAGGTGGCGAAAAGCTCGTGATAGAAAGCGACACCCTCGGGGTTAATCTCGCCGGTGCCACTGGGGAAGATGCGGCTCCAAGCGATGGAGACGCGAATGCCGTTAATGCCAAAGCGCTGGCACAAATCGATATCGACCGGATATTTGTTGTAGAAGTCGCTTGCAGGATCGGGGGAGAAGCGACCCTGGGCTGCCAGGAAATCGTCCCAGGGCACTTTGCCCTTGCCGTGCGTACGGGTCTCGCCCTCAACCTGGTAAGCAGCGGTGGCGCCGCCAAAGACAAAGCCGTCGGGGAACTGCATGGGGTTGGTCATGAGTCATCCTTTCTGTGGGATACGAATAGGGAGAGGTGCCCGAACTGGGGATCCGGGCACCAACAGAGGGAGGAAACTAGTCGAGGTTCTCGCGGAGCCACTTAATGGCGCCGGCGGGGTCGCGAGTAAGGTCGATATATTCCTTACCGCGCGGGGCGAGCAGCTTAATGCCCAGGCGATCGGTGTCGGCCTTCATGTCGTTGTAGTAGCTACGAACCTGCGGGGCAAGCACGATAACGTCGTACTGATCCATGATGGCAGTGTGCTGACCATAGGCGCCTGCGGAGGAAGCGATGTTCTCTCCGGTCTGCGCGGCACCTTCCTTGATGGCGTTGGCAAGCATGGCAGAGGTGCCGGCACCGGCGCACAGGACGAGGACCTTCAGGCCGTCGACATCCTTCTTAGCGGATGCGTCGGCGGCAGGCTCGGGCTGATCGGCGACAGGCTTGCTTTCGGCGGCAGCGGCGGTCGTCTCGACGGAAGCGGTGGCCTGCTCGACAGCGGGCGCAGAGGCGTCGGCGGCGATGGCAGCGGCACCATTGGACTCGAGACCCAGCTCGGCGGCGCGCTCGGCCTCCTGGTCGCAGAGCAGCTTATCGTATGCCTTCAAGAACGGCAGGTAGATGATGGCGTCCAGTAAGATGATGATCGCGACAAATACCAGGGCGATAAGCTGGAAGTTCGTGGTGATGAAGATGCCGATGGGGGCGGGGGTGGCCCAAGGCACCACGAAGGAGAAGCCGTTCATGCCTACGTTATCGATAAAGAACTTGGCAACGCTCACGTTGACGCAGCCGGCGGCAACAAAGGGGATGAGCATGTAGGGGTTAAGGATCATCGGCGCGCCAAAGAGCAGCGGTTCGTTGACGGCAAAGGCAACAGGAACAATCGAGGCCTTACCGACGGCTTTGAGCTGCTTGGACTTCATAAAGAGAATCAGCAGAAGCGGCACGATGAAGGTGGCGCCGGTGCCGCCGAACTCACCTACGAGCGACATGTTAAAGGTGAGGGAGTGGGCGGGGTGGCCACCGGCCAGCAGAACCTGCAGGTTCTCGGCCTGGTTGGCAAGACGGATGGGGTCGATGCCCGGCTGGACGATCGAGGGGCCGTGGACGCCGATGAACCAGAAGAACGCGGTGGCTGCCTGGATAAGGATAAGGCCAGGATAGGTTTCTGCAGCGGTAAAGAGCGGGGAGAGCAGCTTGATGAGCAGCTCGGAGAACGGAACGCCCATGAGGTTGCGCACAACCACATCGATGATGCCGCAGATGATGACGGCGCCGCCAAAGGGGATGATGTCGCGGAAGTTCTGAGCGATGGCGCCCGGGACCTCCTTGGGCAGCTTAATGGTCAGATCGCGCGAGACGCAGAACTTATAAACCCACACGGTAATGAACGCGGCGATATAGGCCGAGAACAGACCGCGCGTACCCATGCTGGTGCAATCGAAGACCGAAAGCTCGGAGCCGTCGAACTTGGTGGTGAACTGCGTAACGGCGAGCAAAAGCATGCTGCACTGGGCGGCCACCATGGTGGAACCGTCGTTGAGCACTTTGCCGGCGGGCATGCGACGGTTCATGGATGCCGTGAAGTTCTTGGCGGTGGTGCCGGCAACCATGATGCCCATGACGCCCATGGTGAAGTTGTAGAGCTTGTTGCACCAGTCGATGAGCGGCTGGGGCAGCGTGATGCCGACTACGCCGGGAAGCGTGGCGATCAGCAGAAAGATCGAAGAGGTAAGGACGATGGGCATGCACCCAAGGAATCCGTCCTTGATGGCCTGGAGGTAGATGTTCCTCGAGATCTTCTCAAAGAACGGTTGATGCTTTTCGAGCATCTTTACGATGGCGTCCATAGAGCTCCTTTGCTGCTTGATGCGCGATGCATGTGGATGGAACTGGTCGTCGATGGATGGTCAGGACTGCCCGGAAACCTTCCTGGGTAAGGAAGGCATTGCGAAATGACAACGTTGTCATTTCGTTAATGACAACGTAAGACATTTTTGGAAGAGCAACAAGGATTTACGGGTGAACGGTCGATATTGTCCGATAAACGGCTGATTTGTCAGTTGGGCAGGTAGTGTATGCTAGAACACAAAAAACAAGCGATGCAAAACCGACTGGAGAAGTAGTGGCAACGATGGACAAGAAAAATGTCTCAATGAACGATGTGGCAGTTGCCGCGGGTGTTTCTCTCAAGACGGTGTCGCGCGTGATCAACGAGCCTGATAGCGTGCGAGAGTCGACGCGCGATAAGGTCCATGCGGCCATGGAGGCGCTCGGGTTTCGAACCAACTTTGCCGCGCGTTCACTCAAGTTGGGCCGTTACGGGTGCATCGGCGTGGTGATGTTTCACTTGTCGGGCGGCGCCGTGGACATGATTGACGGTATCGCCGATGCCGCCGAAGAGCGAGGCTTTGCTCTCACGATGATCAAAAAGCGCGCTGGGGAGAAGATGACCCTTGCCGATGCGGCGCGCAGGATGTCGCAGCTGCCTGTTGATGGCATGATCTTCAACCTGCGTCAGATGGTCGATGACTTTGATACCTTTGAGGCGCCGAAAGACCTCAAGACGGTGATTATCACACCAATGGAACATCCTACCTGCTCCACCGTCAGTGACGATCAAGAGGGCGGCGCGCGCATGGCGTGCGAGTACTTCTTGAACCACGGGCACAAGAACGTGTACTTCGTTTCGGGTAAGAAAGAGTCGCTGTCGAGCCAGTGCCGAATGAAAGGCTGGCGAGCGGCGCTCGAGGCGCGTGGCATTGAGCCGCCCGAGCCTCTGCAAGGCGATTGGAATGCGGATAGTGGCTATGCCGCTGGCCTTGTGCTTGCCGATAAACCCGATTGCACGGCGGTCCTCGCTGCTAACGACTGCATGGCAAACGGCGTGATGATGGCTCTACGTGACAAGGGTCTGAGTGTGCCCGATGATGTGTCCGTGATCGGCTTTGATGACGAGCTTTACAAGACGATTCCCAACTCGATTCTGACGTCGGTGAAGTTTCGCCACCGCGAGCTGGGCGTCCGTGCGCTCAACGAGGTCGTTGCGGGCCTAGAAGCTCCGAGCTCCAGAAGCCGTACGCTCGTCTCGGGCGTGTTGGTCGAACGTTCCAGCGTAAAGGACCTGCGGGCGTAGGGTTTTTCGGCCCGTTCGTCTCAATCTGTAACAGTTAGGACCGAAAAACTCAGCTAAATATTACAGATTGAGATATTTCTGCTCGGGCGTTCTGTTTGTCTCGATCTGTAACAGCTAGGATCCAAAAACTCGGCTAGATGTTACAGATTGAGATGAACAGGAGGGCGGGTGCGGTCTAAACAAAATGGCCCGCGCATCACGCATCGATGCACGGGCCATTTTTTGTCTGCGAGCGGCAGGTGGCATCAGCGTCTTATGCCTTGAGGTTTTCCTCGATCCAGGCGACGGCACCCTTGGGATCCTTAGTGAGGTCGATGTACTGTTTGCCTTTGGGCGACAGCAGCGTGATGCCCAGGCGGTCGGTGTCGGCCTTCATCTCGTTGTAATAGGTGCGAACCTGCGGAGCCAGGACGATGACGTTGTACTGGTCCATGATGGCGTAGTGGCTGCCGTAGGCACCGGCGTTGGCGGTAATGTCGATGCCCAGCTCGTCGGCGCCTTCCTTAAGCGCGTTGGCGAGCAGTGCAGAGGTGCCGGCGCCAGCGCACAGAACCAGAACCCTCAGATCCTTGCCCTTAAGGGCGGACGGAGCTGCGGAGGCCTCGGTGGCAGAAGCGGTCTCGACAACAGGAGCCTCAACGGCGGGGGCGGCAGCGGTCTTGACGGCCTTGGTCTCCTCGGCCTCTTCTTCGGCCAGGGTCTCGGCCTCCTGCTTGCACAGGACGTTGTCGTAGGCCTTGCAGAACGGGTAGTAGATCAAGAAGTCAACGACCAGCAGGACGACAACCAGGACCAGAGAGATCGGCTGGAAGTTGGTGTCGATGAAGGTGCCGATCGGTCCGGGGAGTGCCCACGGCATGGCATAGATAAAGCCGTTCATGCCCAAAAAGTCGATGAAGAACTTACCAATGAGGACGTTGGCCACGGGGGCAAACAGGAACGGGATCAGGAAGTACGGGTTGAGGATGATGGGCGCGGCGAACAGCAGCGGCTCGTTGACGGCGAACATCACGGGTACGACAGAGGCTTTGCCGACGGCCTTGAGCTGCTTGGAGCGCATAAAGAGCAGGAAGATGATCGGGACAATGAACGTGGCGCCGGTGCCGCCGAGTTCGCCGATGTAGTTACCGAAGTTCTCGGTCAGGGCGAGGGCGGGGTGACCGCCGGCCTGCAGCGTGGCGAGGTTGGTGGTGATGTTGCCAAACAGCGCGGCGTTGAGGGCAGGCTTAACGACCGAGGGGCCGTGGATGCCCATGAACCAGAACAGCGGGATCATGAACCAGATGAGGGCGAGGCCGGCGTAGGAATCGGCAGCGGCGAACAGCGGGCTCACCAGCGTGGAGATGACGTTGGCAAACGGGACGGCCAAGCAGGTGCGGCAGATAACGTCGATGACGGCGACAAACAGGATGGAGAAGCTGAAGGCGAAGATGTCGCGGAAGTTCTGGGCGATGGCGCCGGGGACTTCTTTGGGCAGCTTGATGGTGATGTCTCGCTTAATGCAGAAGGCATAGATGTTGACCGTGGCAAATGCGGCGACAAAGGAGCTCAGTAGGCCCTTGGTGCCCATGTTGTCGGTAAAGAACACCGAGACATCGGCGCCGTCGATCTTGGCACTCGTCTGGGTAACGGCCAAGATGAGCATAGCGCACATGGCGGCGACCATGGTGCTCGTGGCGTTGATGGCCTTGCCGGCAGGCATGCGGCGGTTCTTGGAGCCGGTCAGCGCGCTTGCGGTGGTGCCGGCGACCATGATGCCCACGACGCCCATCGTGAAGTTGTAAACCTTGTTGCAGAAGTTCACGACGTCGACGTTCCACCAGTCGGGCAGCGTAAAGCCGCCGACCGTGGCGACAACGCCCGGCAGGGTCGAAATAAGCAGGAAGACAGAAGAAGACAGGATGATGGGCATTGCTGCCAAAAAGCCGTCTTTAATGGCCTGAAGGTAGATGTTCTTAGAGACCTTGTCGAAGTACGGCTGACCTTTCTCCAAGAACTTAACGATCGATTCCATAGTTCACGCTCCTCTTTGCATGAAATCTTAATGGCATGGACGTTGAAAACCTATATGGTCTCCCGCTTGCTAAAAGCCCGGGTGCAGGCGGGGTCGGTCCCAGGGGGAGAGAGGGGAGCGGCTGGGTTTGTATCGCATAGGGCCGCTCCCCTCTCGGGAGAAAGCGAGGCGATGCGCTACTGCGCGTCCGCCATAGTGTCGGCGAGCTCCTTGTACCAGAGTGCCGACTGCTTGATGTAGCGTTTTTGCGTGTCGAAGTCGATGTAGAACAGGCCGTAGCGCTTGTTATAGCCGTTGGCCCACGAGAACTGGTCCTGCAGGCTCCAGATAAAGTAGCCCTGGACGTCGACGCCCTCGGCGCGCGCCCGGAGCACCTTCTCCATGTGCTGGTCGACAAAGTCGATGCGCTCGGGATCGGCGACGATGCCGTTTGCGCCGGGCTCGGGGTCCTTGTGGCCCAGGCCGTTTTCGGTGATATAGATGACGGGGAGGTTGGGATAGGTGGCGCTGATGTGCTTGAGCGTGTCGTAGAGGCCTTGCGGGTAGATGAGCCAATCCCAGTCGGTGGTGGGGATACCCGGCATATCGACCTGCTGCCCGACGCCCTTAAACTTAAAGCACGAGGTGCCCTTGTCTCCGGTGCCGTTAAAGCTGTTGGTGGACTCGCCATCGTAGGCGGCGATAAACGCCGACTGATAGTAGTTGAGGCCGAACATATCGTTGCGGGGCGCCGCCTTGGCGAGCTCCTCCATGTCGCTGTCCTCAACCGTAAGCGTGGCGTTGTTGGCACGCAGAATCTCGTTGATGAGTGAGAGGGTGCGCGCGGAGTAGTGACCCAGGAAGGCGCCGTCCATGATGAAGTCGGTGTAGAAGGCGTTGTACAGGTCGGCGGCGTGCTGGTCGGCGGGCGAGTCTGTGGCAGGATATGCCGGCGTCAGGACGTTGACCATGCCAATGCGTCCGCCCAGGTGCTCGGTCTCGTCAAGATCCTTATACAGGTTGACGGCGCGGGCGTGGGCAACGAGCTCGTTGTGCTGGCTCTGGATGCCGCTCGTCACATCAAAGTGATGGTTGGGCGGGAAGTTGCCTTGGATGTATTGGGAGTGCGAGAGGCTGATGAGCTCGTTGATGGTGAACCAATTCTTGACCTCGCGGAACTCGCGGAAGCAGAACTCGGCATAGCGCACATAGGCGTCGACGGTCTTGCGGTTGAGCCAGTCGCCCTGGTTGAACAGGGCGGCGGGGGAGTCAAAGTGATGCAGGGACACATAGGGCTCGACGCCATACTTTTTGCAGCAGGCGAACAGCTCGTGGTAGTGCTTAACGCCCTCGGCGAGGGGCTCGGCATCGTCGCCGTTGGGGAAGATGCGGGTCCAGGCGATGGACACACGGATGGCGTTGAGTCCATGCTCGGCAGAAAGGCGGATATCCTCCTCGTAGCGGTTGTAGAAATCACTGGCCGGGTCGGGCAAAAAGCGACCCTGGGCGACAAGGTAATCGTCCCACATGGTCTTACCCTTGCCTGCCACCTTCGTGGAACCTTCCGTTTGGTACGCGGCGGTTGCGGCGCCCCAAACAAAGCCCTTCGGCAGCTGCTGTACGCGGTTTAGCAAAGACATATGCATACACCCTCTCGTCTCGCTGTTCGATATTGTGCGTTTGCGCTCAGGAGGCTCCCTGGTTAGCGTTCAGCGGTGAAAAAGCCCGATAAACACTATCTTAAAATGATTAGAACCAAAATGAGCACGTGAACATTTGACAATGAGCACGTTAACATCCGGCTGGGATGTATAGAAACAAAACAACTTCAAACAGCCGCGAACGGTTGTATTTGTTCGGTAAGCGGTTTTGATTGACAGAAGTTTTCATGTTGTGGTATATGGCTCGGGTATCATGAGCACGTTATCGATGTATGTACGATGCGCCATGGGCGCGGGGAATAGTTGGGAAGCAGGTTAGCGTGGAAGGCATGGCTCAGCAGACAAGGAATGGTCATTCGGCGAGCGCGGCAGAGGTTGCGGCGCTCGCTGGCGTGAGCCGCCAGACTGTGTCTCGCGTGGTCAACGGTGTGCCCAACGTGACGGAAAAGACGCGCAAGCGTGTGCTGGCCGCCATGGAAGAGCTGGGCTTTCGTCCCAATTTTGCTGGAGCGGCGTTGCGCGGCGGGTCGTATCGTTCTATTGGCCTGTGCATGTACAACATCACACGTGTCGGTAACCTGGCGACGCTCGAGGGTATCATGCAAGCGGCGCGCGAGCACGATTTTGCCGTCACTATGATCGAGATGGGCGGCGACAAGCCCTATACACTTGCCGATGCCTCGCGCCGCATGGTCGAGCGACCCGTCGACGGCATGATTCTCAACATGAACCGCATGGCTCCCGATTTTGAGGAGTTTGTTCCCCAGCCGGGAGTGCGAACGGTCATCCTGTCCATGTATGCGCATCCGCGCTGCACGACGATCGACTCCGACCAGTATGGTTCGTGCGAGCTGTTGACCAATTATCTGCTGGAACATGGTCACTCGAATATGCGGTTTGTGGCGGGTCCGGAAAACTCGATTTCCTCGCGTTTTCGTGAGGCCGGTTGGCGCGATACGCTGGGTCGTGCTCATGTCGATGCCGCTCCGATGCTGCGTGGCGATTGGAGTGCGGACAGTGGGTACGCCATGGGCGAGCGGATTGCGGCCGAGGTGCTTGCCGGCGGGTCGCAGGCGCCGACTGCCGTGCTTGCGGCAAATGACCAGATGGCGCTGGGCGTTATCGCCGCGCTCGAGAACGCGGGCCTGTCCGTGCCCGACGACGTGAGCGTGGTTGGTATCGACGACGCACTCGAGGGACTTGTTCCTCACAATCGACTGACGACGCTGCGATTTGATTTGCGCGGTGTCGGTAAGCTTGCGTTTGAGGCGGCGATTGGAGAGAGCTCGTCTATCGAGGCGATTCATGTGCCGAGTACGCTGGTCGAACGCTCGACTGTTAGGGACATGCGGGGTTAGGTCCTACTCCGTTTGTCTCGATTTGTAACAGGTAGACGGTCAAAAGCGGGCTACGTGTTACAGATTTAGATTCTTCGGAAAGAGCAATCCTGTTCGTCTCAATCTGTAACAGCTAGGACCAAAAAACTCGGCTAGATGTTACAGATCGAGACAAACGTGCGACACGGTCCGCCCAAAAAAGGCCGGGGGCGGCGCGCCGTGTGACGTGCCGCCCCCGGCTGAGAAATGGGGACAGGTTATGTGAGCGGGCAACCCCGCCAGTCACTAGTCCAGACGACGGGTCTGCGCCACGTGCTTATACCAGTATGCGCTTGCCTTGGGTGTGCGCTTCTGGGTTTCAAAGTCAACGTAGAAGAAGCCGTAACGCTTGTTGTAGCCATTGGTCCAGGAGAACTGATCCTGCAGGCTCCACAGGAAGTAGCCGCCCACGTTGACGCCCACCTCCATGGCCTTGAGCAACCAGCGCAGGTGCTGCTCGATGTAGTCGATGCGCGGCTGGTCGTCCACAAAACCGTCCTTGTAGGGGTCCTTGTAGCCCATGCCGTTCTCGGTGATGAAGATCTGCTTGTAGTTGGGGTAGCGCTGCTTAATGTAGACGAGCAGATCGAACAGACCCTCGGGATAGATGATCCAGTCCCAGTCGGTGGTGGGGATGCCAGGCTTGTTCACGTGCTCGCCAATGCCCTTGACGCGCCAGCGGCCGGTGCCCTTCTCGCCCGTACCGTTGTGGTGCAGGTCGTTCTCGCCATCGTAAGCCTTCAAGAAACGGCACTGGTAGTTGTTAACGCCCAGGTAGTCGTTGTAGAGCGCGGCCTCGCGCATGATTTCCAGATCCTCGTCTAGGATCTCGATGGTGCCGCCCGAGACGGCAGCCAGGCGGTTGGCGCACTCGAGGGTGTCGGGCGCATAGTCGCCGCGGAAGGTGGCGTCGAGCAAGAACTGGTTTTGCAGCACGTGCTCGTTGTTGGCGGCCTTGATGTCGGCGGGGTCGTTCTCGTTGAGCGGATACTTAAACTCCAGCGACTGAATGACGCCGATCTTGCCCTTAAAGCCGCCGTTGTGGAAGGCCAGCACGGCCTTGGCGTGGGCGAGCATCATGTTGTGCTCGCACTGGAAGGCCTCGGCCAGATGCGCCTTGACGCCACCGGGGAAGGTGCCCTCGATGTAGGTGTTGGAGGCGTCGGCCCAGATCTCGTTAAAGGTGAACCAGTAGGTCACCTGGTCGGCGTACTCCTTAAAGCAGAAGGTAGCAAAGTCCACAAAGGCGTCGATGGTCTCGCGGTTGAGGAAGTCGCCCTTCTCAAAGAGGGACAGCGGCGTGTCAAAGTGATGCAGCGTGACAAACGGCTCAACGTGGTGCTTATGGCACTCGGCGAAGAGGTCGTGATAGAACTGCACGCCCTCGGGGTTAATCTCACCGGTACCGTTGGGGAAGATGCGGCTCCAGGCGATAGAGAGGCGAATGCCGTTGATGCCGAACTCCTCGCACAGCTCCAAATCGACGGGGTACTGGTTGTAGAAGTCCGAAGCGGGATCGGGGGAGAAGCGCCCCTGGGCCTCCAGGAAGTCGTCCCAGGCGACTTTGCCTTTACCATGGGTGCGGGTCTCGCCCTCTACCTGGTAGGCAGCGGTAGCGCCGCCAAAGACAAAGTCCTCGGGAAACTGCGCAGGCGGGTTGGTGACGCTAGCAGGGTTAACGGACATGATGATCCAATCGTCTAAATCGAAGGGCCAGCCGGTCTTGGATGGTCGGCTGGCCCTGAGCGTTACTTACTTCGAGAGTTGCTCGCTTACGAAGGCGAGAGACTTATCGCCGTTTTGGGAAAGCTCGATGTACTGCTTACCGCGGCAGGCGACGCACTTGTTGCCCACGCGCTCGCAGTCCTTCTGCAGGTCGGCCAGGTAACTGGCGGCCTGCGGGGCCAGGACGACCAGATCGAAGTCGGGGAGCATGTCCACGTGGTTGCCATAGGCCTCGGCAGCGGTCTCAAGATTGATGCCGCGCTCCTTGGCGGCCTTGGCCAGCGCGTTGGCGAGCAGGCCCGAGGTTCCGCCGCCCTGGCAGAGCACGAGCACGCGCTTGCCGTTGAGGTCGCTGGCGGTCGTTGCCTCGGTGGCGGCGGGAGCGACGTCGGACTTCACGGCCTCGGCAGCAGCGCCGGCGGCAACGCTCTTGGCGTCAGCCTTGCCCTGGAAGGCATCGTTGAGCTTAGCGGCCTTCTCGGCGTTCTTGGCTGCGAGCTCCTCCTGGGAAATCTCGGCCTCCTCGGCGCACTTCTGGGCGTCATAGGCACGGAAGAACGGATAGTACAGAACGAAGTCGACGACCAGGATAAGGGCGAGCATCACAAAGGCGAGCGGCTGGAAGCCCAGGCCCATGATGGTGCCGATGGGGCCGGGGACGGTCCAAGGCAGGGTGTACATAAAGCCGTTCATGCCCAAGAAGTCGATAAAGATCTTGAGGATCCAGATGTTGGCGATCGGGGCAAAGACAAACGGGACAAAGAAGACGGGGTTGAGTACGATGGGCGCGGCGAACAGCAGCGGCTCGTTGACGGCAAAGCAGACGGGGACGATGGCGGCCTTACCGACGGCGCGCATCTCCTGAGACTTGGCCAGGAAGCAGAACATAAAGACCAGGACGAGCGTGGCGCCGGTGCCGCCCATGCAGACGACGAAGTACTGGGCACCCTGGGTCAGGACAGCGGAAGCGTGCTGGCCGGCCTGGAACGCAGCCAGGTTGTCGGTCATGTTGGCAACGAGAGCGGCGGCGATGGCGGGCTCGACGATTGAGGGGCCGTGGACGCCCACGAACCAGAAGAGGCTCATGGCGCCGTAGATCACAGCGAGGCCGATGTAGCCATCGGCAGCGGTGAACAGGGGCTGGAACACCTGGATGACACCCTGGGCAAAGCAGAAGCCAAAAGCAGCGCGGAAGACGATGTCAAAAACCCAAAAGACGGTGATGCAGACGGAGAAGGGGATGATGTCCTTAAAGGTCTGCGAGATGTTGGGCGGAACCTGCTCGGGCATCTTGACGGTGATGTTGCGCTTAATGAAGAACTTGTAGATGATGCCAGTCACAAACGCAGCGATGAAAGCGGTCAGCAGGCCCTTGGAACCAAGGTAGGTGGTGTTGAAACCGCTGGCGGCGTCCGTGGCGATCGTGTCGCTCGAAAGGAGCAAGAAGCCGATGATGGCCGCGCACATGCACGAGATGAAGTTGATCTGGTTGTTCTTGGGCAGATCGCGGTTCTGAGCGTCGGCGAAGTGCTTGGCCGTGGTGGCGGCGCAGGCGATGGCCAGGATGCCCATGGAGTAGTTGTAGCACTTCCACAGGGCGTTGTTGATGTCATCGGGCCAGTAGAAACCCCAGATGTTGGGGACCGAGGCTACCAGGCAGAAGATGGACGAGAAGATGATGATGGGGATGACGGAGATAAAGCCGTCGCGGATCGCCTTGAGGTACTTGTTGCGGGCGATCGCGTTGAAAAAGGGCTGGCCCTTTTCGATGATGGCGATGAGTTGCTCCATGCAATGCTCCTAAGAGTCGGTGGGTTAGCAACGATGGTAGCTTTTGACTTTCGGTTGCCAAAATGTTGACGTTGCCATTTTGTGACACAAAAAAAAGAAGCGAACCGGTGGTTCCTGTGCCTGCGAACCGTCGATTCCTTACGCGTAAACGTTTGAGCCGCCCGGTGGCTCTGTGTTTGCACAATGGCAACGTTAACATTTGGTCGACAAAAGCCGTTTGGGGAAGCAAAAATGTCGGTGAACGGTAGGTTTTGGGTGGTGAGCGTATGGTGGGGGAGGCGTTGGATATACTTGAAGGCGGTAAAAATGACTGCGCAAGGTGCCATCAATGGCATCGTTGACATAGAAAGATCGACCTATGGCCGCTGTTAAAAAATCGGTATCCGTTAAGGATGTGGCGCGTCTCGCGGGCGTCTCGGAGCAGACGGTCTCGCGCACCGTGCACGATTCGCCCAGCGTGCGCCCCGAGACCAAGGAACGCGTGCGTGCCGCCATGCGCGAGCTGGGGTATCGCCCCAATTTTGCCGGTCGATCGCTGCGCCGCGGTAAGTTTAAGACCGTCGGCGTCGCCATGTTCAACATTACCGGCACCGGCAATCTCGACCGTATGGAGGGCTTTGCCGCCGCGGCCGATAAGCACGGCTATGCCATCACCCTCACTAAAGTAGACGGGCATCCGTATACCCTCGAGAGCGCATCGTCGCGCATGAGCGCACTGCCAGTGGACGGTATGGTTGTGATCATGAATCGCATGCCGGCAGACTTTGGCACTTTTGAGCCGCTGCCCGGCATGCAGACGGTGCTCGTTACGATGTTGGAGCACCCGCTCTGTTCAACGGTCGATAACGACCAGTTCGATTGCTCGCGCCAGGTGGTCGAGTACTTGCTGGAGCGGGGGCACAAGACCGTGCACTTTATCTCGTGTCCCGAGCGCTCGCTTTCGGGCATGCGGCGCGAGGAAGGCTGGCGCGAGACATTGCGCGCGCATGGCATTGAGCCACCGCGACTTATCCGTGGCGATTGGACGGCGCAGAGCGGATATGCCGCAGGTCAGGCCCTGGCGGATGATCCGACCTGTACGGCCATTTATGCTTCCAACGACGCCATGGCCTACGGCTGCATTCGCGGGCTCGAGTCGCGCGGAAAGCGCGTGCCCGAGGACGTGAGTGTGGTGGGTGTTGATGACAGCCTGGGCGATATCGTGCCCGACCGTCGCCTGACCACGGTGCGCTTTGACAACAAGCGCGTCGGCATGTGGGCGGTCGACAAGATTGCCGGCGCCGAGGGCGTTGCGCCCGGTGTGGAGCACATGCTGTTTCCGGGCGTGCTCGTCGAGGGCGATACGGTGCGCGATGTACGCTAGGGGCGCAGGTCTGTTTGGGTTGCCGCTAATTGTGTTCGATATTGTTCAGATTGGTTTAAAAACCGTTCACGGGCGAAAAGCGACCGTTCATAGCTCGAAATCACGTTTTGCGCTGTTCTTTTTTGTTTGAATGTTAATGTTTCTGTCATACAGAACGCAGCGCGTATGCCCGGACGCGATGCTCTCCATTGGTTCATATGTGAAAGGAACGCAATATGGCAACCAAAGAAGAAATCTCGATGGTTGGATTCGAGATTGTCGCATACGCAGGTGACGCCCAGACCGATCTGCTTGCAGCGCTCGATGCTGCTCGCGAGGGCGATTTTGAGAAGGCCGAACAGCTGCACAAGGATGCCAGCGATGCACTTATCGGCGCCCACGACACGCAGACCAAGCTGCTTTCGCAGGAGGCCGGCGGTGGCGAGATGGAGATGACCTTCATCATGGCTCACGCTCAGGACACTCTCATGACCACTATGATCCTGGAGAAGCAGGCCCGCTTTACCATCGATGCCTACAAGCGCATCGCCGAGCTCGAGGCCAAGCTCGCCTAACGAGCCCTCACAACCAAGTCCCCTTCCAAAAGCTCTGCCGCTACCCGCGGCAGGGCTTTTTCTGTCCTCCTCCAAGTTGCGGTGAAATAGGGACTGAATAGGGGCCGACGGGCGCAAAACAATCCCTATTCCACCGCAACTCATCCGGAGATAGTCATTGGGGACAGTCTTGGTGCGCTCTGTTCGTCTTCCCGTTCGTTTTTTGCTCGGTGGGTATACTTCCTTTCGCATTAAGCCCCGGACTGAGGAGGTATCCAAATGCCGGATAACGGGTCAATACAAAAAAGAGACGCGCACGAGATGGCTCATGGGCGTCCTGTCCAGATAACCGAGCACACGACGGTAACCGAGCTGCAGCCCAGTCTGTCCGATGTCGTGTGCGCAAACAAAAAGCTGCAGATTGGCTTTATCGTTGCGCTCGTGGTACTGGCGCTGCTGTCGGGCTTTGTAGCTCGTCCGCATTTCGCCGATACCAAGACTTGGGACTCCACCATCGAGGTCATCGATCAAAAGAAGGGCAATGTTTTGGCGCTCACGACCTCGTGCGTCGCCCTATCTGCGGGTATCACTGCGCTGCCGGGCGATACGGGAACGCCGGTTGCCGAGCAGCTCGCGCAGCTTTCGGGTAACTTGGGCATCGTGCTTGCCGTGCTCTACCTCGAGAAATACCTGCTGACCATTTTGTGGTCGGTTGGCCTGGGCATCCTGATCCCGTTTGCGCTGGTGCTCCTTGCGGTGTCGCTCGGCATTCACGGGCGCTGGAGCACGAGCGCCGTCCTGCGCCGCGTGGCGACTCGCGTGCTGGTGGTCGCCACGATCGGCATGGCGTTGGTGCCTGCAAGCGTATGGGTGTCGCAAAAGGTCGACGAAACGTATCGAGTGAGCATCGAAGCGGCCGAGCAAAAGGCGGCCGACGCTGCGGGTACGGCAAATAGTGATAGCTCCAAAGCAAGCAAGAAAAAGACCGAGTCCACAGAGTCCAAGAACGTGCTTGAGCAGCTTGCCGACGGTGCCTCAAGCCTGGTCACGTCGGTAACCAGTGGTGCCAAGCAGATGACCGACGAGATCGTGCAGCAGGTGACCGACCTTATCGAAGGCGTCATCGTGATGATCGTGACCTCGTGCGTGATTCCATTGCTGGTGCTCGCGGCGTTTTTGTGGCTGGGGCACACCCTGCTGGGGATTGATATTTCCGGCCCGGCGAACTATTTGACGGGTCGCTTTCTGAGCGCTCCGTCCAAGCACGCCAAAAAGGGCGGGCAGTCCGAGTAGCTAAAACAGCTGTATATACCGGGGAATACCGCCGAAGGGCGGCCGAGACACGTTCTCGGCCGCCCTTTTGTTTGTTGAATACGTGGCAGGGTGGGCTTTCCCCGATTCCAAACGGTCAGCAATCATCCGCGAACGGTATTTGTTCAAAAAAGAACAAAGACAAACAAATAATTCTTGCAGTTGATGTTCGAATGTGTTCAAATAAACATGAACAGTGAAGAACCGCACATTCAGATGCCCGGACCTGAACGCGATTCAACACTTCCAAACAGAAACTACGCACCTGCGTATCTCTCAAGGAGGATGTCATGAGGGTTGTAATCGCTTCCGATGCCGACGGTATGTCGATGAAGGAGTCCATCAAGGAGATGCTCATCGCCGACGGTCACGAGGTCGTCGACTATTCCGAGACCCCTGCCGCGGACTTTGTCGATTCCGCGACCGCCGTTGCCAAGGACCTGCTGGAGCACAAGGATTCCCAGGGCTTCGCATTCGATAAGTACGGCGTCGGCTCCTATATGGCCGCCGTCAAGATCAAGGGCATGGTCGTCGCCAACATTTCCGACGAGCGTTCCGCTTACATGACCCGCGAGCACAACGGCTCGCGCATGGTCACCATGGGCCCGGGCGTTGTGGGCACCGAGGTCGCCAAGAAGATCGCCCGCGAGTTCCTGCGTGCCCAGTACGCCGGCGGCCGTCACCAGATCCGTGTCGACATGCTCAACAAGATGGCCTAACGAGAGCCACCGAGAACTCGAACTTCTACCTCAACTTGTGAATTCAGACGAAAGGACGTTCTGATGAAGAAGACCATCGCAATCGGTTGCGACCATATCGTTACGGACGAGAAGATCTATCTGGCCGACCGCCTGGAGCAGGCTGGCTACAAGGTGCTCGACTGCGGCACCTACAGCCACACCCGTACGCACTATCCCATCTACGGTAAGGCCGTGGGCGAGGCTGTCGCCAGCGGCAAGGCCGATTTTGGCGTGGCCCTGTGCGGCACCGGCATCGGCATCACCAACGCCGTCAACAAGGTTCCCGGCGCCCGCTGCGCCCTGGTCCGCGATATGACCTCTGCCCTGTATGCCCGTCGCGAGCTCAACGCCAACATCGTGGGCTTTGGCGGCAAGATCACCGGCGAGTTCCTGATGGCCGATATCATGCTTGCCTTCCTGGAGGAGCCCTACGAGAAGACCCCCGAGCACGATGCCCTGATCGCCAAGATCGATGCCTGCAATAAGGCCGATGCCGAGGCTCAGGCTGACCCGCACTTCTTTGACGAGTTCCTCGAGAAGTGGGACCGCGGCGAATACCACGATTAGCGGGTATCCGGCGTAATTAACTAGTCCGTTGACGGCTCGCGTTTCTGTGAGGGGGCGCGAGCCGGTTTTCTATCAGCCCTATTGACTTGGCGGGCTGTCGTAAGAAAGGGAAGGCTCCTATGGAGTTTGTTCTTGATAACGGTTCTGTTCGCGTGGTACTGAGCACGGCTGGCGGATCGTTCACTTCGATTAAAGCCAACGGTCGCGAGTACCTGTGGCAGGGCGATCCTTCGGTCTGGTCGGGCCAGGCACCCATTTGCTTCCCGATCTGCGGCGGCCTTCGTGATGGTCACGCAATGACCATGGGCGGCCGCGAGGTAAAGTTCGCCCGCCACGGCTTTGCGCGCAAACAGGAGTGGAAGCTCGAGGAGCAGAGCGACAACATGGTTGCGCTGAGTCTAAGCTCTGCCGACCATGCCGAGTTGCTCGAGCAGTACCCGTATCCGTTTAAGATCGTTGCTCGTTACACGATCGATGCGGAGAAGGTGGCCGTGTCGTACGAGGTGACCAATGAGGGCACCGAGGACATGCCGTTCTTTGTGGGCGGTCACCCTGGCTTTAAGTGCCCGCTTGACGAGGGCGAGTCCTATGACGACTACGAGCTCCGTTTTGAGCAGCGCGAGGCCGCCGAGCTCTGTACTGCCGTTCCCTCGACGGGCCTGATTGATGTTGAGCATCGCAGCAAGAACCCGATGGTTGGCCATGACCTGCCGCTGACCCACGAACTCTTTGACTTCGCGGAGACCATCTTTGACGTGCTCGAGAGCCGCGTGGTTACGCTGACCAAGAAGACCGAGGACAAGGGCGTGCGACTGACGTTCCCCGATATGCCGTACCTGATTGTGTGGAGCAAGCCCGAGGGTGACTTTGTGGCCGTGGAACCGTGGGGCGGCCTGTCCACCTGCTCCGACGAGGACGATATCCTGGAGCACAAGCGCGGCTGCCTGGTGGCCAAGCCGGGGGAGAC
The DNA here is from genome assembly GCF_005844325.1 of Collinsella aerofaciens. Taxonomy (GTDB): domain Bacteria; phylum Actinomycetota; class Coriobacteriia; order Coriobacteriales; family Coriobacteriaceae; genus Collinsella; species Collinsella aerofaciens_G. The sequence goes on along the minus strand of NZ_SPFY01000007.1, from coordinate 45,824 downwards.
CGTTACCCGCGGCTTTGAGATCGAGATCCTTTAACGAGCTATCGTATGTTTGGGGCCGCGCGTGTCGTGCCCCGGAAACAGGAGTTCAATATGATTCTGACCGTTACCATGAACCCGTCGATTGATACGCGCTATCAGCTCGACAAGCTGATCATCGACGATGTAAACCGCGTGACGCCCGAAAAGACCGCTGGCGGCAAGGGCCTTAACGTGAGCCGTGTGCTGCTGCAGTTGGGCGACGATGTGCTCGCGACCGGTCTGCTCGGCGGCCACATGGGTGCCTATATGGCCGAGCTTATGGATGCCGACGGCGTCAAGAACGACTTTGTGCCCATCGCCGGTGAGACGCGCATTTGCCTGAATATTCTGCACGAGGGTAATCAGACCGAGCTTTTGGAGAGCGGCCCGCAGATCGCCCCGGCCGAGCTCGAGGCCTTTACGGCAAAATTCGCCGAGCTTGCAGCAAAGGCGGACGTTGTGACGCTTTCGGGCTCGCTGCCGCGTGGTGTCGATGCCGGCTACTATGCCGAGCTCGTCAAGATTGCCGAGGAGGCGGGCGCCAAGGTGCTGCTCGACACCTCGGGTGCATCGCTGGAGGCCGCGCTGGAGTCCGACGCTAAGCCTGAGCTCGTAAAGCCCAACCTGACCGAGATTAACGGCCTGCTGGGTACGTCCTTTACGACCGATGATGTCGATGCCCTGCGCGAGGCGCTTGCCGCCGATGACCGTTTTGCCGGTATCCCCTGGGTTGTCGTTTCGATGGGCGCTGCCGGTTCGGTGGGCTTCCATGAGGGCCGCGCGTTCCGCGCCAAGACGCCCGCGATTGCGGCTGTGAACGCGACGGGTTCCGGTGACTCGACCATTGCCGGTTTTGCGCATGCCATTGCTGCTGGTGCCGACGACGTCACGGTGCTCAAGACCGCCAATACCTGCGGCAAGCTCAACGCCATGGATCCCAAGACCGGCCACCTGGTCATGGACCGCTGGGACGAGGTCTACAACAGCGTTGTCGTGACTGAACTGTAGGGTTACGCGGTTTTACCAAACCGCGTAACGGCGCGACGCTGCAAACGCCCCTAAGCGGCAATCTGACGTTCAATCGTCGGGCATGACCAAAAGGTCAATGCCCTCCTCTTTCACGTCACCTTGCTCGCTTAGGGGCGTTTTCGCTGTCGTTGCCAAGACACCGGCGTTGCCTTGGTCGCAAATAGTCATTGGGGACGCTCTTTAATGACTAGTCGTTTAAGAACGCCCCTTAAGAATGACCCCAATGACTACACTCAAAAACGGCGCCCGTCGGTGATGTTGCCGGCGGGCGCCGTTGTCTTGAAGACGAAATGATCTGTTTTCCTCCGTCCCCAAGGGACCATTACAGTGAGTCGATAAAGCGCTGTTGGGCGGCGCGGCCGGCTTCGTCCCACTTAAAGACGCCGGCGTTGTCGAGCACGTGGCCAAACACCACGCCGACCTCCTCGTGCAGGATATCGATGGCGTTGTCGGCCGTAAGCTCGTTGGCGCGGCGGGCATAGACATCCTCGGCCCATGCGGCGTGGCTGCGGCATAGATCATCGCCCTCGAGTGCACCGGCAAGGTCGTAGCTGGCATCGGCCTTGGCTGCCAGCAGATGCTCGCGGACAGCGCCAAGCTCGGGAACCAGGCGCGGCGGCAGAATTGCCAGGCCCATGACCTCGATCAGGCCGATGTTCTCCTTTTTAATGTGGTGGTACTCGGCATGCGGGTGGAATACGCCCAGCGGATGCTCGTCGGTCGTGATATTGCAGCGAAGCGCCAGGTAGGCCTCGTAGATTTCGCCGCCGGCGTTGCCGCGGGAGTCGACGCGGCGGATGACGGGCGTTACGGTGTTGTGCGCTACGCCGTCGGCTGTGTGTGCGATAACGCCCACGGACTCGTCGGTCCACTCGCGCCAGGCGAGGATAATCTTCTCGGCAGCATCGAGCAGCTGGGTGCGGTCGTGCGAGCGCAGTCGCAGCACCGAAAGCGGCCACTGCAACACGGTGCCGCTGACCTGGTCAAAGCCGGGCACGCTAAACTGCGAGACCTCGGCGGCATGCATCATGGGGAACTCGTGCGCGCCGCCCTGGAAGTGGTCGTGCGACAGAATCGAGCCGCCCACGATGGGCAGGTCGGCGTTGGAGCCAATAAAGTAGTGCGGGAACAGGTCCACAAAATCGAGCAGGCAGGTCAGCCCCTTGCGGTCGACGTGCATCGGGCGATGCTCGGAGCTCATAGCAATGCAGTGCTCGTTAAAGTATGCGTACGGGCTGTACTGGAAGCCCCAGCGCTCGTCGTTGAGCTGAATGGGGATAACGCGTAGGTTCTGGCGGGCGGGATGGGCGCCGCCGTCGGCTGCGGCGGAGCGTCCGGGATAGCCCTCGTTCTCGATGCACAGCTGGCAGGCGGGATACTTCTCGCCCGTGTTCTTTGCGGCGCCGGCTGCGGCAATGTCGCGCGGGTCCTTCTCGGGCTTCGACAGGTTGATGGTGATCTCCAGGTCGCCCCAGTTGGTGGGGGTGCGCCATTTGATGTTGCGCGCGATGGCGGCACGGCGCACGTAGCCGGCGTCGCAGCACAGACCGTAGAACCAGTCGGTCGCGGCGCGGGGCTCGTTGACGCCCATGCGGCCGTTGAACTCCTCGTTTACAACCGAAGGCCTCGGCATGAGCGCGCCCATGATGCGCATGGCGATGCGGTCGCGGCCCGACACCGTGTCTTCGGCAGCACCGTTGGCAACGGCGGCCTCGGAAAGCGCGGCGAGCGTGCCCTCCAGGTCAAAATCGGGCAGGGTATCGGGGTGCAAGAGCGAAATCTTCTCGGTCTTGAGCGCCCAGGCCATGTTGAGCGCGGGGCCCGTGGCGCCGATGCACTCCAGAATGGTGTTGTAGGCCCAGATGCGGTCGTCCTGTCCGATCATCGATCGGTGGATAGCGTACTCGATCAGGTTCTGCGCAGCCTCGCGCGCGTCGGTCATTACAGCCATGCCGCGTAAGCCCCCTTGTCAGAGATAGCGTAGTGACGGGCAGAGCCCTCGCCCAGCCAGCTGTTCATCTTGGTGATAAAGGTGTCGACCAGATCGAGTGGCACAAAGGCCTGGATGGTGCCACCAAAGCCGCCGCCGTGGATACGGACGGCGCCGCGGCCGTCGAGCACGTGCTCGGCCAGTGCCAGGGCATACATCGAGGGCTGCTCGGAGCCCAGCTTGGCAACGACATTCTGCAGGTACATGGCAGAGCTGGCGCCGGACTCGCGTGTCAGGACCAGGAACTGGTCGATGTCGCCGGCGTTCAGGGCTGCCCAGCGCTTGTCGACCAGGCCGTTCTCGTACCAGTAGTGAACGGCGCGCAGGCAGGCACGGTCGCCCAGCTTAGCACGCAGCTCGGGGAGCTTGGCGTCAAAATCGGCAACGTTTACCTCGCACAGGCGTGCCTTGCCAAACTCGGCGGCGACGTCTTGCATTTCGCGCGGAACGGCGGCGTAGTCGTCGGTAGCGGCCACGTGGTCGGCGCCGACCTTGACGAGCACGAGCGCGTAGCCGTGATCCTCAAAGTTGAGCTCGAGCTTCTGGGTCTTAGGCTGGGCCTGATCCTCAAAGTCCATGTAGGCGAGGCCGCCCAAGCAAACGGCGGCCTGGTCCATCAGGCCGCAGGGCTTGCCGTAGTAGTTGTTCTCGGTGCGCTGGCTCATCTGGGCGAGTGCGACGGGCTCAATGGCGGGCGCTCCCCAGAGCGTCTCCATGGCACGACCGTATGCCGCCTCGACGGCAGCGGAGCTCGAAAGACCGCCGCCCGAGGGGACGGAGCAGGTGAAGGCGAAGTCGAAGCCCTGGGGCTCAACGCCAAGGGCTGCAATCTCATGGGCCATGCCGCGGACGAGGCTTGCGGACGTGCCCTTCTCGGACTCTTGAATATCCAGCGTGTCGAGCGTGATCTCAAAGGTGGGGTAGCCCTCATCGGCAACGCGGACCTTGTTGGTGTCGGTCGCTACGGCGATGCCGTCAACGGCGACATCGAGCGAGCCGGCGATGACGTGGCCGCCCTCGTGGTCGGTGTGGTTGCCACTGATCTCGGAACGGCCGGGCGCGTGCACATAGAGCACCTGGCGATCGCCGACGGTGCCAAACTCCTCCTCAAACAGCTTGGTGAGCGTGGCGAGTGTCTTTTCGTCGGGGGTGGTCATGGGGGGTCCTTTCCTTGACGCGGGAGAGACTGGTCCGTGTCATTATGAGTACGTTAACAATTTTGAGCACCACAAACCAGACGGTCGCGGTGCCGCACGTTAATGGGTATGTTAACGTACTCATAACACAACGCATATCTATTTTTGAGAATCTGGTAATCGGTAGATTTTCGGCCGTGAACGGTGTGGCTGTATGGACATATGGAGCAAAAGAACCGCCGATAGAAAAAGTAGAGTACGTTAACATGCGTCCGACGATAGCGGGCCTCGGCGCGGGATGTATTTCTGCCCGGGCCGGCATTCACGCTATTCAGATCTCGCAAGAGTGAAGGTGATCCTGTGGCAAGGCGCCCGTCCAACGATACCAGTTCGCGTCCGGTCTCCATGGCCGACGTCGCCCGCGCTGCCGGCGTTTCGCAGCAGACGGTCTCGCGCGTTGCCAACGGCTTGCCCAATGTGAACGAGCAGACGCGCCAGCGCGTACAGGCCGCGATGCAAGAGCTCGGCTTTCGTCCGAGTTATGCCGGTCGCTCGCTGCGCGACGGCCGTTACCATTCGGTCGGCCTGTGCGTCAACGATGTGACCAAGTTCGGCAACCTCTCAATGATCGACGGCATCGCCAGCGCTGCTCGCGAGCATAATTGCGCCATCACGCTGGTCGAGATGTCCAAGACCGAAGAGTTTTCGCTTGCCGAGGCCACGCGTCGTATGGCCGCATTGCCGGTGGACGGCATCATCATCGGTATGAGTCGCATGGCGCCCGATTTTGAGACGTTTGATCCACTGCCGGGCATTGGCACGGTCATCGTTACCATGTACGCGCACCCGCAGGTGACCACGGTCGATTCCGACCATTACGGCTGCTCGCTATTGCTTATGGATCACCTGTTTGAGCTAGGGCACGAGCAGATTCGCTATATTGGCGGCCCGTCATTCTCGGTCGACGAGCAATTTCGTCGCGCCGGTTGGCAGGATGCACTCGAGCGTAAACACATCGAGCCGGCAGAGCCGCTCGAGGGCGACTGGTCTGCCAACAGCGGCTACGAGGCCGGCAGGTACCTGGCCGAGCACGATCGCACCATGACGGCGATTTACGCGGCAAACGACCAGATGGCAAATGGCGCGATTGCAGCGCTGCGCGATAGCGGTCTGCGCGTGCCCGAGGACGTGAGCGTGGTGGGCGTCGACGATTCGCTCGATGATTTTGTGGCACACAACGAGCTCACGACCGTTCGATTCGATTTGCATCAGCGTGGACGCGAGGTGTTCGAGCACGCGGTTCCCAAGGCGGGGGCAACGGACAAAACCGTTGCCATTCGTATTCCCGGCCAGCTTATCGTTCGACATACCACGGCAGCTCCGCGCACATAGTTTTTGCAGGTCAATGGCGATATATTCCGCCTCAATAACAATCGATAAGGATGCTGGCAGATAGCCGTGGCTATGAAGGCGAGTGTTATGATAGACGGGTTCTTTTGTCTATCTAGGAGGCTTTGCCTGATGGAGATCACCAAGGATATCCGCTACATCGGTGTCGACGATCACGACATTGACCTGTTCGAGGGCCAGTACGACGTGTCCGAGAACGGCATGGCATACAACAGCTATGTTATCTTGGGCGATAAAATCGCTGTCGCCGATTCGGTTGACGCTGGCTTTGTTGACGAGTGGCTCGGCAACCTCGAGGCCGTGCTCGATGGCCGTACGCCCGACTACCTGGTTGTCCATCACATGGAGCCCGATCACTCCGCCGGTATCGCCGCCTTTATGGAGCGCTATCCCCAGGCACAGATTGTGGCCAGCATGGGCGCCTTCCGCATGATGGTCAACTACTTTGGCACCGACTACCCCGAGCGCAAGATGGTCGTCAAAGAGGGCGACGTGCTCGACCTGGGTGGCCACAGCCTGACCTTTATCGGCGCCCCCAACGTGCACTGGCCCGAGGTACTGTTCTCTTACGAGGCAACCGACAAGGTGCTCTTTAGCGCCGACGGCTTTGGCAAGTTCGGCGCCAACGACATCGAGGACCCCGAGGGGTGGGCTTGCGAAGCTCGCCGCTACTACTTTGGCATCGTCGGTAAGTTCGGCAAGTTCGTGCAGGCCGTGCTCAAGAAGGCCGCCGACCTGGACATTCAGATCATCTGTCCGCTCCACGGCCCCGTGCTGACCGAGAACCTGGGCTACTACCTCGACACCTATAACACCTGGTCGAGCTATCAGCCCGAGGACGAGGGCATCACGATCGCCTATGCGAGCGTGTATGGCCATCTGAAGGCTGCCGTCGAGGAGCTCGCCGCAGCGCTTGAGGCTCGCGGCCAGAAGGTCTCCGTCTTTGACCTGGCTCGCGACGACATGGCCGAGGCCGTTGAGGATGCGTTCCGCTACGACCGTCTGGTGCTCGCTTCCATCACCTATCAGGGTGAGATCTTCCCGTTCATGAGCACCTTTATCCATACGCTTGCCGAGCACGCCTATCAGAACCGTACGGTGGCACTCGTCGAGGCCGGCTCCTGGGCGCCCACCGCTGCCAAGGTTATGGCCAAGGAGCTCGAGGGCATGAAGGACATCACCCTGGCGCAGAACAAGGTGACCGTGCTGGGCTCGCTCAACGACGCCTCGCGCGCTCAGATCGAGGTCCTCGCCGACGAGCTTTCCAAGTAGCGACACGTTTACTTTTGACGCTCAACCACCACAAAGGGGACAGGCACCTTTGTGGTGGTTTTTATTTAGTTGGCGGCGATGATGAGTGCTGGACGTGCGCCGTCGGCGGTCTTGGCGATTGAGGTGGCGACGGCGCCTTCGGGGTCTCGGTCCATCACGATGGCGTCGACATCGGTCAGCTCGGCAAAACGGTACATGCCGCGTCCGTTGACCTTACTGGCGTCCATGAGGGCGACGCTTTGATGGGCTGCGGCGATCATAGCCGTTTTGGTCTCGGCCATCTGCGGAAAGTCGGTCGTAAAGCCGCAGCCGGGAACAAAAGCGCCAGGGCACATGACGGCCAGATCGGCATGGACCATTTGGAGCGCCTGCATGGTAAGTGGACCGTACAGATAACGATGGCCTTTGCGCAGCGCCCCGCCCAGCATGACGACATCGACCGAGGGCATGCTCTCGTCGATATAATCGGCGATGGTAATGTCGGCCGTGATAACGGTGATGCCGTTGCGCTGATCGAGGAGCCGGACGAACTCGAGCGCCGTGGTGCCCGAGTCAACGAGCAGCGTGTCGCCGTCATTGACGAGCTCGATGGCGCTTTGCGCGATGGCCTGCTTGGCGGCGACGTTGACATTGATGCGGCGATCCTGCGTGGAGACGGTCAGGCGTTTGTGGAGCGATACGGCGCCGCCATGCGTGCGGCGCAGCTTGCCAGACTCGGCGAGTGCGTTCAGGTCGGCGCGAGCGGTGACAGAGGACACGCCAAAGGTTTGGGCAATTTCTGCTACCTGCACCGAGGCGTTGTGCTCGAGCATTTCCATGATGGCGGCACGACGCTCATCGGCGAAAGCGCGGTTTGTTGCGTGGGTCATTGCTGCTCCATCCTGAACCGAAATTTGCAGGAATTATGTTGAAACTATTTTCGTTCATTTTCTTTTTTAGTAAGAAAACGCCTTTCGATTACTTATCTTTTCTATAAAAGAAAGACGCTGAACGCCCAAAATTCAATATCGAACACGCCCGCCCAGCCCCAATTCCTTCCGTTTACTTTTCAAAAACGACTGTATTGACCTGCATGGGCTCAATATCTCGCACATGCAAAGACGCTGAATTTCATACAATGAGCGCAGTAAAACGCAAGGTAAAACGCTTTGCGAACAACTACGCCCGATGTCCAGATGCGGGCGAGGGAGAGGAGCAAACGCTCATGGCACTTGTTACCACCGAAAAGATGCTCAAGGACGCTCAGGCCGGCCATTACGCCGTTGGCGCGTTCAACGTCGAGAACCTCGAGTTTGTTATGGCCGTTCTGGCCGCTGCCGAGGAGACCAAGTCCCCCGTCATCATGCAGACCACCCCGGGCACCATCAAGTCCGCTGGTCTGGACTACTTCTACGGCATGGTCAAGGCTGCTGCCGAGCGCGCTTCCGTGCCCGTCGCTCTGCACCTCGATCACGGCGATGGCTATGACCGCTGCATGCAGGCTTTCCGCACCGGCTATACCTCTGTCATGATCGACGGTTCGCACGAGTCCTTCGAGGACAACATCGCCCTGACCAAGTCCGTCGCCGACGCTGGCCGCGCCATGGGCGTGCCCGTCGAGGCCGAGCTCGGTAAGGTTGGCGGCAAGGAGGACGACGGTCCCGCGGTTGAGGGCGAGAGCCCCTACACCGATCCGGCCGAGGCCAAGGAGTTCGTCGAGCGTACCGGCTGCACCTCGCTGGCTATTGGCGTTGGCACCAGCCACGGTGTGTACACGAGCGATCCGCACATCGAGCAGTCCGTGGTCAAGGCCATCCGCGACGCCGTCGACGTGCCGCTGGTTCTGCACGGCACCTCCGGTGTGCCCGATGAGCAGGTTGCCGAGGCTGTGAAGAACGGCATCTGCAAGGTTAACTACGCCACCGAGCTGCGTCAGGCCTACACCAAGGGCTTCATGGCCTACATGGCCGAGAACCCCGCCTGCTTCGACCCCAAGAAGCCGGCTAAGGAGGGTATGCGTGAGATCACCGAGCTGGTTAAGATCCGCATGACCAACCTCAACTCTGTGGGCAAAGCAGAGTAACAGCAAGGGTACTCCGACTCGCTATATATCCCGGGGAGGGACGAGGGCTTAGTTCCCCAATCGTCCTCGGGCATGCAAAAAGCCTCGCTGCGCACTTCGTGCGGCGAGGCTTTTTGCCCCCTGCGGAAAGATTGGGGAACTAAGCCCTCGTCCCTCCCAGGTTGACCTACTCGAGGTCGTCGCCCTTGTGGCGTTGGGGCGGAAAGGGGTGGGGCGCGAGGGGCGCTTTGTTGATGAGGGGCTAGTATGCCCGGGCTTGGTTGGGGAAGGTTTTGTCTAGGGATGCTTGGAGCTTTTCGAACGATGCTTGCAAGTTGTGGCTCTGGTCGGTTGAGCGTTTGGCTTTTGTGGTGGGGGAGTCGAGGAGGCCGTTTCTCTGTGTCGGGGGGAAGGAGAAAAGGTCTGCATGTTTTAGGGATGGCTGCCGTGCTACGGCATTGGAAGAATGCATGCTTATGCGGCCTCCTCGATGTCCACCAAAAGGTTGCGCATGGGGTGTGCTGCTAGGTCCCGTGCGCTGGCAGTATTATGCCGCGGCTGCTGCAAAGAAGCGCTAAAGAAAGGCTTAACCTGGTTTGGTTTTACGATGAAACTGCAGGTCAGAAGTATCGAGTAACACTCTTGAAAGGTTTTGAGCTTAAGGACTTTCTAAGGTTTGTGGTGCGGATGTGGCTCGCCTGTGCGGGGCGTGTGGATGGCTCGTTCCTAGCGCTGCGGCTCTGCGGTGCGCACCTGCTCGATGACCTTTTCCATCGTGGCGTCGATGCGGTCCTTTTTGAGCTCACATTCCCAGATGGTTATGGGTGTCCAGCCCATTTGAGTGAGTGCTGCCACGGCAGCGCGGTCGCGCTCGACGTTGCGGCGGAACTTTGCCTCCCAAAACTCAACATTGCGCTTGGGCTGACTTGGGTTGCATTTGGGGCAGCGATGCCAAAAGCAGCCGTTGACGAAGATGGCGATCTTGCGCCCGGGAAAGGCGATGTCGGGTTTTCCGGGCACCTTCCATTCCAGACGGTATCCCGTAAGGCCTGCGGCGCGCAGGCGCTGGCGAACGAGCAGCTCAGGTTTGGTGTTCGCACGCTTGTTGCCCTTCATGGACTTTTTTATAGCGGCGCGACGGCGCACGAGCTCACGCTCGTCGGCAGAAAGGTCCGAGGTATCGATGCCGTCCAGCAGGCCGGGCTTGGGGCGCTTTTTGCTACGGCGCTTAGGTGCGCGCTTGGGTTTGGCGGCGGGTTTGTCGGCTGTGTTGGGCGCGGCGTCATCGGCGGAGCTTGCCTCGAGCCGATCTTCCTTCAACTCAATCAGAGCATCGATAAGCCCCTTATCGGCGGGCATCCATTCCACCGTGGCAAGCGAAGTGCGCGGAATCCAGCGGATATCGAGCTGGCGGTCGTGCTTCTGGGGCTCATCGGATTTATCAGCGAGCGAGCAGTAGTAGCACTCCATGGAGAGATGAAAATCGGGGTAGTCATACTCAACGGTATAGAAATCGCGCAGGTTGGTGACTTTTACCTGCAGCTCTTCCATGAGCTCGCGGCGCACGGCGTCCTCGGGCGTCTCGCCGCGCATGAGCTTGCCACCTGGGAACTCCCAAAGTCCCTGCATGTCGCCATAGCCGCGCTGCACGGCCAGTAGCTCGTCGGATCCTTCCTTGCGAATGATCCCAGCGGCAACATGAACAGTCTTCAACAGGAGTCCTCTCTCAACATCAACACGTGACAGGCTAGCTACCCGTACCTTACACAACGGTAAGGCAAGCGTAAGCCATATCGATGGTAGCCGACTCGTCTTCTTGCGACTATAGATGCCGTAGACTAATTGCAAGAAAGGACTCGGTATGCAAACCACGCACATGGCGACCCCGGTACTGGAGGTCGCGCATCTCGAAAAGGTATATGGAGCGCTGGGCAACGTGACCCGCGCGCTCAACGACGTCAGCTTTACCGTCAACCGCGCCGAATTCGTTGGCATCATGGGCGCCTCGGGCTCGGGCAAGTCGACGTTGCTCAACTGCGTCTCGACCATCGATAGCGCCACGAGCGGCACCATCCGCATCAACGGCCAGGACGTGACGCGTATGAAGCAGGCTAAGCTTTCGCAGTTCCGCCGCGAGGAGCTCGGCTTTATCTTCCAGGACTCCAACCTGCTCGATACGCTCACGGCACGCGAGAACATCGCCCTGCCGCTCACCATCGCCCGCACAAACTCGGCAGAGATCTCAACCCGCGTGCAGGATGTAGCCGCGCGTCTGTCTATCAGTCAGGTTCTCGACAAGTATCCCTACCAGATGTCCGGCGGTCAGCAGCAGCGCGTTGCCGCGGCTCGCGCGCTCGTCACCGACCCCACCATGATTATGGCCGACGAGCCCACCGGCGCCCTCGATTCCAAGAGCGCTCGCCTGCTGCTCGAGAGCCTGGAGGCCCTCAATCGCCGCCTGCGCGCCACCGTGCTCATGGTCACGCACGACAGCTTTGCCGCCAGCTACACGAGCCGTGTGCTGTTTATCCGCGACGGCAAGATCTTCACCGAGCTGCGCCGCGGCGACACCGACCGCCGAGAGTTCTTCGACCGCATTATGGAGGTCGTTGCCATGATGGGCGGTGAGGGCTCCGATGCTCTGTAAACTCGCTTGGGGCAACGTCCGCCGCGCCGGTCGCGACTACCTTGTCTACCTTTTGACGCTCACCCTGGGCGTCACGGTCTTCTATGCTTTTAACACCATCTCGATGCAGGTCGACATCGCCGGAATCGATGAAGAGGGCTTGGCGCAGGTAATGGGCAGCATGCTCGGCGACCTGACGTACTTTTTGGCCGGTGTCATGGCCTTTTTGATGGTGTATGCCAATAACTTCATCATGAAACGCCGCAAGAAGGAGTTTGGCCTGTACCAGGTGCTCGGCATGGGGCGTGGGCGCGTCGCCACGATCATGGCGCTCGAGACCGTGATAGTGTCGGTCGTGGCCTTTGTCGCCGGCATTGTGCTGGGTGTGGGACTCTCCCAGCTCATGACGTTCTTTACGGCCTCGCTCTTTAAGACACAGATCGCCAATTTCCACTTCTTTTTCTCGGTGCATGCGTTCAATCTGACCCTTGCCTGCATGCTCGTAATGTTCGTGCTCACGCTACTGTTGAACCTTCGCGCCGTGCGTCGTACCAAACTCATCGAGCTTATGGGTGCCGAGCGTCGCAACGAGAGCATCAAGACACGCAACCCCTGGATCTCGATTGCCATCTTTACCGTGGGCGTGGCGCTTGTGGGCGTGGCCTATTACCGTCTGCTACGTGATGGGTTCCCGCTAACCGCGACGGACAGCAAGCTGCAAGAGGCCATGACCCAGTTTGGTATTACGACCGCTATGGTTACCGTGGGCACCTTTGCCCTGTTCTGGGGACTCTCGGGCATGCTCATCAAGCTGCTGCAGAGCCTGCGCGGCGTGTATTGGCGCGGCCTCAACATGTTTACCGTGCGCCAGCTTGCGGCCAAGGTCAACACGGTGTGCTTTTCGATGGGCGTCATCGCGATGCTCCTGTTTTTGGCCATCACCTCGGTGACGTGCGGTATGTCGATTGCCAACGTGATGAACGAGAATCTGGAGCGCTATAATCCGGCCGACATGTCGCAGAGGTATGTCTATTACACGCCCGATACGCTCGACTTCTACAAAGAGTCTTTCAATCCGTCTGAGGCCGATCGAATGGTGCTGGCCGATAGTACGGTCGATTTGTACTCCGCATGGCACGGCGATCCATGGCACGGCGATCGTAAGGGCAAGTCGGCGGACAACAACGACGAGACCGGCAAGAAGGTCAATATTGCCGATGTTGCCGGTGAGCATGTGCAGATCGATTCGTATCTGAGTTACCCGCTTGGCGGTTCGGATCCTTCGGTGACTCCAAGTGAAATGTGCAAGGCCATGGGCGAAAAGCTTCCCAAGGCGTTCGGGGGTAGCAATGCCGATACGATGGGTCTGTTTGTGACGCCGGCGAGCCAGTACAACAAACTGCGTCAGATGATGGGCGAGGAGCCGGTGCACATCGGTCACGACCAGTATCTGCTCACGTGTGATATGGGCGGCGAGCTGGTCGACCTGTACACCAAGTATATGGCTGGCGGCCATGCCCTTACCTTGGGCGGGCATACGCTCAAGCCCGCAACCGATAAGTCGGACGAAGATACGGCGGCCATCGCCAACTCGGCGATGGGCAGTAATCCGGGTACCGTCGTCGTTGCCGACGAGCTGTTGTCCCAGCTTAATCTGCAGCCGTATTCCAGTAGCCTGCTCGTTAACTACAAACAGGGGATGGATACAACCGAGGCAGACGAGAGCATTAAATACACTGTGCTCGACAATCTGCTCGTTGACGGCAAGGAGTCGGGGTCGTGGGGAACCTTCATCACACGCTCCGAGATGTACACGCAAGCAGCGCAAATGAACGGTCTTATTAGCTACCTAGCCATTTACATCGGCTTTGTATTGGTCGTTGCATGCGCGGCGATTCTGTCGATCCAGCAACTCTCCAACGTGGCCGACGGCAGCCGCAGCTATCGTGTGCTGGCACAGATCGGCTGTGACGACCGCCAGATTCGCCATTCGGTGATGGCGCAGCAAGCGGTATTCTTCCTGTTCCCGCTGGCAGTGGGCCTGGCGCACTCCTTTGTGGCACTTAAGGTGATCATCGAGCTGGTGAGCATATTCGGAAATATGAGCATCGGTGGCACCGTGGGCCTCACCTGTGCAATCTTCCTGGCAGCCTACGGCGGCTACTTCCTGGTGACCTACCTCATGAGCACCGGCATGGTGCGAGCCGCCATCGCCACCCGCTACAGCGAGTAACTCGTTCAGCTTGGAATTATCGTAGGTTGACCATAGGTCAGCGAAAACGCCCCTAAGCGAGCAAGGTGACGTGAAAGAGGAGGGAAGCGTACTTCGGTACGCGACCGACGATTGAACGTCAGATTGCCGCTTAGGGGCGTTTGCAGCGTCGAGCCGTTACGCGGTTTGGTAAAACCGCGTAACTTCATCGTAGAAGCACGCTTGCGGGCGGCGGATGCTCGTCTCCTGTCGCCCGCTCACCGAGGCCCGGCAATTGCCTTAATATCTTAAGGACCTCGATTTGTCCAAGACTGAGCGAAGGAGCTCATCATGAGCGACGGAAAGAAAAAGCTTTCCTTCTTGACGGTCATCTCGACCATCATCTGCGTCGTCTTCGTTTGCGAGGCCGCCGCACCTGCTGCTGCCATTGGCAACCAGCAGTTCTTCTGGTGGATCTTCCTGATTCTGACCTTCCTGCTCCCTTATGGCATGGTCGTTGCCGAGCTCGGCACTACCTATGACGGTGAGGGTGGCATTTACGACTGGGTACGCGATGGCCTGGGCGACAAGTGGGGCGCCCGCATTTCGTACTACTACTGGGTTAACTACCCGCTGTGGATTGCCTCGCTGGCCACTATGTTCCCGGACATTTTGGGCATGGTCTTTGGCGTCGAGTTCAATCTGATTGCCAAGATTGGTATCGACCTTGCCTTTGTGTGGATCGTCTATCTTATGGGTCGCTCCAAGGCTGCCGACTCCGAGTGGGTCCTGAACGGCGGCGCCATCATCAAGGTTGCCGTTGCCGTTATCGTCGGCGCTTTGGGCATCTGGTACGCCATGGAGAACGGCTTTGCGAACGATATGTCCGCTGCCACCTTCTTGCCCGAGCTCACCAACACCAACGCGCTTGGCTACCTGTCGATCATCATCTTTAACTTCATGGGCTTCGAGGTCATCTGCACCATGACCGACGATATGGCCGATCCCGCTCGCGATATCCCCAAGGCTATCATCGTCGGCGGCCTGTCCATCGCCGTGATCTACTTGTTCGCTGGCTTTGGCATCGGCGCTGCTGTGTCGGCCGATTCCATCGATCCCGACTACGGCATGATCTACGCTGTCCAGACTATTGTGGGCGATTCCATGATCTTTAAGGTCATCTGCATCGCCTTCCTGATCACGCTGTTCGCCAACATGGCTGCCTGGTCCTTCGGCGTCAACTCCGTCGCTCGCTATGCTGCCGAGCATGGCAACATGCCCAAGGTCTTCGCCTCGATGATCTCGGATGACGACATGCCCAACGGCGCCAACCTGGTCAACGCCATCGTTGCCTCCCTGGTGCTGTGCCTGCAGCTGGTTCCCATCGACGCCATCTCCAACGGTGTCTTCTGGATGCTCTTCGGTACCTCCGTTGTCTTCCTGCTGCTGACCTACATCCCGATGTTCCCGGCATTCCTCAACCTTCGTAAGAACGACCCCAACCGTGAGCGTATCTTTACGTTCCCGTTTAAGGGCGCCATGATGAAGGTCATGCTGGCTATTCCCTGCATTGAGCTGATTCTGGCTATCGTTGCAACGCTGATTCCGTTCTCTGTCGATGAGATTGGCGATAAGGTCCCGATGATCGTCATCTTCATCGTGCTCTTGCTTATTGGCGAGGTTGTCCGCGTCGTCAGTGCTAAGGGCCGCGAGACCGAGTACAAGGGTCTCACTCCCGAGCTGGCTGCTCAGCGCCTCGCTGAGGAGTCCGAGGAGGACTAGAGCACCCGGATTCGGGGCTCCAACCTTCCTCGCGTACCAACGTACGCTTCGTCGGGCTTGTCGCTCCCGACTCGGGACGCTCTAGCCTCTTCGGAGGCGTGCCCAAGCAACAGGTTTGCTAACCTTTCTCTGAGGTGGGTGTGAGCTATTGCTCCGGTAACCACCGCCCGCCCCAATCTCTCTTCCGTATCCTTCGTGCGTTTTGTCTCCGCGCACCGGGTTACGTCGTCGCTTGCCGGTGCGACATCCGTGAAAACCGGTGCCAGGCGCCCCGACCTTTGCCGGGGAATGGGCGCCTACCATCTCTTGGTTTTAGGCTGAGGGTAACCCGCCCGCAGCAAGCGATCGTTCGATTTGGAGGAAATCTTATGCGTACGATCACCGAGTCCGAGTCCACCCCTAAGGCCGACGGCTTCTTTATGCCCGCTGAGTTCGCTCCGCAGGATCGCGTGTGGATGGGTTGGCCCCACCGCACCGACACCTGGGCCCACGGCGCCAAGCCGGCTCAGAAGCAGTATGCCGCCATCGCTCGCGCCATCGCCGAGTTCACCCCGGTCACCATGTGCGCAAACCAGGCCGACTACGCCAACTGCAAGGCCGCCTTTGAGGAAGACGAGAACGTCACCGTTATCGAGATGACCACCGACGACGCTTGGTTCCGCGACACCGCTGCCACTTTTGTTATCAATGGCAAGGGCGATAAGCGCGCCAACCACTGGCACTTCAACGCCTACGGCGGCCTCGTCGACGGCCTCTATTTCCCGTGGGACAAGGACGAGCAGATTGCCCTTAAGATGGCTGAGCTTTCCGGCTGCCGTCGCTATCGTCCCGATGACATGATCCTCGAGGGCGGCTCCATTACCGTCGACGGCGAAGGCACCGTGGTCGTGACCGACCAGTGCCTGCTTTCCCCGGGCCGCACCTGCTCTGCGGTTCTGGAGGAGGAAGAGGATCCCGAGTCCATCTGGCCCAAGTTCCACAAGAAGTTTGAGCCCTGGAGTGAGGAACTTCGCGCCTATATGGACGAGCACCTCAAGGATTACCTGGGTGTCGAGAAGGTCATCTGGGTTAAGGAGGGCATCGACCCCGAGGAGACCAACGGCCACATCGATGATGTCGCTACGTTCATCGCTCCGGGCGTCATGGCCTGCATCTGGACCGACGATCCCGAGTATCCGTTCTACGAGCAATGCCATGCTGTCTACGAGACCCTTTCCAACGCCGTTGACGCCAAGGGCCGCAAGATGAAGGTCTACAAGCTCTGCATGCCTGTGAACCCGCTGTTCATGGACCAGGCTTCCTGCGACACCATCGACGCCGACGAGAACGCCGAGCCGCGCGTTGCCAACGAGCCGCTGATCGCCTCCTACATGAACTACCTGGTCACCAACCACGGCGTTATCGTCCCGCAGTACGGCGACGAGAACGATCAGCTTGCCGTTGACACGCTCCAGAAGATCTACGACGAGGTCTGGGGCGAGGGCGTCTACAAGTGCGTCGGCGTTCAGTCCGAGCAGGTCGTCTTCGGTGGCGGAAATATCCACTGCATTACGCAGCAGGAGCCCTCGGCGTAACTGTCTGTCTTCCCGAGGCACGGCACCTTGCCCTTCAATCGTCGGGCATGACCCTTAAGGTCTATGCCCTCCTCTTTCGCGGGAATCTGCCGCACCTCGGAAACCCAGCCGATCAATCGGACCGACGTAGCTAGCTATCGCATTAGTCATTGGTGCCAACCCTGGCAACAATGCAGGTCGAAAAACGTCAGCGAAAACCCGCCAGAGCGAGCAAGGTGCCTTGAAACGAGGCGGCATTGATCTTTTGATCATGCCGCCGAAGTTGAAAGGCAGATTGCCGTTCTGGCGGGTTTGCAGCGTCGAGCCGTTACGCGGTTTGGTAAAACCGCGTAGCTAAATACGTTCCGCGATCTCGTGGATGAGGTAGTCGGTCTTTTCCCAGCCCAGGCACGGGTCGGTGATCGACTTGCCAAAGACGCCGCCGTCGACCGGCTGGTTGCCGTCCTCCAGGTAGGACTCGATCATAAAGCCCTTGACCAGCTTGGAGATGGATTCGTTGCGGCGGCAGCTGTCGAGCACCTCCTTGCAAATGCGATACTGCTCCAGCGGACGCTTGCCCGAGTTGTCATGGTTGCAGTCGATGACCGCTGCCGGATTGGCATAGCCGGCATGCTCGGTATAGCGTTCGGCCAAGCGTTCCAGGTGTTCGTAGTGGTAGTTGGGGTAGGTGCGCCCATCGAGACCGATGTAGCCACGCATAACGGCGTGTGCGAGCGGATTGCCGTCGCACTCGACCTCCCAGTTGCGGAAGATGAAGCTCTGGTGCGCCTGGGCGGCGTAAATGGAGTTGAGCATAACGGTGGTAGAGCCGGCAGTGGGATTCTTCATGCCGACGGGTACCGAAATGCCGCTCGACACCAGGCGATGCTCTTGGTTCTCGACCGAGCGTGCGCCCACGGCAACATAGCTCAGCAGGTCAACGAGGTATTGGTAGTTGGACGGGTAGAGCATCTCATCGGCGGTAAAGAAGCCGGTCTCCTCGATGACGCGCAGGTGCATGTGGCGGATGGCCTTGACGCCCTCGAGCAGGTCGTCGGGAGCCTCGGGGTTGGGGTTGTGCAGAAGACCCTTGTAGCCGGTGCCCTTGGTGCGCGGCTTATTGGTGTAGACGCGCGGAATGATGATGAGCTTGTCCTTGACCTCCTCGGCGGTCTTGGCCAGTCGGTTCATGTACTCAAGCACCGAATCCTCGCGGTCGGCAGAGCACGGGCCGATGATGAGCACCTTGCGTGCGTCCTCGCCGGTAAAGACTTTGGCGACCTCGGCGTCAAATGCCTGCTTTTTGGCGGTAAGCTCGGCAGAAAGCGGCATTTCCTCGCGGATCTCCATGGGGATCGGCAGCCTGCGTTTGAATTCCATGGCCATAGGGGCCTCCTCAATCTATAGAAAGAGCAATAAGCGTATTGTCGAGTGTTCGGCATTATCCGCTGTCGCACGCTAAAGTGCAAGCCCTTGTCACCCCGAAACCGACCAAAAAGGGACAGGTTTATTTTGGTCGGTTTTATCTGGGCAAACGTCGGCGGATGCCGGGAGGGAGCGGCGCCGCGCGGGACCCTAAGGCTGTTGTCGGTTCCCTAGGAAATACCCTGTGGGCAAAAAATGCCAAATATGAGTACGGTTGCTATCTTAGTATCATATTGCCTTCGCAAAATAATAGACATAACAGCAAAATATGTTCATTAACGCAAACACATATAAGTCCGCTATGGTGTTGTTTGATCAATTTAGGGACGCGTGTAAGCCGTGGGAGCGGCATTTGAGGCGGTTTTGGCTGTTACTAAAAAGGTAACAGTACTCATATTTGCCCTTTTTTGCCCACGGGGTCTGGAAAGCGCCGTCAGTGAGGTCTCAGGGAAGGCGTTTCGAGGCTCGAAGGACACAAAACGGGGGTGCAGGTTGTCCTGCGCCCCCGTTTTCTTGGCATTGCGGTTGTTTGCCGCCGGTTTTTACGCCGCTTCGTCGAACTGCGAGTTGTACAGGTCGGCGTAGAAGCCGCCCTGGGCGAGCAGCTCGTCGTGCGTGCCCTTCTCGACGATGTCGCCGTCGCGAATCACCAAGATCACGTCGGCGTTGCGGATCGTGGACAGGCGGTGCGCGATGACAAAGCTGGTGCGGCCCTGCATCAGCGCATCCATGGCGCGCTGAATAAGCTCCTCGGTACGGGTATCGACGTTGGAAGTCGCCTCGTCCAGAATCAGTGCCGGGCGGTCGGCCAAAATGGCACGGGCGATGGTCACGAGCTGGCGCTGACCCTGCGACAGGTTGGTGCCCTCCTCGTTGATCATAAAGTCGTAGCCACCGGCGAGCGTATGAATAAAGTGGTCGCAGCGTGCGGCGCGCGCAGCGGCCTCGACCTCGGCATCGCTCGCGTCGGGGCGTCCGTAGCGGATGTTCTCGCGGATGGTGCCGTTAAACAGCCAGGTGTCCTGCAGCACCATGGCAAACTCGCCGCGCAGTGCCGCGCGGTCCCAGTCGCGCACATCGACGCCCTCGACACGCAGCGAGCCGCCGTCCACGTCGTAGAAGCGCTGCAGCAGCTTAATGAGCGTGGTCTTGCCGGCGCCGGTGGGGCCGACGATGGCGATGGTCTGGCCGGGCTGCGCCTCGCAGCTAAAGTCGTGGATGATGGTCTTGTCGGGCGTGTAGCCAAACTTCACATGGTCAAACTCCACGTGGCCGGGGCGCTTCTCAGGGATCTGCGCGTCGGCCTTCTGCTCCTCCTCGGGTGCGGCCAAAAACTCAAACACACGCTCGGTGGCAGCTGCCATCGACTGCATCGTGTTGCTCACGTTGCCCAGCTGCTGCACGGGTTGCGTAAAGTTGCGCACGTACTGGATAAAGCTCTGGATGTCGCCGGGCGTGGCATTGCCGGTCAGCGCGAGCTGCGCGCCCACCACGACAACGCCCACGTAACCCATGTTGCCCACCAGGCTCATAAGCGGCATCATCAGGCCCGACAGGAACTGCGAACGCCAGCCACTAATAAACAGGCGGTCGTTTTGACGGTCGAACTCCTCGATTGAGACCTCGGCGCGGTCGAACACCTGAATGACGTTTTGACCGGCAAAGTCCTCCTCGATAATGCCGTTGACGGCGCCCAGAACCTGCTGTTGCTCGCGGAAGTACGGCTGCGAGAAGTGAATCATTACGGTCAGGATAATCGCGGCTGCCGGCAGCGTGAGCACGGTGACGCCGGTGAGCGGCAGGCTGATCGAAAGCATCATGACGAGCACGCCGATAATCTGCGTTACCGACGTGATGAGCTGCGTCACGCTCTGGTTGAGCGACTGACCCAGCGTATCGACGTCGTTGGTGATGCGGCTGAGTACGTCTCCCTTGCTGTGGCCGTTGAAGTAACTCATCGGCACGACGGCAATCTTGGCGGCGATTTCCTTGCGCATGCGGTAGCAGATCTTTTGCGTGACGCCGGTCATGAGCCAGCCCTGGACCAGGCTGCAGACAGAGCTCGCCAGATACAGGCAGAGCAAAAAGCCGAGCGTCTTGGCGATCCAGTCAAAGTCAACGTCGCCGGTGCCGTTGACCTTGGCGACCAGGCCTTCGAACAGCTTGGTCGTAACCTGGCCGAGCACCTTGGGTCCCACAATGTTAAAGATGACCGAGCACACGGCAAAGGCGACGGCGGCAAACACGGCAATCTTGTGCTGGCCGATATAGCCGAGCAGCTGCCTCATGGTGCCCTTAAAGTCCTTGGCCTTTTCGCCGCGACGCATGCCGCCCATGCGGCCCATGGGTCCACGCTGACGGGTGGGCTTGGGAATTTGGGTCTTGGTCTCGTCTGCCATTAGTGCTCGCCTCCTTCCGTAACGGCTGCAATTTCTTCTTGGGTAAGCCCCAGCTCCTCGGCGGAAAGCTGCGACTGTGCGATTTCCAGGTACGCCGGGCAGCTGCGCAGTAGCTCCTCGTGCGTGCCGGTGCCCACTACGTGACCGTCGTCGAGTACGATGATCTGGTCGGCGTGCATGATGGTCGCGATGCGTTGTGCCACGACCACGAGCGCGGCGTCGGTGACGTTTTTGGCCAGCTCCTCGCGCAGGCGCGCGTCGGTCTTGTAGTCAAGCGCGCTAAACGAGTCGTCGAACACCACGACCTCGGGCTTTTTGGCCAGGGCGCGGGCGATGGCCAGACGCTGGCGCTGACCGCCCGAAACATTGGAGCCACCCTGGCTGATGGGGGAGTCGTAACCGCCCTCGCGCTCGGCGATAAAGTCCTCGGCCTGGGCGATGCGCGCGGCCTGGTGCATGTCATCGTCGCTTACCATGTCGCCGGCAAACTTGAGGTTGCTCTTGACAGTGCCCGAGAACAGGCGACCCTGCTGCGGGATGTAACCAATGCGGCGGCGCAGTTCGGAAAGGGTCATGTCGCGCACGTCGATGCCGTCGAGCGAAATGCTGCCGCCCGTGACGTCGTACAGGCGCGGAATCAACTGCACGAGCGTGGACTTGCCCGAGCCCGTGGAGCCAATGATGCCGAGCATCTGACCGGCATGCGTGGTGAAGTTCACGCCGCTGATGACGTCGGCACGGGCATCGGGATACTGGAAGCTCACGTCGCGGAAGGTGAGCTCACCGCGCGGCGCGCTGGCCGCGGGCAGTTTGGGCGAGACAGGGTCGTTGATGCTCGTGGGGCAGGTGATGACCTCTTCCACGCGCTCGGCTGCGACCTCGGCACGGGGCAGAATGACCGACACCATGGTGAGGATCATAAACGCCATGACGATCTGCATGGTGTAGGAGATAAACGCCATCATGTTGCCGACCTGCATCACGCCGTCGGACACGCCCTGCGCGCCAAACCAGACGATAAGCACGGTGATGCAGTTCATGACAAGCATCATGAGCGGCATCATAAAGCTCATGGCGCGGTTGGTGTAGAGCTGCGTGGTCATCAGGTCGAGCGAAGCCTTGTCAAAACGCTCGAGCTCATGTTCCTCGCGGTTGAACGAGCGGATGGGCATAAGGCCGTCGAGCAGCTCGCGGGCGGTAAGGTTCACGCGGTCCACAAAGCTCTGCATCTTTTTGAACTTGGGCATGGTGAGGCCCATGAGCACGCCGACAACGGCCGAAACCGCGATGATGGCCACGGCGATGGTCCACTCCAGGCCGGTGTGGTTGGCCAGGACGCGCATAACGGCGACGATGCCCATGACGGGGGCCATCAGGCACATGCGGATAAACAGGGTTGCGGCCATCTGGATCTGCTGAATGTCGTTGGTGCAGCGGGTGATGAGCGAGGCCTGGCTAAACTTGCCCACCTCGGCCGGCGAGAAGTGCATTACCTTGTTGAAGGTCTCGCGGCGCAGGTCGCGGGCGATGGAGCAGGCGGTGCGCGAAGCCACGGCACCGGTCAGGATGGTGGCGACGAGCGAGATCAGGCACAGACCAAACATCGTGGTCGCCATGCGGCCCAGGTAGGCGTTCTGCACGTCGGCGGGGTCGATGCCCTGCGCCTTGTACTCGTCTTGCACATAGCTCACGGCGCGTTGGGTCACGATGGAGCCCGACATGGAGCCCATTTTATCCGCCATTTCGTTGGCGCCCTCGACGAGCTTGCTTTGGTCTACCAGACCGCCCTCGACACCCAGGCGCAGGCTCTTCATGGTGATCTTACCGCCGTCGGCATCAATCTGCTTTTGCATGTTCTGCGCCGCTGCGGCCTTCTGCTGCATCTCGGCGAGCTGCTCGGGCGTCATCGCCGCCATCTGCTCGGGGGTGGGCATGGCCTGGGCGGCGTCGCTGTCTTTTTCGCCGGACGTGCCGGTCATGTCGCCCATGGAGTCGGCGTCAATGCCCTGGTTGAACGAAAGTACGACAGTCTCGGGCAGGCTCATAATGTCGGCAATCTTGCCTCCATCGGCACGCTCTTCCTCGGTGCCCTTGTACGCTCGAATGCCGTTTTTGCCAGCCTTGCTAAACACGGCCTCCACAGCCTTGGCGTCCTTGGCGCTCATAAAGAGTTCGAGGTCGTCGAGCGATTCGGCGCGAATGGTGTCGGGCACGGGCGAGGCAATACCGCCTTGCTGCACGCCCACGTCGACGATGTCGCTCATATAGGTAGGCAGCGCCAGATCGGCGTTGCAGCTGATTACGATGAGTACGATAGCTGCGAGTAGTGCCAGGATATGCTTTTTAAAGAGCTTGAGAATCCTCACTCGGCATCTCTCCTTTCTTGATTGCGGTCGATAATTTCGTTGGCACGTCTTAGAAGGCGCACCATCTCTTGGGTATCTGTTTCGCCGAGCTGCTCGAGGAAGGCCGCGGTGCGGTCCTCGAATTCCCGGCGTTTGATTTCGATGACCTGGAATCCCTTGTCGGTCACCGTGACGTGTACGCGACGACGGTCGGTCTTTGAGTGCTCGCGCTCGACCCAACCCTTGGCCTCGAGGGCGCGCAGGATATTGGCGATACGGGCGCTCGAAACCCAGGCACGATCGGCGAGTTCGCTCGGTGTGAGTGAGCCGCCGGCGCGCATGAGGGCGCGCATGACG
Organism: Collinsella aerofaciens; assembly: GCF_005844325.1. GTDB lineage: Bacteria > Actinomycetota > Coriobacteriia > Coriobacteriales > Coriobacteriaceae > Collinsella > Collinsella aerofaciens_G. The sequence continues at coordinate 22,250 of NZ_SPFY01000007.1, read as the reverse complement.
GCCATCTCGCCGCCGAGAGCTTTGTCCGCAAAGCGCGAAATTCGCTGATGCATGCTGCCAAACTCAGTTAAGAGCTGACGCCCAAGCTCATGGAAATCGGTATCTTCCATCGAAAACCCCTAACACTAGAAACTATTTCCGGTGAAAGATGATACCCTTGCACGCGCACCCTATACGGTAGATTTTTGGGTCATGCCTAGAAAACAATCTTTAGGCGACCTCCGTACACCGTCGGTATCAGCAAAGTTAGGGGTAGATCTCTGGGCATGTCCCAAAAAAAATACCTGGTTGCTAGGTAATATAAAGAGCGTATAAAGAATTAAAATAATTCAATAATTGTAGCGTTTCAAAGAACTATTATGCACGCGGTTAGGCGAGGGGTTGTCACCACCATGACGACTGGGACTCATATAATCGCCACGTGCGATGCTCCAACTTCCCGCGAGGAGACACCTTATATAAAGGGGGATGGAGTCATGGCATTTGACTTCACGGGCAAGACCGCGATTGTCACGGGCGGCACTCAGGGCATTGGCCTCGAGATCGCCAAGGGCATCGTCGCGGGCGGCGGACATGTCGCGCTCATCGCAAGGAACGCTGCTAAGGGCGAGGCCGCGGTGGCCGAGCTTGGCGAGGGCAACAAGTTCTATCAGCTCGATGTCGCCGATGCACCCAAGGCGCGCGAGACTGTCGAGCAGATTTTTACGGACCTGCCGCAAACCAACATCCTGATCAACTGCGCTGGCGTCATCAGCACCAAGAAGTTCGATGAGATCGATGACACCGAGTGGCGTCGCACCATCGACATCAACCTCAACGGCACCTTTACCATGATGAACGCCGTGTACCCGCACTTTAAGGCGGCCCATGCCGGCACTATCGTCAACGTGAGTTCCGTTGCTGGCAAGATCGGCGGTGGCCTGCTCGGCACCGCGGCCTACGCGAGCTCCAAGGCCGGTGTTAACGGTCTAACCAAGGCAGTCGCCAAGGAAGGCGGCAAGTTTGGCGTTCGCTGCAACGCCGTGTGCCCGTCGCTCACCCTTACTGATATGACCTCGATTCTCTCTGACGAGAACTCTCAGCGCATCATCAACGGTATTCCTCTGGGCCGCGCCGCCCAGGCCAGCGAGCCTGCGCAGATGGTGCTGTTCTTCGCTTCCGATCTCGCCAGCTTCGTGAACGGCGAGATCGGTGACTGCGACGGCGGCATCGTCCTGGACGGGTAATACCCCGCGACGATTATTCGGCGACGGCTCCTGCGACTCGGGACCGTCGCCTTCTTTCTGACATAGGCGCGTGCGGCTACGATTCGCATGCATCCAAAGGAGATATATATGAGTGAATCGACTGCGGTGGAGGCGCCGGCGGCAAAGGAGCCGTTCTTTAAGATGTCCTCCATCCCGGGTGCCAATATTTTGGTGCCGCTTTTGCTGGGCTGCCTGCTCAACACGCTATTCCCTGACCTGTTCAAAACGCTCGGCAGCTTTACGCTTGGCATGACCCAGCAGGGCGCTGGCCCGCTCGTGGGCGCTTTTTTGCTCATCGTCGGTACGACGATTTCGTTTAAGAGCGCTCCTGCCGCCGCTGCCCGCGGCGCCATCATCATCGCCGTCAAGCAGATCGTGGTCGTTGCCATGTCGCTGCTCATCCTTTATGTGTTCAACGACAACTTGTTTGGCATCTCTGCCATGGTGATGCTGGCGGCTTGCACCGGCGCCAACAACGCTATGTACGCTGGGCTGATGGGTACCATGGGCAACGAGGCTGAGCGTGGCGCTGTCGCCATCACCACGCTGGTTGTCGGCCCTCCGGTCACGATGATCGTGCTCGGCGCTGCCGGCCAGGCCCCGATCGGCTGGTCGCTCGTGGGCGCCATTCTGCCGATCGTCGTCGGCATTATTCTGGGTAACCTGTTCCCCAGCTTTAAGAAGATGATGGCACCGGCACTTTCCGCCATCATCGTGCTCGTCTTCTTTGCCATGGGCTCGACCATGACTTTTGGCCAGCTTATCAACGGCGGTCTTCCCGGCATCCTGCTCGGCGTGATCTGCTCGGTGATCTTTGCAATTCCCGTCATCGCGGTCGATAAGCTCACGGGCGGTACGGGTGTCGCAGGTGCGGCCATTTCGAGCTGCGCCGGAGCCAATGTGGCCACGCCTGCTGCCATGGCAAGCGTCAACGAGGCCATGTACGGCGGCGCGGTGCTCGCGACGGCCACGGCACAGGTTGCTGCCTGCGCAATCGTTACGGCTATTTTGACCCCGCTGGTCACCAGCTGGTGCTACAAGCATTTTGAGGGCCAGCAGAGCAACGGCAAGGCAACGACCGACAAGGCCTCCGCAGCCGCCTAATGCCAAACGGTAATCAAAGCTAAAAACTAGCTACGCCACAGGGCGGCCACGGGGGATCCCGTGGCCGCCCTGCAGTTTCTGTAGGGTCTTTGGGACACTTTACCCTGATAAAGCTGGCATAACAGCTAGAGTGAACGTCGTACAAAGGCAAGGAAAAAACCAAACAAATCGGTGAACGGTAGTTGTTCACGCTCGCATTTCCTGCGGATTTGTTAAAAATGCCCTAATGGTATAAAAAAAGAAACATATAACAGCCCTGATGAAGGGGGTGGCTATGTTATCCTTCTCAAACGGGTGAAATCTTGGGTTTTGGGTTGCAGTTCCAAGGTGGACAAACGTTTTTCCCTGTACCAACGTGTGGTGAAGAACGGAAGAAGCCGGTAGTGCAAGCCGATAATTCAAGAATTCAATAAGTAGCGGTGTGAGAGAGCGCCGCATTACACGTAACTAGGAGCGTGGTTACACAATGCAGGAGGCATGGGAAGGCTTCAAGGAAGGTATCTGGACGGGAGAGGTTGACGTCCGAGACTTCATCCAGAAGAACTACACCCCCTACGAGGGCGATGAGTCGTTCCTCGTAGGTCCGACCGAGCGTACCAAGGAGCTGTGGGGCGAGGTTCTCGACCTGCTGCTTAAGGAGCGCGAGCAGGGTGGTGTCCTCGATATGGACACCAAGACCGTTACGGGTATCGTGAGCCACCCCGCTGGCTACATCGATAACGCCCACCGCGAGAAGGAGACCATCGTCGGTCTCCAGACTGACAAGCCGCTCAAGCGCGCGCTGCACGTCAACGGTGGTATCCGCATCGCTTGCCAGGCTGCCAGCCAGCACGGCTACAAGGTCGACGAGAACGTTGTTGAGCGCTACACCTTTGAGCGCAAGACCCACAACGCCGGCGTCTTCGATGTTTACACCCCCGAGATGCGTGCTTGCCGCTCGGCTCACATCATCACCGGTCTGCCCGATGGCTATGGCCGCGGCCGCATCATCGGCGACTACCGTCGTGTTGCCCTGTACGGCGTCGACTACCTGATCAAGGACAAGGAGGCCCAGAAGGCTTCCACTCCGACGGTCATGACCGCCGACAACATCCGCGACCGTGAGGAGCTGCAGGAGCAGATCCGCGCCCTCGGCGAGCTCAAGATGATGGCCGAGACCTATGGTTTCGACATTTCCAACCCTGCTACCAACACGCAGGAGGCCATCCAGTGGATGTACTTCGCCTACCTTGCTGCCGTCAAGGAGCAGAACGGCGCCGCTATGTCCATCGGCCGTACCTCTACGTTCATCGACATCTATGCTGAGCGCGACCTTGCCAACGGTACCTTCACCGAGGAGCAGATCCAGGAGTTCGTGGATCACTTCATCATGAAGCTCCGCATGGTCAAGTTTGCCCGTACCCCCGAGTACCAGGCCCTGTTCACCGGCGACCCGCAGTGGGTCACCGAGTCCATCGGCGGCATGGGTGTCGACGGCCGTACGCTCGTTACCAAGATGAGCTACCGCTACCTGCACACGCTCGAGAACATGGGCACCAGCCCCGAGCCCAACATGACCGTTCTGTGGTCGACCCGTCTGCCCGAGAACTTCAAGAAGTTCTGCGCCAAGACTTCTGTCGCCAGCTCCTCGATCCAGTACGAGAACGACGACCTCATGCGCGTTTACCACGGCGACGACTACGGCATCGCCTGCTGCGTGTCCTCCATGCGCATCGGCAAGGAGATGCAGTTCTTCGGCGCCCGCGCCAACCTGGCCAAGTGCCTGCTGTATGCACTCAACGGCGGTGTTGACGAGGTCTCCAAGAAGCAGGTCGGCCCCAAGTATCGCGCCGTCGAGGGCGATACGCTCGATTACGACGACGTTGTGGCCAAGTACAACGACATGATGAAGTGGCTCGCTGGCGTGTACGTCAACTCGCTGAACATCATTCACTACATGCACGACAAGTACTGCTACGAGCGCATCCAGATGGCTCTGCACGACAAGCACGTGCACCGCTGGTTCGCTACGGGCATCGCTGGCCTTTCCGTCGTGGCTGACTCCCTGTCCGCCATCAAGTACGCCAAGGTCCACCCCGTCCGTGACGAGAACGGCATCATCGTCGACTTCGAGACCGAGGGCGAGTTCCCCAAGTACGGTAACGACGACGACCGCGTCGACCAGATCGCTCACGACGTTGTGCACCAGTTCATGGAGTACATCCGCATGAACGATACCTACCGCAACTCCGTGCCTACGACCTCGGTTCTGACCATTACCTCCAACGTCGTGTACGGTAAGAAGACCGGCTCCACGCCCGACGGCCGCAAGGCTGGCCAGCCGTTCGCCCCGGGTGCTAACCCCATGCACAAGCGCGATAGCCACGGCGCCATCGCTTCGCTGTCTTCGGTTTCCAAGCTCCCGTTCCGCGATGCTCAGGACGGCATCTCCAACACCTTCTCCATCATCCCGAGTGCGCTCGGCAAGGAGGACCAGGTGTTCTTTGGCGATATCGACCTTGATCAGCTGGGCGAGTAACTATTGTTAGTGCTATACTAACAATAACGATTACTGATTAGCGCGCCGGTTTCGGCCGGCGCCTATTAATCGAAGGAGACACATTATGAAGGTTTCTGAAGTTTCCGAGACTCAGGCCGATAACCTGGTCCACATGCTCGACGCTTACGCCGAGAAGGGTGGCCACCACCTGAACATCAACGTCTTCAACCGTGAGACGTTGCTCGACGCTCAGGCTCACCCCGAGAAGTACCCGCAGCTGACCATCCGCGTTTCCGGCTATGCCGTGAACTTCCACACGCTCACCAAGGAGCAGCAGGACGAGGTCATTTCGCGTACCTTCCACGACAAGTTCTAAAGGGTTCAACTCCTGTAGGATTACTGGGGCCGGTTTTGGGTTATTTCCCAAAACGTCCTCGGACATGCAAAGAGGCTCCGCTGCGCGCGTTGCGCGGCGGAGCCTCTTTGCGTCCTGCGGGATGTTTTGGAAAATAACCCAAAACCGGCCATGTGGGGTCCTTTGGAGTCACCCTTTAGGCGGAACTCTCCTAATTATTTGGATGAGTCGTTTACTTACTTGTACTGTTACCGTCTTCCCGCTCTTGTTGGGGTATGCTTTGTTCGTATGTAAACGTATGACATGTTGATGGGGGAGGGTGCTATGGCTCGCGAGAGTGCTCGTTCTAAGGATACGGCTAAGCCTGGCATCAAGGAAGTTGCGGCGGTGGCGGGGGTTTCGCCTACTACGGTATCTCGCGTGCTTAATAATCGCGGCTATATTAGCCAAGAGACCCGCGATAAGGTCCATGCCGCGATGAAGCGCATCAACTATACGCCCAACGATATCGCCCGTGCCATGCTCAACGGTCGCCTGAATCTTATCGGTATGATCGTCCCCTATGTCAGCAGTCCGTTTCATGCCCAAGTGGTTCAAGTCATTGAGCATACCCTGGCCGAAAACGGTTTTAAGATGCTGCTGTGCAATAGCGCCAATCGACCCGAGCTTGAGCGCTCTTATATCGACATGCTTCGACGCAATATGGTTGATGGCGTCATCGTCAACTCGCTTAATATCGGTGCCGAGGCGTATGCCGAGATGGGTTTGAGTCTGGTTGGTATCGACTGCGACCTTGGCGAGGCCTCTGTTCAGATTGCGAGCGACAGCTATAGTATCGGCGAACTTGCCACGCGTCGCCTGATCGATGACGGGTGTTCGCGCATCCTGTGCCTGCGCAGCAATAGCCGCATGCGCATGCCTGCCAATAAGCGTACCGATGCCTACCTCGATGTTGTTGAGCAGGCCGGTTTGCCCGCGCTTGTCCGTGAGGTCGAGTTCGTTAAGCCCGACGACGAAAAGAGCGCGGTCGTTGCGAAGATCCTCGATGAGAACCCCGATATTGACGGCATCTTTGCGGGAGACGACACGATGGCGGCTATCTGTCTTAACGTGATGAAGCAGCGCGGCTTGAGCGCTCCGGGCGATATTAAGGTCGTGGGCGCGGATGGTGCCCGCCGCACTATGACGTTTATGCCTGACTTAACAACCGTTCGCCAAGATATCGATCGCATCGGAGAGCTCGCGGCGCAATCCATCATTGCTCTTATTAACGGCGAAAAGCCCGAATCGAATATCAAGCTCCCCGTTGAACTCATTGAGGGTAAAACCGCGTAGTTCATCCCGTGCCAAAAGAATTCCTCAAACACCTCTGATGACCGTTCGCCGGCATATGTCAACCGTTTGCCGACGACTGGAACTGCGAAAAGACGTATTGGTGTGAAAACGTTTGACATATGAAAACGATTGACATATCTTGCAGTTGTACCGAGTTAGTATCTCGTGAGAAAGGAAGTCTCGGATGCACAAGGTGTATTACCAGCCTGAGGGAATTTGGGTAGGCGACATCATGCCGTACGGCGAGGACGGCACGTTCTATCTCTATCATCAGCGTGACACGCGAAACCCCGGACCTTTCGGAGAGCCGTTTGGCTGGGCACTCGCGACAACCAAGGACTTCGTCAATTACAAAGACTTTGGCGAGAGCCTTGAGCGTGGCGGCGACGAGGAAGTCGACCAGTATGTTTATGCCGGCACGGTGTTTAAGGTGGGCGACAAGTACCATGCGCTCTACACTGGTTGCAATCGCGATAAGGTCAAGGCACGCTTGATGAAGCAGGTTCTTCTTCACGCAACGAGTGACGACGCCGTCAAGTGGGAGAAGAACATCGCCGAGACGCTGCTTCCGCCCCAGGAGGGTTACGATGACCGCAACTGGCGCGATCCCTTTGTGCTTTGGGATGAGGAGAACGAAGAGTACATGCTCATCCTCGGCACGCGTGTGGGCGAGGACAAGCGTCTGATGACCGGTCGTCTGGTCAAGTTCACCTCCAAGGACCTGGATACCTGGGAGTTCCAGGGCGACTGGTGGAATCCGGGCCTGTACACCATGTTCGAAATGCCTGATCTCTTTAAGATGGGCGACTGGTGGTATCTGGTGTTCTCCGAGTACAGTGATGGCAACAAGACCCGTTACCGCATGTCTCGCTCTATCAACGGTCCTTGGATCACTCCTGCGGACGATTCCTTCGATGGCCGCGCGTACTATGCCGCGCGTACCGCATTTGATGGCGAGCGCCGCGTTCTCTTTGGTTGGGTTCCTACGCGTGACGAGGGCGGCGACCCCAGCTCTTACCTGTGGGGTGGCACCTTTATGCCTCTCGAGATCGTTCAGCGTGCCGACGGAACGCTCGGCACCAAGCTCCCTGACAGCATGCTTGGCGCCTTTGGCGAGGCTAAGGCAGTCGAGGCCTTTGAGCTTTCCTGCGAGTCGGGCAAGGTCGAGCAGGTGCTCGCCGCGGATGCCGGTTCCACCTATATGCTCGATGCCGACATCGAGCTCGCCGGTGACGCTGCCGGCTTCTCGGTGAAGCTTGCCGAGGACGCCGAGTCCGGTCTTGCCTATGAGTTCCGCGCCAACCTGCGTGAGGGCAAGCTCGAGTTTACGGCGGCCCCCCAGTATCCGTGGTTCCAGGTCAACAACATGGGCCTCGAGCGTCCGTTGTTCTTTAAGGGCGAGGGCACTCATCATGTGCGCCTGGTCGTTGACGACGATATCGCGACCATCTTTGTCGATGATGTTGCGCTTAACGCGCGCTTCTGCAATAAGCAGGGCCAGGGTGTGGCACTGACGGTCACCGACGGTACGCTCAAGTGCGCAAATGCAACGATCGCGTCTCTGTAATGGCATCAAAACGTTTTATGATTTCGTAAGGGAATGGAGAGGAACATGGACTACAAAGTAGTGTCTCAGCAAGTCGTCGATAACGTCGGCGGTCTGGAGAACATCGAGGGCGCCACGCATTGCGTTACGCGTCTGCGTCTGGTGCTCAAGGATACGAGCAAGTACAACAAGGCCGAGCTCGAGAACATCGATGGCGTCAAGGGCGTGCTGTACAACAGCGGCCAGCTCATGATCATCTTCGGTACCGGTACCGTCAACAAGGTCTACGATGAGTTTATGGCTCTGACGGGCGTTAAGGAGATCAGCGCTTCCGAGGTCAAGGGCGCCGAGGCGGACAAGAAGGGCAAGTTCTTCTCGGTCCTCAAGGTATTCTCGGATATCTTTATCCCCATCATTCCCGCTTTCGTCGGCGCTGCTATCATCATCGGCCTTAAGTCGCTGATCGTTGCCAACGGCCTCTTTGGCATGGAGGGCAGCCTTGCCGACCACAGCGAGTTCCTCAAGAACCTCGCAAGCTTCTTTGCCATTATCGCCACCACGTTTGACTACCTGCCTGTCCTGGTTATGTACAGCGCGGTGAAGCGTTTTGGCGGTAACCCGATTCTGGGCATCCTCGTCGGTATCGTCATGGTTCACCCGAGCCTTATGAACCGTAACGCGTTCGTTATGGATCCGTCGGGTGCTGAGTACTGGAACTTTGGTCCGCTCTCCATCCCCATGGTTGCTTTCCAGGGCGGCGTGTTCCCTGCAATCCTGACTGCCTGGTTTATGGCCAAGGTCGAAAAGATTGCCCAGAAGTACATCCCCGAGGTCGTCTCGTTTGTCTTTGTCCCGACCGTTACCCTGATTCTTGCTAACGTTGCCCTGTTCACCGTGTTCGGCCCGCTCGGCAACCTGATCGGCGACGTCCTCGCTGGCGTAATCGATGTCCTGTACAACAGGATGGGCGTCTTTGGCGCCTTTGTCTTTGCCGCGTTCCTGCAGCCGCTCGTCGTTACCGGTACGCATCAGTTCATCCAGGGTATTGAGGCCAACCTCGTTGCCACGACTGGCTTCAACTACATCCAGGCAATCTGGTCGGTTTCCATCATCGCCCAGGGCGGTGGCGCCATCGGCATGTACCTCATTCACAAGAAGCATTCCAAAGAGCGCAACATCTGCATGTCGTCCTTTATCCCGACGCTGGTCGGTATCTCCGAGCCCGCAATCTTTGCTGCAAACATGCGCTACTCGATCATCCCGTTCATCTGCGCTTGCATCGGTGCAGGCTGCGGCGGTGCCTTCGTGAAGCTCTTTGAGGTGCGCGCCATCGGTCAGGGTCTGACCGGCGTGCTTGGCCTGCTCATCGTCACGCCCGAGACGCTCGTGTGGTATGTGGCTGGCAATCTCATCGCCTTTATCGTGCCGATCGTCTTGATCTTTGCCTACAACAAGGCAAAGGGCGTGCCGACCACTGATGAAGAGGGCGCTGGTGCTGGCTTCGATGTCAGCTTCTAGTTGAGCCGTTCAGCGTAATCTGAGGATAAGTCCATTTGGGGAAGGGCGTTCGACTCGTGTGAGTCGAGCGTCCTTCCCCATAGACGAGAAAGTCAACGGCGATGTTTAATCAAAAAAATAAGGTGACACGCGCGGACTATGAGCAGTGGCGTGCCGGACAGGATGAGACGGCGGGTCGCATCGCGTCCGACCCCGATAGGCTCCTGTTCCATGTGGAGCCTGAGCTTGGCTGGCTCAACGACCCCAACGGTTTGGTGCAGATCGGTGATACGTATCACATCTATCACCAATACGATCCATTCGATGCTGCGCATGGCGGTCCAGTGATTTGGAATCATCTGACAACAAAGGATTTTGTGACGTACGAGAATCGCGGCCCTGTGCTGTTCCCCGATTCCGATTTGGATTCGAGCGGAGCGTATTCTGGTTCTGCCTTTGTACACGACGGCAAGATTCACTACTTCTATACCGGCAACGTCAAGCATTTTGACCGCGATGATTACGACTACGTGTTGACGGGCCGTGAGCAAAACCAGATTCATGTGGTTGCCGAGAACCCCGACGAATTGGGCGAGAAGCGCATAGCTGTTGGGCCGGTCGATTACCCCGACGATATCGGTACGCACGTGCGTGATCCCAAAATCCTTGAACACGATGGTATCTACTACATGGTTCTGGGCGCTCGTACGAAAGACGACCGCGGCTGCGTGCTTGTCTATACCTCGAGCGATCTAGAGGACTGGAGCTATGCGACGCGCATTGAGTTGGGCGAGAAGTTTGGCTTTATGTGGGAGTGCCCCGATCTGTTTGAGCTCGATGGTGAGCTTATTCTCGTTTGCTGTCCGCAGGGTGTGTCCGCCGATGGATGGCGTTACCGCAATCCGCACCAGTGCGTGTGGTTTCCCATCGAGGCCGATTGGGAGGCGCCGAGTTTTAAGATCGCCGGGCAGGGCATGCCCCCGATGGTCGATGCCGGCTTTGATTTCTACGCACCGCAGTCTTTTGAGGATGCTGCGGGTCGGCGTTTGATGATCGGGTGGTCGGGTTGCCCCGATGCGACGGCAAAAAGCCCGACGGTGGCACGCGGGTGGCAGTGCGCGTTGACGGTGCCGAGAGAACTGAGCATGCGCGATGGTAAGCTCTGTCAGCAGCCGGTGCACGAGATTGAGAGGATGCGCGGCGACTGCGTTTGCGCGACAGGCGGTGAAACCGTTGAGGAGCCGGGCCGCCTGTTTGATCTTGTGGTTTCCTGTGAGGGCGCCCAGGTGATCGAGCTCGAAATCCGCAAGGGTGTCTTTGTGCGCTATGCAGACGGGATGCTTACCCTCGACATGGGTGACGAAGGCTATGGGCGCGACCAGAGGTCGATCGAGCTCAGCGAGCTTCGCGACCTGCGCGTGCTTTCGGACACTACGATGGTCGAGATTTTTGCAAATGGCGGCGAGGCGGCACTTACGAGCCGTACCTATTCGCCGGCGGTTCCGGCGATGGGGTTGCATGCCGAGGGTGCGGCGTCGATGGATTTCTACCGCCTCGCGCATTAACCGTGTGTGGAGCGCGATTGGACTTGCTGGGCGGAATGTGTCGCAGTCGCTGCAGCGAACTACCGTTCATCGCGTATAGCTACCGTTTGCGGAATAAGTAACACTCCTTAATAAACCGTGTAGAATCTCAGATAAGCACGGAGTTTTCCAGGGAGACGCTGTCCTTTGTTGTGTGCAAGGGGCGGCGTCTCTTTGGCGCTTGGACGCCGTTGTGCAACAGTGCGGCGGTGCGTGCCATGTATTGAAAAGCCAATGTCGAGATGGGTCGTGATATTAATGGGCAAGTACGTAATCGTGGTCGAGTCTGGGTCGGATGTGACGCCGGAGCTCTGCGAGCGCTACGGCATCGTGCGCGTGCCCATGCATGTCACGATTGGTGACGAGACCGTCGAGGACGGCTCGATCGATCCGCTCGAGATTTATTCGCGCTGCAATGAGTTTGGCGTGATGCCCAAGACCAGTGGCTGCGCGCCTGCGGATTTTGCTCACGTGTACGACCGCATTCACGCTGAGCAGCCCGACGCGACTATTTTGCATCTTGCATATTCCGAGGCCACGACCTGTTCGCATCAGTCCTCAAAGATTGCGGCCCAGGGGCGCGACTACGTGTTCTCCATGGACACGCGCTTTGTCTCGGTAGGCCAGTCGCTTGTTGTCGTCGAGACCGCCAAATACATCGAGGCTCACCCCGATGCCACCGTCGACGAGATCTTCGCCTTCGCGAACTCCGTCATGGACCGCGTGCTGTTGGGCTTTGTTCCTACGGACCTTGCCTTCCTTAAGGCGGGCGGTCGCTTGTCCAACGTCGCGTTCCTGGGCGCCCATCTGCTCAAGATTAAGCCCTGCATTGAGGTAACGGGCGGCAAGTTCGTGGCAACCAAGAAGTTCCGCGGCTCTATGCTCAAGTGCGCCCGCGCCTTTATTGATCACATGGTTGCCAAGGGCGAGATTGACTACTCGCACATTGGCCTGGCGTATTCGGTAGGTCTTTCCGAGGAGCTGCGCGACGACATGGAAGTCTATGCACACGATCTTGGCTTTAAGGACATTACCTGGACTCAGGTCGGCGGCGTCATCTCGAGCCATTGCGGCCCGACCGCCTTCGGCGCGGTGCTCACGCTTAAGGCGTAAGGCCTGGAGTCTATCGATTTCTATTGCCTCGGCGGTGGGCGGGTTGCGATAACCCTCCCGCCGCTTTTGCGTGGAGTCAAATAGGACGACCTAATTGACCTCTAAACCGTTTCGCCATCATATGTATGGGCTAGAATGGCTCTGGCATTTATGTAACTAAAACCAATGAGAGGCAAGGTAGCGGGAATGGCTGAGATGACGCTCGAGGGTGTGGACGCTCGTCCCGAGGACTCCGCGTTTGCCCTGGGCCGCGTACATTCGATCGAGACGATGGGTACGGTTGACGGTCCCGGCATCCGCTTCGTAGTGTTTGTCCAAGGCTGTCCCATGCGCTGCGCGTATTGCCACAATCCCGATACCTGGTCGGTTAACGGCGGCACCATGGTGACCGTCGAGCATCTGATGGACGAGTTCCAGAGCAACCATGAGTTTTACCGCAGCGGTGGCATTACCGTTTCGGGCGGCGAGCCGCTTCTGCAGCCCGAGTTTTTGGCCGACCTGTTCCGTGCAATGCACAACAACCCCGATGGTCGTGTGCATACCTGCCTGGATAGCTGTGGCTACGCCTTCGACCCTCAGCATCCCGAGAAGTTCGATGCCGTGCTCAACGAGACCGACATGGTACTGCTCGATATTAAGCATGCCGACCCGGTCGAGCATAAAAAGCTGACCGGTTGTGATCCCGCACGCATCCTGGCGTTTGGCGATGAGCTTGCACGTCGCAATATCAAGGTCGTTATCCGCCACGTGGTTGTGCCGGGCATTACCGACACGGCGGAGGAGTGCGAGAAGCTCGGTCGCCTCATCGCTCCATGGCACAACGTGGTGGGCCTGGAAATGCTGCCGTATCACACGATGGGTGTCGTCAAGTACGAGCAACTGGGCATTCCCTATAAGCTCGAGGGCGTGCCCCAGATGGATACCGCGCGCATGCCCGAGCTGCGCAATGCCGTTATGGCCGGTATGAAAAAGCGCCGTGCGGAGCTCAAAAACGCTATCGGATAGCATGCCATAGCCCTCATATCCCCTCGTTCCCAGCTGAGTTGCGGTGGAATAGTTCTTGTTTTTAGGCCCATGTCGCCCAAACAGGAACCATTTCACCGCAACTTCGTTTTGGGTAGAGATGCGCAACAGAATCGTGCCATTTGGATAAATACGCTTGTGGTTTCTTTAAAGACACCTTAAACGCTGCTGAATATCTTTGGAAAGAAATGCCTGCTCGGTATCATGCTGCTCGTATATAAACGGTGGCAGTCAGGAGACCACGTGCGAAACATCGCATCGCGGGACGAGTATGTGCCGCAGCATGGCAGCAGATATAAGACGAAGGGCACGTCTTCGCGTGGCCTTGCCGGCGCTCGCATCCGCGTGAGGAAGATTGCCGCTATTGGGATGCTAACGTCGGCGGTTATTATCCTCGGAATTACCGTTAAAACCTACGCCTCGGAGCGAACGGGGCGCCCAGATGCGTCAACGGTACAGCTGCAAAACGAGAAGGTTTCAAAGTCCAAAGCGTCGGCAGATCAAGCTCTGTCGACGGCAGATCTCAAGACGAGACTTTCGAAGGCGGACTTCAACGATATCCCTTCGGGTGATACCGTTCGGACCTTCTCGTTGGTGGATAACAAGACTCCTGCCTTGGAGGATGAGAGCCTTGCCTCGCTCCAGGATGCCCTGTGTCGGGCGCAGGAGCTGGGCGACGTGGGTGTAGTGTTCTACGACCTATCGAGTGGTAGGGGCGTGACGTATAACGCCGATGTTGAGGTGTATGGAGCGAGCAGTTATAAGGCGCTGTATGCACTCTATATTTGCGAGATGTTGGTCGAATCGGGGCAGGTGTCGCTCGATGGGCCTTTAGCCACGTATGGTGGTTACAGCATGGGCTGGCAGACAGTGCGTGACCTTATCGAGGCCGCGGTCGTCAACTCGGACAACGATTCGTTTATCGCGTTACGCGCGGCGTTTGACCATGATGGCTATGAGGATTGGATTGCCAATCTGGGTGTTGATGACGAAACGGCACTGAATCCGATGAGTGATTTTCCGACCTACTGCCCGCGCACTTCTGCGAGGTTATGGCGTGAGATGAGCGAGTATCTGAGCATGGATACCGAGACTTCACAGTGGTTGTCGGGCCTTCTGGCATCAACATCGCGCTCGTTTATTCGCGATGGCATTGCGGACGAGCAGGTTTTGGTGCGCAACAAGGCAGGCTGGATTAGCGAGGATGGTTACTACTCGACATGCGATGCGGGCCTTATCGACATCGATGGCTGTACCTATGTCATGGGTATCATGACATCGATGCCGTGGAGCGACCGCTCGAGCGAGGTTACGGCCGCGATTGCAAAGGCTCTGTTTGATACGCGAGCTGCACTGGCTTAGCGTGTTCGTTTGACGAGGTCAAACAAAATGCTGGTACCATACCGTGGTTGAGAATTTCGAATAGGTTTGGGGAATGGCATGGCTACCATTGCGATTATCGGTGCGCTCGAAAAAGAGATCATGCAGATTAAGGAAGAGCTGAGCGACGTTTGCGAGGCACGGGAGGCAGGCTTGACCGTTGTGAGCGGTGAGCTCGACGGCCTGACAGTTGTCGCCACAACGGCGGGCATGGGCACGGTGAACGCCGCCGCTGCAACACAGCACCTCATTAGCAAGTATGCTCCGCAGGCTGTTGTGTTTTCGGGCATTGCGGGCGGTTTGAACCCCAAGCTCCATATCGACGACGTGGTCATTGGCAAACGCCTGCGCTATCTGGATACCGATACCGCGCTTATCGCCGAGTCCGCACCGGGGCTCGAGGAGTTTGGCTCGACGCCCGCGCTGGTCGATATTGCCGCCGAAGTGCTTGCTGAGCGTGGGTTTGTTGACGCTTCGACAAATGCAGTCGCTTCGAATGAGGGCACCAAGCAGTTCCTGGTCGGCACGATTGCCACGGGTAACCGCTTTGTGACGGGCGCCACCATGCGCAACGACGCTATCGAGGCGACGCATGCCGATTGTGTCGGCATGGAGGGCGCGGCAATTGCCCATGTCGCAACCAAAAATGGTGTCGATTGCCTGGTGTTGCGCGCTATCAGCGATAATTGTGACGAGGCGTACGATGCAATTTGCGAGCGCGAGTTCGATCTGTTCGAGTACGCGCGTGTCGCAAGTGACATCACGCTCGATATCGTCCGCCGCATTGCCGCTGCGCAATAGCGCGTCTATTTGTAAGAACCTACGACCAAGGAGTGTCCATGGCCGATTCCATTAACTATCAGCTTGCCAAGTTCGTCGCCAGCTACGGCAAGGTTTCGCAGATCCCCGAGTCCACCTGCCCCGAGGTGAGCTTTGTCGGCCGCTCCAACGTGGGCAAGTCGTCCATCATGAACAAGCTCTTTGGCCGCAAGAACCTGGTCAAGGTTTCCAGTACGCCGGGCAAGACGAGCAACATCAACTTCTTTGAGGCCGATGACGTGCATTTCGTGGACCTGCCGGGTTACGGTTTCGCCCGTCGCTCCAAGGCCGAGCGCGACCGCTGGGCCGAGCTTATCGGCGACTTTTTCGACTCCGAGCGCAGCTTTAACTTGGTCGTCTCGTTGGTGGACATTCGTCACGACCCCAGCAAGCTCGACCACGACATGATCGACTACCTACAGGGCAACGAGTTCAACTTTATCGTCTGCCTCACCAAGGCCGACAAACTCAGCCGCACCCAGCAGGCCCGCCAAGCAGCAGCCATCAAAAAGCAGCTCAACGTCCCGGCCGAGAACGTGATCATCACAAGCTCCCAGACCGGTACCGGCATCGACGAACTCAAGCGCCGCATCGCCGAAGCCTGCCTCTAATAAGTGCCCCAGCCTAGCAAGAGCCCCTATCAATAAAAGGCCATGATTTCAGCCTGGCGCCCCTTCAAAGCGTGGGTCCCTGTAGACATCGCTAGCTACGTTGCCATAGGGCCACCCAGGGGCATCCCCTTAAAAACATTCCGCAGCACGAGGCCCGCTTATCCGCAGCTCCGAAGGAGCAGGATAAGTGGGCCTCAAGTGCGAGGACGTTTTTAAGGGGATGCCCCTGGGTGGCCCGGACAGACCGATCGGCGATGTCTACAGGTACTCGATTTGAGCGCCTTCCGTGTCGCACGTCAGAATATGCGTATCACACTTAGGGAACTGCTCGCGCAGCTTGACCTGCAGGAACTTTGCCACGATGGTGTCGTCGGTCACAGCCATGAGGGTCGAGCCCGAGCCGCTAATCCAGATGGTCTTAGCGCCGCCGTTAAGGCAGGTGTCGCGCACGGCGTTGTAGTCGGGAATCAGGCGGCGACGATAGGGCTCCTGAATGCGGTCGTCATTGGCGGCGGCAATCAGGTTGAGGTCACCGGTCTCCAAGCCGCGCGTCATACCGGCGATGCGGCCCATCTGCCACACGGCGGTGGAGAGCGGAATCTCCTGCGGCACGACCTTGCGCGCCTCGCTCGTGTGTACCTCGTAGGGCGGAATCACGGTAATAAAACGCAGGCGATCGCTCACCTCGTAGCGCAGGCACTGGGGGAGCGAATCGGTCGGCGTAAAGGAGCAGACGGCGCCGCCCAGGATAGCGGGGGCGACGTTATCGGGATGGCCCTCGACCTCGGTGGCGATGCGAACCAGCTCGGCGCGGTCGACGGTGTGGCCTGTCAGTGCGGCGGCGGCCATAATGCCGGCGACGACGCAGGTGGAGCTGGAGCCCAGGCCGCGGGCGACGGGCACGTCGGTCTGGATGTCGATGGCAACGGGAAAAGCCGGCTCGCCCCAGGCGGCCAGAGCATCGACAAAGCTTACATAGACCAGGTTATTCTCGTTTTGGAACTCTTCGGGGCAGCCCGTGATGGTGAGCTTGTCGGCGCGCTCAAAGGTAAAGTGCGAGTAGAGGCTGACGGCCATGCCGAGGGTATCGTAGCCAATGCCCAAGTTGGCGCTTGTTGCTGGGACGGTGATCTTGATCATGTGAGTCCTCCTGGCGTGCCTGGCTGTTTAGTTCGCTGCTCGGGCAGTCCTGCGCAAGACGGAAAGCACATTAAGTGCTTTCCTTTGCGTGCGGAACTCGCGACGAACTAAACAGCCAGGCACGCTATGCACGTTCGTCATCATCCCGGTAGGTATCTGATAAAAGAAGGTGCGCCGGCTTTCGCCGGCGCCTTATATGGGGTTTAGTTGGTAGCCATCTTTTTTGCTGCAGACTCTACGTAGTTGGCCATGTCGGCTACGTCGCAGACGTCTTCGAAGCGGACGGGTTTGGACTCGAGCTCGGCGAGCTGGGTCGGGGCGACCGTGTTGGTGGCCTGCTCGAGTACACGCATGGCCTCAAAATCATCCTCGGGAACGTCGAGGCCCAGGGCGTCGCAGCAGGCGCGTGGGAACTTGTAGGGGCTGGCGGTCGAAAGCAGCACGCGGGCCTTAGCGCCCTCGGCGGGGGCGACCTGCTCAAAGACGTGATAGCCGCAGGCGGTGTGCGGGTCGATCACGTAGCCGTTGGCGTCCCAGCAGCTCTTGATGGCGGCGCGGACCTCGTCCTCGCTGGCCCAGCCGCAGCCAAACACGCTCTGAATCTTTGCCAGCAGGTCGGCGGGAACCTCATAGCGACCAGTCTGTGCCAGCTGCTCCATAAGGCCGGCAACGAGCTCGCAGTCGCCATCGGACAGGAAGTACAGCATGCGCTCCAGGTTGGAGCTGATGAGGATGTCCATCGACGGCGAGATGGTCGTGAAGAACGGACGGTTGCGGTCGTAGACGCCGGTGGTCAGGAAGTCAGCCAGAACGTTGTTCTTGTCGCTCGCGACGATGAGCTTGGCAACGGGCAGACCCATGCGCTTGGCGTAGTAGCCGGCCAGGATATCGCCAAAGTTGCCGGTCGGCACGCAGAACTCCACGGCATTGCCGGCCTCGATGGCACCGGCGCGCAGCAGCTGCGCATAGGCGGCAAAGTAGTAGACGACCTGCGGCACCAGGCGCCCGACGTTGATGGAGTTGGCGCTCGAAAGCACCGTGCCGGCGGCTTCAAGGCGCTCGGCCAGCTCCTTATCGGCAAAGATGCGCTTGACGGCGCTCTGGGCGTCGTCGAAGTTGCCGCGGATGCCGCAGACGGCGACGTTGCCGCCCTCCTGCGTGGACATCTGCAGATTCTGCACGCGGCTGACCTTGCCCTCGGGATAAAAGACGGTGATGCCCGTGCCCGGGGCGTCGGCAAAACCGGCAAGTGCGGCCTTGCCGGTGTCGCCCGACGTGGCGGTGACGATCATGATGCGCTCGGCGCCGCCGTCCTTGGCGGAAGTGCGGGCCATCAAGCGGGGGAGCATCTGCAGGGCGACGTCCTTAAAGGCGCTCGTGGGGCCGCCAAAGAGCTCCATCACATAGGTCTGAGGGGCGTCAGCGCCCGGCGCAGCGTCGAGTTTGACGAGCGGCGTAACCTCTTCACTCGCGAACGTGCCGCGGTATGCCTCGTCGACACACGCCGAAATTTCTTCGGTCGTGTAATCATTCAGTAACACTCCCAACACATCTTGAGCGATTTCAAAGTACGATTTATCTGCAAGCGAGCTGATATCGACCTGCTGGGTGCCGAGCTCGTCCGAGACAAACAGACCCCCGTCGGGAGCGATGCCGGTGCGGATTGCCACCTTACTTGAGCACGATAAAGTGCGTCCTCGTGTACTATGATAAGTTCCCATATAACACTGCTCCTCGGATGCCTTGGTCCCAATCGGTGAAACCATGGTATCAGAGCGCGCAAAATAGGTTCGCAGAGGCTTTTTAGAAAGGTAACCTCCAGCCCATGATTAAGATTGCCAAGTTTGGCGGCTCGTCGGTCGCCGACGCCGAACACTTTAAGAAGATCAAGGCCATCGTCGATGCCGACCCGGCTCGCCGTTTTGTGGTGGTTTCCGCCTGCGGTCGCCGCTTTAAGGGCGACACCAAGGTGACCGACCTGCTCTACCTGGTTAACGCGCACGTTAAGTACCACGTGTCGTGCGAGGAGCTGCTCGAGGACATCGGCCAGCGCTACTTTGATATTGCCGACGAGCTGGAGCTCACCTATCCCATCCGTGAGGAGTTCGCGGCCTTTGCCGAGCGCGCCCGCTCGGGCGGCTACTCCACCGAGGAGCTTGTGAGCCGTGGCGAGTACTTTACCGCCCGCCTGATGGCCGAGTACCTGGGCTTACCGTTCCTGGACGCCGCGACGGTTGTGGCGTTCCATCACGACGGTACGCTCAGCATGAATCGTACCTCCGAGTTGGTGCAGGAGTACGGTCAGCAGGGCGGCTTTGTTATGCCCGGTTTCTACGGCGCGACGCGTGAGGGCCAGATCAAGCTGCTCGATCGTGGCGGCGGCGATATCTCGGGCTCGATCTTGGCTAAGTGCCTGGGCGCCGATCTGTATGAGAACTGGACCGACGTCTCGGGCTTCTATTCTGCCGATCCGCGTATTGTTCCCGAGGCTCAGCCCATCGCCCGCGTTACCTACGAGGAGCTGCGCGAGCTTTCGTACATGGGTGCGAGTGTCCTGCACGAGGAGGCCGTGTTCCCCGTGCGCGAGGCCGGCATTCCGCTGGTCATCAAGAACACCAATGCGCCACAGGACCCCGGCACCATCATTAGCGAGACGGCTGACGAGGGCGAGGCAGAGCCCATCATTACCGGCGTGACCGGCAAGCGCGGTTTTGTCGCCATCAACGTGGCCCGCGACCGCACCAAGCCCCGCGTTGGCTTTATGCGCCGTGCGCTTTCGGTCTTCGAGCGCTATGACGTTTCCGTCGAGCATATGCCCACCGGCGTCGACCGCTTTGGCGCCGTGGTGCAGGAGCAGGATGTGCACGATTCGCTGTACTCGCTTGTGGGCGACATCCAGCAGGAGGTCGAGCCGCTCGAGATCGAGGTCGTTGAGGGTCTGGCGCTTATCGCTACCGTCGGTCGTAACCTGCGCGGCCGCGCAGGTATCTCGGGCCATCTGTTTGGCATGCTTGGCCAGGCCGGCGTGAGCGTGCGTATGATTTCGCAGAGCTGCGACGAGATCAACATCATCATCGGTGTCGAGGAGAAGGACTTCGACCTAGCGATTCGGACCATTTACCGTGCCTTCTCCGATGAGAACGGCATTGTGAAGGTCTCCGACCTGGAGGCTTCCGCGCCGGTCGATCCCGCTCTGGCTGCGCTCCACAAGTAGCTGCTATCTCGCTAGATTTTTGGGAGTTGCCTCAAAATCTACGGCGGGGCGTTTCGTTTCGGTTTCGTTTCGACGGGGCGGGTTTCGTGCCCGCCCCGTTCTTGTATAAACTGGCAACAATAATCGGCCTGCTCGGCGTGCGGGCAAAAGCCACAACCTTTAAAGGGGGAAGCATGAAACAGTACACGGTTGCTATTTTGGGCGCGACGGGAGCCGTGGGCACCCAGATGCTCGAGTGCCTCAACGAGCAGGAGTTCCCGGTCGGCAAGCTCAAGCTGTTGGCAAGCGCACGCTCCGCGGGCAAGACCGTTGAGTTCCGCGGCGAGCAAATCGTGATCGAAGAGGCTTGCCCCGAGGCCTTTGAGGGCTGCGACATCGTGCTCGGCGCTGCCGGCGACGATATCGCTAAGGAGCTGCTGCCCGAGGCCGTCAAGCGCGGAGCCGTCGTGGTCGACAACAGCCACGCCTTCCGCATGGATCCCGAGGTGCCGCTGGTCGTGCCCGAGATCAATGCCGACGATATCAAATGGCATCACGGCCTTATCGCCAACCCCAACTGCGCGACCATTATCGGCCTGGTTCCCACCTGGCCGCTGCACCAGCTTGCCGGCGTGAAGCGTATGATCGTGTCCACGTATCAGGCAGCTTCGGGCGCTGGCGCGCCCGGTATGGCCGAGCTCGAGGCTCAGCTGGCCGCCCTGGGCCGTGGCGAGGAGATTCCCGAGCCGCGCGCGTTTGCCGCCCAGCTGGCGAGCAACCTGATTCCGCAGATTGGCGGCGTCAAGGAGGAGGGCTTTACCTCCGAGGAGATGAAACTGCAGAACGAGGGCCGTAAGATCATGCATCTGCCCGAGCTGCGCGTGAACTGCACCTGCGTGCGCGTCCCTGTGCTGCGTTCGCACTCCGAGAGCATTACGCTCGAGTTTGAGCGCGACATCACGGTGGAAGAGGCCCGTGCTGCGCTGGCTGCCGCTCCGGGCGTGAAGCTGGTTGACGATATGAGCGCCGAGGATGCGCACGATCGCTTCCCCATGCCGATGGATACGTCCGACCAGGACCTGATCTGGGTCGGTCGCGTGCGTCGCGACATCTCGAACCCCGAGGCCACGCGCGGTATTACCTTCTGGTGCTGCGGCGACCAAATCCGTAAGGGCGCGGCGACCAACGCCGTCCAGATCGCTAAGCTGCTCTGCGAGTAGTGTGGCCTGTCCGGCGGGGCCGGGCTTAGTTTTCAGAACGTCCTCGACCATGTGTGGCGCTCCTATTTGGCAAGGTGTTTTTTAGAATCCATTTTGCGCTCGGCCTCGAAGGCTTGCCTGTCCCAATCGAGCGGAAGTCCGGCCTCGACCCATGCCTCGTAGGCCCTCCTTATGGGCTTGAGCTCCCTTTGGCCCCTCTCCAGCATCGAGATGTACTTCTCGCTGGTGCCCAGTATGGACGCCGCCCTCACCTGGCTGACCTTCGCCGCGCGCCTGGCCGCCACGAGCTCCGAGGCGTCCTCGGGCCTCCTGATCTCGTGCGGGCGCATCAGCGCCCGGTACGCCTCCCTGGCCACGTAGCGCTTGAGGCACCTCATGACCTCCCTGTCGCTCTTTCCCCGCCCCCTGGCCCTCTCGGCGTACTCGGCGGTCTCGGGGTCGCGCATGACCCTCTGCCTCGCGATCTCGTGCAGCGCGCTGTTCGCCTGCCGGTCGCCGCCCCTGTTGAGCCTGTGCCTCACGGTCTTGCCGCTCGAGGCGGGGATGGGGCTGGATTGGCAACACCTATTTGGACGATTCCGGGAGGGACAGCCCCGCCTCCCTGA
>NZ_SPFY01000006.1 GCF_005844325.1 Collinsella aerofaciens | reverse complement strand
GGCATCGACCTGCGCCGATGCCCCCAACGTGGACACACATTTTGTCCTATAAGCCGAAGGCTCTCGTCCTGAAGCTTTGAAGCCAACTCTTCCCCACTATGAATATCGTATTTAGTTTCGTCATCTGCAACGGGAGCGATGCTATCTCCATCATCCGCTTCATCACCAGAAGGCTGCGCGGCGCCCTTGGCTTCCGCGCCATCGGCAGACGGGTCCGTCGTAGCGGCGTCTTCGCCCTGGCTATGCTCGGTGTCATCACCATTCTGGTTTTCGGTACCCTTATCTGCGGTGCTGTCTGCACCGGCCTCCTCGTCCAAAGCGCCTTCGCCCGCAACGGATTCCTCGGCAGAAACCGTCTGGGCATCGTTGGCAATGGCCTGCGAGATCGGAGGCATGACGAGCGACAGCACCAGGCTCAAAACAGATGCTCCGCACAAAACGCCTGCCAGTACACGGCGCGTCGCTTTATTACTCTGCTTAGATTTGTCTGAATTTGCTTTCATCGATGTCTCCTCCCCAAGAGACCGCGATCTTGCTCTTTCACTATCAAACGTATCTGCGCAATCTGTAATTGCGCACGTTTAATGTTCATATTGTAACGATTGTTTAGACATCTGAGCAACAAAACCGACATTTTTGTAGAGGAGTCTCAATTCTCTTGACATTTGCTCAGATTTACCTTCGTTTATTCGCTATCTATTTTTTGTTTCTACTGGTAATTTAGTTGCACATTATTTTTTAATGGCATTAGATTTATTTGCACAAATTTTTGTTCAATAGCAAACATCCTGCTCACGGTCGAAAATCGACCGCGAGCAGTAGGTCATCAACCGGAAGGAATATCCTACCAAACTGATGAGAATATCTTTAACCCATCGGTGGTTAGAAGCGTAATGTTCAGACAACCATATTTGAATTTGCGCGCAGATTTTAGGCATCAATTCATCTAAATCACCTGAGTGTCTATTGCAATCAAGCGGCCACCACAAAGGTGCCTGTCCCCTTTGTGGTGGCTCTCCACCGGCGCTACAGCAGATGTTCCTCGATAAAGATCGCGATGCCGTCTTTGTCGTTGCTGGCGGTTACAAAGTCGGCGGCGGCACGGGTAGCATCGCTGCCATTTGCCATGGCCACGCCCACGCCGGCGTCGGCCACCATGCAGGTGTCGTTATCGGCATCGCCAAACACGCAGATGTTCTGGAGCTCCATGTCGTTGAGCTCCGCCGCGCGCACAAGGCCGCGCGTCTTGGACACGCGCGGATCCATGAATTCGTAGAGTCGCTGCGTGGTCTGTAGAGCAGCCGCTTTAACGGTATCGTCGGCGAACGTCGACGCTCGCTCGATGACCTGCGGCATCACCTCGGGCGCCATGGTAAACATCACCTTGGTCTGCGGCTCGCGCAAAAACTCGGCAAAGTCGACCACCTTGTAGGGCACGCCGTCGACACGCGACAGGTGCTCGACGCACGCATTGCTCTCGGGCACATAGAGCACGCCGTCCCGAGGGCAAACAGGCGTTGCCGGCAGGCCTGCCATGTGCTCGCAGATGTGCGCGATGGTCTCGCCCGGTAGCGGGTAGCTCAGCTCGTTGATGCCGTGTGCACGGTCGATGACCTCGGCGCCACCGCAGCCCACGAGCACGTCCACCAGGCCTTCGATACCCCAGAGCTCGTACATGGCCTCGGTCGCGTGGGCGTCGCGCCCGGTGCACAGGCCAAAGAGCACGCCGCGCTCGCGCAGTGCGCGGATCGCCGCCACGGTACGCGGGGACACCGTGTGCTGGCTTGTGAGCAGTGTGCCGTCGACATCGCAGAACACGGCTTTAATGTGGCTGAAGGTGGTGTCCATGGGGGCCTTTCTGGGTTGTGCGGCGGTGTGGGGCGTATTCGTGAACGGCGTACATGGTATACCAAGGCACAGGCGCGGCCCGTCAAAGCAAAAACCACCACAAAGGTGCCTGGCCCCTTTGTGGTGGCCTGGCCGGAACGCAAACCATCACAACATTCGACGTTATTCGGCAAAATCGCGATTTTCATCGAATGTTGTGATGGTTTTTACTGCCTTGCGGCACGATCAAAATGCCGGCGTCCAAACAGCAGCAACGCCGCGGGAACTGCCGTCACGACCATGCCCGCACCAACGAGCGTCTGCTGCACACCAAACGTCGCCGCCAGCCACGGGGCAATCGCCAGCGGGGCCACGCCGGCGAACATATTGCCAAAACCCATGACCGAGTTCACGCGACCGAGCTGCTCGAGCGGGGCCGTCGTTTGCACGATCGTGTTGTGGAGCGGGTTGACGACGCCCCAGGCCACGCCCAGGGCAATCTGGCCGACAAGGGCTACGCCCACGTACAGCGTTCCCACGTAGAGCAGGCTTCCCAGACCCACGGACATGAGCGCCACAAGCAGCGTCTTAAGGTTGACCAGGTGCGGCGGCAAGCGGAGCGCGGCCACGGCGCCCAGCACCGCGCCCACACCGCTGGCCGACGAGAGCCAGCCCATCCATTCGACACCGACGTGCAGGACATCGCGGTAGAAGAACGACTCCAGCGGATCGAAGGCACCGTAGCCAAAGTTCGAGAGGAAAATAATGCAGAACAGCAAGGCGAGGATACTGTTGGTGAAGACTGTCTTGATGCTTGTCGCGAAGGTGACGCGGGCGAACGTGCTGGGGTTGGAGCTTTGGCTGGCAGTGATTGCCTTTGTACTGCTGTCCGCGGGAGTACTTTCACGCGCGGCGACGCGAACTGCTTGCGGTCTAAAGCCCCGGCCGGCAATGAACGCCAGTACGGTAAAAATCATCATGAGCACGAACACCGCGCGTGACGATGTAGCCGCCGCGACAAAGCCGCCCAGTGTGGGGCCGACGATAATGCTCACGTTGGAGAACATGGTTATGGCGGAGTTGATGTCTTTGAGTTCGGCGGGATCGTCGGTGAGATATGCCGGATAGGACGTGGCGATGGGTTGGGCGAATCCCATCACAAAACCTAGGAGCGCCGCGTCGGCAAGGACTGTTCCGGTCGCGCTGCCAAAGGCGATGATTGCCGCACCCGTCGCCAGCGTGCCGACGATACTCAACAAGAAATGGCGACGTGGGCCCCAGGCGTCGAGCGCAGCGCCGCCCGCAAAGGACCCCAGGATCACGAATACGTTCATAAACAGAACGGCCAGCGATGTCGCCACGACCGAGGCATCGTCTGCATAGGTGAGCGTTCCGATGACACCGATAAAGTAGCTGGTCTGAAAACCGGTGTAGATGAGAAAGCGCATCGCCACCAGGCGCTTGGCCTGCACGGACAGCGATGGTTGAGGTTTTGAGAAAAGAGAGGCAAGCATGGAGACTCCTTGTTTCATACGAATGCGGACGGCGGGCATTCGCCACCGTCTGTCAAATCAATCTATCCGCATGAAACATTAAGGGCGCATCAAGCCCCTTCTCTCCGTTTTTCGCTCAGTATGAACTACTTGGTAGATTGTAAGGCATGTCCCACACATCTAACAAAGCAAAATCACCACAAAGGTACCTGGCCCCTTTGTGGTGGAAACAGCGTTTGCCCAGATAAAACCTACCAAAATAAACCTGTCCCTTTTTGGCAGGTTCAGCGTCAAGCCTTAAAGGTGGTCTTGGATGAGGTCGCAGATGGCTCGGGCGTCGTTGATGTTGATGGCTCGGGTCGCGAAGCCGGCGTCGAAGGCCTGACGCGCCAAGGCCTCATTGCAGGCAAGGGCCAGCGTGTGACCGTCGACCAGGTCGAGCGAGCTCTTGCCGCGCAGACGGTCGACACCGGAGCGCGCGACCACAATGTTGTCGAAGCCCTCGGTCTTGTAGCCCTCGATGATCACCACGTCGACATCGTTGTAACGCGACAGTAGCTCGCGCGCGGGCATCTCGTCCTCCTCGCGCGTGTCGGCGTACTCCGCCCAGCGCGTGGCGCAGATGAGGCCCACGTGTTTGGATCCGGCCTGATGATGGCGCCACGTATCCTTAGCGGGCACATCGATATCAAAGCCGTGGTGCCCGTGATGCTTGAGCGAACCCACGCGCAGGCCGCGGCGGGTGAGCTCGGCGATAACCTTCTCGACGAGCGTGGTTTTGCCCGAGTTTTGGTAGCCGATAAACGCGATCGCGGGGACGGCCGGAGTGGGAGCTGCGGGCGTGACGGCGACGGGTGCGCTCGCGGGCGCGGCACCGTTAGCGGCCACGGACTCAACGGCAGCGGCCTGACGCTCTGCACGATCCCACACACCCGAGCGGCCGCCTTCCTTGTGCAGCAGGCGCACGTCGACGATCTCCATGCCGCGATCGACGGCCTTGCACATGTCGTAGATCGTTAGGCACGCAGCGCTCGCGCCGGTCAGGGCCTCCATCTCGATACCCGTCTTGCCCGTCACGCCGGCCGTAACCAGTACGTGAAAGCCAACCTGCCCGTCCGCGCGCGCCGGCGCCCAGCCCTCGGGCACGTTCTCGACAGGCATCCCCGCCGAAGCGATGGGCGCAATGTCGCACTTGCTCTTGGTAATGAGCAGCGGATGGCACATGGGGATGATGTCGCTCGTGCGTTTGATGGCCATGATGCCCGCCACGCGCGCGCAGGCAAGCACGTCGCCCTTTTTGGCGCGGTCTTGCAGCACCATGGCCTGCGTCTCGGGATGCATGAGGATGGTGCCCTCGGCGATGGCGATGCGATGCGTCTCGGCCTTGTCGGACACGTCGACCATGCGCACCTCGCCCCTGGCGTCCACGTGCGTCAGCTCGTCGCGACGGGCGTCACGGGCGGGCTCGGTGGCAGCGCTGGCAGACGGCTGCACGGACGTGTCGGCGCTGCCAGCATTCGCCGCAGCCGTGGCTTTGTGGGCAGACATCGCGGCCCTGCGAGCGGCCTTGGTGGCATCGGCGTACCTGCTCTTGGCCATATGATCATCCTCCGATTTGGGACATAAATCGTTGCGTGCCCTCAATTATCGCGTGTTCCTGCGGTTTGTGGGCCACGGCATCGCGCCAAATCGAAAGTACCTGCATATCATCACCACGGCGCAGCGCCTCACGCACCGAATACTCAGCATCGCTGAACAGGCACGGACGCACGTTGCCGTCGGCCGTCAGGCGCAGACGGTTGCAATTCGCACAAAAATGGTTGGACATGGCGCTAATAAAGCCAACCGTTCCCGCCGCGCCCGGAAAGTGCCAATAGCGCGCAGGGCCCGCGCCGGCAGGAGCGTCGTTGATGTCGAGCGACTCGAGCTCGCCCAGTCCCGCCGCGGTGGCCCCGGCATTGATGCGCGCCCGCAGCTCGTCGCTCGGCACGGTGTCGCTCGCGTCCCACAGCTCGGGATTGAGCGCGGGCGCATGCGGGTCCACAGCGCAATGCGAGCTCGTGTGCTCGTCGCCGATGGGCATATATTCGATAAAGCGCAGGTGGATGGGGCGGTCGACGGTCAGTCGTGCGAGGGCCGCCACATCCTGGTTGAGCCGGCGCACCACAACGCAGTTGACCTTAACGGGCTCAAAGCCCCAAGCCAGCGCCGCATCGATGCCTGCCATGGTCTGCTCGAGCCGGCCCAGGCGCGTGATCTTTCCAAACAGCGTAGGGTCGAGTGTGTCGAGCGAAATGTTGACGCGGTTAAGCCCGGCATCTTTAAGCTGCGGCGCCAACTTGGGCAGCAGGGCGCCGTTGGTGGTAAGCGAGATGTCCTCGATCTGCGGAATCGCGCGGATGTCGCGAATGAGCGGGATGATACGGCGGCTGACCAGCGGCTCGCCGCCCGTCAGGCGCACGCGGCGAATGCCCTCCCCCGCCACCAAGCGCACAAAGCGGGCGATTTCCTCGGCACTGAGCAGCTCGTCGTGTGCGCGGGGCGCCACGCCATCGGCCGGCATGCAGTAAATGCAGCGGAAATTGCACTTGTCGGTAACGGCAATGCGCAGGTAGTTGATATCGCGGCCAAAGCCGTCATGTTGCACGTGCCCGTCCACGCAGCCCTCCCCTCACGCGGCGTTTTATTCTTCGGAAAACATAATACCCCACGAGAGAATCACGCCGACACCCGTACGACAGGACAGGTCACTTTGGGCAAGACCGGCTTCCCAAGCCCATCCTCAGCACAGACCATCACAGCATTCGATGCTTTTCCCGTTTTTGGCAAAAAACGTCGAATGTTGTGATGGTTTGCTTGCCCACGGCACCCCGTAGAAGGGCCAAAGCGCCCCTAAAGGCCGCCGTCCCAGTGCCGAATCACGAATTCTCGCAGGTCGTTCTGACGTTTCTGGAACGCTTCGCTTCGATCGCACTTGAGACCCATAGCAAGCGCGATGGCGTTCATCGCCCGGTGCAATTGCAGCTGATGGGCAAACTGAGTCCCGGTGAGGACGATCATCCTAAAGCCCAGCGCGCTCAGCACGGTCATACGCTCCGCGTCCGACGCGCTGCGCTGTTTATCAAGATGGTCCGAGCCGTTGTATTCAATCCCCGTACCGCTCGCAGACGCATATACGTCGATCTCGAAATACCCGGCCTTTGCGAGATACTTGAACTCGTTGGGAACATCGACCCGATGGTTGAGCTCGATCTTGGCGTATCCCAGCCCACCCTGGGAACGTTTTGCTACGACCATGATTGCGGTGGCCGTCTCCATGGGCGACCGCGCGCCATCGTGCACGCGCTTGAGCGCGGCGGCCGCGCGTATAGCCCCCTGGCGAGATCGGTTCTCATTGCAATAAGCAATCAAGTCGGCAACGGTATACCTCTGCCCCATCTCGATGTAATCGCCTGTCGACAGATGATTCAAATGGTATCGGGCACAGATTTCGTAGCCATATTCCAGCTGCTCGGGCTCGCTCATCCACGAACCCGCTTGGACAAAGCACATGACCTCATCAACCACTAGAAGGCCCTCTGCCACCTCGATAAGATGGCCTGGAGGCACCGGCGCCCCAAACACGTGGCATCTAAATCCAGCCGGCGTCGAGCGCTCAAAATCGAAGTTGACGAGCGTGTCGATATGATCGAGCTCTTCTCGCGGAATACCAAGCGAAACCAGATAGTCGGTAACGATCCCAGCTGCCGTTGAAGCCCTCAGCCCTTTGGCATCGAGTCCCAATTTGGGCAGGCTCGCGGTCGGCTCCGCATCGTTAGCAAGCGAGTCCTCATCGTATAGGCTGCTTGCTCGCGAGGGCGGCTCGGACGGGCGCGCCACGTTGTGGTACAGCTAGGCAGTCTTATGGGACAGGACGATCGGCAGGTCCATGAGCCCTCCAATGGAGTCGGATAACCAACCTTATTCCCCTGCCCACGGGTCCGCACACCTTCGTGCGCAAGAAAGCGATTCCACCCGGTCGAGCGGCAGAAAAACCATCACAACATTCGATGCTTTTCCCGATTTTGGCAAAAAACGTCGAATGTTGTGATGGTTTGAGGCGAGGTGAGGGGCACGGAGGGGTCAAAGCATCGTGCTCGAACGGGTTAATCCAGCTCTTTTAAGCCATGCGCCAGCTGCCAGTACTCGCCGTGCTGGGCGAGCAGCTCTTCGTGCGTGCCGCGCTCGATGATGCGGCCGTGTTCGAGGACCATGATGGCGTCGGCGTCGCGGACAGTGGACAGGCGGTGCGCGATCATAAACGTGGTGCGACCGCGCATGATGCGGTCCATACCGCGCTCGATGAGCTTTTCGGTACGCGTGTCGATGGAACTCGTGGCCTCGTCCAGGATGAGCACCGGCGGATCGGCCACCGCCACGCGCGCGATGGCGAGCAGCTGACGCTGACCCTGCGACAGGTTGGCGCCGTCGGCCGTGACCGGTGTGTCGTAGCCCCGCGGCAGGCGGCGGATAAACGAGTCGGCGCAGGCGGCCTCGGCAGCGGCGCGCACTTCCTCGTCGGTCGCGTCGAGCTTGCCAAAGCGGATGTTCTGCGCAATGGTGCCGCTAAACAGGTGCGTGTCCTGCAGCACAATGCCGAGCGACCCGCGCAGGCTGGCCTTGGCAATGTGCTTGACGTCGATGCCGTCGTACGTGATCTCGCCGTCATCGACCTCGTAGAAGCGGTTGATGAGGTTGGTGATGGTCGTCTTGCCGGCGCCCGTGGAGCCCACAAACGCAATCTTTTGCCCCGGCTTGGCAAACAGGTTGAGGTCCGTGAGCACGCGGGCGCCCGGCACGTAGGAAAAGTCCACGGCATGGAAGCGCACGTCGCCGGCAAGCGGGACCAAGCCGCACGTGAGCTCGATGCCGTCGGCGGCCACCGCGCGGCCCGACTCATCAACGGCTGCCACGTCATGCAAGTGCCCGTACGCGCCCACGCCCTGGCCCTCGGGAATCTTCCACGCCCACGCGGCGTCGCCCGTCTGCACCAGCTCCACGCAGCCCTCGTCCACCTCGGGCTCAAGGTCCATAGCCGCAAACAGGCGCTCGGCACCGGCCAACGCGTTGAGCAAGAAGTTGCCCAGCTGCGTAAACTGGTTGATGGGCATGGCCGCCTGGCGCACAAAGACCAGGTAGCTCGCGAGCGCGCCCACGTCGGCGAGTCCCTTGATGCAGAGCATGCCGCCCGCCACGGCGACGATGGCATAGTTGACGTAGCCAATCACCACGGTCATGGGCACCATGGAGTTGGCATAGCTCACGGCGGCGGTGCCGGTGCGGCGAAGCTCGTCGTTGCGGCAGGTGAAGCCGGCGACATTCGCCGCCTCGCGGTTAAAGACCTTGATGACCTTTTGGCCCGAGACCATCTCTTCGACGTATCCGTCCAGGTCGCCAAGCGATGCCTGCTGGGCAGCAAAGAAACGCTTAGAGCGCGCGCCCGAGTAGCGCGCATACAGCACAATGGCCGCATCGCACACGAGTGTGATAATCGTGAGCTGCCAGTTAAGGATGATGAGCATAGCCGTGGTGCCCACAACCTGAATGGCGGCCTGAATCACGTTGGCAAAGCTGTTGTTGAGCGCCTCGGAGACGGTGTCGACGTCATTGGTGAAAAAGCTCATGATGTCGCCCGAGCGCGTGCTGTCAAAATAACTGAGCGGCAGCGTCTGGATGTGCGCGAACAGGTCGCGGCGAATATCGGACACCACGCGTTGGGCCGCGCGCACCATGATCTGCGAGTAGCCCAGGGCCGAAAGCACGCCCGCGGCGTAGATGATCGCCGTCAGGATGACCTGCTTGGCGAGCAGTTCCTCCCCGCCCGTAGCCAAACCGTTAACGATGGGGCGCACCATGTAGGTGCCGGCGAGGCTCGCGATGGCGGCGACGGAGGCGAGCACGCCCACCGCGAGCAACGAGAACTTGGCATGCCCCATGTAGGAGAGCAGGCGGCGCACCGTGCGCTTGAGGTCGGCCGGGCGTGCTTGGGCTGCGGTCTTAGGCATGGCGCTCACCCCCTTCCAAGGGCGATCCGCTGGGAACGGAGGAAAACGGATCATTCGCGCAGCCATCGTCGCCGCCGTCGCTGGCGTCCGTGTTCCCCGCAAACTCCATCTGCGAGGCGTAAATCTCCTGGTATATGTTGTCGCCCGCCAGCAGTTCCTCGTGCGTGCCCACGCCGTGGACACGACCGTCATCCAACACCACAATGCGATCGGCATCCATGACGCTCGCGATGCGCTGGGCGATGATGAGCACGGTCGTATTGGGAATCCGAGCGATGTGCTCGCGAATCTTAGCGTCGGTCGCCATATCGACCGCGCTGGTGGAGTCATCAAAAATGAGCACGCGCGGATGCTTGAGCAGTGTGCGTGCGATGCACAGGCGCTGCTTCTGGCCACCCGAGACACCGGCGCCGCCTTGGCCCAACTCGCCGTCGAGTCCGCCGATGCGATCAAGGAACTCGTCCACGCACGCCGCGCGGCAAGCCGCGAGGAGCTCATCGTCCGACGCCTGCGGATTACCCCACTGCAGGTTCTCGCGCACGGTGCCCGTGAACAGCACATTCTTTTGCAGCACAATGCCCACGGCATCGCGTAAGGTCGCGAGGTCGTAGTCGCGCACGTCGTGTCCGCCCACAAGCACGGTGCCCTCAGTGGCGTCGTACAGGCGCGCAATCAGCTGCACAAGCGAACTCTTGCCCGAGCCCGTGCCGCCGAGGATGCCCACCGTCGAGCCGCTCTCGATGCGAAGGTCGATATGCTCGAGCACATCCTCGGCTGCATCCGCGCGGTATTTAAAGGAAACGTCGCGAAACTCGATACTGCCGTCCGCTGGCGCCGCAATCGCGAGGTCTCCCGCGGGGTTGGCGATAAAGGGCTCCTCATCGAGCACCTCGGCGATACGGCCCACACTCGTAAGAGCGCGCGTGAGCAGCAAAAACACGTTGGAAATCATCATGAGCGAATTCATGATCAGCAGCACGTAGCTCATAAAGCCCGTGAGAGAGCCTACACCCAACTTGCCGGCGAGAATCATGCGGCCGCCAATCCACAGGATGGAGAGCGCAGCCACGTACATCGACAGCTGAAACACCGGCAGGTTGAGCACCGCGCTGCCAAAGGTCTTTGTCGCAGTGCGCGCGAGCTCGGTATTGACGGTGTCGAACTTGGCCTCCTCGTGCTCAGCGCGCACGTAAGCCTTCACGGCGCGCACGGCGGTAAGGTCCTCTTGCACCACGCCGTTGAGGTGGTCCATCGAGGTCTGGAGTTGGCGGTAGAGCGGGCTCACACGCACGGTAATGATACCGAGCACGATGGCGAGCATCGGCAGAATGACGGCAAAGACCGCCGCGAGCTCGCGCGAGAGCGCAAAAGCGTAGACGAAGCCCATGACCAGATTTACCGGCCCGCGCACCATGGGGCGGAAGCCGTTACCTACGGCGTTTTGAATCACGGTGATGTCGGTGGTCATGCGAGTGACGAGCGAGCTGGCGTCGTAGTTGTCCAGATTGCCAAAAGCGAGCGTCTGGATCTTGCGATACTCGGCCTCGCGCAGGTTAGCGCCCAGCCCCGAGGCGACGCGAGCAGACGTGCGTGCATAGCCCAAGCCAAGTACCAGCGAAAATGCGGCGCATACCAACATATACGTACCCTGCAACAGCATGTAGTTGATGTCGCCCGCGGGCACGCCCACATCGATGATATTTGCCATGATGACCGGGATAAACAGCTCGAGCGCCGTCTCAGCAGTCACAAAGAACACGCCGAGTATGGCATCGCGGCGGTATGCCCCCAGATAGGAAAACAGAATCTTGAGATTGCGCACGCAGGTTCATCCCCCATCAAACGTTGTTCGCAAACCCACGTATTATGGCGCGCCGTGCGGCGGTGTCAAGTGTTCCGAAATCGATTTCTGCAAGGCTAGTGCAGGCGCCATGCTCACAGGGCGCACGTCCGTATTCAATTAGAAATGAACGCGAGCGTGACTTTTTCGCCCCACCGCCAACACAAACCTTGACTCTACAATCGTTGTAGGGTTTTCACTACACTGGTATGTAAACGACCCAAGCCAGAAAGTGCCCCGCCCATGGAACACGACCTCACACACGGCAATGTCCTCAAGACCATCGCGGTCTTTGCCCTGCCCTATATGCTCTCGTACTTTTTGCAGATGCTCTACGGCATGGCCGATCTGTACATGATGGGGCAGTTCAGCGGCGCCGCCGGCATCACCGCCGTGGGCAATGGCGCGCAGACGCTCTATATCATTACCGTGACGCTTGTGGGCCTGGCCATGGGAACGACGGTTATCGTCGGCCACGCCGTGGGCTCGCGTCGCTTCGACCGTGCCGAGACCGCCATCGGCAACACCATCACGCTCTTTATGGGTGTCTCGGTGGTGCTGGCCGTTGTCCTGCTTGCGCTGTGCCCGCAGGTTGTGGCGCTCATTGGCACGCCGGCCGAGGCGGTCGAAGGAACCGCCGCCTACCTGCGTATCTGCTTTGTCGGCATTCCCTTTATCGCCGCGTACAACATTCTTTCGGCCATCTTTCGCGGGCTGGGAGATTCGCGCTCGCCCATGTACGTGATCGGCGTGGCATGCATCATCAACATCGCGCTCGACTTTCTATTTATCGGCCACATGGGACTCGGCCCCGTGGGTGCGGCGCTCGGCACGGTAACCGCCCAGACGGCAAGCGTTGCCCTCGCGCTCGTGTGGCTCAAGAGCCGTCGCACGAACATCCACGTTAAGCGTAGCGACCTGCGCCCCCAGCCCGAGGTGCTCGGCAGCATTCTTAAGATCGGCGTGCCCGTGGCCGTGCAGGACGGCTGCATCCAGGTGGCGTTTATGTTCATCACCGTCATTGCCAACCACCGAGGGCTCGTCGACGCTGCCGCCGTGGGCCTGGTCGAAAAGATGATCAGCTTTTTGTTCATTGTGCCGAGTTCCATGGGTGCCACCGTCAGCGCGCTCACGGCGCAAAACGCCGGCGCGGGCAAGGGCGATCGCGCGCGTCAGGTGCTCAAAGACGCCATGACGATCTCGGTGGTGTATGGCTGCCTGATCACGGTGCTGATGTGGCTGGTGGCACCGGCGTTTATCGGCTTTTTTGCCAAGGACTCCGCGGTCGTCGCGGCCGGTACCGGCTATATGCGCAGCTACATTTTCGACGCGATTTTTGCCGGCATCCACATTTGCTTTAGTGGCTTTTTCGCTGCATACGGCAAGAGTTACATCGGCTTTGCGCACAACGTGCTGGCCGTGGCACTCATTCGCGTGCCGGGCGCGTGGCTGCTGTCGAACGCCTATTCCGACACGCTGTTTCCCATGGGCATCGCTTCGCCATGCGGCTCGATTTTGTCGGCAGTCATCTGTGTTGTCGCGTTTACCGTGCTCAACCGGCGTGGGGCTTTTGACAAGTTGGCAGCGTAGCGGGGCAACGCGAAATCGCCCCCATCGACGACATCATCAGCGACGACCCGGCGACCTACGTGACGCAGATCACGGTGCCGGTTGTCCCGGCAAAGTAAGAACCGCCCGGAAGGCATCGTGCTTCCGGGCGGTTCTTACTAATCATTATCCAGCAACTCGAATCGATTTCTAGATATCACCAATGCGGCATAATCTTGGCTTTGGTGAAAAACATGGGCAACCACAACGTCCTCGTTATCGTAGTAATAAAGCATTACATAAGAATTGACGAGGCAAGCATGGTAGCCAAGCGCTGCAAGCTCGGGTAACTTCGATAAGCCGTAGTCAACTACACCACTTTGAAGAAGCTGGAGCTGACTACGGTATTTATCAAGAAAATGCCGGGCGGTAAAAATACCATGCCCTAATAGATAATCAACGATATCGTCAACCTCTTGTTCAGCTGTAGGCAGAATCTTGACGTTATAGGCCA
Organism: Collinsella aerofaciens; assembly: GCF_005844325.1. Lineage (GTDB taxonomy): Bacteria > Actinomycetota > Coriobacteriia > Coriobacteriales > Coriobacteriaceae > Collinsella > Collinsella aerofaciens_G. Next base: position 65,215 of record NZ_SPFY01000006.1, on the reverse strand, counting down.
TATTTTGCCTCAAGGTCATCGAGGGCCTCAAAGGCATCACGCGCCGTGCCGGCAGCACGCTCCCGCTCGGCCACAGCTATACGAGCCATCAGGCGAGCCTTAGCCTGTTCCTGAACCATGAGGTCATAGTCTTCAGATCGAAGTACAACAAATTTGCTATAGCCGTTTTTTGTAACAGTCACTGGGCCCGTAGTAGTTTCAACGAGCTCAGAAAACTTTGCGGTGTCCCGCATATCTTTAATTGGAACGCAAACGGGCATGGCACACTCCTAACATAATTGTGTACACAATTATGTTACACCAAAACGACCCCGCTAAAGTCCTAAAGCATCTTCACTGACAATCTGAATGTCATCGCCCTTGGACTGGAGTTCCAAGGCTTTCTTTACCTTACTCCCGTAGTTCTTTGTAGTCCAAGCATCGCTGCCTTCATCGCCCACAACCACGTAGTCGCATTTCTTTGACACGCCACTCAGTACCTGGCCGCCATTCTGCAAAATAAACTGCTTGATACACTCTTTTGAACCATGATAGAAAGTACCAGAGAGGCAGAATTTCTTTCCTTCAATTTGAACCTGTCGATGCGCTACGCCATCGGAGCAGGGATTGATTACCCCCTGCAATAAACCAACCAATTGATTGGATTCGCGCTCATCTATATCACCATCCGCCAAAGCGGCAGTTAGAAGCGAGCAAACTTTGTCGAGCAAAGGGTCGCCTTGCAACTTATCATGTTCTTCGACATACTGCAGTACTGACATTGCCTCCAAGGCATCAACTCGGCCATTGGCGACTATCATTTCGCACAAACTTAGAAAGTCGCAGTAATCGGCAGTCTTTTCCGACTTCACTCTCTGTGCCGAAGCACGGGAAGCCCCTTCATTTGAACGTCGTTTGCAACTAGCACCAAGACTATACGGTGCAAACGTGGGGACACGCCCCTCGTCTTCCATAACCAACGAGTGGAAAATACGCCTGCAAGCATCCGCATCGTCCAAGGCTCGATGATGGTTCCCCATCTCAAGATCTAGGCATCGGCAAACCGTTGGAAGCTTATAGTCTGGGTATTCTGGATGCCACTGCTTGGCAAGCTCTTTAGTGCAGGCGTAATTCCACTCGGGCCTGTCAAGTTCATAGGCGTCGAATAGCTTCCACAGAACCGCCAAATCAAATGAAGCGTTGTGAGCAACCAGAGCGGCTCCGTCAAACAAGCTTTTCAATGAGCGTGACCATATTTCCGGAAATGTAGGAGCACCGGCAACATCAGCGTGGGAAATGCCCGTTAGCCTCATGTTTATTTCCGAAAACGGCTCCTCAGGATCAACCAAATAGGAATCCTCTGCAAGGACGGCACCATTGCAGTCACATCGAATTAGTCCAATTGAGCTAATTCGATCATTGTGTCCATTTGGAGTTTCAACATCCAAAAACAGTACGTCTGCCGCCATGACAGTCTCCCTACTCCACAGGAACTTCGCCCGTTTCGATAATTTCCTCAAGTTGGTCTTCGTCCAGTACGGGCACACCAAGTGCTTGGGCCTTAGTGAGCTTTGAGCCCGCATTCGCCCCCGCAACTACATAGGAGGTTTTCTTCGAAACCGACCCCGTCACCTTAGCCCCCAGAAGTTTCAACACATCCCCAGCCTCGGAACGAGAACGTTTCTCGAGTGTACCGGTCAGAACAAAAGTCAATCCTGTTAGTGGTTGCTCTGAAGCGAGATTGGCGGAAATACCAGCTTTTTCAGACTTTGCCTGCATTGCGCCCATAAGGTCTTCCTCGAGAGAGAAACCGCATTCACGAAGTCGCTGAAGCACATCGAGATTTTCCGGAACAGAGAAGAACTCCTTTATGCTATTTGCGATTTCCGGTCCAACCCCTTCGATCTGGGCTATATCTTCCTCGTCAGCTATAACAAGTGCATCAATTGAAAGGTAACGCCGGGCTATAAGCTCGGCGACGCTCTTCCCCACCAAGCGAATCCCCAAAGCAAACAGAATCCTTGGGAGCGGCAACTGCCGAGATTTATTGAGCTCATCGACTATCTTTTCAGCCGTCTTCACACCCACCGGTATGGGCTCGCCCGCATTTTTAACGATTCGATCGGCTTTGTAAAGCCTTGGAGTACCGTCCTCGTTGAGCATCGGCTTTCCATGCTTATCGAGCATGGGGTCGCCCTTACGATGCCCCCCTTTTACCACGCGGCCCGTGTCCAGGCCTGCGATGTCATCGATCGTGAGCTGGTAGAAGTCCGCGACATCGTGGACCAGGCCGGCGGCGATCATCTTGTCGACAATCTCGTCGCCTAGGCCGTCGACGTCCATGCAGCCGCGGCTCACCCAGTGGAGCAGGCGCTCCTTGAGCTGCGCGGGGCAGTCGATGGAGACGCAGCGGTAGGCAACCTCGCCGTCCTCGTGGACCACGGGGCTGCCGCACACGGGGCAGACCTCGGGCATGTGCCAGTCGACCGAATCGGCCGGGCGCTTATCGAGTACCGGGCCCACGACCTCGGGGATTACGTCGCCTGCCTTGTGCACGATGATGGTGTCGCCCTCGCGCACGTTTTTGCGACGGATCTCGTCGATATTGTGCAGCGTGGCGCGCGCGATGGTGGAGCCGGCAACCGTCACCGGGTCGAACTCGGCGACCGGCGTGAGCACACCGGTGCGGCCCACCTGGATGCGAATTTCGCGCAGGACGGTCTGCTTTTCCTCGGGCGGGAACTTAAAGGCGATGGCCCAGCGCGGCGCGCGGGCAGTAAAGCCCAGGTCGAGCTGCTGCTGAAAGCTGTCGACCTTTACGACCACGCCGTCGATGTCGTAGTCCAGGTCACCGCGGTGCTCAAGCGCCTGGGCACAGAACTCGTGGACCTCGGCGGGTGTGGCGCAGCGTGCCACGTTGGGGTTGACGCTAAAGCCGGCGCTGCGCAGCCAGTCCAGAAACTCGCGCTGGCTGTGGACGTGCAACGGGTCGGTATCGGCGATGGCGTAGATAAAGGTGGCCAGATCGCGGCGTGCTGTGACCTTGGGATCCTTTTGGCGCAGGCTGCCGGCGGCGGCGTTGCGCGGGTTGGCGAAGGGGTCGCGGCCCTCGGCATCGGCCTCTTCATTCAGGCGGACAAAGCTGCCCTTGGGCATGTAGACCTCGCCGCGTACCTCAATGGTGCGCTCGCGGTCGGCGCCCATGTGGGCGAGTGCCGGCTCGGACAGGTGCATGGGCACATCCTTGATGGTGCGCACGTTGAGCGACACGTCCTCGCCCGTGGTGCCATCGCCGCGCGTGGCCGCGCGCACGAAGGTGCCGTTTTGATAGGTAAGCGCAACGCCCAAGCCGTCAATCTTGAGCTCGCAGGTATAGGTGACGCTACCTGCGCCGAGCGCATCCTCGGTTCGTTGGAGCCACGCGTCAAGTTCGTCCAGATCCATGGCATCGTCCATGGAATACATGCGCGCCATATGCGTGACCGACGTAAACTGCTCGCTCACGTAGCCGCCCACACGCTGGGTATAGCTGTCGGGCGTTACCAAATCGGGGTAGGCAGCCTCGATCTCCTGCAGCTCAACGAGCATTTTGTCAAAGGCGGCGTCCGTGATCTCGGGCGCATCGAGCATGTAGTAGCGATAGGCGTGGTAATCGAGCTCGTGGCGCAGCTCGGCCGCACGTGCTGCCGCCTGGGCACGGGCATCGGTCGGTGCAGCGGCATCCGCACTCGCGGGCGTTTCGGTATCGATGTCCACGCCGTCACCAAACAGGCTCGATTGCTCCATAGCGGCACTCCTTCGCTCGATTTCAAACGGATACTAGAGTACCACCGGTCACCATGGCGCCGAATAGCCCTTTCGAACCGCACCGAATCGGCAGCCGACGGACCGGGGTGGATCGCGCGATCAACCCATGCCCTTGTCAGTTCTAAATGACCCGTTTTCCTCCGTCCCCAACGGATCAATAAGAAAAGAGGAGCTGTCCCACGTTGATGGGACAGCCCCTCTGGCATCGGTATGTGCGATACAGCTCGTTAGAAACCCTGGCCGTAGCCTTGACCCTGGCCCTGCTGGCCCAGCAGCTCCTCCAGATACTGGCGCAGCTGCTCGTCGGTAATACCGCCGTTGCCGGTGTCGGTCGAGCTGTCGTCCTGCTGCTGGTTCTGCAGCTCCTCGTCGGAGCCCAGCTCGACGGTGACCTTCTTCTCGTCCTTGCCGCGCATAAGCGTGATCTCGACCTTCTCGCCCACCTCGTGGCTGCGCAGCGCGATGATCAGGCCATCGGCGCTCGTGATCTCGTCGTCGCCCAGCTTGGTAATGACATCGCCCTCTTGGATGCCGGCCTTTGCGGCAGGACCGTCCTCAACGACGCTCGCCACGTACGCGCCGCTATCGGTGCTCAGCTTGTTAGTGCGAGCGTTGAGCGCGTTGACGCTCGAAAGCGTGGCTCCCAGGTACGGGTGCACCGGCGTCTTGCCGCCGATGATCTGGTCGGCAATGTTCTTGGCGTAGTTAACGGGAATAGCAAAGCCCACGCCCGAGCTAGAGCCCGAGTAGCTCTCGATGAGCGAGTTGATGCCCACCAGCTCGCCGTTGTCGTTAACGAGCGCGCCGCCGGAGTTGCCTGGGTTGATGGCGGCATCGGTCTGGATCATGTTGGCGTAGATAGTGTTGCCGCTGGTAGAGCTCATGGCCGTGGAGCGATACAGCGCCGACACGATACCGGTGGAGACAGACTGCTCGTTGCCAAACGGCGAACCGATCGCCATGACCCACTCGCCCACGTTGAGCTTGGAGGAATCACCGATCTCGATCGGCGTGAGCTTGGAGGCGTCGGCGTCCTTGAGCTTGATGACGGCGAGGTCACTCGAAGCATCGTTGCCCACGAACTCGGCCTCGTAGGTGGTGCCGTCGTCCATGGTGACCACGTACTGGTCGTAGCCGTCGACCACGTGGTTGTTGGTGAGGATGTGGCCCTCGGTATCGAGCACGACGCCCGAACCGACGCTGCCCGAGCTATCCGACTCATCAGCAGACTGCGAAAGCGAGCCATTCTGGCTGCCGCTCGAAGTGGCGGTAATGGAAACGACGGAGGGCAGGGCCTTAGCAGAAACGGCCTCGGCCAGCGTGGTGTCCTCGGAGTCGATCGTGATCTTTTGCGTCGATGAACCCGAAGCGCCCGCCGTCACGGCATTCTTGCCGCCGCCGATATCGAGCGTGCCGCTCATAATGAGCGCGATGACCAGCAGGGCGCCGCAGGCGCAGCCGGCGAGTGCCGTAATAAAGATCGGCAGCTTTTTGGTCTTGGTCTTGACCACCGTGTGCTTGTTCACGACCTGTTGGCCGCCCAGCGGCTTGCCGGTCTGCGTATCGTATGCCTGCACGTAGGGAATGTTGCTACCGGCAGGCGTCGACTCCACCTGCACACGCGGCTGCTGCTGGGTCTCGCCAGCGTTGCCCGCATCCTGGGGGTGCTGGGAATCGTTCTCGCTCATAGCTGCGATCCTTTCGTCAAATAACCAAAGGCCCGCCAAACATGTGGCGGGCCATCATTGTTCACGTTGAGTTGTACCCCAATATGCGGGCGCAAGTGTATGAGAACGCAATCTTTTAGGAAGGCTTAAGTTCTGCCGCAGACCCGAAAGGAATCCGTACCTGCGTCAAAACCACCACAAAAGTGCCTGTCCCCTTTGTGGTGAAAAGCTAGTCCTTAAACAGATAGCCCACGCCGCGGACGGTGGTGATGTGCGCCGCGATCTGCGGACCCACCTTGGAGCGGATGCGTCGAATGTGCACGTCGACGGTGCGCGTGCCGCCGCAGTACTCAAAGCCCCACACGCGGTGCAGCAGCACCTCGCGGCTGTAGGCGCGGTTGGGGTGCGTCGCCAAAAAGCTCAGCAGCGAGTACTCCATCAGCGTCAGGTCGATGGGCTCATCATCGAGCGTCACCTGGTAGGTGGCCAGGTTAATCTCGAGGTTATCGATGTTGAGTACATCGTCGGCGGTGACGGTCTCCTCCTCGCCCATCAGGCGCTGCGCACGAGCCTTGAGCTCGTTGGGCGTCGCCGTGGGGCACACAAAGTCGGCATGCGCGTGATTCGGCAGGCGCAGGGTGCCAAGGGCCTCATCGTCGACGATCACCAGCATGGGGACGCCGCCACGATCGTCAAGCCACTTGGCAATCTGATCGATGCGGTCGCTGCGAATGCCGTCGGAATCGAGGATCAGCAGGTCAAAGTCGTGCGCCGCAGTCGGCGAATCGGGGGTTGCCAGGCTCACCTCGACACCCAGGGTGGTCGTCAAGCTGCGGGCAAACTCGTGGAAGCGCGTCGTGCGCGCCATGAACAGGGCACTCTTTTCGGACATATCGGCCTCCAAAGAAATGAGCTCAATCGTACTGGAACAAGCCAGCGCGATTAGGAGTTCGCCAGGTAGTGCTTGATCTCCCACTCGGTGATCGTAGACTCAAACTTATGCCACTCGTCGCGCTTCTTTTTGAGGAAGAAGCTGTGGATGTGCTCGCCGAGGGCATCCTTCATAAACTGCGAGTCCTCAAACACGTCGAGCGCCTCTTTGAGCGAGCGCGGCAGCGGCGTGTAGCCGGCCTCGAGCATCTGACGGTCGGTGAGCTTGAGCGTCTCGGCCGTTGCCTCGGGCGGGAGTTCCAGCTTGCGCTCGATGCCGTCCAGACCAGCCGCCAGCGTGACGGCGTTGACCAGGTACGGGTTGGCCATGGGGTCGGGACTGCGCAGCTCGATGCGCGTGGACAGCTGCTTGCCGGGCTTGTAGACCGGGATGCGGACCATGCTCGCGCGGTTGCGCAGGCCCCACGTGGCGTACTGCGGCACGGAGTCGCCGCCCGTGGTGATGCGCTTGTACGAGTTGACCGTGGGGTTGGTGATGGCGCTGATCTCGCGGGCATGCGCCAGAATGCCGGCCATGTAGTGTTTGGCGATGTCGGAAAGATGGTACTTCTCGTCGTCCTCGCCCCAAAAGACATTGTTGCCGTCGTGGTCGAATAGCGACTGGCACAGGAACATAGCGCTGCCGTCCTCGCCCGCCAACGGCTTGGGCATAAAGGAGGCGTGGCACCCGCTCTCGTAGGCCTGCTGCTTAATGATGAGTTTGGCCGTGGTGATGGCGTCGGACATGCTCAGGGCCTCGGCGTGGCGCAGGCTCATGCCGTGCTGCGAGCGGCCGGCGGCATGGAAGGTGTACTCCACGGGCACGGACATCTTCTCGAGCGTGAGGACCGTGTTGCGGCGCAGGTCGCGGGCGGCATCGCTCACCGAAAGATCGAAGTAGCCCACGTTGTCGAGCGGCTCGGGGGTGTGCTCGTCGGGGAAGTAGTAATACTCCAGCTCGGCGCCCACGTTGAGCAGATAGCCAGCCTTCTCGGCCTTGTGGAACATGCGGCGCAGGGCATCGCGCGGGTCCCCAGCGAAGGGCTTGCGGTCGGGAGTGCACACGTCGCAGAACACGCGGGCGACGCCGTTGTGGCTCGGGCGCCACGGCAAAATCTGGAAGGTCGAAGCATCGGGGAATGCGAGCATGTCGGCTTCCTCGGGCGTGGCAAAGCCCTCGATGGCGGAGCCGTCAAAGCCAATACCCTCCTCAAAAGCGACCTCAAGGTCCTCGGGGCTAATGGCAAAGTTCTTGAGGCGGCCGAGAATGTCGACAAACCACAGACGCACAAAGCGGATGTCACGCTGCTCTACGGAGCGGAGTACGTAATCGATGTTCTGCTGGTTCATGTCGCTCCCCTTTCTTTCGGGCGGGTTTCGACTGGTCTATATCGCAGATACTATCGCAGAAAAATGTTTCCGCAGGGTTAAAGCGTATCAAGCGCTCAAAAAACGTGCGCGAACAGGCAGTTGCGAACGAGTGACTAGCGCGAGGTCGATGCGCGGTGCTCGATGTGGCCGGGGATCTCGATGCGTTTGGGCGCCAGCTTTGCGGCCTCGCCCACGGTGGTGGTAACGACGTCGATGCGCTCGGAGAGGCGCTCGACTACGCACTCGGCAATGGTAAGGGTGTCTTGCGCGGCCGTGGTGACGCCGCCAAAGAGCACGCGGTTCCAGGGGCAATCGTCAAACGTCGCGATTTTGAGACCCGCCGGCAACGAAGGTCCCAACTGCGCCAGGGCCTCGGTCAGACGCAGGAAGACCAAGCCGTTGACAGCGATAAGGCCGAGCTTTTTGCCTGCATAGCCGCGGATAGTCTCGTCCAAGCGACCGACGCCCGTGGCACCGCCATCGGCCAAGGTGACAACCTCACCCGCAAGGCCGCGTCGCGAAAGCTCATCGGTAAAGGCTTCAGCGCGCTCTCGACGCACGGGGCTATCGTCGCTTGCCTCGGTGAGCAGGCACAGACGCTCGCTGCCCGCAACGGCCAAGGCGTCTACCAAGCCGGCGACTAGCTCACGGTTGTTAGATGTCACCAGATCGACACCGCCGTCGGCAACATCGCGGTCAAGCAGCACAACCGGCAGACGTCCCGCTGCCGCGGCGATCGCCTCGTCATTACCTCCGCAGGTGTTGACGACCAGGCCGTCCACGCCGGCATCGATAAGTCTGGTGAGCGACTCCGCTTCCTTAGCGGAGTCGTTGCCACTAATGGCCGTCATGAGCGAGCAGCCGCGCGCGGCGGCGCTGGCGGAAAGTCCTTCGAGCATGGCGCTGGAGAACGGGTTGGCGATGTCGGCCAGGATCACACCGATGAGGTTGGTCCGCGAGCTGCGCAGATTGCGCGCGGCGGCACGCGGGCGATAGCCGGTGCGCTCGATAACCGCCGCGATGCGAGCACGGGTTTCCTCGGTCATTTGCCCGGGGCGGTTGTTGAGATAGCGCGAGACCGTGGCCGGACTCACGCCCGCCTCGGCGGCAATGTCCTTGATTCTCATCTGCGCCATAGCGCACCCCGTTTCCCAATGTCGGAAGTCTGAGCCATTTTAGGCATTTTTTAAAAATCTCGGTTGCAAAGCGCTGTAGGTGAGCAGCATCGTTTTTGCGTCTCGAGCAGATGCAATGATGGGCTAGTTATTCGAGTCTTTAGGCAGCTCAAAATAGTCGGGATGTAAGGCGATAACCGGGCCCTGCTCCTCGGGCATCAGGTGCAAGTGCGTCTCTGCCAGATAACTCGCCGCATCGGTATCGCCCCTCTTAATGGCCTCGAGAATCCGGCGATGCTGCCGACGAATCGGCTCCCAATCCAGGTCCTGCGACACCATACGCAACCAGTTGTATCGCTCAAAATGAGTGTTGACGCTCTTCATCCAATCCCACAACATGTGACGACCGGCAATCTCAAAACACGTCTCATGAAACAGGTTGTCCAGATCGAAAAAGCGACGCGTTTCGCCATGGTCGAGTGACTCAGACTCGGCAAGAATCTGCTCGAGCCGATGCTTTTGCTCAGGCGAGGCGGCCGAACAGCATTTAATAAGCACGCTTCTCTCGAGTTTCTCGCGCAAGAAACAGGCGTTCTCGGCGCGCTCCATGCTGATTTTTGAGACATAGGTGCCGCTTTTGGGACGCGTTTCCACCAGCTCCTGCTCACGCAGGCGCACAAAGGACTCGCGAATGGGCGTGCGCCCGATTCCTGTCTCCTTTTCCAGACCAATCGCCGAAAGACGCGTGCCGGGCTTGAACTCGGCATAGATGATCTTGGAGCGCAATGCGTTGTATGCCTGATCTTGCAAGCTCTGATAATGCTGGTGTTGTTCCATAAAGCCCTCGGATGAAGCTCACGGTTTGTCGAATATCACCCGTAATACTATCGCATCCCCTATCTCATCAGTTGCGGTGAAATAGGGCGCGCTCGCGTCGCCAGGATCACAAGAGCAAGCGGCGGCATCCCGAAACCCGGGACCCCGCCGCTGTTTTGCTATCGGATGGCGCAGGGATGCCCCTCCCAATGCACCAGGGGTTGACTAGAGCTCGCAGGCAACCTTGTAGCCATCGCCGATGGCGTCGCGGATGTTGCCGCACTTGTTGGCGTCACCCAGCACGTGGGTGGCAACGCCGGCAGCGGCAAGGTCGTCGGCCAGCTTGGTATTGGGACGATAGCCCATGGCAAGCACCAGCGTATCGGCACCGGCGATGGTGTGGACCTCGCCGTCCTTCTCGTAGCTGATGGTGTCCTCTGTGATTTCGGTCACCTTGGCCTCAGTCAGCACGTGGACACCCTTGGAGAGCATGCGCGTGATGAGCACCGCGCGACCGGCACCGCCCTCGTTGGCGGCGAGCGTCTTGGTCATCTCGATGACGGTGACATCGCGGTTGGCCGGCGACAGGTCGTTGACCAACGGGGCCAGGTAATCGGCCGTCTCGCAGCCAACGGTGCCGCCGCCCACAATGACGATCTTCTTGCCCGGGAAAGCCTTGCCACCCAGCAGGTCATCGGCCGTCATAACCTGCTTAAAGCCCTGCATGAAGGCCGGAGCGATGGGCTCGGCGCCATAAGCCAGGACAACCTCGTAGCCCGCGTAGTCGCGTTGAATGTCCTCGGCAGTAAGCTCGGTGCCAAATACGCACTTCACGCCGACCTCGGCCAGGCGACGGTACTGATACTTGATCACGCGGGTGAGTTCCTGCTTTGCCGGCGGAACGGCCGCGATGCGCATCTCGCCGCCCGGCTCATCCTGCTTATCCACGAGCACCACGTTGTGTCCGCGCTTGGCGGCAATGTAAGCTGCCTCCATGCCCGCAGGACCAGCGCCCACAACCAGCACGTTCTTAGCCTCGGCGGCAGGCTCGTAACCAGCCTCGTCGCGCTCCACGTCCGGGTTGACGGTGCAGGAGATGCGCTTGCCGAACATAATGCCGTTCAGGCAGCGCAGGCAACCGATGCAGGGGCGGATGTCGTCGGCGTTGCCGGCAGCGGCCTTATTGCAGAACTCGGCATCGCACAGATTGGCGCGGCCCATCATGCAGATGTCGGCAGCGCCGTCCTCGATCAGCTCCTCGGCGATCCAGGCCTCGTTGATGCGGCCGACGGTGGCGACAGGAATGTTGACGTGCTTTTTGATCTCGCGCGAGCAGGCAGCGTGCGAGGCCTGCTGGGTACCGGCGGCAGGAATCGCGGAACCGCGCTTGATGGTGGTGCCGCCCGACACATGAATCATGTCGACGCCGGCCTTCTCCAGGCGACGCGAGACGTAGATCATATCGTTGAGGGTCAGACCGCCATCGGTGTACTCATCGCCCGAGATGCGGACGTCGATGATAAAGTCCTTGCCGCAGCGCTCGCGAATCTCGGCGATGACCTCGAGCAGGAAGCGCATGCGGGCATCGAGCGAGCCGCCGTACTCGTCGGTACGCTTGTTGTAGAGCGGGGTCAAAAAGCCGCCGAGCATACCGTGGGCGTGCGCTGCGTGGACCTCAACGCCATCGACACCGGCCTTCTGCATACGCACGGCAGCGTCGCCAAACTGATGCGTGAGCTCGTGAATCTCATCGACCGTGATAGGACGCGGCGCCTCGCGGGCATAGGACGGGCCCACAAAGGATGGAGCGATCAGGCGCGGCGTGCCCGGAATGTTAAAGGCCATGTAGGCGGGGTGGAAGAGCTGCGGCATGATCTTGCAGCCATACTCGTGGACGGCCGCGGCGAGCTTTTCCCAGCCAGGGATAAACGTGTCGTCGTAGCAGCACATGTCACCCGGCAGATAGGTATAGGTAGGCTCGACCGTCACGACCTCGGTGATGATGAGGCCCACGCCGCCCTTGGCACGGGCACGGTAATGATCGACCAAATCGTCGGTCACATAGCCATGATCGGCCAGGTTGGTGGACACCGGCGGCATAAAGACGCGGTTCTTGACCTCGGTCGTACCGACCTTGATCGGGCTAAAGAGCATCGGATAGGCAGAGGACTCCATACAGGGTTCCTTTCGTTTGAGCCGCTCGGCGGCAGTTGCTAACGTACTTATCATATCAGTAACCGCGCAGCACCCGACCGCACGCGCTTCCCCAACTTCTGCTCGACCCATAAAAAGTTGCGGTGGAATACGGAGTAGATGAGGCCTTTGACAGCCAAAACAGTCCGTATTTCACCGCAACTGATGGGCGGGGTGGAATTGAGGGCTCAGATAGTCAGTCATGCCCTCATCCGCCACTCCCTCACCTACAGCGCGCCGTCCAGCATAAGGTTCACCTTGAGCACGTTGACCGTGGGCTCGCCGAAGACGCCCAGGAATCGGCCCTTGGTGCACTGGGCGATGATCTCGCGCACCTCGCCTTCGCTCTTGCCCGTGGCCTTCGCCAGGCGCGGGACCTGGTACTCGGCGGCATCGGGAGAGATCTCCGGGTCGAGGCCGGACCCCGAACACGTCACCAGGTCGACGGGCACAGCGTCCATATCAGCATCGGGGTTGGCGGCGCGGATCTTCTTCACGCGCGCATCTATCAGCTGCCGATACTCCTCACTCGCCGGGGACAGGTTGGACGGGGCACCATACGCCATGAGCTCGCCGTCTTCGCCTTCGACAATTGACACGTTCTGGATACGACCCCACATATGGGCTTCGCCATCGAAGTTCTGGCCGATGAGCTCGGAACCCACAACCTTGCCGTCAACCGTAATGAGCGATCCGTTCGCCTGGTACGGGAACGCAACCTGGGCGATGCCGGTCACGACGAGCGTATAGCCCAGGCCGCAGACAACGGTAAACAGCGCGAACACGCCCAGTGCGCGCGATGCAACACCTTTGAACATACAAACCTCCACTTACATAATGCCGCAGAACGCGAGCAGCATGTCGATGAGCTTGATGAATACGAACGGGGCAACGATGCCGCCCAGACCCCACACGAGCAGGTTGTGGGTCAGCAGCTGTCCGGACGGGACCTCGCGGTACTTAACGCCCTTCAGCGCGGCCGGGATCAGCGCGACGATAACGAGCGCGTTATAGATGATGGCCGAAAGAACCGCGGACAGCGGGCTTGCCAGACCAAGGATGTTGAGCGCGCCAAGGCCCGGGTAGATCGGCGAGAACAGGGCCGGGATGATAGCGAAGTACTTCGCCATGTCGTTGGCCACCGAGAAGGTCGTGAGCGAACCGCGGGTCATGAGCAGCTGCTTGCCGATACGCACGACCTCGATGAGCTTGGTGGGGCTGGAGTCGAGGTCGACCATGTTGCCGGCCTCCTTGGCAGCCTGGGTGCCCGTGTTCATGGCCACGGCGACGTCGGCCTGGGCCAGAGCGGGCGCGTCGTTGGTGCCGTCACCGGTCATGGCGACCAGGTGCCCCTCACGCTGGAACTCGCGGATCTTCTCGAGCTTGCCTTCAGGGGTGGCCTCGGCCAGGAAGTCGTCAACGCCGGCCTCGGCGGCGATTGCCGCGGCGGTGAGCGGGTTGTCGCCCGTCACCATGATGGTCTTGATGCCCATCTTGCGCAGGTCGGCGAACTTCTCCTTAACGCCGGACTTGATGATGTCCTTGAGGTACACAACGCCCAGCACGCGACAGTTCTTGGTCACGACCAGCGGGGTGCCGCCGGCCTTGGCGATGCGCTCGACGGCCTCGTCGCACTCCTGGGAGAACACGCCGCCAGCTGCCTCCACATAGGTGCGCACGGAATCGGCAGCGCCCTTGCGGATCTCATTGCCCTCGTAGTTCACACCGGACATGCGCGTTGCCGCGGTGAAGGGGATGAACTCCATACCCTTATCCTCGAGCGTGCGACCGCGCAGACCGAACTGCTCCTTGGCGAGCACGACGATGGAACGACCCTCGGGGGTCTCGTCGGCCAGCGAGGAAAGCTGGGCGGCATCGGCCAGCTCCGCGGGATCGACGCCATCGACCGGGATGAACTCGGCGGCTTGGCGGTTACCCAGGGTGATGGTGCCGGTCTTGTCGAGCATGAGGATGTCGACGTCGCCGGCGGCCTCGATGGCGCGGCCGGACATGGCCAGCACGTTGGCCTCGTTCAGACGGCTCATGCCGGCGATGCCGATGGCGGAAAGAAGGGCGCCGATGGTAGTAGGAGCCAGGCACACGAGCAGCGCCACGAGCGTGGTCACGGCCGTGGGGTTGTCCATGTCGTTAAGACCGACCGAGAAGCAGGAGTAACAATACAGGGCCAGCGTGACCAGGATAAAGACGATGGAGAGGGCCACCAGGAAGATCTCCAGAGCGATCTCGTTAGGGGTCTTCTTGCGCGCGGCACCCTCGACCATCGCGATCATTTTGTCCAGGAAGCTCTGGCCGGGCTCACTGGAGATCTTGACGATGATCCAGTCGGACAGCACCGTGGTACCGCCGGTAACGGCAGAGCGGTCGCCGCCGGCCTCGCGGACCACGGGGGCGGACTCGCCGGTGATGGCGGACTCGTCAACGGAAGCAGCGCCCTCGATGACGTCGCCGTCGCCGGGAATCTGCTCGCCGGCGCGTACGATCACCAGGTCGCCGCGCGTGAGCTCGGTGCCGGGAACGACGGTGAAGTGCTCCTTGTCCTCAACGGACTCGATGCGATGGGCCTCGACATCCTTCTTGGCCGCACGCAGGGAATCGGCCTGGGCCTTACCGCGGCCCTCGGCAAGCGCCTCGGCGAAGTTCGAGAACAGGTCGGTAAGCCACAGGATGACCGCGATGGCGACCACATAGTAGGTGGGCACACCCGCGTCCTGCACACCGAAAATGGAAGCGACGGCCAGGACGGAGGTCATGACGGCGGAAAGCCACACCAGGAACATGACCGGGTTTTGAATCTGGACGCGAGGATCCAGCTTGGCAAACGAGTCGCGGACCGCGCGGCCCATCATGTCTTTTTGCATAGTCATAAATCTGCGCCCTCCTTTACGCAATCATCTGGAAGAACTCGGCAACGGGGCCAAGCGCCAGGGCCGGGAAGAAGCTCAGGGCACCGATCAGCAGAACGATGAACACGAGCAGGAATACGAACATGCCGTTGGTGGTAGACAGGGTACCGGCGCTCTCGGCGACCTTGCCCTTCTTGGCCAGCGAGCCGGCGATAGCCAGCGCACCGATGATGGGCATGAAGCGGGCGAACAGCATCTCGAGGCCGAGCATGACGTTGATCCAGGGAATGTTGCAGTTCATGCCTGCAAACGCCGAGCCGTTGTTGCCGCCGCATGAGGTGAAGGCATACAGCGCCTCGGAGAAGCCGTGCGCGCCACCATTGTTGAGCTGGTCGGCAAGACCGGGCACCATGCAGGCGATGGCCGAGCACACCAGAATGGCAAACGGAGTTGCGAGACACAGAACCACCGCCCAGCGCATCTCGGTCGGCTCGATCTTCTTGCCCAGGAACTCGGGCGTGCGGCCAACCATAAGGCCGGCGATGAACACTGTGAGGATGGCGAAGCCGATCATGCCGTACAGGCCGCAGCCCACGCCGCCGAAGACGACCTCGCCCAGAGCAATCTGGAGCATCTGGACAAAACCGCCCAGCGGGGTGTAGGAGTCGTGCATGGAGTTAACCGAGCCGTTGGAAGCAGCCGTCGTAAAAGCGGACCAGGTAGAAGAGGAGGCGATACCGAAACGGCTCTCCTTGCCCTCCATGTTGCCGCCGGCCTGGCCGTCGGTCATCTCGATATTGACCGCTCCGCCATCGGCCAGCTGCGGGGTGCTCGCATGCTCGTTGACGGCGATGATGCCGGTGAAGATCACCAGCAGGATGAACATGGCGGCAAAGATGGCCTTGCCCTGCTTGGTGTTCTTGACGCCGATACCGAAGGCGAAGCAACAGGCGGCCGGGATCAGCAGCAGGCTGGTCATCTCGATGATGTTGGTGAAGGCACTGGGGTTCTCATACGGATGGGCGGAGTTCACGCCGAAGAAGCCGCCGCCGTTGGTGCCGGACTGCTTGATGGCGACCTGAGGAGCTGCGGGACCCTGGGGCAGGAACTGCTCGGTGACCACGCGCGCGCCCTCGACAACCTTGCCGTCGACCTTGACCGTGTCGCCCTCAATCTGGGCGCCGTCGATGACGCTCCAGCCGCCGTCTGCATTAGGCTGAACAGCGACGGGTTCTACGAGCTCAGCCTTCTGAGCCGGCTGGAAGTTGGAGATGACGCCACCGGCAGCCAGGCAGATGCCGAACACGAGGTTCAGCGGGATGAGCACATACAGGACGGTGCGGGTGAGGTCGACCCAGAAGGAACCCAGACCCTGCTCCTTGACCTGACGGAAGCCGCGGATCAGCGCGAACATGACCGCGATACCGGTGCCAGCGGAAACGAAGTTCTGCACAGTGAGACCCATGAACTGCACAAGGTAGGACAGGGTGGTCTCACCGGAGTAGGACTGCCAGTTGGTGTTGGTTATGAAGGAAGCAGCCGTATTGAACGACAGGTCCCATGACACACCCGGCAGGTGCTGGGGATTGCCTGGCAAGAAGGACTGAAGCGCCTGGAGTGCCACAAGAGTCACGAGGCCGATCCCCGAAAAGACCAGCACGCTCGCCAGATAGCGCCTACACCCCATCTGTTCTGCCGCGTCGATGCGAAGCAGACGATAGACGCCACGCTCCACAGGAGCAATCACAGGCGACAGGAACGTATGCTCACCATCCATGATATGGGCCATGAACCGACCGAGCGGAACGGCCAGGACGACGAGCACGGCAAAGTACAAGATGTACTGAATCGCAGCGTCCATAGTTTACGAATCACTCCTCATCAGAATGTAGATGTAATAGATAAGAAGTCCAATGCAGACGACTCCGATGATGGGAATGAGGATGTCCATTTACCGCCCCTTTCACACGCGGTCCGATGTCTCGGACGCCTGCCCTCGCAAGCGTCTGGGGACAGTAAACGCTTCTAGGGATTAAAGAGGCGTGAGGGCCGGGGCTCACGTCCTTAAGATGCCGTAAAGATGCAGGTAGAAAGCACTATTGCAGCTGCAGTGCGCCTATACTCGACCTCGCGAGCATACAGTGGTGTCCTCACCGCGTATGCACGCATGGACAACGCTTCAGAAAGGCTACGCTATGCAGCGCGACGCATCGGACACTCGCGTCAATCCAGACCTCATCCTCAAGGCAATTGAGAAAGACGAGGTCGCCGATGACACTCGAACCAGCCGGGGACACCTCAAGATTTTCTTTGGCTACGCTGCTGGCACAGGCAAAACCTATGCGATGCTTCAAGCCGCCCACGCCGCCAAGCGGCGAGGTGTCGACGTCGTCGCGGGATACATCGAGCCGCACGAACGTCCGGCAACTGCCCATCTTGCACAAGGGCTTGAGAACGTGCCCTGTAAACTCATCGAGCACAACGGCATTGCGCTCAGCGAGTTCGATCTAGATGCGGCTATCGAGCGCGCCCCTCAGCTCATCCTTGTCGACGAGCTCGCCCATACGAATGCGCCGGGGTCTCGCCACGACAAACGCTATCAAGACGTCGAGGAACTTCTACATGCGGGCATCGACGTCTATACGACCGTGAACGTTCAGCATATCGAGAGCCTAAACGACATGGTTGCATCCATCACCGGCGTTGTCGTGAGCGAACGAATCCCCGACCGTATCTTCGATGATGCCGACCAGGTCGAGCTCGTCGACATAGAGCCCGAAGACCTACTTGAGCGCCTTCGCGCCGGCCTCGTCTACCGTCCCGCACAAGCCGACCGAGCGCAACAGCATTTTTTTACCGTCGAGAACCTCACCGCACTCCGAGAAATCGCGCTGCGCCGCTGCGCCGATCGCACCGGTCACCTCACAGACGCCGCACGCGTGCTGGGAAACCGTGACTACTACACCAGGGAGCGTATCTTAGTCTGTGTCTCCCCGGCGCCGACCAATCCCCGCATCGTCCGTGCCGCCGCACGCATGGCGAAAGCGTTTCGCAGCGAGCTCGTCGCCCTGTTCGTAGAGAGCCCGCGCACGCAAGCCATGAGCGATGATGAGCGCGCCAAGCTTGCAGCCAATATCGCCCTAGCCGAGCAGCTCGGAGCACATATGGAAACCGTCTATGGCGACGACGTCGCGTTTCAGATCTCCGAGTTCGCGCGCCTGTCGGGTATTTCGAAGATCGTCATGGGGCGCACGGGCGAGCACAGCAGCGTCCGTCAGGCCCTCTTCGGCCGCAAATCTCTCGTAGAACAGCTCATAACATTCGCCCCGAATCTCGACATTTACATCATTCCAGACCAGTCGACTCCGCCCTCCCGACCCAAAGGACGCCGCCATGCGCTCGCCCTGCAGCCGCCCAGCAGCCGAAACGTGCTTCGCACGCTGGCCCTCTCTCTTGCCGCCACGGCGATCGGCACGGCTTTCCGCCATCTGGGATTTGCCGATTCCAGCATCATATCCCTCTATATCCTCACGGCCCTGCTGACCGCCGTCACCACGACGGGACGTATCTGCACAATCGTATCGAGCGTGCTCTCTGTAGTGCTTTACAACTTCTGCTTCGTCACGCCTCTGTTTTCGCTCGCCAGCTACGACCGAAGCTATCTGGTCACGTTCGGCATCATGTTCGCTACCGCTATGGTCGCCGGCGAGTTAACTGCGCGCATCGCCGACAACGCCCGTACATCCGCCGAGAACGCATTCAAAACGCGCGTACTCCTCGAAACGAACCAGCTCTTGCAGCAAGCCCATAGCGCGGAGGAGTGCGCCCGCGTCGCCATGAACCAACTCGTCAAACTGCTAAAACTCGACGTGGTCTTCTACCCCGCCGAACACGGCACGCTCGACAAGGCGCTCTATGAGTCCGCTGGCACCGAAAACCGATCCGCGTCGCTGCTCACCGACTACGAGCGCGCCGTTGCAACCTGGACCTACACCAACAACAAGCGCGCGGGCGCAAGCACGCGGACCCTGCCTGAGGCGCGCTGTCTCTACCTCGCGGTTCGCACCGGCGACAAGGTATTCGGTGTCATCGGTATCGCCCTGGAGGGGCGCGAGATCGAAGCCTTCGAGCATTCGATCGTCCTATCTATCGTAGGTGAATGCGCCTTGGCGCTCGAAAGCGACCGAGCGGCGCAAGAGCGCGAAGAGGCTGCGGTCTTGGCGAAAAACGAGCAGCTGCGCGCCAACCTTTTGCGCTCCATCGGCCACGATTTGAGAACACCCCTCACGGCTATATCCGGATCTGCGGCAATCCTTCGGAAGAGCGACGAGAAGCTCAGCCTCGAACAACGCTGCGATCTTGCCGATGCCATCTACGACGACTCCCTCTGGCTTATCGATACCGTGGAGAACCTCCTCGCCATCACACGCGTCGAGGACGGCACCATTCGCCTCAACTTAACATCCGAGCTTATCGACGAGGTCATCGAGGCCGCCCTCAGCCATGTCGCCCAAGCATCGCATGGACGCGCCGTCACCATCGAGCACACTGACGACATCCTGCTGGTACGCATCGACGTCCATCTCATCATGCAGGTGCTTACGAATCTCATCATGAACGCCTTCAAATACACGCCCGAGGACTCGACTGTCACCATCAGCGCATGTCGCGAGGGTGCGTTCGTCGTGGTGGACGTCGCAGACGATGGGCCGGGTGTGGCAGACTGCGACAAGCCTCATATCTTTGAGCGCTTCTTCACCTCAAGCGATACGCGGCCCGTGGATTCACGCCGAAGCATCGGCCTTGGGCTGTCGCTCTGCCGCTCCATCGTGGAGGCGCATGGCGGCGTCATCGAGGTTCGCGACAACCACCCC
Source organism: Collinsella aerofaciens (assembly GCF_005844325.1). Lineage (GTDB taxonomy): Bacteria > Actinomycetota > Coriobacteriia > Coriobacteriales > Coriobacteriaceae > Collinsella > Collinsella aerofaciens_G. The sequence continues at coordinate 45,599 of NZ_SPFY01000006.1, read as the reverse complement.
CATGGGGCCGTCTTCCGTTTTACCCTGCCCGCCGAGGAGATTGAGATTCATGAATAATGCCGCTAAGCCACGCATCCTCCTGGTCGAAGATGACCTGACCGTTCAAAACCTCGTTTCGACCGCGCTTGACCTCCACGGCTATGTCGTGAGCAAGGTTTGCAACGGCCAGGCCGCCATCATGGATGCGGTGTCGCACGGCCCCAGCCTCATCATGCTCGACCTCGGCCTTCCCGACATTGACGGTATCGAGGTCATCACGAAGATCCGAAGCTGGTCGGCAGTCCCCATTATCGTCATTTCGGCGCGCACCGAAGATTCCGACAAGATTGCAGCACTTGACGCAGGGGCAGACGACTACCTCACCAAGCCCTTTTCTGTGGATGAGTTGCTCGCGCGCGTCCGTGCGAATTTGAGGCGCTCCTCGATGGCGTCGAGCGAGTCGACAGAAGCGAGCACGTTCGACAACGGTCCGCTGCATATCGACTACGCCGCGGGATACGCAACGAAAGACGGACGCGAGCTCTCGCTCACCCCAACCGAGTACAAATTGCTCGTCCTTCTGGCGAAAAACGTCGACAAGGTGCTCACCCACACCTTCATCACCCGCGAGATATGGGGCACGAGCTGGGACAGCGATCTGGCGAGCCTGCGCGTGTTCATGCGCACCCTGCGCAAGAAGATCGAGGCAGACCCCTCTCACCCCAAGATGATTCAGACGCACATGGGTGTCGGGTACCGCATGCAGCGTCTCTAGCCCACCCCACAAAAGTGAAAAACGCCCCGCGAACGGATGCTCGCGAGGCGCTTAGATGTCTGGGCCTTACTTGATACCGCGGCCCAAGTCTTCGGCGATTTTGTCGACGCCTTTCAGCGCGGCGCACGTCTTTTTGTTGGAGCAATGCCCCGTGCAAACGCCACCCTGAGCGCAGTCGGCGCAGGTGCCCTTGCGGTAGATGCGCACGCATACCGCGACAAACGCAACGCCGATAACAGCCAGTACAACAATATCGATAGGTGCCATAGCAAGCCTCCCCTAGTTAACCACCACTTACTTTACCCCATCCTCCACCTACCAAAAAGGGACAGGTTTATTTTGGTCGGTTTTATCTGCGGAAACGCCACATCTCCCCCACCAAAAAGCCCGAGTGTCGCTGGGACACCCGGGCTCGTGAAAAGGGGCTAATCCTTATTCGGACTTAAGCGGAAACTGCGGCGGAAGCAGTGTTGGTCTCGTCCTCGTCGGTCCATGCATGTTTGGGCATGGGGCGGAAGATCTGGAAGAGCATCGCAACCAGCAGCACAATGGCCACAATCGTCCAGATACCAAATTGTCCAAGAACAAGCAAGTTGTAGAACTGGTTGATGAACAGGCCGATCACCCAAGCGAAGGCGCACTCGTAACCGATGGCGATCGCAGTCCACTTGCCGGAATCCATCTGGTTGCGGATGGTGCCAATGGCGGCAAAGCACGGAGCGCACAGCAGGTTGAAGGCGCCGAAGGCAACGCAAGCGCCCATGGTGGGGAACATGCCGGCAAACGCGGTCCACAGGCTCGGGTCGGTCTCGCCCGCGTCGGCGACGGACAGCAGCGAGCCGGCGGTGGCGACGACGTTCTCCTTGGCGACGAGGCCAGAGACAGTCAGCGCGGTGGCCTGCCAGGTGCTAAAGCCGAGCGGGGCGAAGATCCAAGCGACCAGGTTGCCCAGCATGGCAAGCACGGAGTAGTCCATAAACTCCTCGGGGATGCCGTCCATCGCAGGCAGGAAGCCAAAGGAACCGTTATAGCTACCAAAGTTGGAGAGGAACCAAACGACGACGGTGGACGCAAAGATGACCGTGCCGGCCTTCTTGATAAAGGCCCAGCAGCGCTCCCACACGTGCAGCGCCCAGGAACGGATCGCCGGGAAGTGGTAGGCAGGAAGCTCCATGACAAACGGGGTCGGACGGCCGGCGAAGAGCTTGGTCTTCTTGAGCATGAGGCCCGAGGCGATGACGGCAAAGACGCCCAGGAAGTAGAAGAGCGGGCTGATCCACGCGGCGGTGGTGGAAGAATCGCCGATGATGGAGCCCATGAGCAGGGCGATGATCGGCAGCTTAGCGCCGCAGGGAATAAACGTGGTGGTCATGACCGTCATACGGCGGTCCTTCTCGTTCTCGATGGTCTTGGTAGCCATGACGCCGGGGACACCGCAGCCCGAAGACACGAGCATAGGAATGAAGGACTTACCGGACAGGCCAAAGCGACGGAACACGCGGTCCATGATGAAGGCGACGCGGGCCATATAGCCGCAGTCCTCCAGGAAGGACAGCATCACGAACAGCAGGAACATCTGCGGGACAAAGCCGAAGATGGCGCCCAGGCCGCCGACGATGCCGTCACAGACGAGCGAATCGACCAGGCCACCGTCCTCGGTGCCGCCCGCCACAAGGGCGTCGTGGACCATGGTGGTAATACCAGGAACATAGGGGCCGTACTGTGCCGGGTCGACCGAGTCGGCATTGTCGCCCGCAGCCTCGACGGCCGCGTCGTAGGCGTCGCGGCCCTGACCGAGCACGTACCAACCGTCGGTACCGAAGAGCTGGTCGTTGGTGAAGTCGGTCACCGTGCCGCCCAAGGTAGAAACGGCGATGTAGTACACGCAGAACATGATGACCACAAAGATCGGCAGGCCCAGGATACGGTTGGTAACCACGCGGTCGATCTTCTCGGAGGTGCTCATCTTTGCCGGAGCCTTGGTGAGGCACTCGTCAATGATGTGGGCAATCACGCCGTAACGCTCGCCGGTGATGATGGACTCGGCGTCATCGTCGCAGTCCTGCTCGCACTGAGCGACCAGACCTTCGACGCGAGCGGTCTTCTCCTTGGTGAGGTTGATGAGCTTGCAGGCGTCCGCATCGCGCTCGAACAGCTTGACAGCGTAGTAGCGGCGCTTGTTGGCGGGAACGCTCGCCGGCAGATTGTTCTCGATGTGGTCCAGAACGTCCTCGATGGAGGAATCGAACTTGTGCTCCGGCACCTGGCCCTTGGAAGCAGCGGACTTCTTGACCTGCTCGAACAGCTCCTTGATGCCCTTGTTCTTAAGGGCCGAGATCATCATGACCGGACAACCGAGCTTCTTGGAGAGCTTGTCCGTGTCGATCTTATCGCCGTTCTTCTCGACCAGGTCGGCCATGTTGAGGGCAACGACCACGGGCAGGCCGGTCTCGATAACCTGAAGCGCCAGGTACAGGTTACGCTCGAGGTTGGTGGCGTCGACCACCTGGACGACGACATCGGGCTCGCCGCTCATGAGGTAATCGCGCGAGCACTGCTCCTCAGGGCTGTAGGGGGAAAGCGAGTAGATGCCAGGGAGGTCCGTGATGGTAACGTTCTTGTCGCTTAGGAGCTTGGCCTCCTTTTTCTCAACCGTGACGCCGGGCCAGTTGCCAACGTAGCCGTTGGCGCCGGTGATCAGGTTGAAAAGCGTGGTCTTGCCGCAGTTGGGGTTACCCGCCAGCGCGACATGGATCTGAGAATCCGCCATTCAATCCTTCTTCCTTGTGTGCCTGCGCTGCTTTCTCCGCGCAGGCTGGATAATGTGCTTTAAAGTTGCTGCATTAAGTTAGAAAAACCTAACTTTATCTGCAGATATATGCGCCGCGAGCCCTTACTGAACCTCGACGACGGCAGCCTCCTCCTTGCGGATGGAAAGCTCGTAGCCGCGCACGTTGATCTCGACCGGATCACCGAGCGGTGCAACCTTCACGACCTTGAACGAAGTGCCCTTGATGAGCCCCAGGTCCATAAGGTGGCGGCGAAGCGCACCCTCACCGTGAAGCTTGACGATGGTGGAGCTCTCGCCCACCTTAACGTCACCCAACGTCTTCATCCTCTTGTCCCCCTTTCGGTTTTTATGAAATGCTGCGGACTAACCGACGGTCATGATGTGCATGGCAACCTTGGAATCGATACCAAAGCGTGCGCCCAGCACCGTGACGATGATATTGGCGCCACTCGAGCTCACCACGTGAATTTCGCTGCCCTCGACAAAGCCGAGGTCCTTGAGGTGGTGCTTCATATCCTCATTGCCCTTTACACGAGACACGCGCACGGTTTCGCCCGCTTTTACCATCGAAAGCGGCATTGCCGGCATCTGCGGTCCGCAAGACATGAGTGGCTCCTAACGTCAGTTCGTCCTCAACATCGACGCGGTAAAAGTTAACCACGCCTATGTTTGCTTTAGTAAACTAACACGTGGTTAACTTTTTGGAAAGGGTCCCCATTCAGATTTCGAAAAAGTTTCCTATACGAAACAAAAAGGCGCGGCAAAGAGCTGTCCTTTGCCGCGCCTTGTCATGCTTAGAGCGAGAGGTTTCTGATCGACGTAACGCAGGAAGCCTCGTCTACGCCCGAAACGCGAAAGATGATGTCCTCGCCGCACTCGCCGTAGAGAGCCATGAGGCCCATGACATCGCGACCGTCGGTATGGCGGTCGCCGATGCTGACCGACACGTCGCTACGGTGCTTGGCAATGATGTCATAGAGCAGCGCAACCGGGCGGGCGTGTAGTCCCAACGGATCTTTAATCGTCTTTGTAAACTCGACCATGTCCCCTCCCACGACATCACACATTCGGCCGGCAAACCCAGCCACGTGGTAGTTATTGTAGCGTTAGATGTTTATCGAGGGCCCCTCCGGATACCCCGTGGTCAAAAAGTGGCAAATATGAGTACTGTCACAAATTTAGTAGCAGCAAAATCGAGAGCAAATTGCCTAGCTTGAGCGATTCGAAGAGGTTGAAAGCCGTCAAACGCCCTTTAAAGGGAGTTAGATAAATCGATTTTGAGCCCATTTTCGCTCAGAGCAGGCCGAAAAATATGGCACTTCTTTTGCAACAGTACTCATATTTGGCATTTTTTGACCACGGGGGCCAAAACCATGCCCCAAAACACAAAAGGAGGGGCCTCGTAAGGCCCCTCCTTAGGAAAGGGAATCGATTTATTCCACAGCCGCAGATTAATCCTAGCCGCTACTCCATCATATCGAGGACGGAAGGGCGAAGCTCGTTCTCGGCGGCCTCGGGATCGGTCTCGCGCAGGCGGTTGATGTAGCGGTTGTACCACATCACGGCAAGGCCCAAGAAGACAACCACGCCGCCAACGTTGTAGACCAGCGTCAGCCACAGCGGCTGATCGAGCGGAATGGTGCCGCAGATAAGCACGAAGCAGAAGACCACAAGCAGGAATGCGGCAACGACCAGGCCAAAGCTGCGCGAACCCATGCGGAAGCCACGGGGAGCGGCGTCAAAGTTCTTGCGCAGCATAAAGTAGGCAAGCAAAATCAGCAGCGGTGGGAGCAGAGCGGTGGCAGCAGTCATGTTGGTGACGATCATGAGCAGGTCGTCGAGGTTACCGGAGCCCAGGGCCGGAATGATCAGGATGGGGACGACGATGGCGAACTGCAGCCAGGCAGCGCGGGCAGGAATGCCGTGCTCGTTGAGCTCGACGATTTTGCTACCAAAGACGCCCTTGGGGATCTCGGTGAAGAAGACCTTGATGGGAGCGGAGGTCCACATCATGAGGGAGCCCAGCGTGGCGGCGAGAAGGATCAAGCCGATGGCGCGCGTAGACACTTCCATGGGAATGCCAAAGTGGGCAAAGACAGCGCCGAATACGTCGAAGATACCGGTGGAGATGGCAACGCCGCCCTCGGGGATGAACAGGTTAACCAGCAGCGAAGCGCCTGCATACAGAAGGCCGATGGTCAGGCCGGCGATAACGACGGTGCGCACGAAGGCCTTGACGCCACCCTTAAGGTCGTTAAGGAACACGCCGACAGACTCAGCGCCGCCAACGCCCTGGATGATCCAGGCAAGCGTACCGAAGAAGCCCCACGCAGTTGCGAAGTTGCTCATGTCGGGAGCCATGTTAGCGGGAGTAGGAGCCGTAGCGAACTCAACGCCGCCAAAGGCAGCAGCCAGGGACAGTAGGATGAACACGGCGGTCAGGCCGAGAGCCGCGGTCGAACCGAAGGAGGAAATGGAGCCGATCCACTTAGCGCCCTTGGTCGAAACCCACGTGGCGATAGCAAAGACGACGATCTCGATAATGGTGATCCACAGCTGCGAAAGCTCGGCGTTGGCACCAAAGAACACGTAGCTCGCGTAGATGATGACGTTGGGCAGGACGGACGCAAAGAAGAACAGGTTAACGAACCAGTAGCTAAATGCCGTCAGGAACGCCCAGCGACCACCCATCGAGGTCTTAACCCATGCGTACACGCCAGACTCGGAGTCCTTGTTGAGGCCGACGAACTCGGCGGTAACCAGGGTATAGGGGACAAAGTACAAAAGCGTGGCGAAGAAGAACGACGGCGCAGCTGCCAAGCCGATGGCCGCGTTGTTGTTGATGATGTTCTTGATACCGAACACGGCGGCGACCGTCATGCCCAGCAGAGCGAACGAACCAATCGTTCCTCGTTTTTCAGAGCTCATAAGCCCTCCCAATCATCTGTTAAATGTCATCTAAAACCGTCCGAGCTGCAAGTGCAAACACGGACGGCGCACCTGCTAAGGGGAATGGGGAAAAGGGAGTCAACAAAGCCATCCCCCTTAACGGCGCGAAGCAAACGTCCAGGCGGACGAATACTACTTGTTGGGGAAGGAATAACCTTCGACTGTCACGTGCAGTACCACGACGCGGGGATCCGCGGCATCGGCCACGACACGGTAGGCCTCGTCAATTTCGACGACGGCAACGCCGCCGGTGGGAATCGTCACGGTCTCCCCCGTACCCTCAAAGCGCTCGCGATCATCGATATCGCTGTAGGCGCGCGTACAGGTAAGATCGGCCTTGGAAGCCACCTCAACGGTCAGATTGCCGTCGAGCGGGGCGAGCACGGCATGGTAGCGACGGTGACCGACCAGATCGGCAGTAGCCGCCTCGTGGGCGTTCACCCACCAATACACCAGCGAGTCGCCGATAGAGTACGCCACATCGTGCTGCAGTTCAGAAACGCCGTCGAGTGCCTGACCGGTACGCATCCACTTCTTGACGGACTTCATCTGGGCGTCGAAATCGGCACGCGAGTTAAAGATATGCATGACTTATGCCTCCTTAATGGGTGCCAGCGCCTGAGCCAGATCGGCAGACGTCAGCGGTCGCAGGGACACCTCAAAGCTGAAGCTCTCAAAACGGGTGCGATAGGAATCGAGCACCTCGGAACCCCAAGAGTTCGAGCCAAGGCCGAGCAGCTGGTCGTTGATGTTGACCGTAACCGTGTCGTCCGGGACAAGATCGTAGACATGCTTGGCATTATCGATAGCCTCGCAGCTATAGGGCCATGCGGAGAACGAGAACGGATTGGAAGCGGCGTCGCTCGGACGCGTCACGACCAGACCGTCACCGTGGCTGGAGCGCAGGGCGACCCAGCGGGTACCCTCGCGGTTGGCGCAGTCCTGGGGCATAACGTAGGGCGTGAACATGTCGTCGACCGTAGTGCGGTAATGACCGACCGGGTTGGCGCGCAGCGAGTCCGGATAGTTCTCGCCCGGGCCGTGGCCATACCACTCGACGGCACGATCACAACCGGGAACCTCGAAGGAGATGCCGATGCGCGGGATAATGTCCGAATAGTCGCCGTAGGGCTCGCCGGAAACCTTGAGGTCGACGCGGCCACTCGGAAGCACGGTATAGACGAGCTCGACGCGCATGCCGAACGCGCGGACGGGAGGAGCGATACGCTGGCTCACGGTAACGACAACCGCATTGTCATCCCGCTTCCAAGAAACATTGCGGGTAGACGTCTGCATCACATCGATGAAGTTATCCTTCCACAGGGAGTCGTACTCCTGGGCGTGGTTATCGACGAGCGGATGCCAAAAACCAACCTGGGGACCGGAGGTCATGACGTCGCGACCGGATGCCTTCCACTCGCTCACGGTACCGTTGACCTTGCTGAAGGTCAGCTCGCCGTTGAGGGAGCGAATACGAATCTCCTGCTCGGTCTCCTCGACCGTAAGCTCAGGACGAGTGGGGGCGGCAATTGCCGGCGCCGGATGGTTTGCGATGGCAAACTGGCTTGCACCCAGTTGGAACATCGGCTCGCACCAGGCGTGAGCCGCCATGGTGTAGGCGTGCACGGTCAGCAGGGTCTCGCCCACTGCGGCCTCGCGAATCACCAGCGGAAGCTGGACGGACTCGCCGGGGGCAACCGCACCGGGCATGAGCGTCTTGCGGCAGACCACGTCGCCGTCCACCAGGGTCTCCGCCGACAGGCAGACATCCTCGAGGGTGGTAAACCAACGCTTGTTGGTGACGGTCAGCTCGCCTGCCTCGGCATCGTAGGCCATACGAACCGGGCAGATGACCTGGCCGTACTCGGTAAGGCCCGGGCTCGGCTGCTGCCAGGGGAACACCATGCCGTCGATGCAGAAGTTGCTGTTGTTGGGGTAGTCGCCGTTGTCGCCGCCATACATGTCGTAGGCAACGCCGTCCTCGGTCACAGCAGCCAGACCGTGGTCGCACCATTCCCAAATAAACTGGCCCTGGATGCAATCCCAGCGATCAAAGACCTCCTGGTACTCGGACAGGCCCCCGGGACCGTTGCCCATGGAGTGACCGTACTCGCAGTTGATGCGCGGCTTGGGGAACGGATGCTCGCCAAAGTCGTTCATCTGCGAAACACGGGAGTACATCGTGGAAATGACATCAACGGTATCGGCGTTGCGGTCCTCCTCGTAATGGACCGGACGACCATCGAGCTCGTGAGCCTTGGCATACATTGCACGGATGTTGCAGCCATAGCCGCTCTCGTTGCCCATCGACCACATAATGATGCAGGCGTGGTTGCGCTCCTGCATCACCAGGCGCTCAATACGGTCGACGTAGGCCGGCTCCCATGCCGGGTCGTCGGTGACCAGGGCGATATTGCCGATATTCTCGAAGCCGTGGCTCTCCATATCGGTCTCGGCGACCAGCATGATGCCATACTCATCGCACAGCTCGTAGAAGCGCGGGTCGTTGGCGTAGTGGGACGTGCGCACCGCGTTGATGTTGTGCTGCTTCATGAGCTCCAGGTCGCGGCGCATGCGATCGAGGCCCACGGCGCGGCCCTTGTGATCGTCGTGATCGTGGCGGTTGACGCCATGCATCTTAAAGTAAGTGCCGTTGAGGTAGATATGATTGCCCTCGACCGTCACCTCGGCAAGACCCTGGCGATGCGGAACGTACTCGCTGACCTCGTCACCGTCGTAGACCTCAAACGTAAGGTCATAGAGGAAGGGGTCCTCGGGGTTCCAGAAGTGGGCATCGGTCACGCTGCACTCGGCATGGCCGTCGATGCACTCACCCGTAGCCACCACGTTCTCGCCATCGCTGAGCGTATACACGACGCGGGTAGCGTCCTCGGCCACCGTATCGAGCGTAATCAGAGCGGTATCGCCCTCGCGGTGCGTGCGGAACCTAAAGTCGACCAGGTGCGCGGCGGGGCGCTGCATAAGGTACACATCGCGGAAGATGCCCGAGGCCCACCACATATCCTGGTCCTCGATGTAGCTACCATCGCTGTACTGCAGAACCTTGACCGCAAACAGGTTGTCACCCTCGACGAGCGCGTCGGTCACGTCGAACTCGGCGGACAGGCGCGAGCCCTTGGTCATGCCGATAAACTGGCCGTTGACGTACAGCTCGCCATAGCTCTCGATGCCGTCAAAGCGAATGATCTCGCGAGCGCCGGCAGGAACGGCGGGAAGGTTGACGATGCGCTGGTAGACGCCCGTGGGGTCGTCGGAGGGAACGAACGGCTGGTCCACCGGGAACGGGAAACCCTCGTCGGTGTAGGCAAGGTTGCCATAGCCGTCCACCTGCCACAGGTGCGGAACCTCCACGTGATCCCACTCGGGCTTGTACGTGGAGAGTTCCTCGTTGGAGACGGCAGCGGGGCCCTCAAAGAGGCGGAACTGCCACGAGCCGGACAGCTGGACAAACCCGCGCGACAGCTCACGGCTGTACGTTGCAGCGAGATCGGCGGTCTCGTAGCCCATAAAGTACGCATGGGGTGCCAGGCGGTTCCTGTGGGTGAGCGCTTGGTTTTCCCAATCGTTAATGGCGTCCATGGTGATGCTCCTTCGTCATCGTAGTGATTCTTGTGCAACCGGTTGTCCTTATCTTACGGGCGATGCAAAAAGCTGTGCAACCGGTTGTCCGCTGAACGGTCGATTTGACCGGGTTAACGGTGCAACCGGTTGTACAACCGCGGCACTTATGTCACCCTGAGTATCGAAACTCGGCGCAAGACATCGTTCTCAAGCTCGTAGGCAACCGCCACGCCCGCTAATATCTCACCCACACGAGACGTATTCGATTTCGGCTTGGTTGCAAAACGACACCGGTCACCGGATATCATGAACGCTGTTCAGGCGCACTATAGTAAGCTGTATCCGCACTAGCCCGTATCAGTGACAACATCGACCGCATTTTCCAGGAGACGCCATGACCCAACCAGTTCGCACCGCACCTACGCTTGCCGAGGTTGCCGCAGCTGCCGGCGTGTCGCGCTCCACGGCATCGCGCGCCCTCAACGATTCGCCCCGCATTAGCGAGGAAACCAAAAAGCGCGTCCGCGCGGCGGCCAAGGAAGTCAATTTTGTCCCCAACGCTCGTGGCCGAGCGCTCGCTGTCGGGCGCACGGAAATCATCGCCGTGCTCGTGACCGAGCCCCTGAGTGAACTCTTCAGCGACCCCACCTATAGCGAGTTTTTGAGCGGCATTACCGAGGAGCTGTCGGAGTCGTCCTATCTGCCCGTTATCTTGCAGGCGTCTTCTACGCATGAGCGCAACCGCGCACGCGAGCACTTTGAGCGCCGCTCGTTCGACGCCGTGATCGATGTCTCCCCCTACAAGGGCAGCGAGCTGCTCGAGGTGCTGCGCGAGCTGGGCGTACCCACCGTGTTGTGCGGCCAGCTCGAGGGTCATCCCTATCGCGATGTGTTCTCGACGGTCTACTCTGACGACGAAGAGGGCGGACGCTTTGCAGCGCTCGCTATGAAAGAGCGCGGGCGTAAGGATATCGTCGCCGTGTTGGGACCGCAAGACAACCTCGCTGTTGTCGACCGCCTGCGCGGCTACCGCGCCGTCTTGTGCGAAGACCTCCCAGACGCAAACGTTATCTATACCGGCTGGAACAGCGGAGACGGCTATCAGGCCATGCACCAGATTCTCGCGCGCGAGATTGCTTTCGATGGCGTGCTCTGCGGATCGGACCGTATCGCGGCTGGCGTCATCACCGCACTCAACGAGGCAGGCCTATCCGTTCCGGCGGACGTTTCTGTCGTCGGCTTCGACGATCACGAGATTGCGACGCGCTGCGTCCCCGCGCTCACGACCGTCCGCCAGCCCCTGCGCGAAGAAGGCCACATGGCCGCCAACATTGCGCTCGATATGATCAAGGGTGCCGAGCCCACCACCTCCGTGATGCACATGCAGCTAATCCAGAGAGACTCGCTATAAGATATTGGGGCAGGCTTTCCGCCAGACAGTTGTTGCGGAAAGCCTGCCCCGTTTTGAGCGCTCATTCTGGGGCACAGTTTCCGTTAGACAGCTCAACCGGAAACTGTGCCCCATTATTTTGCCAAATTCTGGGTCGCGCTTTCCCAGAGGACCCCCTTTGGGAAAGCGCGACCCGTTCTGGACCCAGATTCCGGGACGCACTTTCCGCGACGCCCGGTCACCCCATGCCCTCACAATCTCGGCGTATAAAAAACGAGGGAAGGCACGCGTCCTTCCCTCGTTGCGGGCAATATGTAGCCGCTCGCCTACATCAAGCGCAGGCTGACGTCCTTGAGCTGGGCGCCGGAAACGGCACTCGGAGCACCCGACATAAGGTCGGAGCCACTGGCCGTCTTGGGGAACGCCATGACATCGCGGATGGAGTCGGAACCGGTGAGCAGCATGCACGCGCGGTCCAGACCCAGAGCGAAACCGCCCATCGGGGGCGCACCAAACTTGAGGGCCTCCATGAGGAAGCCAAACTGAGACTCGGCGCGCTCCTCGGTAAAGCCCAGGAGCTTGAGCATGGACATCTGCATCTCGGCGTTGTGGATACGCATACCGCCGCCGCCGGCCTCAAAGCCGTCCATGACAAAGTCGTAGGTGCACGAACCGGCTGCCAGCGGATCGGCCTCGATCTTGGCGATGTCGGTCTCGGTCGGCAGGGTAAAGGGCTGATGCTCGGCAGCATAGGCCTTGCGATCCTCGTCCCAATGGAACAGCGGGAAGTTGACGACCCACAGGAAGTCGTGACCCTCGCGCTTGATCTCGAGCGCATTGGCCATGTGCGAACGCATACCGCCCAGGATCTCATCAGAAAGCAGGCGCGGGCCGGCGGCGAACATCACAAGGTCGCCGGGCTCGACGTCCATGCGCTCGCGCAGAGCCGCCATCTCCTCGTCCGAGAAGAACTTGACGATGGGGCTGTTGATGGAACCGTCCTCGCGGAAGGCGATCCAGGCCAGGCCCTTGGCGCCAAACGTGGAGGCCACGCCGGCGAGCTTATCGATCTTGGCACGCGCCCAGGCACCGGCGCCCTTGGCGTTGATGGCCTTGACGACAGAGCCCTCCTCGTTCGCAGCGGTCGCGAAGACCTTGAACTTGGAGTTGGCAAAGATGTCGGTCAGGTCGACCAGGTGCATGCCGTAGCGGGTATCGGGCTTGTCGGAGCCATAGGTGTCCATGGCCTCCCAGTAGTTCATGCGACGCAGCGGCGTGGGCATCTCGACACCCATGCGACCGAAGGCATCGGCAAGAACCTCCTCGAGCGCGCTCATGACATCGTTCTGGTCCACGAAGGACATCTCGATATCGACCTGGGTGAACTCGGGCTGACGGTCGGCGCGCAGGTCCTCGTCGCGGAAGCACTTGGCAACCTGGTAGTAGCGCTCGACGCCACCGACCATGAGCAGCTGCTTCAGGAGCTGCGGGGACTGCGGCAGGGCGTAGAAGTTACCCGGCTGAATACGGCTGGGAACGATGAAGTCGCGAGCGCCCTCGGGCGTGGACTTGAACAGGGAGGGCGTCTCGACCTCCATGAACTCACGGTTGTGCAGCGCCTCGCGAATGGCAAAGGTAAAGTCGGAGCGCAGCTTGAGGTTGGCCATCATCTCGGGACGACGGAGGTCCAGATAGCGATAGCGCAGGCGGGTGTCCTCGCTCGTCTCGATGCCGTCCTCGATCTGGAACGGCGGGGTGACGGACGTGTTGAGCACCTCGGCGTGGTCGGTCAGGACCTCGATCTCGCCGGTCGCGAGCTTGGTGTTGGTGGTCTCCTCGCCACGGGCGCGCACGACGCCGTGGATCTTGATGGGCCACTCGGGACGCATGGTCTCGGCGATCTTAAAGGCATCGCCATCGGAGTGCTCGGGGTCGAAGGTGAGCTGCGTGATGCCCTCGCGGTCGCGAAGGTCGCAGAAGATAAGGCCGCCGTGGTCGCGGCGACGGCTCACCCAACCGGTGAGGGTGACCTCTTCGCCCACGTTCTCGAAGCGAAGCTCGCCGCAGGTACGGGTGTGCATGGAATGCTCATCGATGGGACGGGTCTGGCTCATACCAGTGATCCTCCTTTATGGATCTGTGCCGCCCCGTGTCGTTCCGGGCGGCGTCGTACAGATTTGCCCAGCCTGCGTAAACCGCGCAGCCGGACATGGCGTTCTATCTTATCGCACCCGCGTCGATGTACCACGAAAAAGTAGCTCTTGCCCAAAGACTTGACGGAGACGAAACAATTGACGCACCGCGGCACCCGCCCGCGCTATTCACGTGCGACAATATGCCCCAATAAAACAGCACTTGGAAAGGCCCGTCATGACTGCACGCCTCATTGTTATGGATATCGACTCCACGCTCATCAACCAGGAGGTCATCGACCTGTTGGGCGAGGAGGCCGGCGTGGGCGAGCAAGTTGCGCAAATCACCGAGCGCGCTATGCGCGGCGAGCTGGACTTTAAGCAGGCGCTCGAGGAGCGCGTGGGGCTGCTTGCCGGCTTGGACGAGAGTGTGTTCGAGCGCACCTTTGAGCGCGTGACGTTTACCCCCGGCGCGCTGGAGCTTGTGCGCTCGGCGCACAGCAAAGGCTGGAAGGTCGGCGTGGTAAGCGGCGGCTTTCACGAGGTCGCTGACAAGATCGTGGCCGCCGCGGGCATCGATTTTTGCCTGGCCAACCGTCTGGAAGTCGTGGACGGCAAGCTCACCGGCAAGCTGGCGGCAGACATTGTGACCAAGGAGTCCAAGCTCATCCAGCTGCTGGATTGGGCGGTTGAGTGCGGTGTCGACATGGCCCACACCGTCGCGATCGGTGACGGCGCCAACGACATCCCCATGATTCAGGCCGCGGGCACGGGCATCGCGTTTTGCGCCAAGCCCAAGACGCGCGAAGCCGCCCCGTTTGCCATCGATGAGCGCAACCTGATGCTCGCCATGGACATCATCCTGCGCGACTAGTCGATCTTTCTAACAAGAGAATCAGTCTGTCCTATAGTTTCCGAACAATTTTGTCTTAGTGTTCGGAAACATACCCTTTGAGTGCTAGACTTTGCGCCGTCGAAGGGAACATATATGGATAAGCGAGATCTTGAGCAATTGCTGAGCGATGTTGCCGACGGAGTAGTCACCCCGGCAGTCGCCCTCACGCGCCTCCAGACGGCGCCAACCGCCGATCTGGGTTTTGCGCAGCTCGATCTTTCGCGCGGGGTGCGCCAGGGAGCCGGCGAGGTTGTCTACGGCGCCGGTAAAACCGCCGAGCAGATTGCCGCCATTATCAAAGCATTACTCAATGCCGGCCAGGTGCGCATCCTGGTCACGCGCCTGGACGCCGAAAAGGCAGCCCGCGCCTCGAAGCTCCTCGGCAACGGCATCGACCTGGGATATGTCCCAGACGCACAGCTCGCCCTCGTGGGCGGCAAGCCCTCCCCTACCGGCAACGGACGCATCGTTGTCGCCTGCGCCGGTACGAGCGACCTGCCCGTCGCCGAGGAAGCCGCGTTGACGGCCGAATTCTATGGCAACGAGGTCGACCGCCTCTACGACGTAGGTGTCGCAGGCCTGCACCGCCTGCTCGCGCATGCCGAGGAACTTGCCCAGGCGCAGGTGGTCATCGCCATCGCCGGCATGGAGGGCGCCCTGGCGAGCGTTATCGGCGGTCTGGTGAGCTGTCCGGTCATCGCCGTTCCCACCAGCGTGGGCTACGGCGCAAATTTTGGAGGCGTAGCCGCGCTGCTCGCCATGCTCAACTCCTGCGCCAGCGGCGTATCGGTCGTCAATATCGATAACGGCTTTGGTGCCGCCTACCAGGCAAGTCTTATCAATCATCTGAGCGCCGGCACATCCTGCGCCCGTTAAGGAGCATTCCATGTCCAACCATCAGCACACGCTTATCATCGACGGCACTTCGGGCATCAGCGGCGATATGACCGTCGCGGCCCTGCTCGACCTGGGCGCCAGCGAGGAGCACCTGCGCGAACAGCTCGCCACGCTGCCGGTCGACGGCTTTTCGATCGCTGTAACGCGCGTAAACAAGCATGGCATCGACGCCTGCGACTTTGACGTTCAGTTGGCAGAGGGGCTCGAGAACCACGACCACGACATGGCCTGGCTCTACGGCAACGAAGCAGCTGCCGAGCACGCACATGAGCACGAACACCATCATCATGACCATGACGAGCACGAACACGAGCACACGCATGAGCATGAGGCCCACGGCCATGGCCACGAGGGCCATCATCACGCCCACCACCATCACCACCGCTCTTTGGCGGACGTCACCGCCATCATCGACGGTTCACAGCTAAGCGATGGCGCCAAGCGTCGCGCCCTCGCCATTTTTTCCGCACTCGCCGCTGCCGAGGCAAAGGCTCACGGCAAAACGCCCGACACCGTCATGTTCCACGAGGTGGGCGCCGTCGACTCCATCGTCGACGTCTGCTCTGTCGCCATCTGCCTCGACGACCTGGGTATTGAGGACATCGTAGTCGAGTCGCTCTCCGAGGGCCACGGCACCATCCGCTGCGCCCACGGCCTCATGCCCATTCCCGTCCCCGCTGTCGTCAACCTGTGTCAGGCGGGCAATATCGCCCTCACGCCTGCACCGGTCGCCGGCGAGCTCGTGACGCCCACGGGCGCCGCCATCGTCGCCGCGCTGCGCACGTCCGAGCACCTGCCGGCCCGCTACCGCATCGAGGCCGTCGGCTACGGCGCCGGTAAGCGCCCCTACGAGGGTTGCTCCGGTACGCTCCGCTGCCTGCTCGTTGACGCGGACGCATAACCATGGATGCCCGCAAGGCAAAAAGCCGTGCCGCCATCGTTGCGGCGTTTTCCGAGCTCCTTCGCGAGGAGGACTACGGCAAGATCACCGTCGGCGACATCATTGCTCGCGCCCATGTGGGTCGGGCCACGTTCTACGGCCTCTTCAAGAGCAAAGATGACCTGCTCGCTGAGCTCGTGCGCGACATCTGCACCCATGCCCTCGACGATGACGGTACGCCCCTCGATGACCCGCTCGTACAGGTCGAGCATATCCTCAACAACCTCTGGGAGCGCCGCCAGGGCGTTCGAGCCCTCGTAGCCGGCGCCGGCTCACGCGTCTTCGCCGACTGCCTCCGCAAGACCATCATGTCGCGCGCAGCCGAAACCGTCCCTACCGACCCAAACGGCCCCGCCGCCACCATGGACCGAAGCTTCCTACTACACCACATAGCCTCAAGCTTCGTAGGAATGGTCCAATGGTGGGCCTGGCACAACTTCCAAGCCCCAAAAGAGGACGTAGCCAAAGACTACCTCTCAGCCATAAAACCCCTCTTCAACTAAGTAAGAACCTCATCCCAAAGCATCGCCCCAACCCAGGCCGCCACGCATCCCAAAGCGTCACTCGCACTTCAACGCCCCTACCAGCAACAAGCCCCTCCCATCCAAATTCAGATATATATGTCGGGTTGCTTGTTCCAACGCGACTAAGATCCCGCAGCTGTCCGCATGGGGTAACTTCCCAGCGCATTCCGCAGGACGAAAGAACCCCCGCCGCACGAAGTGCGCAGCGGGGGTTCTTTCATGTCCGAGGACGCGCTGGGAAGTTACCCCATGCGGACAGCGGACAACTATGTAGCCTTGGACTAGAACATGCCCAAGAAACCGTGCACAAACAGTGCAGCCAGAGCGGCACCGACAAACGGAGCGATGCCAGGAACGAGCAGGCCGTACTTCCAGTTGTTGTCAGCCTTGTTCTTGATCGGCAGCACCTGATAGGCCATGCGAGGACCAAGGTCGCGAGCCTGGTTCATGGCGAAGCCGGTGATGCCGCCCATGCCCATGCCAACGGCCCAAACGATCAGGCCGACGCAGATGGCGAGCATCAGAACGTTCTCGCCGGCGCGGCTAGCGGCAGCGAGGATGGCGCTGATGAACACAAAGGTGCAGATAGCCTCGCAGAAGAAGTTACGGGCGTAGTTCGTACCCTCGGTGGTGGGGTTGGTCGAGAAGATGTTGCGCTGGGCAATGGGGTCGACGACGCCATCGGAAGCCTTGAACTCATCGGCATACATCAACCACGCAATCACGGCGCCCGCAAAGCCGCCGAGCATATCGGCAATCATGAAGGGAATGCAGCTGCTCCACGGCACCAGGCCTACGATGCACTGGGCAAGCACCATGGCGGGGTTCATGCACACGGCGCCGCCAAAGATAAACAGAGCGACCGAGATGCCAAAAGACCAGGTGGTGATGGCAAACATGTGGCCGGAGCCCTGATACTTGGTGCCCTTAAGCACGGTATCGCAGTGTACGCCCACGCCAAAGATGATCATGAGGGCCGTTGCGCCGAATTCGCAGAGGAGTTTGGTAAGCATAAAACCTTATCTTTCTTGTCGGTTATAAACGATTCGTTTGGGCCGTGCACTAGTGCTGCGCGACGACAACGCCCAGGCCATCGGGAATGACGGCAACCTTGGCATCGGCACCCTTCATCTCAAAGGCGAGCTTGAGCGCCTCCTCGATAGTGTTGACCGGCGTCATGTGCATATCCTTGAGCATCTGGTGATCGCACAGGTCGGTGACCATAATCACAGGGTGATGCGCCAGGATGCGGGCGAAAATCTGGCTCGTCCACTGGTCGGGCAGGGTCTCGTCCTTAGGACGGTCGATGCAGGCGCGCTCAAACTCCGCCGGATCGTTGTCGGCGATGTTGTGATAGAAGCCTTCGCCACCGTGACCGTCGGCGCAACCGGCGACATCAATAATCACGCCGCCCTCGGGAAGCGTGGCCTCGGCAGAGCACATGCCCTTCACGGCCTGGTAGATGTTCTGGTCGAGCGGGTAGCCGCCGTTGGTGGTGATGGCAATCTCGCACTCAACGGGCTCAACGCCGGCAAGGCTCTTCACGAACTCGCAGCCAGCCTCGTGCGCCTTGTGGATATCGCCGGCAAAGGAGCCGATGACCTCGTGCTTGCCGTTGAGCACCACGTTAAGCACAAAGGCAAGGTGAGCCATCTCGGCAGCGGCAAACATGTCCTCGCTCACGTGGTTGTGGCACAGGTTGCCGGCACGCGAATGGGAATCGTTCACAAACTGACCGTTATGGTTGTACATGATGGTCTTATAGCTGGCAATGCCGGGCAGCACGGACTTGCGGCTGCCAGAGAAGCCAGCAAAGAAGTGCGGCTCAATAAAGCCCTCGGCAAGCAGCAGATCGCAATCGGCCGCAATCTTGTTGATGATGCACTCGCCGCCAGAAGGCAGGGTGCCGATCTTTTTCATCATGCTGTCGTCAGTCGCGACGTGCATAACGATTTCCTCGTTGGCAACGATCTCCTCGCCGTACTTGTTGACGAGCTCCTCGTGCGTCGACGGACGGTGCATACCCGTAGCAACCAGAATGCGCACGCGAGCCTCGGGCGCAGCGGAATGGATGTGATGCAGCAGAATAGGCATCGTCACACGCGAGGGGACGGGACGCGTATGATCGGAGCTAATAATGACAATATCCTTCTTGCCAGCACAAAGCTCCTCGAGCGAAGGTGAGCCGTAAGGGTTGGCAAGCGACTCTTCTACCAGCTCTTCCTGCGATTTTGTAGTCTTAAACTCGTTTTGATGACCTTCCATCACACCCACGAAGTTCTTATCCTCGAGCTCTAGATGCAACGTCTTGTGGTCAAACGGTAGTTCACATTCAAACAATGACGAGCGCCCTCTTCCTTTCAACTGACACACTAGATAAACCGTTGGAAGGATACGCCGCTCACCGAAAAACACCACCGTCCACCGAGTCATTAACACAACGTTCATATTTGACCCACAACAAAACGGCCGCGATCCCAAACGGAACCGCAGCCGCCTGTAAAAGACACTATGGGCAGGATGGTCAACGCAATGCCGAGACGAACGTTCACCCCGATGGCATGCGCGCGTAAGTCATCTTGTATAAATACGTCAACTAATTGCATAAAATGGCGCATGGATTTCTAGCCGTAACAGGGTAGTACCCTCCGGAGCGTGCATTTTTGCGAGTATTCAGCATCGCGGGATAAGATTTTGGTGTCAAAAGTCTTTCAAAAGGTAGATAGTCCTCATGACTCGTCCCATCTGGATAGCATGCGGCGAGAAACCAGCCATATACGGGCATCGCCAAGGCCCAATTGTCGTGCAAAAGCATCAACAAAGGTAGCGAAAGCCGGCTATGGCCTTATGCATCAATCTTTGGCTGCTGAAAACTCCGTTTTTTGCACGTCGCCCCAAGCACCACCCTCACCCAGCGGCTGATTCGCCAAAGGTCGGACATCGCAGGGCCCGCCATAGGTTTACTTTTAGGCACACTCCACAGGACGCAAGAAGCCCTCGCCGCACTCCACATTAGGCGCGAAGCGCACTTTATTTTCATCAGCTTTAATCCCTGAAAACCGAGGACGAAGGAACCCGATGGGTTTCCCCCTGAATGCATTCCGCAGCACGAAGCCCTTTCCAAACGCGCGAAGCGCGCCTTTATTTCCCCAGCAAGTAATCCACCGAAGACCGGACATCGTAGGGGCCGCCGTTTGTTTTCTTTCCGGCGCATTCCGCAGGACGCAAGAAGCCCTCGCCGCACGAAGTGCGCAGCGAGGGCTTCTTGCATGTCCGAGGACGCGCCGGAAAGAAAACAAACGGCGGCCCCGGACAATGACTACAGGGCTATCGATTACCCCGTGTTCTGCAGACCTGCCGAGACGCCGGTCACAGTCGAAAGAATCAGGCTCATGTACTCGGCCTTCTTCTCCTCGGCCATCTCGTCCTGATTCATGCGCACCTCGCGAAGGGCGCGGACCTGGGCGATGGACAGAGCGTCGACGTAGGGGTTACGCACGCGAACGGCGCAGCCGAGCACGCGGCGGCGCTGCAGCGGCCATTCGTCACCGACGATGGCAAGGACCCACTTACGCGTGAGCTGCATCTCGGTGAAGACCTTCTCGGACAGATCCTGGCGATCGCCCAGGTGCAGATACATCTTGGCGATGCGCTGGTCGGTCTTGGCGATCGACATCTCGATGTTGTCGATAAAGGTGCGGAAGAACGGCCACTCCTGGTAGGCAGCCTTAAGCTGGTCCAGATCGCCAAACTGCTCGCAGGCGGTACCCAGGCCGTACCAAGCAGCCAGATTGATGCGCGCCTGGCTCCAGCTGAAGATCCACGGAATGGTACGCAGGTCGTCGAGCGACTTTGCACCCAAGCCGCGCTTGGCGGGACGCGAGCCGATCGGCAGCAGACCGACCTCGGTCAGCGGCGTCACGGTCGAGAACCACGGTGTAAAGTCCTCGGTGTTCAGCAGGTCCAGATAGCGCTCGTGGCTTGCGGCGTTGAGCTTCTCGGCCATATCCCAGAACTTCTGCGTGGTCTCGGTGTTGGTCTTCTCGACACTCGGGGCCGACTGCAAAAGCGTTGCGGCGGCAACGGACTCAACATGGCGCTGAGCCAGCGTGCGGTTGCCGTAACGGGCAAAGATGACCTCGCCCTGCTCGGTGAGCTTAAAGAAGCAGTTGACCGAACCCTTGGGCTGAGCCAGCACGGCCTTGTTGGCCGGGCCGCCGCCACGGCCCACGGCACCGCCGCGACCGTGCATGAGCACCAAGTCGATATCGTTCTTCTCGGCCCACTTGGCAATGCGCTCCTGCGCGGAGTGCAGCGCGAGCATGGCCGTGGTAGGACCGGCATCCTTGGAGGAGTCGGAATAGCCCAGCATGACCTCCATGCGGCGGTTGGTCTGGGCAAGGCGCTTCTGCACCACGGGGAGCGTAAGCATCTGGTCGAGCACGTCGACGCAGCCCTCGAGGTCCTCGAGCTGCTCGAACAGCGGAATCACGTCGAGCTCGGGGACATCCTCCTCGTGCGCAAAGGACAGATGGGCAAGCTCAAAGACGTCGGCCACATGCTGGGCGCTCTTGGTAAACGAGATGATGTAGCGGTGCGCCATCTTCTTGCCGTAGCGCTTTTGGATGGAGCCGATAGCACGGAAGGTATCGATGACTTCGCGCGTCATGGGCTGCAGGTCGCCATGGATACCGTTCTCGTGGATATCCTTGAGGGCGCGGGCATGCACCACGGAGTGCTGACGGAACTCCATCTCGACCATATGGAAGCCGAAGGACTCGACTTGCCAGATGATGGTCTGGACCGGGCCGTAGGCGGCACGGACGGCACCGCAGGCGGCCAGCGAACGCTGGACGACGCGCAGGTCATCCAGGAACTCGTCGGCGCTGTGGTACATGGTGTCGGTGATACGGCGCACGGTGGCGTTCAGACGGTCGGCCATGACGAGCATGACGGCGCGATGCGGCTCGTGCTCGGAGATCAGCTCGGCGCGGGCCGTGTACCGAGGGCTCATCTCGACCTGATGGTTCCACAGGTTAATGAGCTCGGCCGACGGCTTGCTGTAGGTGGCCTCGAGCGTGAGGTTGCGGCCGATGTGGCGGCACTTGTCCTCGAGCTTGAGCACCATGTGCGTAAAGTACTTGGCGGCGACCTCACGGCTCACCTTGGCGGTGACGTTGGGGTTACCGTCGCGGTCGGAACCGATCCAGCTGCCGGGATGGAAGAACGCCGGGCACAGCGGCGGCACAGTACCGGCCTTGTCGCCCAGCACCCAATCGTCAAAACGACGATAGATAACGGGGATAACGTCGAACAGCGTGTTATCGAAGATGTCGATGATGGTATCGGCTTCCTCGACCGGCGTGGGCTTCTTGAGCGCGATGGGGCTCGTACGCACCAGGGCGTCGATCTCCTGCAGCATATGGCGCTCGTTCTCCACCAGGTCGGAGCCGCCCAGACGCGGACGCTCCTCCAGCAGGTTGGAGATACGGCGGATCTTGCCCTCGACGGCCTTACGACGGGCCTCGGTGGGATGTGCGGTAAAGACAGGGTGGAACTCGAGCTTGTCGAGCAGCTCGTTGGCACCCTCGACACCCAGCTCATTCACCAGCTGGTGATAGGCAACGGTAAGCTCGTTGGCAGGATCGACCTCGGTATCGGTCGACGCACCGGCCTCGCGCTCGCGCAGCTGCGCCACACGGTAGTTCTCCTCCGACAGGTTTGCCAGATGGAAAAAGCTCGTAAAGGCGCGAACGATGACCTGCTGCTTATCGAGCGGCAGGCTGTCGATCAAATCGACGACCTCACGAAATGCCACGGCAGTGGGCTCGTCGGCGGTGGGCACGCCCTGCTCGTCGACGGCTTCGTCGGCAGCGCAGGTACCGGGGTTGCCGGCATTGACCACAATCTCGGCTGTCAAAATCTTGTCGAACAGGTCCGCGATCTCGGGATCATACTCGCTAAGCACACGGCGCTCCAGGCGCAAGAACAGCGCCAGATTGTCGCGCAGCTCCTCGGGGATCTCGATCTCGGCGAGACGCTCCCTGGACTCGGCATTCGAGCCGATTCGGTTAACGAGGCGGTTGACCACGGCAGCGACGCGCGCCGCGGCTTCGGGTACAGACTGGTTGCTTAGGTTCTCAGCCACGTTTCCTCCCATTCCTCCTTCTATGCACGTAACATGCGGTATTCATTATAGGCGCTTGAGAAATACTTTCGACACTGATTGCGCTTTACCACACAAAAGTATTTTCTGCATTGCAAAGGTTTTTGCCCTAAATGGTCGTATTTCTCGGTGGGCGGCATACGTAAACGGGGGCATTCCGCATAAAAGCGAAACACCCCCGTAACAATCGCTCTCCATGAGCAGGGCACGTTAGCAGGCCCGAAGCTCAAAAAGATGCGCTACAGGCGCTCGCGAACCGCCTCGACGACGTTGTCCAGATCGGCGAGCACCTCGTCATGGCTCTGCATGTCGCGCACTTTGACCTTGCCGGCGGCAAGCTCGTCGCCACCCAGGACCAAGATGAGCTTGGCGCCTACCTTATCGGCTTGCTTAAACTGGGCCTTGAGCGAACGACCCTGATAGTCGGCCTCGGTCACGATACCTGCGGCGCGAAGCTCCTGCGTAATGGCAAAGACGTTCTGACGCAGCTCCTTGCCGGCGTTGGCGACATAGACGCACGGGGCCTCATCGGCACCCAAATCGCTGCCAAAGGCCTGCAGGGCCAGCAGGGCGCGCTCAAAACCGACAGCAAAGCCGACGCCCGCCGTGGGCTTGCCACCCTCGAGCTCGACCAGGCCATCGTAGCGGCCGCCGCCGCCGATGGAGCCGACGCCGGCGCCAGGGGCCTCGACCTCAAAGACAGTACGGGTGTAGTAGTCCAGGCCGCGCACCAAGGTGGGATCCTCGACATACTCGATACCGGCGGCATCCAGATAGCGCTTGACCTGCTCGTAGTGCTCGCGGCACTCATCGCACAGGTTGTCACCCATCAGCGGAGCCTCGGCCATGATCTCGCGGCAGTGGTCGTTCTTGCAGTCGAAGGCACGCAGCGGGTTGAGCTCGGCGCGCTCGCGGCACTCGTCACACATCTCGTCTGCGTGATCGAGGATGAACTGCTTGACCTGCTCGCGGTAAGCCGGACGGCACTGGGCGTCACCCATCGAGTTGATGAGCAGACGAAGCTTGGAAAGATCGAAGCCCAGGCGCTTGTAGAACTCCATGAGCATGATGATGCACTCGGCGTCTGCCGCCGGATCGGGAGCGCCGAGCCACTCGATGCCCACCTGGTGGAACTGGCGCAGGCGGCCCTTCTGGGGACGCTCGCCGCGGAACATGGCCTCGGCGTAGTAAGCCTTAAACGGCGTGGAGCCCTGGGGCACCAGATTGTTCTCGACGACGGCGCGCACCACGCCGGCCGTGCCCTCGGGGCGAAGTGCCAGGCGCTGCTTGGGCTTGAGTTTGGTGTCGGTGCCCTCGGTAAAGACGCGCTCCAGGTTGGCACCGCTGAACACGCGGAACATTTCCTTGCGCACGACGTCGGTCGACTGGCCGATACCGTGGACAAACACGTCAACCTGCTCGATCGCGGGCGTCTCGATGGGTTTAAAACCAAACGGCTCGAACACGCCGGCCGCAATCTGCTGCATCTTTTGCCAGGCGCGCATCTCGGCGCCGATAAGGTCGCGGGTTCCCTCCGCCTTCTGTGCCTGCATGGGCAAACACCTTTCTTTTGTATCGCGTCATAGGTAGTGGACATTATACGGCACAAAGCAGCAACGCGGCGGCGCGCCTGACCGAACGAGGGTATGGGGACTCGTTCGGCCAGACGCGCCGCCGCGGACGAAGCGGACAAGCGGCGATGCGCTTTGGCCTACCTACTCCCCCGCCACGCTCGCGCGCAGCTTGGCGGCGATGGGCTCGGATGCCAGCAGGAACACGAGCATGACCACGGAGCACGCCAGGCACACGATCCAGGTGCTCGCAAAGGAGCCCGAGACGGCAAAGAGCACATAGACCTGCCAAAGCTCACCCACAAAGCTCATGCCCGCGAGCACCGTCGAGGTGGCGATAACGGTAAGCGAGCCCAATACGCGGCCACTCACCTTATCGGCAACATGGCCGATAACGAGCGAACCCACGACACTCACCACGGTGGAGATGGCATTGGAGATGTTGTACTGCGCAAGGGAAATGCCCAGGTCGCTGACGATCAGCGGCTGGAACAGGCTCATGCAGTTGACGAAAATCGTGTAGCACGTGGCCATGATCACGAAGCCGGAGGTCACAACGAGCCAGCCGGGGAAGAACTTACGCTGCTGGGACATACTGCTCCTTATTTAACAAACGAATAGCCGGCGCCGGGCGCCGGTAGTGCCCAAGATTGCCTTGAAAGACAAGGGCATAGGCCTTACGGCCATGCCCGCAGGCTTGAAAGGCAAGGTTGGGTGCTACCGGTGGTCGGCGATATAGCCCAAAGCGACGGCGGTATAGGCCGCGGCGCCGAGAGGAAGCTCGGCATCGTTAAAACGTGCCTTGGGATGGTGCTGGGCAAAGTGTTCGTCCGTGTCGGTTACGGCCGCGCCCACGGTAAAGTACGCACTCGGAATCTCGCTCGAGATAAGCGCAAAGTCCTCACTCGCCATGGCATGGAAAAGCGGCAAGAAAGCCACCTTGGGCAGCACTGCGCCCACGTAGCCAAGCGACGCCTGAGTCATATCGCTGTCGAGTACAAGCGGCGGAACATCCGAAAGCGTCTCGATGGTCGCCGGCGTACGATATGTTGCGGCAACGCCGTTAACGACCTCCGCGATGCGGGTCTTTAGGTGCTCCATGAGCTCAACATCAAAGCCGCGCAGCGTTCCCTCAAGCACGCAGGTGTCGGGGATGACGTTGGCCGCCAAGCCGCCGGCAAACTTACCAACGGTAAGTGCGACTTCCTTGGCCGCCGGCACCTCGCGGGAGATGAGCTCCTGAAGTGCCAGATGCACATGCACGCCGGCCGTGATGGGGTCGATGCAAATCTCGGGGCTCGAGCCATGGCCGCCCTTGCCTTGAAGCGTGATGCGAAAACCGTACACGCCCGAGAGCGCCGGGCTGCCGTAGAGCACCAAACCAAGCGGCGACTGGCTATTGACATGCATGGCAAAGGCGACCTGAGGACGCGGGTTCTGCAGCAGACCGTCGGCGATGGCGGCGCGGGCACCCTCAAAGGTTTCCTCGCCCGGCTGGAACAGCAACTTAACCGTGGCGTTGGCATCAACAAGCTCTGCCTCGCGCGCTTTGAGCATACGAGCCGCACCAAGCAGCGCCGTCGCGTGCATATCGTGACCGCAAGCGTGCATGCAGCCGTTGGTGGATGCAAAGGGCTCGCCGGATTCCTCGGCAACGGGCAGGGCGTCCATGTCGCCACGGAGCATGATGACCGTACCGGCCTGCTCATTCGTGCAGACGCCATTACCCTGGGCCGCGGCGGCACCGGCGCCGACAAGGCCCACAACGCAGGAACCATCGACGAGCGTGGCAAACGGGATGTCCATCTCGGTCAGGCGCGCTTGGATATACGCAGAGGTCTGTGGGAGGCTATTACCCAGCTCGGGCATCTGGTGTAGATCGTGTCGCCACGCAGCGAGCTCGTCTGCAAAAGCCTGAGCTTCTGCAACAAGACCGTCACCGATAGCGGTCTGCGCCGCTGCGGTGGCCTTGGGCGCTGATTGCGGTTGAAGATCGGACAAAGCTGGTGCCATAGATGCCCTCCAGTATCGTTTTTGCAGCAAGCACTTTGATAGCATAAAGTGCAAGGTACTACTTTAAGGGCGAGGCATAAAAAATGCCGCCCCGGGAGGGCGGCGCAACAAGTTGTTTACAATTGCGGGCGCGGCTTTCGACGCAAAAAATCGAAGTGAGTCTCGCTCAAGATAATCGACAGGAAGATGAGCGCGAAGCCGGCGAGCAGGCGCGAGGTGAGCGCCTCCCCCATCAGCAGCACCGAGAACAGCACACCCGAAGGCGACTCCATCGAAAGGAGCAGCGAGCCCGTCGAGGCCGGGACATGCGCCAGGCCGACGTTTTGGATGAGCAGAGCCACGCATGTGCAGCCCACCGAGAGAAACGCCATCGCAGTGATAAAGCTCGGCGTCCACACGGACAGAGGCGCTTGGGTCTCGAATAGCAGCGACGTTGCCAGGCTCAGCACGCCGTTGCCCACAAACATCCAAAACGTGATGACGTTGATGTCCATTTTGCGACCGTACTTGGCAGTCACCGCCATCTGGATGGCGAAAAAGACCGCACCCGCCAGCGTAATGACGTCACCGATGTTGAATTCAACGCTATCGAGCGCCACCAAACCAATGCCCGCCAAGCACAGCAGTGCCGCGCCCAGGTTATAGCGGGTGAGTTTTTCGCCGCTCAGAAAATAGCTCGCGAACGGCACAAGGATGCAGTACGTGCCCGTCAAAAAAGCATTCTTGCCCGCCGTAGTATGTGCCAGACCGACCGTCTGCAACGCATAGGCCGCCCACATGAGCACGCCCATACTCAGGCCAACGATCAGGTTGCGAGCGTTGAAATGTGCAATGATGCGCTTGTGGAAGACGGCAAACATGACCAACGCTGCGGGCAGAAAGCGTACATAGAGCAGCTCGAACACCGGAATGGTGTCGAGCGCATCCTTCATAGTGGTAAAGGAGTAGCCCCAGATAATCGCCACCGAAAGCAGCAGAACTTTCCAGAACAGCGGCGAGCGAGCGCCGGCGCCGCGGGAGGTGCCGCCCGCGCCTAGGTCCTCGCGAGCAACAGGGCTATCGGGCAAGTTTTCGATTTCGTTGGCAGCGTATTGGGCCATGGAACATCCTCACACTCAAACTGGGCGTGGTGTCCGCACGCGTAAGGCTGCGTGCCGCCTCATGGTCAAATAAAAACGGGACGCGCCGGACCCCCGGCACGCCCCGCTACTGTAGCAACAACCAAGCAACCCGTGCAATCCAGCCCACTAAAGCGTTTTGTTCCGCCGTTCTACCGAACGGCGGACCGGCCGACGCTGCGCGAGCCGCATTCACACCAATCTGACGTTCAATTTCAAGGGCGCGACCAGAAGGTCAGCGCCCTTTCATTTCACGTCACCTTGGCGCAAATGCGGCTCGCTCGCTGACATTGCCGCAGCATCAGCGTTTACATTGTTGCGCTAGATTAATTTAGTACTCTCCAGCTTTTCGATGATCCAGTCGTTAGCTTTGATAACCGGACGGCGGAAGACGACGCCCAGGGCCAGCGACGGAATCAGGTAGCTCGCCAAGATACCCAGCTCAATCCAGTACTCCATATGGTAGGCACCGGCCATGGCGGCGTGCATGGCGTTGATGCCGTGAGTAAACGGCAGGAACGGGTAGATCGCCTGGAACACGGGGCCGGTCATCTCGATGGGGAACGTACCGCCCGAACCGCCGACCTGCATGACCAGCAGCACGACGGCGAGGGCCTTGCCGATATCTCCAAACGATACCGTAAGCGTGTAGACGATATTGGAGAACACTAGACTCGCGACCCAGCCCGCCAGCACAAACTGCAGGGGATTGTCGCACTGGATGCCAAAGAACAGAATGTCGCCCGCGCACACGAGCGTTGCCTGCAGCAGAGCCAGACCGCCAAAGAACAGGTAGCGACCCAGGTAGATCTCGTGCAGGCGCACGGGGATGAGCTCGTTGATAAGCTCATCGTCAACCGAAACCTTCATCATGGCCGCCAGTACGATCGAGCCGACCCATAGCGACAGAATCGTGTAGAACGGCGCCATAGCCGAGCCGTAGTTGCGGATCGGATAGACCGGCTTGCGATCGAGTGCGACAGGGCCGGAAAGCGACACGGCGAGGCCCTCGGGGTCGTTGCCGATCATTGTCTTAATCATGGCCAGGTCACCCGAGATCAGAGCGCTATCAAGCTCGTCCTTAAAGGCACTGATCTTGTTCGACGCCTCGCCCAGCTGATCGGAAGCCTTGTTGACCAGCTTTGCAGCCTTGGAGAGACCCTTCGCGAGCGAACCAGAGGCGTCGGTCAGACCGCTCACGGCGCTATCCAAGTCACCCGAGATACCGTTCAGGGAATCCAGAACGCCCGAAATGGTCTTCTTGAGTTCCTTGGCCTTAACCGAGAACGTAGAATCGTAGTCGGACTTGGCTCCCGAGATACCCGCCTTGGCATCGGCGATGGCCTGGTCGACCTCGGCACGCGAGTTGTTGACCTCCGCCATGCTGTCCGAAAGGGACTTTGCGGTCGCCGTCAGATCCTTCGCATTGTTGCGGTACTCCACGGCAATTCTGCCCAGCGACGTCGCAGCGGACTTGAGGCCGTCTTTGAGCTTGTCATCGCTCATCTGGTCGGCAAGGTTGCGGAGCCGATCGGCCATCGCATCGATATCGTCAGCACGCGTATTGAGCGCCGCTGCGGCTTCGTTGAGCTGAGACACCGTAAGGTCAACATGCTGATTCGCGGCATCGAATGCCTTCGCAAGCTCGGCGGACACGTTGTCGAACGAGCCCGCGCTTCCGTCAATCGCCGCGTCAACGGCATCGTTGGCGGCCTTGAGCGCTTCCTTGGAATCATTGATGCCGCTCTTGGCGTGCTCCATCAGCTGCTTCGTCGACTCATCAACGGTGCCCGTCTGCTCGAGCATGCCGCCCGCCGATGTCAGCGAATCGGACGTAGAGCTCAAAATGCCCGCGAGCGACGTCGCGCTCGCCTGAACGTCCTGCAGGTCCTCGACCGAATCGCCCAGCGTAGAGGACAGATTGGCGATAAAGTTGCTCACTTGGTCGGTGCTCATGTAATCGAGCAGGCTGGACACCGTCTTAAGGCCGATGGACGTGATGGTCTTGGTAAAGGTCTCGTTGACCTGGCTCTGGACGGCGCTCGAGCCCTTCTCGGTCACGATCTGTGCGATGGCGTTGGCCTTCTGGTTCTCATAGAACTCGATATCGGCGTGCTTCACGTCGGTCGAGAAGAGCGTCATCATGTCTGCGCTAAAACTTTTAGGGATAACAACGGCAGCGTAGTACGCGCCCGACTTAACGCCCTCAATCGCCTTATCACGGTCGTTGAGGACGACCCAATCGAAGTTCTCGTTGCCGCGCAGGGTGGCGGTTACGTTTTCGCCCACGTTGACCTCGACGGGAATCAGATCGCTCTCGTAGCCCTCATCGGTGTTGACCACTGCAATCTTAAGGTTGCCGGTATTGCCGTAGGGATCCCAGCTTCCGGCGATGTTAAACCACGCGTACAGGCATGGCACGATGATCAGGCCCATCACAACAACCAAGCCGATCACGGAGCGAGACACGTTTTGGACATCGCGCTTAAACAGGTGCAGGATGTTTTTCATTTATGCCTCACCTCCTTTAGAGTGCTTGCCAAGCGGGGTGGTGTCCCCGTCGTTTCCGCTTACGTTGTCAACGTCGTCGGCATCTTGAGCCTTACGATGCACACCGATATGCGGCAGACGGCTCGTGGGCTGTTCGCTGTCCTTGGTGCCCCGCTCGCTGGCGTTGAGACCAAACATGCGACGGGCAGCAGGGATGGCGGCCGTGTGCTCGCGCATCTCACGGCGAAGGTCCTCGTCCGAAAGCGCCGAGATACGCATCTGGGTATTGAGGCTCGCACGGATATACTCGATGTTGATGAGCCAGCCACAGATGGCGATAACCGAAATGATCCAGATAACGAGCAGGATGATCTTGCCGTTATTGTCGATATCGAGCACCGTCGAGAGCACAAAGAGCAGGACCTGCACGCCTACCACGGCAGCAAAACCGCCCTTGATGTAGTACGGGTAGCGATGCTCAAACGCCACGGCATGATCGAGCAGCTCGCGACGGTACGAATCCGAATCGAGCATGACGCGCATGGCCGTGCGCAGCGAATAGCGCTGGCGCGGCAGGTCGTTGGACTCGCAGATCATGAGGCCCGTCGTGGAAAGCTGCTTATCAAAGAGCAGATTGAGGTTGAGCAGCAACGGGCGCAGCTGCAGACCGATAAAGAGCGCCACGATCAAGAACACGCCCAGGATGCACAGGTTGAACAGGTAGTTGAACGAGTACATGCCGCCGACGGTCTCGCGCAGCAGGTTGATGCCATAGGTGAAGGGCAGCAGCGGATGCAGCCATTGGAAGAAGCCGGGCATCATCTCGATGGGATACATGCCCGACGAGCCGGGGATCTGCACAATGACGAGGATGACGCCAATGGCTTTACCGATATGCTTAAAGGTGGTGGACAGCGCATAGATGATGTTGACGTAGGTGAACGAGATAGCGATGCCGCCCAGCACGAACAGCAGCGGGTTGACGCACTGCACGCCAATCACCAAATCGCCCACCGTAACGATGATGGCCTGGAACGCACCCAGGATCACCATCAGCAGCCAGCGGCCAAAGTAGCCCTGACGCGCCGTAAAGCTACCGATGCCCTCGCGGTCGACCTCGAGCTTGTAGATAGCGATGAGCACATAGCCGCCTACCCACAGCGCCAGATTGGTGTAGAAGGGAGCGATGCCCGAGCCAAAGCTCTTGACTGGATAGATTGACTTGGACGTCAGCTCAACCGGAGATGCCATGAAATCTGCCACGTCATCGACGTCGACGTCCATGAGGTCGGCTAACTCGCCCATAGACTCAGAGGTCTGTAGCGCCGCAATGTCATTGGCGGCGGTCGCGAGCTTGTCCTGAACCTTGGCAAGGGAGGCGTCGGTTTGGGACAGCGTGGTCTTTGCCTGCTTGAGCGTGGCGTCGAGCTGCGCCAGCGTGCCGCGCGCATTTGCAAGTGTAGGTGTCATACCCGAGACGATACCGGTCAGGTCGCCCGAAACGGCAGCAAAAGAGTCGAGCGCGCTCGAGGCCTTCGGCAGCGCGTTTTGGCCCAAGTCCGTCTGGGCTTGGCCAAGGTTGGTCGCACCGGTATGAATTGCGTTATTGATAGCGTCACTGGCACCCGAAACAGCCGCTGCGTCATTCGCCATGGCGCTCGACTGCGCGGACAGACCGTCCTTGATGCTCTGAAGCTTTTCATTCTGCTCTCGAAGCAAATCGATGGTCGATACAATGCGCGCGTCAATTTCCTCGGAACCTGTCGACGTGTCATTGGCGAGAATCTCCAAGTGCCCGATAACGGCCTTATTGTGGTCGATCGTCGCTTGAAGAGACTCGAGCGAGTTGTCGATACGGGTGGTCGTAGATGTGACCGCGCCCGTCAGCTTGCCGATGGCAGCGTTCGCAGAGGCCGACGTCTTGGTGAGCGCAAGGCTGCCTTCCGAGAGCGCCTTGGAGAGCGAGGTGATGGAGTTGCCCGCCGTGGTGCGAGCTTCGCTCAGCAGGTCGTTGCCCTGGGAGATCGCCTGCGTCAGCGACGGTGCCTGGCCTTGCAAGCCGGCAAGTGCCGCATCAGCCGAGGCGATAGCGCCGCTCGTCTTATCGATGGCGGCATTCATATCGCCAATCGAATCGCGCACCTCGCCCAAGGTGTCGGACGCCTCGGACACCGAACTTGCCAGCGAGTCCTGAGTCTGGGTTGCCTTGTCCTTTAAATCGACACCGGCATCCTTGGCGATACCGGCAACAGTCTTGCCTACCGTAGAGACAAATTCCGAGTTGATCTGCTCCTCGATGGTGTTTGCACCGGTATCGGTAACCTTGGGCGCAATGGCGCTCTTCTTCTCATTGACGTAGTACGTGAGCTTGGGCTGATGGTAGTTGCCGTCGAGCATCGAAACCAGGTTATCCGAGAAGTTCTTGGGAATCACGATAGCGGCATAGTACTCGCCGCTCTCGACGCCCTCCTTGGCATCGGCCGTCGAGTCGACGAACGTCCAGCCCAACTGATGATTCTCCTTGAGCTGGTCGACCACTTTGTCGCCAGCGTTGAGCTCACCCACCAAGTCGTTTTGGGTGCCTCGATCGTTGTTGGCGATAGCAATCTTGATGCCTTGGGTGTTTCCATACGGATCCCAGTTTGCCACGATGTTATACCAGGCATACAGCGAGGGAATAACGCACACGCCTAGGGTAACCACCAGGGCGACGGGGTTCACAAGCAGTCGCTTAATGTCGCGCTTAAATATCGCAAAGGACACCTTTGCATTGGATAGTTTGCTGCCGAGACTCACGCTTGGACCATCCATCCTGTCGTTAAATCGAATCGTACTATCGACAACCATTGTAGTAGGCGCTTTAACGTCTCAAAGCACAATGGTGTTGAGTTTTGCGGGTAGCAATATACTACGAAGATGAGTTAACGTACAGATGTACAGTATCCTAAATTTCAGCAGGTCACAAAACCACAACCCGCACAAATTAGCAATTCAAATAGTCATCGGGGACGTTCTTAAACGACTAGTCAAACAAAAACGTCCCCAATGACTACTTAGGACCACGGCAACGTCGATGTTTTGGCAATGCCAGCGAGCGGGCGCCAGAGCGAACAAATTGGCATGAAAAGAGGACGGCATAGACCTTCTGGTCATGCCGTCCTCTTTGAATGACAAGTTGTCGCTCTGGCGCCCGCGCAGCGTCGACTGGTCCGCCGTTCGTTAGAACGGCGGAACTGAGGGCAGCGTCGAGCCGTTACGCGGTTTGGTAAAACCGCGTAAATACCTAACTACATCAAGTTGCAAACAGCTGCTGCGAAGGCAACGGGGTCCTCGGGCAGAATGCCCTCGACCAGCAGGGCCTGGTCATAGAGCAAACCGGAGTACTGCTTGATCTTGTCGGCGTCGCCCGCCTTCTGAGCGGCGACGAGCTTGGAAAAGACCGGGTGCTTGGCGTTGAGCTCGAGCACGCGCTGGCTCTTGGGCATACCGTCGGGCGCGCCCTCGGGACCCTTCTGGAGCACCTTCTCCATCTCGAGCGAAAGCGGGCCCTCGGTGGTGATGCACGCGGGGGCATCGGTCAGGCGCGCAGAGACGGCAACCTTCTCGACCTTGTCGCCGAGTGCCTCCTTCATGGCGTTAAAGAGGTCCTCGTTCTCCTTGGTGGCGTCCTCGGCCTCCTTTTTCTCGTCCTCGGTCGCCAGGTCAAGATCACCGGTTGCGACGTTCTTGAGCTCCAGGTGACGATCCTCAACCTCGGGCTCGGCACCATCGGCCACGGCCTTCTCGGCAGCCTCGCGGGCGGCATCGTCCTCGTAGATCTTGGGCATATCAGCGGCAACGTACTCACGCATAGCCTGGAAGGTGAACTCATCCACGTCCTGCGTCAGCAGCAGCACGTCATAGCCGCGGTCGAGCACGCCCTTTACCACGGGCATCTTGGCCAAGCGCTCACGCGAGTCGCCGGCGGCGTAGTAGATGGCCTTCTGATCCTCGGGCATGCCCTTGGCATACTCGGCCAGGGTAATCATCTTCTGTTCCTTGGCAGACCAGAACAGCAACAGATCGGCGAGCTCATCGGCCTTCATGCCATAGCTCGAGTAGATGCCGTACTTAAGACCGCGGCCAAAGTTCTCAAAGAACTTCTCGTAGGCCTCGCGGTCGTTGTCACGCATATCCTCAAGGTCGGCGGTGATCTTCTTTTCCACACGCTTGGCGATGGCCTTGAGCTGACGGTTCTGCTGCAGCGTCTCACGCGAGATGTTGAGCGACACATCGGCGGAATCCACGACGCCGCGGACAAAGTTGTAGTAGTCGGGCAGCAGGTCGTCGCACTTCTCCATGATCAGGACGTTGGAGCTGTAGAGTGCCAGACCCTTCTCGTAATCCTTGCTGTACAGATCGAACGGCGCGCGGCCCGGCACAAACAGCAGGGCATCGTACTCGAGCGTGCCCTCGGCATGGAAGCTGATGGTGCGCGCAGGATCGTCAAAGTCGTGGAACGTGGACTTGTAGAACTCGTCGTAGTCCTTCTGCTCGACATCGGAGCTGTGCTTCTTCCAGATCGGCGTCATGGAGTTGACGGTCTCGAGCTCCTGGTAGTCCTCGTACTCGGGCGTGTAGTCATCGCCAGCATCCTCGGGCTTGGGCTTCTGGCGGCTCTTGGACACCATCATCTGGATCGGGTAACGCACATAGTTACTGTACTGCTGAATTAGGCTCTTGAGGCCCCACTCGGTCAGGAAGCGATCGTAGGTCTCGGCCTCGCCGTCGGCATCGAGCTTCTCGTTCTCGCGCAGCGTCAGGATGACATCGGTACCGTGCTCGGCACGCTCGCCGTCCTCGATGGTGTAGCCCTCAAGACCGTCGGATTCCCACACATGGGCGACATCCTCGCCGTAGGCGCGGCTGACGACCTTCACATGGCTGGCGACCATAAAAGCCGAGTAGAAGCCCACGCCAAACTGGCCGATGATGTCGACATCGGAGCCCTGCTGCTCGGCGTTCTCGGTCTTAAACTCCTCGGAGCCGGAATGGGCGATGGTGCCCAGATTGCGCTCGAGCTCCTCGGCGGTCATGCCAATGCCGTTATCCGAGATGGTAATGGTGCGGGCGTCTTTATCAAAGGAGACGCGAATGGCCAGGTCGCCCTGGTTGATCTTGACGCTCGGATCCTGCAGGCTCTTAAAGTTGAGCTTGTCGACGGCGTCGCTCGCGTTAGAGATAAGCTCACGCAGGAAGATTTCCTTATTGGTGTAGATGGAGTTGATCATGAGGTCGAGCAGTTTTTTGCTCTCGGTCTTAAATTGACGCATGTGCAGTCCTTTCGCGCTACCCCCGTCCGCAAAAACGGCCCGGTTGCCCGAGCCGCATCGCAGACCTGCTATGTTCAGACTTAGATTTTATAACCCAATAGCGCGCATATATACATACGGAATCGAAAAACTGTATGTCCGAGCGCTCCAATGCGTCAATTGCCAAGGAGTGTCCCCAGCTGCCGGCAGAAAAGGAACGTCCCTATCTGCCATCTACGCGCTTGGCCATCCAGACATGGGGCTGGCCCTCGTCTTCGTAATCTACCGGGGCAATTTGCGTGTAGCCCGCCTTTGCATAGAGCGGCAACACGTATTCCTGCGCATGCAGCTTAATAAGCTTAGCGCCGGCATCGCGTGCACACGAAGCACTGGCCTCGACGATCGCACTCGCCAGTCCGCGACGACGCATAGCCGGCAGCACGGCGACGCGCCCCATAATGTAGGCCTCCCCCGCCGCAACGCCTTCGTCCATGTCGCATGCCGGCAACACCGGGGCCTCTGCGTCAGCCACGCGCTCAAGCTCCTCGGGAAACACGCGCGAGCAACCGGCAAGCTCGCCGTCTACATAGAGCGTCACATGAATGCAGTTCTGATCCTCGTCGATAGCGTCGAACTCATTCTCGTAGCCCTGCTCGTCCATAAAAACGACGCGGCGCACCAACGCCGCGTCATCAAAGCATCCCGTCTTAAGTTGGATATCCATGGCTGCCCTTTCATTCAATGCGAACGTTAGGGACAGATATTAGCGAAAATGAGCTCCGCGCACGCTAAACTTCGCGCGAGCCTTCGCCAGGCAGTCGTAATGACCCACGTTATGGGCATCGCTCGCGATGAAGCTGTACAGGTTCTGATCGAACAGGCGCTGTGCCGGCTTTTTTTCGCGACCAAAGCGACCGCCGGCAATAAAGTCCGCCGAAGCCTGCAGCTTGCAGCCCATATCGACCAGGCGCTCCGCCACGCTTACATCCTTTTGAACCGCACGATAGCGCTCAGGATGAGCGATGATCACCTGGTAGCCACGGCACTGCAAATCGTAAATCGTGTTCTCGTACTCTCTAAACGCATACGCATCGGCATGCGTCGAAAGCTCGAGCAGAAACTCGTTGGTTCCATCGAAATGCAAGTGCTCCGCGGCATCGATACCAAGTTCAACGAGCTTTCGATGGTTGACCTCGAAGCCCATCTGGAGCGGAAAACCGTCAGCGTTATCACGCAGCAGTTCAAAGGCATCCCACATCTTGTCGTAATCAAAATAGGGATCACGGCAGTGAGGAGTGCAAACGATTCTGGTTACACCGGCCCGCTTGGCAGCCTCGAGCATCGCCAAGCTCTCATCGAGATCGGCGGCGCCGTCGTCTACACCCGGCAAGATATGGCAATGAATGTCACGCATAGGTCAGCCTTAATCAACTAAACGTTTGCTCGGTTGGTGAAGATGCCCTTTTTGGAAGTCCCCTGATCGTCCGAGCCCTTCTTCACCTTCTTACCGTCCTTGGTGTAGTAGGAGTAGTAGTACTCGCTGGTCTCGGTCTCGCAGTAGTTCATAACGGTACCGATGAGCTTGACCTTTTCGGACTTCTTAAGCTGGCCGATAGCGTTGAGTGCCTCCTCGCGCTTGGTGAAGTCCTCGCGCACCACGAACAGCGTACCGTCGGTCAGGCTGGCAATCTCGGCAGCATCGATGAAGGTGCCGACCGGGGGAGCATCAAAGATGACGTACTGGAACTTGGCGGACAGTGCCTTTACCAACTTGGCAAAGCGG
This sequence comes from Collinsella aerofaciens, assembly GCF_005844325.1. GTDB lineage: Bacteria > Actinomycetota > Coriobacteriia > Coriobacteriales > Coriobacteriaceae > Collinsella > Collinsella aerofaciens_G. The sequence goes on along the minus strand of NZ_SPFY01000006.1, from coordinate 8,313 downwards.
TGAGAGACAATGATGTCGGCAGGATTGGGAATATGCGGCTCGGCATCGAGGAAGTAGAAGTTCTTCTGACCCGTCTCGACAATTGCCTGGTCAATGGAGATCTGCTCGGAAAGGACCGCATAGAGTCCGCCGCGCGAACGAACGCCGAGCATATCGGAAAGGGACCTGCGGCGCATATCAGCCTCGACCAGGAGCACGGACTTGCCGCTCGTGGCGATAGCCTGGGCAAGGTTGATGGAAACCGTAGACTTGCCCTCGTTGGGAATCGAGGACGTGACGGTAATAGTGCGAATGGGGTCGTCCACGCTCGCAAAGCGGATGTTGGCCAGAAGGGTCTTGGCGGCATTCTGTACAACGAGCTTATCGGTGTTCTTTGCCTTAGCCATGCCTATTTACCACCTTTCATAGCCGGAATTCGGCCAACAACGGGAATGCCCAGGAGCTCTTCTGCCTCTTCGGCACCGCGGATGCGGGTATTGAGCATGTCTGCCAAAACGACATAGGCGACTGCGATAAAGATACCGGCGAGGAACGCGACAGCAACGTACAGCATACGCTTGGGACCGCTGGGGGCTTCGGGGGTCTTAGCCTCGTCGATAACGTTGATGCTCTGGGCAGCGCCGACGTTCTGAGCGACCGTACTCACCGAGCTGGCCATGGCCTTTGCGACCTTAGCCGTCTCCTTGGCATCGGTGCCGGTAACCGAAAGCGTAATGACACGCGTGGTGGTCTCGGAGGAAACAGACACCTTGTAGTCATCCAGATCGGTGAGGCCCAGTTCATTGGCTGCGCCGCTCTTAACGCTATCGCTATCCAGCAGCGTGGCGATATCGTTGGAAAGCATCTGACTCGCCGAGAGATCGTTGTAGCTCATCTGACCGCTATCGTCGGTCTTGGCGAGAATGTACATGCTCGTCGTCGCGGTATAGGTGTTGTCCATCGCAACGAAGGACACGATGCCCATGGCGATCGCGCAGACCACCGGAAGGGTGATGACCAGCTGAAGGTGCTTCTTCAGCAGCTGGAACAGTTCGAGAAGGGTCATGCAGCTTGCCTTTCATTTCCCCAGTTCGGATTGACAAAACTGTCCGTATGTTATCGCATCTTTTTACCGAGACCAAACTCTATACATAAGAAACAGGCTCTCCTGTAAAAATGTCGGAAGCAATCGTAAAATTGCACAACAACGCCGCACCCGAAAGTCAAATGCGGCGTCTGCATCAATATCTATGTTATATCGCTATGCGAATGGCTCGTCCTGCTGTATGGGAAACGTCACCGTAATGGTGGTTCCCACGCCCAACTCGCTCGACAGATCGAGCGTGGCGTGATGATACAGGGCCGCATGCTTGACAATGGCAAGCCCCAGACCGGTTCCGCCGCGTGCCTTGGACCTACTCTTGTCCACGCGATAGAACCGCTCAAATACCTTGCCCTGTTCTTCAGGCGCGATACCGATTCCCGTGTCGGCGACCGCAAGGAACGGATGGCCTTCGTCGTTGGTGCCGCACTGCAGCGTAACCGTACCGCCGGGTCGATTGTAGCGGATGGCGTTGCTTGCCAGATTATAGATGAGCTCGTCAATCAAGCGCGACACGCCCTCGATGACCACAGGCTTGGTCTCATGACTTATCGTCACATTCGCCTGACGGGCGACCTGTTCAAGACGCTGCTCGACCGCGTAGATGGCACGCGAGAGCTCAATAGGCTCCGTGGACCCAATGGGCACCGCCTCGCCCTCAGCTGCACGCTCGGCCTCGTCCAAGTTAGACAGCGTAAGGATATCGTTGACAAGCGCTGCCAAGCGGCCCGCCTCACGATAGATGCGACCGCCAAAGTTGCGCAGGTCGCCCTCGCCCTCGACCATGCCGTTTGCGATGAGCTCGGCATAGCCCGAAATCGCCGTAAGCGGCGTCTTGAGCTCATGGGTGATATTCGCCGTGAACTCGCGGCGCATACGGTCGTTGTCCGCCAGCACCGCCATTTGGCGCTTGAGCTCCTGGCGCTGCGACTCAATACGCTCAAGCATGGGGACCATCTCGGCATAGGCGTGCTCATAGCTACGGCGTGGGTGGTCCAAATCCACCTCTTGCAAAGGCGCGATGATGGCACGGGACTCGCGGCGCGCCATAAAAAACGAGAGTACCGCACCCGCTGCTGCGATAAGCAGCATCGGCGCCACCATCGACAGCAAAATCGCCGCAACGCCAGGCTGGGCCTGCGCCAAGCGGACAACCTGGCCGTTATCAAGGGCGACGGCGCGATACAGCATAATCTCGTCGAGCGTAGAGCTTGCGCGCTCCGCGGAACCCGAACCACTCTCAAAGGCCTCGATGACCTCGGGGCGATCGCCATGGTTGGGCAGTGTGGAAGGCGGCGCCTCGTTGTCGTAGGCAACCGATCCATCCTTGTTAATCAGCGTGATGCGCAAGTCCTCTCGATCGAGGCTACGCAAGAACGGGATGGGCTCCTGCTGCTCGTCGAGGGCGGCAGCAATGAGCTCGGTTTCTTGCGCCAGGTTGGCACTCGTGGCATCCGCCAAGGTGTTTTGCACAAAGAACGCACCCAGCACCGTAAACGCCACGATAACCGCCATGGCGCAGACAAAGATCGTCACAAAAACGCGGTGCGACAGCGTATGTTTTCCCTGGGGGGCGAAGACCACGGGTTACTCCTCCGATGCGGTGGCCGCGGTGTCGTCACCTTCGGCACCATCACCGGCAGAAGGCTCGGCCAAGCGGTAGCCCACGCCGCGCACGGTCTCGATGGCGCTGGCATGCTCGCCCAGTTTTTGGCGAAGCGTCTGCACGTGCACGTCAACGGTGCGCGAACCGCCGTCGAAGTCCCAGCCCCACACGCTCTGCAGCAACGACTCGCGGGTAAAGACCACGCCGGGCTTGCGCATGAGGTACTCGAGCAGGTCGAACTCGCGCAGGGTGAGCTTAAGCGACTCGCCGGCAACAGTCACCTCACGATGGCTGGGCGAGAGCACGATGTCGCCCACGCTGAGCACATCGCTTGCCTGTTTGACCATGCCGCCGCGACGCAGCAGTGCGCGGCAGCGGCTGGCGAGCTCCATGAGCGAAAACGGCTTAGTCAGGTAATCGTCGGCACCGCCATCGAGCGCCATCACCTTGTCGAGCTCGGTATCCTTGGCGGTAAGCATCATGATGGGCACCGTCGCCGTCAGGCGATCGGCACGCAGTCGACGCATAATCGCCAAGCCATCGGTATCGGGCAGCATGATGTCGAGCAGGACGGCATCGGGTACCCGTCGCGCCACGGCAGCCTTAAACTCACCGTCGCACGAAAAGCCTTCGGCCTCAATCCCCTGCTTGCGCAGCGCATAGACCGTCAAATCCCTGATGTTGTCATCGTCCTCGACGTAATAGATCATGTTGAACCCCTTTGCGGCCGGCATGACCGCATCTTAACCCTAAAGGTACCTTTACTAGATGGTATCAGCCAAAACGCCCCGTCAAATAATCCGCCGTGCGCGGATCGGTCGGATTCTTGAAGAGTTGCGCGGTGGGCGCGTGCTCCACCAGCTCACCCAGCAAAAAGAATGCGACCGAATCGGAGATACGCGCCGCCTGCTGCATATTGTGCGTAACGACCACGAGCGTGCAGGTCTCTTTGAGCTCGCAGGCCAGCTGCTCCACCACCAGCGTCGATACGGGATCGAGTGCCGAGGTCGGCTCGTCCATCAGCAGAATGTCGGGCTGCACGGCAAGTGCGCGGGCGATGCACAGGCGCTGCTGCTGGCCGCCCGAAAGACCCAGACCCGACTCTTTGAGCTTGTCCTTGGCCTCGTCCCACAGGGCGGCGCGTCGCAGGGAGTCTTCGACCAGCTCGTCGAGCACGACGCGATCGCGCACACCCATACCGCGCGGCCCATAGGCGACGTTGTCGTAGATGCTCATGGGAAACGGGTTGGGGCGCTGGAACACCATGCCCACGCGCTGGCGAAGGCGGCAGATGTCGTAGTCGCCCAGGATATCTTGACCATCGAGCGCAATCTTGCCCTCGATTCGGCAGTCCTTGATGCCGTCGTTCATGCGGTTAAAGCAGCGCAGCAACGTGGACTTTCCGCAGCCCGAAGGCCCGATGAACGAGGTAATCTGCTTGTCGCGGATCTTGATATTCACGTCCTTGAGCGCATGGTGGTCGCCATAGAACAGGTCGAGGCCCTCAACATCGATTCGCGTCGGCGAGGCGGCAAGATCCTCTGCCGTGGGGCGAGTCGCATCCCCAACCTCGCGCTCGTGCGCGGCCTCGGCCTGCGCTTTCATGAGTTCTTCAAGCTCCGTGGGCTCCACAGCCGCAGCAGCCGTCATACCGCATACCTCCACATCGATATCAATTCAGCAGTATCGATAGTAGGAATCGCGGCTCATATGCACGTGAGCGCATTGTCAAGTGTTTGTAAGGGCACGCTGGCTATGCGGCGGGCAGCTCGATGGTGAATATCGTGTGTTCGGGCGTCGATTCACATGCAACGGTACCGCCGTGCGCGCATACGATCTCCTTGGCGATGGCAAGCCCCAGTCCAGCGCCGCCGCGATTGGTCGCACGCGCCGCATCCAGGCGATAGAACTTCTCAAAGATCACCTTGAGCTTAGCCGCAGGGATGGGATCGCCCTGATTGATAAAGCGCACGCGCACGCCACCGCCGTCCCGGCGTCTGGCCTCGATCGTGATGGTCGAGCCCTCATAGCTATAGGCAATAGCGTTTTTCATGATGTTGTTGAACACGCGAGCCATTTTGTCGCCATCCACGAGCACCGTCAGGTCCTCGCGAATATCAACTTGGACTTCCTTATGCTGCTCGTTGAGGATGGGATAGAACTCGTCAGTCACCTGAGCCAGCAGCAACCCCAGATCAACATAGCCGCGCGTGAGCACGATATCGTGGAAGTCAAAACGCGTGATATCGAAGAACTCTTCGATGAGCGTATCGAGCCGGTGCGCCTTGTCGAGCGCCACGCCCGTAAAGTGCGCACGTTGCTCAACCGGCAGCTCGGGAGCCTCTTGCAGCAGCGAAAGATAGCCCACCACACTGGCAAGCGGGGTGCGTAGGTCATGTGCCAAGTACGTGACCAAATCGTCCTTGCGATGCGACTCGTCACGCAGAGCTTGCTGCACCTTGCGCTCACGGTCACGCACGCGGTTAAGGGCGCCCTCGACCTCCAAGAAGTCGCCGTCGATGTTATCCCAGGTGTCGGGGTGATCGATCAGGCGATCTTGAATACGAGCGGCCAGCACACAATCGGCATGCTGCTCGCCCTGCTCGTAGCCCTGGTAGTACAGGGCGCGGCCACACAAGAACAGCACGCACGCTGCAAGCGCCAGCACAAAGCCAAGCATGTTGAATACAAAGCCGGCATCGAACAGCACCGGCCCTTCGATGCCGCCGAGCGCCATGGCGCCAATCGCCAACGTCATGGCCCACGCGGCGCCGCCAATCACCACGCAGCGGCACACGATCTCAAATCGATCGATCAGCAAAAAGCCGACAAGCAGCACCGCCAAGATTCCGACGATGTTGTCGATGCCAATCAGCAGCAGGCTCAGCAAAAAGAGCAGCACCGTTGCAAGCGCGCGGTTGTCGACGACCGACCTCACGTATTCAAAGAGCCGATCGGGCACCTCGAACGCTTGCCTATCGTCTTTTGTCATATCAAGATCCTCACAAGCGAAAAGCGTTATTCGATGATGTAGCCGACGCCCCAGACGTTTTTGATAAAGCGTGGCTTTTGTGCGTCGTCGCCGATCTTTTCACGCAAGTGGCGAATATGCACCATCACCGTATTGTTGGAGCCGGGCATAAAATCCTCGTTCCACACCGCGCGGAACAGATCCTCCACGGCCACCACACTGCCGCGATGCTCGACCAGATACAGCAAGATGGAATACTCGATGGGCGTGAGGCGCACCGGCGCACCGTCCACCGTCACGGAGCGAGCGTCACGGTTGATCTCGAGGCCGTCGAACTGGATGGTCGGCGACTCGGCCGCCTGTGCACGGCTACCGTAGCTGGTGTAGCGACGAAGCTGAGCGTGCACGCGCGCGATGAGCTCCAGCGGGCGGAACGGCTTAACCACGTAATCGTCCGCGCCAAGCGAAAGGCCCTCGATCTTGTCTTGCTGGGCATCGCGCGCCGTCAGCATGATCACGGGATAGGTATGGCTGGAACGGATCGTACGCAGCAGCTCAAAGCCATCGATATCGGGCAGCATGACATCAAGCAGCGCCAGATCGAACTCCTGCTCCAAAATCGCCTTGGCAGCATCGGCCCCGCTATAGGCAATCTGGACATCAAAGCCCTCTTTTGTAAGGTAGATGCCAACCAAGTCGGCGATGGCCTTCTCGTCATCAACTACCAAAATGCGCTCGTTCATGCGTGCTCCTCTCGCGCTCCATTATGCCTGAGGCGACGCACGCCACACACAACAAGCGTGGGTGATTAAGTCGGCCTTAAGCACCCTTGTGCCCGTTCGGGTGCGGATGTGGGCCAAGCGCGCACGCGATGATCGCCGACGCCGGCAAACGATATACTCTAGTTTCAGAAGAGACCATCCCGTCGAAAGCGAAATCTGTGAAGTCCCTCACCTCTTTTGCAAAGCGCTCAGCCCAGCTTGCCGCCGGCTTTGTCTGCGCTATCGCCCTTGCCGCTGGCGCGCCCACCGTCGCCGGCGCCCAAGTGCTCACGACCGACAATGTTTGCGGCAAAACCGCCGATGCGCGCGGCATCACGGCCGAAAACCTGCCCGATATCGATGCGACCAATGCCCTCGTCATGGGCAAAGACGGCACCGTCTACTATGGGCGCGGCGCCGATGAGCAGGTCAAGATTGCCTCGATCACCAAGGTCATGACCGCAATCCTAACCGTCGAGAATTGCAAGATGGACGAGAAGGTCACGGTGAGCAACGCCGCAGCCACCGTGGGTAATTCGACCGCCGGCTTGCTCGAAGGCGACGAGCTTACCGTGGAGCAGGCACTGCGCGGCCTGATGATTCCCTCGGGCAACGACGCCGCCATCGTGCTCGCCGAATATGTGGGCAAGAAAATCGACCCTAAGACCAAAGACGCCGAGGCCACATTTGTGAAGGCCATGAACGAGCGCGCTAAGAAGCTCGGCTGCACCGGTACGCTTTTTGAAAACCCGCATGGTCTGGACTTTGATGAGTGGGCTGGCGATATGCACTCAACCGCACATGACGTGGCGCTGATGATGCAGGAGGCCATGAAAAACGACACGATCCGCGAGGTCGTAGCGAGCGAGGATTCCTGGATCGAGGTCACGGGCGCCGACGGCACCGACCATTCGCATTCCATGGACACGCATAACTATTTGCTGGGCCAAGATGGCAACATCGGCGGCAAGACCGGCACCACCGACGACGCGGGCTATTGCTTTACGAGCGCCTACAACCGCGACGGCGACGAGATCTACACCGTCGTTTTGAACTCCACCACCACCGACCAGCGCTTTACCGATACCGCAACCCTTGCCAATTGGTACTACGGCCACAAGGTCACGGTCGCGATCGCCAACACGCAGGAAAAGACCGCCAACGGCAACCCGCTTATGGCACGCATTAGCCAGACAGATTGGACGGACAAGACGATCGACGCCACGCTCGCCGACCCCACGGCGCAAGCGACCGTGTTTTCCCTTGCCGGCGAGGTGACCGAAAAGGTTAGCTACGACGATCTTTCGGGCACGGTGCATGTGGGCGACAAGGTGGGCAGCGTTACGCTCAAGCAGGACGGCACCAAGATTGCCGTCGTGGATTTGGTTGCCGACGAGGAAGGCTCGGGGCCGAATCCCATTGAGTGGCTCCTTGTGAAGCTCGACCGCCTGGGCCGCCGCATCGACAACCGCCCACTTGCGGCAGAGAGCGAGACCGTAGCCAAGGCACCCGAGGTGTAGGGCGCAAGAATAATAAGTCCACTGAAAGGAGGCGTCCGAAAGGATGCCTCTTTTTTGAGGGTTCGAATCCCCAGCTAACATTCTTCTAATTAAAAAAGGGCCCCAAATGGGACCCTTCTTTAAAGTTAAACTGGCGGAGAGCTGGGGATGTCCGGGCATGCTACGCATGCCCTCCGGCTTCAAAGCCTGACGGCTTTTCGCCCACGGGCTACAAACGCTCTCGCGTTTGCTTAACGCCCGTGCCCTCTCGGGTTCGAATCCCCGGCTTATAGGACAAAATGTGTGTCCCGATAGAACATCCGTTTCCATCCATTAATCCAGCCAGAACGGGTACGGGTCCCTGTGGTGGAGGTCCTCCCACACTGCCCTGTCGC
>NZ_SPFY01000060.1 GCF_005844325.1 Collinsella aerofaciens | reverse complement strand
GCCGCGGGCGAGCATCTCCTCGCGCCGCCGCAGGAGCCGCTCGGACCCCTTCCTCCCGTGCATCCTTATCTCGAGGGGCACGCCCGTGTCCCTCGGCATGAGCTTCGGCTGGTGCCGTGCCGCGGCGTAGCACCATGAACCCTCAACGGCCAGCTTCCTCACGAGCGCGTTGCCCGCACCGCTGATGCCTCCGAGCCGCACGGAGTCGCCACTCGACCTCTGACTCGGCGCGAGGCCGAAATAGGCCGTGACCTGCCTTCCGGAACGGAACCTCGCGAAGTCGCCGACCTCGGCCGAGAAGGCTGCGGCCAGCGCGAAGGCGCAGCCCTTGATCGACTGGAGGGCGGCCACCTCCGCGGCGATCGGGCTGGCATCCACGGCGGCCCTGTACTCGGAGAGCAGGTCCGCCCGGGCCTCCGCCGCGGCCTCGACCTCGTTCCTCAGGGCGGCGAGCGTCCGAACCCCGCCATCGTCCTCCGGCCTGACCTTGTCGAGCCACCTCAGGAAGTCGTAGGTCCAGTACTTCCTCGGGTTGCCGGCGGGCGTGGTGCCGCCGTAGACGAACCCCCGCTTTGCGAGGAAGGCGAGCAGCCGCTGCTTGGCGGTCGCCAGGCGCGCGGTCGCCCCGTCGTAGGCGCCGGCGAGGTCCCTGATGCCTTCGACCTCGGGGGAGGGGACCCATACGGGGGAGATGTCGTGGGCGAGTATCGCCTTGGCCATCCTGGCGGCGTCGTTCCTGTCGTTCTTGGAGGCCGAGTCGGCGGCCGACCTGGGGATCTTCGAGACCGCGGCGACGACGCACTCGACGCCGAGCCCGGCGAGCTCCCTTTGCGGGGCGAAGCCGAGGTAGCCGCTCTCGTAGGCCGCGAGCGACGGCCCGGGGAACCCATCCATCCACCCGGCGATCTCGCCCCAGGGGTTGCCGGGGAACCTCCTCGTCACGGCCTCGCCGGTGTCCGCGTCGAGGGCGCAGACGGTGGTCGACCTCAGGTGGACGTCCATCCCGAACGCGGTAGAATACTTTGGCATGGGAGCCTCCCAACCTCGTTGCGGCGCGGCTGCGCCTATGGCACTTCAACATCATTGTCGCAGCCCCGACCCGCGGCCACGAGCGGGGGCTCCTATCTTTTTAGTGCCCTCGGATTGGGTCATAGTGTCTGT
>NZ_SPFY01000005.1:92792-102145 GCF_005844325.1 Collinsella aerofaciens | reverse complement strand
TCATGGCGCCGATCCCGGCGCCCGACGTGGTCGTCACCGACGGCGGGAGCGGGTTCGCCAAGGCCGTGCGCGAGACCTGGCCGCGCACCAGGGTCCAGAGGTGCACCTTCCATGCCTTCTCGCAGGTCAAGCGCTACACGACGACGCGGCCGAAGCTCCAGGCGGGGCGCGAGCTCTACCTCATCGCGCGCGACCTCATGGGCATCGAGACGCTGCACCAGGCCGAGCTCTGGGTCGAGCGCTACCTCGACTGGTGCGGGTTCTGGGCCGACTTCCTGGAGGACAGGACCGTGGTGGACGGCAGGAGGGTCTACACCCACGAGAGGCTGAGGCGGGCGCGCTCGTCGCTGTCGTCGCTGGTGTCGGCGGGGACGCTGTTCACCTACCTCGACCCCGCCCTGGCCAAGGCCGGCCCGCTGCCGTCGACCAACAACATGATCGAGGGAGGGGTGAACTCGCAGCTGAGGGCCGTCCTGCGCAACCACCGGGGGCTGACGTCGGTCAAGCGCGTGAAGGCGGTGTTCTGGTGGTGCCACGCGCACTCGGGGGACGCGAGGACGGCGCGCGAGAAGCTCGCCGCGATGCCGACCGACGCGGACATCGACTTCCTGTTCAGCGTCTACTCCGCCTCGCCGTCGCGCGAGGACGGAGGGCCGGAGTGGGGCGACAGGGCCGTGTGGGAGGACCTCCACCACAGGGACCCGTACCCGTTCTGGCTGGATTAATGGATGGAAACGGATGTTCTATCGGGACACACATTTTGTCCTATAAGCCTTCGGGGCGCGGCACACCGGACTGGTTGTCTGAATTAAAGAAAGTGAAGGCCCCTTTCGGGGCCTTCTTTTTATAAAAATTCGCCTACTCGGTGGACTTCGGGTTTTAGGTCTACGTTGAATTGGTCTTTGACGGTTGCCTGGATGTGGCGGATGAGTTCGTCGACATCGGCGGCGGTGGCGTGGTCGGCGTTGACGATGAAGCCGCAGTGCTTCTCGCTCACCTGCGCGCCGCCAACGGCGTGTCCTCGCAGGCCGGCATCCATGATGAGTTTGCCGGCAAAGTAACCCTCGGGGCGCTTGAAAGTGGAGCCGGCACTCGGCATGTCGAGCGGCTGCTTGTCCTCGCGGCGCTGGCGGTAGTCGTCCATGTCGGCCTTGATCATCGCGGCGTTGCCCGGGGCGAGATTGAAGGTGGCCGAAAGCACGATAAAGCCGTCATCGGCGATGCGGCTCTTTCGATAACCCAGGTTGAGCTCGTCGACATCGAACTCGATGATATTGCCGCTGCCGCGGGTGCCGTCGTCGAGCTGGCGAGCGGGTTTGTAGACGCGCACGGACTCCAGCACATCGGCCATGCAGGCACCGTAGGCACCGGCGTTCATGTAGCAGGCGCCGCCGACCGATCCGGGGATGCCCGAGATGGGCTCCATGCCGGTGAGGCAGGCCTCGGCTGCCGCGGCTGCGACATCGGAAAGCAGCGCGCCGGCTGCCGCCGTGACGTGCGTGCCGTCGATCGTAATGTCGGAGAGGCCTTCGCCCAACGCCACGACGACGCCGCGGATACCCTTGTCGCCGACGAGTAGGTCGGAGCCGTTGCCCACGATGGTGAGGGGCAGATCGCAGCGATAGCAGGTATCGAGCGTGGCGACGAGGCCCTGCTCGGTATCGGGCGTGACAAAGACGTCGGCCGGGCCGCCGATCTTAAACGTGGTGTGCTCGCGCATGGGCTCGCTCATCAGTACGTTGTCCTCGCCGGCAACGCCAGCAAGCGCGCACAGCAGGTCCTCGTTAAAAAAGTCGTTCTCGTGCATACGAATATCCGCCTTTTGGTGGTCGTTGTCATCAATCGATTGCAATATACCCCACCCGGACGGATTTGGTGCGCTGGCGGCGATAAAACAGCCGTCTACCGGATTGGTAAAGTGTTTATCATCGAGGTAGAGGGGTAGTCGCTATACTTTCAAGAGATTGCGCGTAAACCCGGAAGGAGCGAGATGGCCAACAAAGTCACCCTCAAGCAGATCGCCCAGGAGGTGGGGCTTTCCCCCTCGTCGGTCTCGCTTGTGCTCAATAATCGGCCCTGTCGCATCTCGGAAGAAAACCGCAAGCTCATCAAAGAGGTCGCGGCGCGCAACCACTATGTTCCCAACCAGATCGCGCGCAGCCTGGTCATGCGCGAGTCGCGCACCCTGGGCCTTATCGTCCCTAACATCGAGAGCCGCTTTTTTGCCTCGCTCGCCGGTAGCCTGGAAAAGCGCTGCCGCGAGGACGGCTATGCGCTCTTCATTACCAGCTCGGGCGGAAGCGCCGATGACGATCTGGAGCTGCTGCGCCAGCTGGTGACGCGCGGCGTTGATGGCGTCTTCCTGGTCGTAGGCGACGAGTTCTCCGACGACCGCGCCCTGCGCGAAGAAGTCAGCCATCTGCCTATCCCTGCCGTGATGGTCGATCGTGCCATTGAGGGGCTCGAGTGCGACAAGGTGATGTTCGACCACGAGATGGGTGGCTACATGGCCACTCGCTATCTGATCGAGCAGGGCCACCGTCGCATTGCCTGCTTGGTTAACGCGCGCCGTTCCAATACGGGGCGTAAGCGACTTGCCGGCTATGAGCGCGCGCTGCGCGAGGTTGGCCTGCCTATCGACGCACGTTTGGAGTTTGAGAGCGAGTACTACATTCCGAGTGCCTATGAGGCCTCGGAGGCGGTGCTCGCAACTGATGCCACCGCTGTGTTCGCAAGTTCGGATAACATCGCCCTCGGTCTGCTCAAGCGCTTGCACGAGATGGGGAAGAGCATCCCGGGCGATATCTCGGTGGTGAGCTATGACAACTCGGCGGCCGACGTTCTCTTTGAGCCGGCGCTGACCGCGATTGAGCAGGATCCTGGTGTCCTTGCGGAGCATGCTTTTGGCTGCATGTCCAAGCGTCTTGCCGGTAGGGGCGGCAGGCGTGCCGAAGAGGTCGTCCTGGAGCCGGCGCTTATCGTTAAGGGCAGCGTGCTCGAACTTACCGAATGTAGCTAAACGTACTTGTTTGTTTGCATAGATTGCATGCGGAGCGTCCGCTATTTGCCGGCGGGGCCGGGGCGCCTGCTTTGTTTTGAGAAGTTCGCGAAGCCCACCTCTCAAAACAAAGCAGGCGCCCCGGCCCTCGTCCGTAAGCTCTTCCGCTGGGCGAGCCATAGACGCCGCGCACCGATCTACTAAAGCATGAGCTTGAAATTGGTGCTATATTCGGCTTGAGTTGTTTAATGCTAGTACGGGAGGCTGATATGGGGCTGTTCAAGAAGAAAAACCCGCAGGATGCCTTTGATCCCGATGTGTTTACCATCACGGATACGATTTTGGACCCGCCGCGGTTTACGTTTTTGCCGGCTATCTACCAGGATGCCACGCGTCGCAAGTGGGCCGTGCATCAGCGCGGCGGCGAGCCGAAGATTTTTGACTATGCGGACGTGTTGCAGTGCGAAGTGGCCGAGGCGGGCGATCCGGAGGCCGAGGAAGTGGTCTCAAAACAGGAATTTGCCCAGCGTATCCTGGCAAATCCTGCCAAGGCGGCGAAAATAAACGCTGCCAAGCGTAATATGTGTCTTGGTATGGGCGTTGTTGTGGCGGTTCAGACGGGAAAAGACGAGGTTTCCAAATTAGAGATTCCCGTTATGACCGACGAAGTCAAACGCGATTCAAGTCTATATAAGTCGTATCGGAATGTTGCCGAGAAGATCAAGGCCGAATTTGATGCCATGGGAGGGCTGGTCTAATTTTGGCGGCATACGTTTCTGAATGAGGAGTCTGTGCAATGGCAGGCGAATCTTATGCAATTCCCCCCAAAGATCGTGCTGTTGAGGGAATTCTTTGGTATATCCAGCACCACCAGCTTGCCGGCGGCGATCGCCTGCCGGCCGAGCGCGTGCTGTGCGAAGAGATCGGCGTTTCGCGCACGGCGTTGCGCGCCGGTATCACGCGGCTCATCTCGTGTGGAACGCTCGAGAGCCGTCGCGGATCGGGTACGTATGTGTGCCCTCCCAAGCCGCTGAACATCTTCCAGGAAACGTATAACTTCTCCGATGCTGTGCGGACTGCCGGCCTGCACCCCTCTTCTCGTCTGGTTTCCACCGGGACCATCGAGGCGGATGAGGCACTTGCCGACAAGCTTGGGGTGTCTGTAGGCGCTCCTTTGCTTCGCATGCAGCGCGTTCGACTTATTGAGGGCGAGCCGGCGTCAATCGAGACGGCTCACGTTAACCTGTCCCTGTGCCCATCGCTTATCGAGCACGATTTTGAGTGCGAGAGCCTTTACGATGTCTTGCTCAAAGAAGGTGGCGTGCGTGTTGAGCATGGACGTGAGCATATCTCCATCTCGCGTTTGAACGCCGAAGAGGCCGAGCTGCTCCAGCAAGAAGAGGGAACGCCGGTGTTCTATGAGAGCACGATCGAATTGGATAAGGACATGCGTTTTGTGGAGCATTGCAAATCGGTGATTTTGCCCACAAAGTTCCGCTTTGCCGATAACGGCGAAGAGAACGGCATGAGGAGCGTGGCAGGTGAACAATGGCTGAAACAGTAGATGCCACCCCGGTCTATATGCGCATTCGACGCCGCATCGAGGAGCGTATCGAGCGCGGTATATATCCCACGGGTTCCATGATTCCGTCCGAAAAAGACCTCGCCGAGGAATTTGGTACGACACGCTTGACCATCCGAAGCGCTGTCGATGAGCTGGTTCGGCGCGGGCAGATTCGCCGTGTTCGGGGAAAAGGTGCCTTTGTGGCGCAGAAAGTACCTGCTTTTTTTGAACGCACGGGCGGTTTCCGTGAATCGGTCCGTGCTTCGGGCGGCGAGCCGTCCGTCCGTATTCTCGCGCGTTCCAAGCGTTATGCGGGGCCATACTACGCCGACCTGTTTGGCATCGCCGAGGATGATTTGCTGTATTCGATTCGGCGTTTGAACTGCGTCAACGGCGACCCTGTATCGATTGAGATGGCGTTCATCCCGTGCCTGCTGTTTCCAACCATCGAAGATATTGACGTGTCGGTCTTCAGTTTGTACGAGACCTATGAGATGCTGGGCCGAAAGCCAGTTATGGCACAGGAAAAGCTCGATATCGAAGCGCTGGGCGCGCGAGATGCCGGCCTGCTTGGACTGGAGCAGGGCGATCTTGCCTTGACGCTGGAGTGCGTAAGCTTCGATGCGGGCGGCCAAGCGATCGAGTACGTCAAATCGTTTAACCGCGGTGATGCGGGTGGATATACCTATACGTACTAGCTGGTGTTTTGTGAATAACGCCTGGGAAACTAACTAGTTTTGATCGTTGGGTCAGCTGTATATACAACCTTACAGGGCCCAAAATCGACCGTTCGCCGAAGGGGATAAATTAATCGACAGAGAGGTATCAAAAAGCCGTAACCTGTAACTGTGATTGGTATCAAATACTAATGATTTGTAACGAGGTGAGACGATGAAGATGCTCGATTACGTTCAGCTTGCCCATGTGCGTATGGGGGAGAACCTCGAGCGTTCGTCTGAGCTGGTAGCGCAGCTCGTTGATATTTTCCAGTCCGGTTCTTTTAACGCACTGCGCATCGTTGCTTCGGGTTCGTCGCGCCATGCCGCCGATTGCGCCCGCGATTACCTGCAAGATGCGCTGCAGATGCAGGTGTCCGTTGTGACGCCCGAGGCCTTCGTCGATTTTGAACACACCTATCCGCAGCATGCGCTCAACATCGCCGTCTCGCAGAGTGGCTATTCGACCAATACGATTGCGGCGCTCGATTACATGCGCGCACACGATATGGCTGCAGTTGCGCTCACGGCAAACGTCGAGGCACCCATCAAGGAACACGCTGACATCGTTCTTGACTACGGTGTGGGCGTCGAGTCGGTGGACTTTGTAACTCTGGGCGTCGAGGTTCTCGTTGAGTATCTGGTGCTCTTTGGTATTTACGGCGGTCAGGCGCGCGGAACGGTTGACGCCAAAGGCGTTGCCCAGCGTCTTGACGACCTGCGCGAAGCTATCCAGGCCAATGCCGTGATGTGCAAGACCGCCGAGGAATATGTCCAAGACCACATGCTCGAGCTTTCTGAGCACATGCCCGCCATGGTCGTCGGCAACGGCCCCAACTACGGCGTTGCCGAGGAGGCGGCGCTCAAGCTGAGCGAGACCATCAAGATTCCTGCCATGCATCACGAGGGCGAGGAGTTCGTTCACGGTCCCGAGATGCAGATCGTTCCGGGCTATCTGGTGTTTATCGTTGACGATCCGCAGGGGTCGGAGCGTCTTGCGAATATCGCCGATGCGCTATCGAACGTTACGACAAAAACGGTGCTGCTCACGGCCCATCCCAGGGGTAGGGCTCACGAGGTTGCGGTGCCTCAGGTGGCTCCGCTGCTCAGCGCAATTCCCAATCTTGTGTTCTTCCAGACGATTGCGGCAATGATCGCCGAGCGTCTGAAGTCATGGGACGTGCACCCGTATCTCGATGCCGTCTCCAAGCAAATGGAGGTCAAGGCAGAGGGCTACGAAGAGTCAGTCAATGCGCTTAAGGCCAAAGCGGCCGAGTGTTACGGAATGTAAGCGGGTTTTGATGCCCGTTGGCATGGGGGATGTGGAAACAACCCCAGAAAGGAGAGACAAATGAAGGAAACCGAGAAGATCGAGATCATGCATTTCGACCAGGAGGGCTATCTCGAGGACGGTAAGGCGCTCTACGAGACCGGCAAGAAGATGACCGCGCTCGCCGACAAGGTCGCCGACGAGGGCTACGACGCCGTGTTCCTGATGGGCGTCGGCGGCACCTGGGACGAGCTCATGCAGCTCGAGTACCTCATGAACAAGTTCGGCGACCGCGACCTCGAGGTCTACCTGATCCACGCCGCCGAGTGGAACGCCATGGGCCACAAGCGCATGACCGAGAAGTCCGTCGTGCTCACCGCCTCCGAGTCCGGCACCACCCCCGAGGTCCTCGAGGCCGTCAAGAAGATGAAGGACATGGGCGTGCGCGTCTACGCCATGACCAAGCCCGAGGGCCCCATCGGCCAGGCTGTGGGTGCCGAGAACTGCGTCGCCATGGCTTCTGACCATGGTTCGGGCGGCTGCGAGAAGGGCTACTACCTCGCCGACTGCTTCGGCCTGCGCCTGCTCAACCGCCGTGGCTGCTTCCCCAAGTTTGATCTGTTTATCGAGCAGACCAAGGACATCTGGAAGGACATGCTCGACATCCGCAAGCGCTTCGAGCCGCGCGCCGAGGAGCTCGCCAAGAAGTACGCCCTGGCCCCCTACACCATGTTCATCGGCTCGGGCGCCCTGTGGGGCGAGACGATCCTGTTCTCGATGTGCATCCTGGAGGAGATGCAGTGGAAGCGCACCCGCTACATCACCTCGGCCGACTTCTTCCACGGCACCCTCGAGCTCGTGGAGCCCGGCGTCCCGGTCTTCCTGTTCATGGGCGAGGACGAGAACCGCAAGCTCGACGAGCGCGTCCGCGCCTTCCTCAACCGCGGCGTGACCGGCGACACCGACATCAACATCATCGACACCGCCGAGTTCGCGATCCCCGGCCTTGACGATGAGTTCCGCGTCATCGTCTCCCCGTGGATTCTGACGGTGCTCGTGACCGACCGCCTGGCTCGCTACTACGAGACGGTCACCAAGCACAACCTCAAGTATCGTCGCTACTATCACCAGTTCGACTACTAAAGAAAACGGGTGCGGGAACGTGCCGGGCTATTGAGAGGAACACAGAATGAGACAGTACATCATCGCCAGCCATGCGCACTTCGCTACCGGCATCAAGGAGAGCGTCGAGCTGCTCTCGGGCGCTCGCGACAACGTCCACGATCTTTCGATGTTCGTCGATGGCCGCATGGACGTGGCCGAGGAGGCCCAAAAACTGCTGGCAGGCATGTCTGCTGACGATGATGTCGTTGTCTGCACCGACCTCTTTGGCGGCAGCGTCAACAACGAGTTCACCAAGATTGTCCAGACGCGTCCCCGCACGTACCTCGTTACCAACATGAACCTTCCTCTGCTCATCCAGCTGCTGTTCTCTGACGAGTCGGCGCCGGTTGAGGAGACGATTCGCGCCATCGTCGCTGCGGACGATACGCGCGTGAAGTTTGTCAACGATCTTTTGGTCGATGGCGACGAGGAAGAAGAGTTCTAATCCGCAGCACCTACTGACACGCCGTAAGACGGCACAAGACCTTTGGGGGGTCACATTATGATTCAGCTACTTCGCGTTGACCATCGCCTGCTTCATGGCCAGGTCGCAGTTTCCTGGGTTCAGGGCCTTGGCTCCAACTGCATCTTCTGCGTGGGCGATAAGGTTGCTAACGACCCGGTGTGGAAGACGACGCTCAAGATGGGCAAGCCTGCCGGCTGCAAGCTCGTCATCAAAGATATGGAGCATGCAATCGAAGCTATCAACTCGGGCGTGACCGACAAGTACAAGATGATCATCTGTGTCGCCACTATTGCTGAGGCAAAGCAGCTTGTTGAGGGCTGCCCGCAGATCAAGTCGGTCAACCTGGGCAACACCAAGCCAAAGGACGAGAAGCGTCCCGATGCTCGTCAGGTCTCTCGTCAGATCTTCCTGACTGCGGCCGAGGAAGCCGATGTGCGCGAGATGCTGGATCGTGGCGTCGAGGTCGAGATTCGACCCCTGGCCGACGACCCCAAGGTCGACTGCGCCAGCGTGCTCTAGGCGTTCAATTTCGAAGAGTCTGAGCTCTTCGTAGTGTCCTATTAGGAAAGGGGGATATATGCTTACCCAAGCAATCCTCATCGGACTTATCGCCGCATTTGGTAAGTTCGACTGCCAGCTCGGTACGCTCTATGCGTTCCGCCCCATCGCCCTGTGCCCGCTCGTGGGCCTGGTGCTGGGGGACCTGCAGTCCGGCCTCGCGATCGGTGCGAGTCTGGAGCTGCTGTTCATGGGCTCGATCTCCATCGGCGCCTACGTGCCGCCTGATGAGACGATCGGCGGCGTGCTCGCCTGCGCCTTCGCTATCCAGCTGGGCCAGAGCACCGAGGCAGCCATCGCGCTTGCCATGCCCATCGCCACGCTGTGCCTTGCCATCAAGAACATCCTTAACGCCGCCCTGCCGATCCTGGTCGACCGCGCTGATGTTTTCTCTGCCCAGGGCAACCTTAAGGGTGTCTATGCGATGCACTTCCTGATCGGTTTGACCGGTATCATCATGGCGTTCCTGCTGTGCTCGCTGTCGTTCTATCTGGGTGCTGACGCCATCCAGGGCATGCTCGACTTCATCCCGCCCTTTGTCCTTGCTGGCTTTGGCGTTGCAGCCAACATCCTGCCTGCCATGGGCTTCGCCATGCTCGGCCGCCTGGTGCTCACCA
>NZ_SPFY01000005.1:0-92692 GCF_005844325.1 Collinsella aerofaciens | reverse complement strand
GCCAACATCCTGCCTGCCATGGGCTTCGCCATGCTCGGCCGCCTGGTGCTCACCAAGCAGCTCGTGCCCTTCTACTTCCTGGGCTTCCTGCTGTGCTCCTACGCCAACGTGCCCGTCCTGGGCGTCGCCCTGATCGCCATCATCATCGGCATCGACAAGTTCGACCTGCTCGGCCTGGGCGGAGCCCAGCCCCAGCTCTCCGCGGAAGGGGATGAGGACGATGACTTCTAGTCCCGAGAACAAGATCACGCGCTCCGACCTCGTCAAGAGCGCCGTCAACGTCGGCGCCCTGGGCATGGAGTTCTCCTGGACCTACTACAAGCAGATGAACATCGCCTTCTGCCTGATGGTCGCCAACATGCTCAAGAAGATCTACGCCGGCCGCTCCGACGACTACGCCGAGGCCCTGCACCGCCACTGCGCGTTCTTCAACATCACCGTCCAGTTCGCCCCGTTCGTCGGCGGCATCGCGATGGCCATGGAGGAGAAGGTCGCCCGCGGCGAGATCGAGCCCGAGAGCGTCAACGACGTCAAGGCCGCCCTCATGGGCCCGCTGTCCGGCATCGGCGACTCCATCTTCCTGTCGACGCTGCGCGTGGTCGCCGCCGCGGTGGGCATCAGCCTGTGCCAGGCCGGCAACCCCTTCGGCCCCATCGCCTTCCTGCTCATCTACAACGTCCCCGGCTTCGCGCTGCGCGTCTGGGGCGCCGTCAAGGGCTACGAGCTGGGCGTGGGCTTCCTGGACGAGGCCCAGAGGACCGGCCTCATGCAGAAGATCATGACCTGCGTGGGCATCGTGGGCGTCATGGTCGTGGGCGCCATGTGCAAGGACATGTTCTGGGCCAGCATCCCGGTGGCCATCGGCTCGGGCGAGGACGCCCAGACCCTCCAGGACATCCTGGACGGCATCATGCCCGGCATGCTCGGCATGATCGCCTTCTGGCTGTACTACTGGCTGCTGTCCAAGAAGATCAACCCCATGGTGCTGATCGTGGCCACCATGGTCGTGGGCATCATCGGCGCGTTCTTCGGCGTGCTGGCGTAGACTCCTTCGTTCTATTCTGCCCCCAAGGGAAACGGCGACCCATTGCGGTCGCCGTTTTTTATTACCGAAAGCTAGCTGGAGGTGCTTCGTGATTCGATCTGACAATCCACCCGATAATAGCGTGAGCGGGGCGATGTATCTATTTGGCACGGCGCTCTTGTGGAGTTTTATCGGCATCCTCGTTCGTGCCAATTCGCAGTCAGCTCTTTTGATCGGTGCCGTCACGGCAATATTTATGGCGCTCTTTATCCTGCTCGTCGGCAGGCCCGTCCTCCGCGTCAGTCGTCTTATTGTCCTTGTGGCCGTCTGTAACTTCGTAACGGGCACCACGTTTAACTTTGCAAACCAGCTCACGACGGTCGGCAACGCGATCGTTCTGCAGTACACTTCGATGATTTTCGTTATCGTGTATCAATCGCTCGCAACTCGCACGTTGCCCTCGCCTGCGAAGATTGCCTCCGTGGTGGTTGCTTTTACGGGTATGGGACTTTTCTTTTTAGGCGATTTGAGTGCCGAGGGCATGCTCGGCAACCTGCTTGCCGTCATTTCGGGCGCCACCTTTGGGCTGTGTTTCTTTTTGAACTCTCGCCCCGATGCGTCGCCCATGGTGTCCTCGCTCATCTCCTGCGGTATCTCGATGCTGCCGATTGTCTATTTTGCCGGCGCCCTAGACTCCGTGAGACCATTTGAGTGGGGGCTCATGCTGGTGCATGGCCTTTTTTGCAGTGGCCTTGCGAGCGTGCTGTATGCCAAGGGGATTGCGCGCACCAACGCGTTTGCGGCCAACTTGGTTTGCATGAGTGAGGTCGTGCTCGCTCCCTGCTGGTCGGCGCTCCTCTTTGGCGAGGTCTTTCGCTGGAACGAGCTTTTGGGCGCGGCGATTATCGTTTTGGTGATTGTAGGCAACTTGGCATGCGATGCCTTTGGCGATGGCTTTTTGGTGGCGCTTGTCCGCCATCGAAACAAGGAACGTGCCTGATGGGATGCGTCTGCCGTTTACGGTAAAAAACACCCCGCTGAGCGAGTGGTATTAAATAGTAAGAACCTGCATATCTATAATTGGTATCAAATCATTTGTGCCTGGCATGGGTGTTAGCAGCACACCAGGTACGCTTCGAGCCGTGGAATCGAACTCCCGGAATTGATATCAACAACGCGCGCGACGGGAGTGACGACGGTTCGAGATTCCTTATTGGGAGGAATTATGCTTGTCCAAGCAATCCTCGTCGGCTTAGTCGGAGCGTTTGGATGCCTCGACTACCAGCTCGGCACCCTCTACGCGTTCCGCCCCATCGTCCTGTGCCCGCTCGTGGGCCTGGTGCTGGGGGACCTGCAGACCGGCCTTGCCGTCGGCGCCAGCCTGGAGTTGCTGTTCATGGGCTCGATCTCCATCGGCGCCTACGTACCGCCTAACGAAACCGTCGGCGGCGTGCTCGCCTGCGCGTTTGCCATTCAGCTCGGTCAGGGTACCGAGACGGCCATCGCGCTCGCCATGCCTATCGCCGTCCTTTCGCTGACGATCGGCAACATTACGGATGCTGGATTCTCGATCATTGTTGACATTGCTGACAAGTGCGCTGCCAAGGGCAACCTCAAGGGTATCTACGCGGCACATTGGAGCATGGGCCTCTTTGGCTGCCTTGAGTACTTCCTGCTGTGCGGCGGCGCATTCTACCTGGGCTCCGACGCCATCCAGGGCGTACTCGACTTTATCCCGTCTTTTGTGATCGATGGTTGCGGCGTGGCCGCCAACATCCTGCCTGCCATGGGCTTCGCCATGCTCGGCCGCCTGGTGCTCACCAAGCAGCTCGTGCCCTTCTACTTCCTGGGCTTCCTGCTGTGCTCCTACGCCAACGTGCCCGTCCTGGGCGTCGCCCTGATCGCCATCATCATCGGCATCGACAAGTTCGACCTGCTCGGCCTGGGCGGAGCCCAGCCCCAGCTCTCCGCGGAAGGGGATGAGGACGATGACTTCTAGTCCCGAGAACAAGATCACGCGCTCCGACCTCGTCAAGAGCGCCGTCAACGTCGGCGCCCTGGGCATGGAGTTCTCCTGGACCTACTACAAGCAGATGAACATCGCCTTCTGCCTGATGGTCGCCAACATGCTCAAGAAGATCTACGCCGGCCGCTCCGACGACTACGCCGAGGCCCTGCACCGCCACTGCGCGTTCTTCAACATCACCGTCCAGTTCGCCCCGTTCGTCGGCGGCATCGCGATGGCCATGGAGGAGAAGGTCGCCCGCGGCGAGATCGAGCCCGAGAGCGTCAACGACGTCAAGGCCGCCCTCATGGGCCCGCTGTCCGGTATCGGCGTCTCCATCTTCCTGTTGACTCTGCGCGTGGTCGCCGCCGCGGTGGGCATCAGCCTGTGCCAGGCCGGCAACCCCTTCGGCCCCATCGCCTTCCTGCTCATCTACAACGTCCCCGGCTTCGCGCTGCGCGTCTGGGGCGCCGTCAAGGGCTACGAGCTGGGCGTGGGCTTCCTGGACGAGGCCCAGAGGACCGGCCTCATGCAGAAGATCATGACCTGCGTGGGCATCGTGGGCGTCATGGTCGTGGGCGCCATGTGCAAGGACATGTTCTGGGCCAGCATCCCGGTGGCCATCGGCTCGGGCGAGGACGCCCAGACCCTCCAGGACATCCTGGACGGCATCATGCCCGGCATGCTCGGCATGATCGCCTTCTGGCTGTACTACTGGCTGCTGTCCAAGAAGATCAACCCCATGGTGCTGATCGTGGCCACCATGGTCGTGGGCATCATCGGCGCGTTCTTCGGCGTGCTGGCGTAAGGGTCCGGCTGCATAGATTTTCGTTGCAACCTGGAAAGGGGATGGAGCAGGCCTATGCCCTCCATCCCCTTTTTGTATAGAAGGAGTTCGTATGTTCGCGAAGGATCGCGAAGCAATGCGCCTGACGCCGGCAGAGGTCAGGCTGATTCTTATTGAGTCCCTGCAGTGGTGCGCCAACAACGCGGTCTACTTTTTGGGGCTTATCGGTGCGGCCACGTATGATCTGGCCGGCACGGCCTTTTTGGTTGCCGCCATTACGCTCGTGCGCAATCTTATGACGTCGGCGGGCAATATGGTGTCGGGTTCGGTCATCGATCGCTTTGGACCGCGCCGGACGTCGTTTGTGACGTGCGTGATTACGGCAGTGCTATCGCTTGGCGTGGGGTTGGCGCCGTTGTCTGTCCCTGGGCTTGTGTTTGCCGCGTGCGTCTTGGGACTTGCGGGCGGCTTTATCAACACCTGCACGCATGCGTTTCCGGGATACCTGGAGTCGACCACCGAGGGCCGTACCCGCGTGAACGGCCTCATGGTGTTCTACAGCAATATCGCCTATACCGCTGGCCCGCTGCTCGGCGGTGCCATCGTGAGCTGTTTTGCCACGCAATCGGTCTATCTGCTCATGGCGGGCATGATGGGTGTGGCGGCCGTGCTCTCCTTGGGCTGTCACGAGTGTGTTGCTCCCGCAAAAGGGGAGAAGCCGAAGGGCGGTATTTTGGGCGGCATGGCCGAGGGTGCGCGACTTACGTTTCGCGACCACGACTTGCGCCTCATCTTTATATCGGGCTCTTTGGGTTTCTTTGCGTTCGGCGCGTTCGATTCGCTGGAGTCGTTGTTCTACCGCGATGTGCTCAACGTGGATATCGTCTGGCTGGGCTGGCTGTCCTCGGTCGTGGGCCTCACTTCCTCGGTGGGTGCGTTCATCCTGACCAAGCTTTCTGCTCGCCATGTCAACCTGCGATTGCTGCTCGGCGCGCTCATGGCCGTGGGCATTGGGTCCATGGTGTACGTGGGCACCGATATGCTGGGGGTCGCGATTATCGGTCAGGCGATTAACGGTCTGGCCTGGGGGTTCCTGGAGCCGCTGCAGATGATCTTGATTCAGGAGCGTGCCGACATCAAATACCTGGGGCGCATTACCGGCTTTGTGCGTTTTGGCCTGATGAGCGCCGGGGTGCTGCCGCTGCTGGCGGCTCCATTTTTGGCGGAGGCTTTGGGCGTCCAGACGGTACTGTTTGGAGCATCGACCATTATTGCGCTGGTAGGAACGCTGTTCTTTGTCACACAAGGGAGACGCCGGGGGCGTTAGCTATACATCAAATTCTAATTTAATACCACTCACCAGAGAATTTCGACCGTTCACCGAGGATTGGAACAGATTGAAAAGTGGTATTAAAAACACGTTGGGTGTATGTCTATAATTGGTATCGAAAAGAAACGCGATGTATAGATTCGCGTGCAGGACAGAAAGGAAAAGCCATGAAGGAAACCGAGAAGATCGAGATCATGCACTTTAGCCAGGAGGGCTACGTCGAGGACGGCAAGAACGTCTACGAGGCCGGCAAGAAGATGACCGCGCTCGCCGACAAGGTCGCCGACGAGGGCTACGACGCCGTGTTCCTGATGGGCGTCGGCGGCACCTGGGACGAGCTCATGCAGCTCGAGTACCTCATGAACAAGTTCGGCGACCGCGACCTCGAGGTCTACCTGATCCACGCCGCCGAGTGGAACGTCATGGGCCACAAGCGCATGACCGAGAAGTCCGTCGTGCTCACCGCCTCCGAGTCCGGCACCACCCCCGAGGTCCTCGAGGCCGTCAAGAAGATGAAGGAAAAGGGCATTCGTGTCTACGCCATGACCAAGCCCGAGGGTCTCATCGGCCAGGCTGTCGGCGCCGAGAATTGCGTCAAGATGGCTTCCGATCATGGTAACGGTGGCTGCGAGATGGGCTACTACCTCGCCGACTGCTTCGGCCTGCGCCTGCTCAACCGCCGCGGCTGCTTCCCGCAGTTCGATAAGTTCATCGAGCAGACCAAGGACGTTTGGACCCACCTGGTCGACATCCGCAAGAGCTTCGAGCCGCGCGCCGAGGAGCTCGCCAAGAAGTACGCCCTGGCCCCCTACACCATGTTCATCGGCTCGGGCGCCCTGTGGGGCGAGACGATCCTGTTCTCGATGTGCATCCTGGAGGAGATGCAGTGGAAGCGCACCCGCTACATCACCTCGGCCGACTTCTTTCACGGCACCCTCGAGCTCGTGGAGCCCGGCGTCCCCGTGTTCCTGTTCATGGGCGAGGACGAGAACCGCAAGCTCGACGAGCGCGTCCGCGCCTTCCTCAACCGCGGCGTGACCGGCGACACCGACATCAACATCATCGACACCGCCGAGTTCGCGATCCCCGGCCTTGACGACGAGTTCCGCGTCATCGTGTCTCCGTGGATCCTCTCCTCGCTGATCACCGATCGCCTTGCCGCTTACTACGAGACGGTCACCAAGCACAACCTCAACTACCGTCGTTACTATCACCAGTTCGACTACTAATAGTTGACCACTCATTTAAGAAGCACCCTGCCCGGGCGCATGCGTCCGGGCATTTTTATGCCGAAATTCGCTAGGAAGGGGAATCGAATGAGGCAGTTTATCGTGGCGTCCCATGCTCATTTTGCGTCTGGAATCGTCGAGAGCATCGGCCTGCTTTCCGGCGAGCGCGAAAACGTCCATGCGCTCTCTATGTATGTCGACGGAAACGAGGACCTGACCAAGGAGGCCGCAGCGATTCTGGACGGCTTTGCCGCGGACGATGAGGTCGTCGTTTGCACCGACCTCTTTGGTGGCAGTGTCAACAACGAGTTCACCAAGATCGTCCAGACGCGTCCCAACACGCATCTGGTGACCAATATGAACCTGCCGCTCCTTATTCAGCTGCTGTTCGTGCCCGAATCCACCCCGATCGATGAGGCCATTCGCCAGATCGTCGAGGCGGACGACACCAAGGTCAAGTACGTCAACGACCTGCTGGGGCAGGCCGAGCTCGATGAGTTTTAACCACTAGGGAGCACATCATGATTCAGATGATTCGTGTAGATTATCGACTGCTTCACGGCCAGGTTGCCGTTAGCTGGACCTCGGCTCTGGGTGCCGATTGCATCCTGTTGGTGAGCGACACGGTCCTCAATGACAAGCTTCGTCTACAGGCCCTGTCCCTTGCAAAGCCTGAGGGCTGCAAGGTCGTCGTCAAAAACACCGAGGACGCCGTCAAGGCGCTCCAGAGCGGAGTGACCGATAAGTACAAGCTCTTCGTGGTTTGCGAGACGATCCAGCAGGCCGGTGCCGTCGCCAAGGCGATGGGAGTCAAGAAGATCAACCTCGGCAACGTTGCCTTTAGCGAGAATGCCCGCCAGGTCTCGACGAGTGTGTTCCTTACGCCCGAAAACGAGGCATACGTCAAAGAGCTGCTCGGCGAGGGCTATGAACTGTTCATTCAGATGATTCCGGCAGATGCGAAGACTGACGCCGCGAAGGTCATCGGTTAGGGGCTGTCATGGTTATCAAGACAATCCTGATTTTCCTTATTGCCCTTTTGGGCTATTCCGAGTGGCTGACCGGTACGAGCTACCTCCAGCGCCCGATTGTGCTCGGACCTCTGGTTGGCCTTGTCATGGGCGACATGGTGACCGGCACGATCATGGGCGCCACGATGGAGCTTGCCATGGTCGGCGCCATCTCGGTCGGTGCGTATAACCCGCCCGATACGATTTCCGGAACCATCCTGGGTGTGTCGCTTGCCATGCAGGCCGGCGCGGACGCTTCGGCGGCCCTGACCCTGGGCATTCCCATCGCAACGATCGTCCTGGCGCTTGATACGGCCCTGGGCCAGCCGGTGATGCTACTGCTGGTGCACCGTATCGACAAAAACGTCGAGGACGGGGACACCAAGGCCATCACGCGCAACATGCTCATCGCCGGTTACGCGCAGAGCTGGTGCGGCCTGCTGATTATTCCCCTGGCATTCTTCTTTGGCGCCGATGCTGTTGCCAGCCTGCTCAACATCATCCCCGATTTCGTTCAGGCCGGCATGGATGTCGCCGCCGCCTTCTTGCCCGCACTCGGCTTTGCGATGCTGGCGCAGATGATTATGAACAAAACGGTGGCGCCGTTCTTCTTCGCTGGCTTCTTCCTCGTCGCCTACTTTGGCATTAGCACGACGGGCGTGGCGATCTTTGCCGCGATCATCGTCGTCGCGATGACGGTTTTGGGTGATAAGAAAAAAGCGGAGCAGCCCGCAGTGGCAACCGAGGATCCTGCGATTGGGAGTGGGTTCGATGAGTTTTAAGTTTGAGTCTTCTTACGACGGGCTGATTTCCCGCGCAGACCTTAAGAAGCTGTTCTGGCGCTCGATTCCCTATGAGCATTCCTGGAACTACGAGCGTATGGGCCATATCGGCTTTATGTGGGCCCTTATGCCGATTCTTCGCAAGCTGTATCCGCAGGATGCGGACTTTAAGGCCGCCCTTAAGCGCCATATGGAGCTCTATAACGTCACGCCGTACATCTCGACGCTCCCCATGTCCATCGCCGCTGCAATGGAAGAGGTCAACGCTACTGACGATAGCTTTGACACGAGCGCGATCTCAAATGTCAAGCTTGCTTTGATGGGACCGCTGTCCGGTGTGGGCGATGCCTTCTACTGGGGCACGCTGCGATTTTTGGCAACGGGTGTCGGCACGTCGCTGGCGCTGCAGGGCTCTATTCTTGGCCCGATTTTGTTCCTGCTCGTGTTCAACGTCCCTCACTACATCATCCGTTACCTGCTGACGTTTGTGGGATATCGCTTTGGCTCGGACATGATCAGCAAGGTCCAGGAATCGGGCATTATGGACACGATCGTCAAGATGGCCTCTATCATGGGCGCCATGGTGATCGGCGCTATGACCATGGAGATGGTCACCGTGGACATTCCGCTCATGGTCGGTGCGGGCGATGGTGCTCAGACGCTGGCCGAGCTGCTCAACGGAATCTTCCCGGGCTTTGTCACGATGGGGCTGTTTGGAATCGTCTATCTCATGCTCAAGAAGAAGATGAATCCGCTGCTTATCATGCTCGTGATCCTGCTCGTGAGTATCGCTGGCGCGTTCTTTGGAGTGCTTGGTGTCCAGTAGAGTATCCGTCATAATGAGAACAATGTAAGAGGGGGCGTCGCGCACACTGTGCTGCGGCGCCCTTTTGCCGAAAGGTGGACAAGATGGAGTATCCGCAGCTTGCCGTCATGAATATCAGCCATCGTTATTTTGACCTTGAGGAATTCTTTTCTTCGGCAGCGGCCTCGGGCTACACGTGTTGCGAGCTTTGGACCGGGGCGATGCATCTGTATGTCGATTGCCATGGATACGATTCGCTCGAGCAGGTGCGGGAGCTGTCGCAGCGGTATGGGGTTCGGATTGTGGGGCTTTGTCCCGAACAGAACAACCCCAAGCCGTGGAATATCGCGGCGCGCGGGAATGAGGCACGTGCCCGCACGCTCGCGTACTTTAAGAACGTTGTGGATATCGCGGCGGAACTTGGAGCCGAGCAGGTCATGGTCTCGAGCGGCTGGGCATTTTTGAACGAGCCAATCGAGGACGCGTGGGGTCGAAGTGCCTCGATGCTGCGTGCGATTGCCGAGCATGCGGGAGAGCGCGGCGTGCGACTGGTGCTCGAGGCCCTACAGCCGGTTGAGTCGATGATCGTGAACTCGGCGGCCGACACGAAGCGCATGATCGAGGCAGTTGATCATCCGGCACTTAAGGCGTGTCTGGATATAGGCGCTATGGCGGTGGCGGGGGATACCATCGACGATTATTTCGATCTGCTTGGCGATGATGTCGCCCACGTGCATTTTGTCGATGTTGCGGCAGATGGCACGACGCATCTTGCCTGGGGTGACGGCGACCGCGATATGCGCGCCGACCTGGATAGGCTGGTGGCGCGCGGCTATCGCGGAGTTGTTTCGGCCGAGACCTATGACTGGCGCTATTTTGCCGACCCCGCAGCTGCCGATGCGCAGGTAATGGCAGAGTATCGTCGTGCGATTGGCGCCTAGGTGGGGTTGGGTTGCGGCAATCTGCCCTATGTTTCCAAATGAATACGGTGTGAGCGGCTACGACGGATTTTCCCCGCAAGCACTCTAGTATGCTAAAGTACCCAGAAGACCGGCGGAGCTATGCCGGTCTTCTGTTCTATATGAAACACAGCATGAGGAGGCTCACCAGATGACGGCCACACCGTGGGGATTCCGGGACATATTGCCCGAGGAGGCTCAGGCGCGCGAGGAGATTGCGCTGACGGTGAAGGGCTGCTTTAGGGAGCATCATTACCTGCCGGTCGAGACGCCGCTGCTCGAGGACAAGGGCTCTCTCGAGGAGGGTGGCCGCATTGCGGACACCCCGTTTAAGCTCTTTGATGATGACGGCCGCCTGCTGGTGGTCCGTCCCGACAACACGCTGCCAATCGTGCGCTTGGTTTCGACCCGCATGCGCGCGGCCGATCTGCCGCTGCGCCTTCGCTACGAGGCGCCGGTGGTTCGCGAGTGCCAGCGCAATGCCGGCGGCTCGCGTCAGTTTACGCAGTTGGGTTTTGAGCTTATCGGTGTGGGCGATACCGCGGGCGATGTCGAGATCGTCTCGCTGGTGGCGGAGGCCGTGCGCAAGCTGGCACTTCCCGGTGCGCGCATTATCGCGGGCAGCGTGCGTCCGTTTAAGGAACTGCTCGCGGCCTGTGAGGATCGCGAACTGGCTGCCGAGGCATTGCGTTGTGTGCACGCCAACGACTTCGTGGGCCTCGATGCCCGCGTGGCGAAAAGCACCGAGTCCGAGGCCGTTAAGGTCGCCATTAGCGAGCTGCCGCGCCTGCACGGTGGTGCCGAGGTGCTCGACCGCGTCGACGCGCTGCTGACGGCGGCGGGCGTTGTCGCGCCGCTCACGCGCGAGCTGCGTGCCCTGGTCGAGGGCCTGGCTCCCGAGGACGCCCAGGTGCTGTCCTTCGACTTCTCCATCATGAACTCGTTTGATTACTACACGGGCCTGGTCTTTAAGGCCTATGCCGGCGGACTGCCCGATCCGGTCGGTTCGGGCGGACGCTACGACTCCATCTTTACCGGTGCATTTGGCGACGGCATCGAGGTGCCGGCGGCGGGCTTCGCCTTTTCGCTCGAGCGTCTGGAGGCCGCGCACACCTCGGCCGAGGACGCTGCTTCCGATGGCGATCACGCCGTGGGGCGCGGTGCCGAGGGTCCGCTGCGCATTGCCGTGCCCAAGGGCTCGCTTAAGGCTGACACGCTCGACGTGCTCGAGGCCGCGGGCTTGGATGTCTCTGAGCTGCGTGACCCCGGTCGTCACCTCATCGTGCGCGGCCGCGACACACAGGCCGGTGAGGGTGCGGTCGGCGATATCGAGTTTGTCATCGTGCGTCCCAGCGACGCGCCCGCCTTTGTGGGCTGCGGCGGTGCCGACTGCGGCATCTGCGGCTGGGACTCGCTTATCGAGGCAGACCTCAACCTGCTGCAGCTGGTCGACCTGGGCTACGGTCTGTGCACGTTTATCGAGGCGGAGCCCGCGTGGCGCGCCGGCCAGGCCGAGCGCAACTATGCCCGCCGTGGGTCGCTTCGCGTGGCAACCAAGTACCCGCGCATCGCGAGTGCCTGGTATGCCGAGCGCGGCGTGAACGCCGACATCGTCTCGCTGCACGGCAATATTGAGTTGGGCCCCATCGTTGGCATGACCGATCGCATCGTGGACATTACCGCCACGGGCGCCACGCTGCGTGACAATGACCTGGTCATCACCGGCCGCATCATGGACTGCACGGCCCGCTTCTTTGTCAATCCAGGCGCCGCACGTCTGGATCCGCGCGTACGCAATCTGGCAGATCGCTTGGCGGCAGCCGTGAAGGACAGGCATTTTGAGCCCGTTGCGGGCTCGGCACAATAGCGCGAGCACGCACGGGCGCCCCAACGTCTGGGCTGCGGGTCGACTGGCGCCGCCGCCCGGCCTCTCGTTTTTCGAACATAACCTCGACCGATAGGGGATACCGATATGAAGACCATCAAGCTTGCTCCCGGCGAGCGCCTCGTTACCAACCAGCTCAACCGTAAGGGCGTGCTGCCGCAAAACATCGTCGACGCCGCCCGCGATATTGTGGCCAACGTGCGTGCCAACGGCGATGCCGCAGTGCGCGACTATTGCCAGCGCTTTGACGGCGTTGAACTGCAGAGCTTCCGTCTACCGCAAGAGCAGATCGATGCCGCGCTCGAAGGCCTCGATCCCGCTTTTGTCGCGGCGCTCGAAAAGGCTGCACGCCAGATTCGCGAGTTCCACCAGCGCGAGGTCGAGCAGAGCTGGTTTACCACGCGCCCGGACGGCACGATGCTCGGCGTTAAGGTGACCCCGCTTGCTGCGGCCGGTATCTACGTGCCGGGCGGTCGTGCACAGTACCCTTCCACCGTGCTTATGAACGCCATTCCCGCCAAGGTGGCCGGCGTCAAACGCGTGGTCATGGTGACCCCGCCGCAAAAGGACGGCCTGATAAGCCCCTACACGCTCGCCGCGGCAAAGCTCGGCGGCGTGGACGAGATCTATATGGTGGGCGGCGCCCAGGCCGTGGCCGCACTGGCGTACGGTACCGAGACCATTCCGCGCGTCGACAAAATCACCGGCCCGGGCAACGCCTTTGTCGCCGCTGCCAAACAGATTGTCTCGGGTGACGTGGGTATCGACATGGTCGCCGGTCCTTCCGAGGTCTGCGTGCTGGCCGACGCCACGGCCAAGCCCATGGTGGTCGCGGCCGACCTGATGGCCCAGGCCGAGCACGATCCACTGGCAGCCTGCTATCTGGTGACCTGCGACGAGCAGTTTGCGCGTGAGGTCGAGGCGGGTATCGATATTCTGGTCGCGCAGTCGCCACGCGCCGAGATTACGCGCGCCTCGCTCGACAATGAGGGCACCATCGTGGTGGCCGCCGACATGGCTGCCGCCGTCGAGGCCGTGAACACCGTGGCGCCCGAGCACCTTGAGCTGCACTGCAAGGACGCGATGGGCCTGCTCGGCGGCATTCGCAACGCCGGCGCCATCTTTGTGGGTGCTTGGAGCTCCGAGCCGCTCGGCGATTATGTTGCCGGCCCCAATCACACGCTGCCGACCGGCGGCACGGCCATGTTCTCCAACCCGCTTTCGGTGGAGGAGTTCGTCAAGCGCTCGAGTGTTATCTGCTATACACCCGAGGGCCTGCTCTCGGACGCTCCCGCCACGCAGCGTCTAGCCGAGTCCGAGGGCCTGTGGGCACACGCGCTTTCCGCCGCACTGCGTCGCCGTGTGCTAGAGCAGGGCGAGGATGCCGTGAGCGTCGAGTCGCTCGCCGCGGCCGACCTGACCAAGGTCGCCTGGCCGGGCGACCCCGTGGCGACGGTTGCCGAGGGCGTTGACCTGGCGGCTGCGGGCGCGGATGGCGTTGGCACAACTGGCAAGGAGGCCTAATATGGCCGAGCTGACGCCCCGTATGAAGGAGCTCGTCCAGCCCTACTTGGCCGGCATTGAGCCCTACGATCCCAACTTTACGCCCACACGCATCAACCTTTCGGCCAACGAGAACACCTATCCCGTGCCGGCTGGTGTGCGCGAGGCGGTCGACGCCGCCCTGGCTGCTACACCGCTCAACCGCTATCCCGATCCCATGTCCAACGATCTGCGCGACGAGCTTGCCGCTTGGCATGGTGTGGCGCGCGAGAATGTCTGCGTGGGTAACGGCGGTGACGAGCTGCTCTATAACTTCCTGTTGGCGTTTGGCGGCGCGGGACGGACCCTGCTCAACTGCCCACCGTGCTTTAGCGAGTACGCGTTCTTTGCGTCGCTCTGCCAGACCGAGGTGCGCGACGTGTGGCGCGACCCTGCGACCTTTGAGCTCGATCAGACAGCCGTGCTTGCGGCGGCGCCCGAGTGCAACCTGGCAATCGTGACCTCGCCCAACAATCCCACGGGTGATGTGACGCCGCTCGACTTTGTCGCGGCCCTGTGCGATGCGTGCCCCGGCATGGTAATGGTCGACGAGGCCTACGTTGAGTTTGCCGACGATTTGTTTGGCGCGGCCACCACGGCGCAGGGGCTTATCGCCGAGCATCCCAACCTGGTGATTCTGCATACGTTGTCCAAGGCGTTTGGCGCTGCCGGTACGCGTCTGGGCTACGTGATCGCGGCGTCCGAGGTCATCGACGTGTTCGCGGCG
The DNA here is from genome assembly GCF_005844325.1 of Collinsella aerofaciens. Classification (GTDB taxonomy): domain Bacteria; phylum Actinomycetota; class Coriobacteriia; order Coriobacteriales; family Coriobacteriaceae; genus Collinsella; species Collinsella aerofaciens_G. Next base: position 78,607 of record NZ_SPFY01000005.1, on the reverse strand, counting down.
ATTCGCCAGATCTATTCGGTCAACGTGCTGAGCCAGGCGGCGGCGCTTGCCTGCGTGCGTGCCCGCGATGCGTACACGCCCGTGGTGGCACAGGTCGCATCCGAGCGCGAGCGCGAGCTGTGCGCCCTGCGCGCGATGGCTACCGAGGGCCTGCCCGTGGAGGCATGGCCGAGCGCGGCGAACTTTGTGCTCGTGCGTACGCCGCATGCCACGCGCGTGCGCGAGCGCCTACGCGACGAGTATTCGATTTTGGTGCGCGACTTTAGCTATGCGCCGGGGCTTTCGGACTGTCTGCGCATTACCGTGGGCATGCCGCAGGAAAACGATGAGGTACTGGCTGCGTTTGCCGTGCTGGTGAAGGAGGAGATCTAGATGGGCCGTTATGCCGAGGTGACCCGCAAGACGGGGGAGACCGACATTGTCGTCAAACTCGACCTGGATGGAACCGGTACGTGCGATATCTCGACCGGCGTGCCGTTTTTCGACCACATGCTCAACGCCTTTGGCCGCCATGGCCTGTTCGATTTGACGGTGCATGCGGTAGGCGATGTAGAAGTCGATGCGCACCATACCGTCGAGGACACGGGCATTGTGCTGGGCGAGGCGTTTTGCCGGGCGCTGGGCGACAAAGCGGGTATTACGCGCTTTGCCGATGCGGCGATCGCCATGGACGAGACGCTCGTGATGGCCGCCGTGGACATTTCGGGTCGCGGCCAGGCCTACTGCGAGCTGCCCGTGCCGACCGAGCGCGTGGGCAGCTTCGATACCGAGCTGGCTGTCGAGTTCTTCTATGCCTTTGCGCGCGATGCCAAACTTACGCTGCACGTGCGCGAGCTGGCGGGCGGCAACTCGCATCACATTATCGAGGCCGCCTTTAAGGCCGTGGGCCGCACGATGCGCCACGCCTGCGAGCTCGATCCCCGCGTGCAGGGCATCCCCAGCACCAAGGGCTCGCTATAACCGTCACAAGGGTAAAACCACCACGAAGGGGACAGGCACCTTTGTGGTGGTTTTGGATGATGAGAAGTGGAGGGGTCGCGTGGGCGAACCGAAGATCGTGGTGGTCGACTACCACAAGGGCAACTTGTCGAGCGTCGTGCGCGGGCTTGCGCGCGCCGGTGCCGCCGCCTGCACATCGGACGATCCGGAACAGATCCGCAACGCCGACGGCCTGGTCATCCCGGGTGTGGGCGCGTTCTATGACGCGATCGCCTTTATGCGCCAGAGCGGCGAGGAGGTGGCCGTGCTCGATGCCGTTGCCGCCGGAACTCCGCTGCTCGGCATCTGCCTGGGTCTTCAGCTATTTTTTGAGCGTGGCAACGAGGGCGTGCCTGCGGACGAGGGCGTGGACGCGGACGACGATGCCTCCGAGCAGGCCGGCGGTCCCTGGGTCGATGGCCTGGGCATCATGCGTGGCTCGTGCACGCACCTGGAGTCGAGCCGTCTGAAGGTCCCGCACGTGGGCTGGGATCAGGTGCACATGACGCCTGCCGGCGCGGCCGATCCGCTGCTCGCCGGTTTTGCCGAGGGCGCCAATATGTACTTCACCCACAGCTACGCGGTGGCCGGCGACGTCGATGCCACCGATGTGTTGGCGCGCACGCACTATACACGGAGTTTCCCGTGCATCGTGCGCCACGGCAATGTGTGGGGCTGCCAGTTCCATCCCGAGAAATCCTCCGCGCTGGGTCAGCGCATCCTTAAGAACTTCGTCAACATCGTCGAGGAGGTTGGCCGATGATCCTGTTTCCCGCAATCGATCTGATCGGCGGCAAGGTTGTGCGCCTGGAGCGCGGCGACCGCAACCGCTGCAAGGTATATTCCGATGACCCCGTGGCCGTCGCCCGCTCGTTTGCCGAGCAGGGCGCAAGCTGGGTGCATGTCGTCGACCTGTCCGCTGCCTTTGGCGAGGACGAGGACACATGCGCTGCCAACTCGGCGGCGATTAAGGCCATCTGCGGCGTCGACGGTCTGTCCGTGGACGTGGGCGGCGGCGTTCGCTCACTCGCACGCATCGATGAGCTGGCAGGCTATGGTGCTCGCCGCATTGCGCTGGGCACCGTGCTCGTGACCGAGCCGGGTTTTGCTGAGGTGGCAGCCCAGGGCCTTGGCGAGCTGTTGGTCGCCGACATTGCCGCGCGCGACGGCCAGGTTAAGGTGAACGGCTGGCGCGACGGCGCGGGCGTGGCACTCGACGATGCCGTGGCGCAGCTTACCGAGCTGGGCTTTAAACATCTGGTGTATACCGACATCGCGCGTGATGGCATGCAGACGGGCATCGATGTGGCGGCGTATCGCCATGTGGCGCAGGTCGCGGGCTTTCCCGTCGTGGCGTCGGGCGGTATCTCGACGCTCGACGACATCCGCGCGCTGGCCGCGGTGGGCGAGGGCGCGATTGAAGGCGCCATTACCGGTCGTGCGCTCTACGAGGGCAACTTTACGCTGGCCCAGGCGCTGGCCGCCGCTCGAGGGGAGGAGTAGCCCATGCTTACCAAGCGCGTAATTCCCTGCCTGGACGTCAAGGACGGCCGTGTGGTCAAGGGCGTCAACTTTGTGAGCTTGCGCGATGCCGGCGATCCGGTGGAGCTGGCCCGCGCCTACGACCGCGAGGGTGCGGACGAGGTCGTATTTTTGGACATTACCGCGACGAGCGATAACCGTGCGACGACTATCGAGATGGCGGCGCATGCGGCCGAGGAGCTGGCCATTCCCTATACCGTGGGCGGCGGCTTTCGCGACCTGGCGGGCATGCGCACCATGGTTGCCGCCGGTGCTGACAAGGTGTCGCTCAACTCTGCCGCCGTGCGCGATCCGTCGTTGATCAGCCAGGCCGCCGCGGCGTTTGGCAGCCAAGCCGTGGTCGTGGCGATCGATGCCAAGCGCGTGGGGCTGCCCGGGGAGCCGGGCGCCGATAAGTGGGAGGTCTTTACGGCGGGCGGCCGCAACGCTACGGGTATCGACGCAGTGGCGTGGGCCGAGGAGGCGGCTCGTCGTGGCGCCGGCGAAATCCTACTGACCAGCATGGACCGCGACGGTACCAAGGCCGGCTTCGATCTGGCGCTTACTCGCGCCGTGGCCCGCGCGGTGCCGATTCCCGTTATCGCGAGCGGCGGCGTGGGCACACTCGAGCATTTTGCCGAGGGTGTGATCGAGGGCGAGGCCGATGCCGTGCTGGCGGCGAGCGTCTTTCACTTTGGGACGTTCAGCATTCGCGAAGTCAAAGAGTATATGGCCTCTCAAGGTATTCCTGTGAGGCTGGACTTCTAATGCTGCGGCTTGCCCAGGCACCCGACCTTCCGGCTCCAACCCTCCTCGCGTACTTAAGTACGCGTCGTCGGGCTTGTCGCTCGGAATCTCGGGCACCTGGACAACCCTCACCGACCTGCGAAGTTTGAATTTGGGAAGAGAAATGGAAGAGATAACCGATCCTTCAAAGCTTACATACGACGCCAAGGGGCTGATTCCTTGTGTGGTTCAGCAGTATGACACCGGCGAGGTGCTTATGGTTGCTTGGATGAACGAGGAGTCGGTGGGGCTGACGCTCAAGACCGGTACCACGTGGTTTTGGAGCCGCAGTCGCCAGGAGCTCTGGAACAAGGGCGCGACGAGCGGCAATATGCAGGAGGTCAAGGAGCTTTGGGCCGACTGCGATAGCGATACGCTGCTGGTCAAGGTTGACTCGCCGGGTCCGGCCTGCCATACCGGCAACCGTACCTGCTTCTTTAAGCGCGTGGAAGGGGGAGTGCGATGAAAGTCGTGACGCCGTTCGAGGTCGCCGACTGCAACACCGAGCTCCTCCGCGCGGGCGTGCCATGCCGCGTGCACCTGACTGATGCCTGCGGGGCGCAGTCGCTTTGGCTCGAGGCCGAGAAGGAAAGGCTTGATGAGGCCCATGCCGTCATCGTCGAGTTCTTTGAGAAAAAGGGCGCAAAGCCTCGGTTCGATGAGACCGGTACCTACTTTACGCTGCAGTAACGAGAGGAAATAACCATGGGAGTCAGAACAGCTAACGTGCAGCCGGGAAATATCGGCGAGACGCTGACGGGACTGGCCGAGGTGATTCACGGGCGTCGCGATGCGTCGCCACAGGAGAGCTACACCGCTCGTCTGCTGACCGACGTCGAGGACGAACTGCTCAAGAAGCTTGCCGAGGAGGCGAGCGAGGTCATCATGGCCTGCAAGGACAACGACCACGACCACATCCGCTACGAAGCCGGCGATCTGGTCTACCACCTGCTCGTGACGCTTGAGCGCTACGGCATCACCCTCGACGAACTGGCCGGCGAACTCAACGCTCGCCGCCACTAGTCAAGCTTTTGGTGCAAGGGGGACAGTAGTCATTGGGGACGTTCTTAAACGACTAGTCGTTTGGGGCAGTCTTTGCCGGCGCTGCCAAATAACATGCCCAATTACTACGATGAAACTGGATCTGCTGACCACACGTCGGTTTTGAACAAATCGTCAACGCTTCTACCTGCGGTTTTATTTTCCGCATTAAGCCGATGGTCGGAGGTTTGCGGTTCATCGTAGTAAACGGGCGTTCTTTTTGGCGGGCGGTGTTGCACGGGCGTCGGTGGTGAGCGAAACGACCTGTTTTCCTCCGTCCCCAAGGGGTCATTTGTGAAGAGTGCCCTCAATGACTAGTCTTAGGCGAGGGGCGTGGGCTCCCATTCGCCGGTGAGGTGGGGGATGTCGAAGGTTCGATAGCCGCAGTCGTAGGCGTGGCCCTGGGCCTCGCGGATATTCCAGCAAATATCGCAGGCGCGGTGCGCGTCCGAGCCAAAGGTGATCGGCACTTCGGCATGGGCGAAGCAACGCAAAAGGCCGGTCGCGGGATAGTAGTCGTCGAGTCCCTTGCGCGGTGCGGCGGTCGAGACCTCAACGCGGCGGCCCGTATCGTGCGCGCACTCGGCCATCTGCTTCCAGAATGGCGCGGGGTCAAAATCGGGCGCAAAGCCTTCCTTCGAAAAACGCATGACCAGGTCGGGATGAGCCATCACATCAAAGTTAAGCGAGCTTTCGCAGGCGCGACACCAGTCGTCGACGTAGCGCTCCCACACACCGCGCACGCCCAGGTTTTCCCAAACGTGCAGGTCGGTGTCGTCGTCGATCCAACCGCAAAGGGAATCGGGTGTATCGGGGCGAGCGACGTTTTCCGTTCCCGCCGTACCCGCGGCACCGGCCATGATATCGCCTGGGTTGCCAATCCAATGCACGCTGCCCAGGCGTACGACGGCGCCCTGGGACCAGCGCTCAACCAAAGGCTCGCAGCTCTCGTACCAATCGCATTCAAAGCCATAGATAAGCTCGAGCTCCGGCGCGATCTGCGCGGCAAGTTTGCGAGCATCCTCAAAAGCCAGACGATGCGCCGGCAGGTCGCCCTCGACAACCTGTACCTCGCAATTGGCATCCATGCTGGCGGGCAGGGTGAGATGGTCGGTTGAGACCATGACGCGGCAGCCGGCCGTAGCGGCGGCGCGGACGTTGTCCTCAAGCGAGGCATGCCCGTCCGAGAACGAGGTATGAGTATGGCAATCGACCAGCGGGCAAGCAGACATGGCAGCTCCTTTGCGTCAAGCGAATCCGCTCCATTGTAACGGCGCGGTCCCCGATGCGACGAGCGCACCGGGGACCGAAATTGACTGGAAAGGTGGGTTGCGTGCGAGGGTCGCCGCGACGGTATCGGCCCCGCGTCAAAACATGTACATCAGCCTCCAAAAGCTGCAAAAAATGACATGTTTGGAGGCTGATGTACATGTTTGGCTGAGGCGGTGGAGTGTCGGTTTCTTGCGAACAAGGAAAATCGCGCTCATCGCGCTCTGCCACATCCACGCCGCCCGCGATGTGTTAGCGTTTGGGTGAACAAAACGAGCCCGTGCGGAAAGGAGCCGGACCGTATGCCATGCGATAGCAAATCTCCGCTGTCCCGCGAGACCGATGCGCCCGAGACTATCGTCAAGCTGGAATGCGATATCGACGACGCATCGCCCGAGGTGCTCGCCTACGCCGCCGACCGCCTGCGCGAGGCCGGTGCGCGCGAGGTGCACTGGCTGCCCCTCTATTGCAAGAAGGGCCGTCCCGGCTGGCAGCTGCAGGTAATCTGCACCCACGAGGATATCGAGCGCCTGCAGACGATCATCTTTTTGGAAACCACGACCAATGGCATCCGCCGCCAGGTTATGGAGCGCGTTTGTCTGCCACGCCGCTTTGAGCGCGTAACGACGCCATGGGGCGAGGTGTCCGTCAAGGTGGCCACCCTGCCCGACGGCAGCGAGCGCGCGGCGCCCGAGTACGAGGACTGCGCCCGTCTTGCCCGTGAGCACGACGTGCCGCTCCAGCGCGTGATGCAGACGGCCCAGAGCGCGGCACTGCGATTTGAATAACGCGGCCGGCGACATCCCGCGCCCAGCCATATCAACCCCATCCGAAAGGATCTCCCCATGAAATACCTCATCGCCTCCGACATCCACGGTTCGGCATATTGGACCGAGCGTCTGGTCGCCGCCATCGAGTCCGAGCAGCCCGACCGCATCGTCCTGCTGGGCGATCTGCTCTACCACGGCCCGCGCAACGATCTGCCGCGCGACTATGCCCCCAAGCGTGTGATTCCGCTGCTCAACGCCCTGGCTGACCGCATCATCGCGGTGCGCGGCAACTGCGACGCCGAGGTCGACCAGATGGTGCTCGACTTCCCGGTCATGGCCGACTACGCCACGTTGTTCGACGAGACCGGCCGCGAGCTGTTCCTGACGCACGGCCACGTCTTTGGCGCCGGCATGCACAACAGCGTCGACCACGCGCCCGCGCTGCCCGAGGGCTCCGCGCTCGTCTACGGCCACACGCACATCAAGGTCAACGAGGAGAGCGCCGCGCACCCGGGCCTGCGGCTCTTCAACCCCGGCAGCGTGAGCATTCCCAAGGACGGCTCGCACAGCTACGGCATCTACGAGGGCGGCGCGTTCCGCCACGTGATCATGGAGGAGGACTAACCATGGCGCAGCACATGGCTCAGCAAAATGCCGAGGGCTCGCGCGATCTGTCCACGCTGGTAGATGCATCGGCCGAGCTGCAGCATCTGGTGCAGACCATTTGGCGCCTGCGTCAGCCCGACGGCTGCCCGTGGGACCGCGAACAGACGCATCAGAGCATCGGCAAGAACATGATTGAGGAAGCCTACGAGGCGCTCGATTGCATCGAGGCCGATGATGCCGCGCATCTGCGCGAGGAGCTGGGCGACGTGCTCATGCAGGTGGTGCTGCATGCGCAGATTGCGGCGGACGCCGGTGAGTTTACGCTGGCCGATGTGGCGCGCGATATCGACGCCAAGCTCATTCGCCGCCACCCACACGTGTTTGGCGATGCGGACGCCGATAACTCCGACGAGGTGCTCAAGATCTGGGACGAGGTTAAGCTTGCCGAGAAGGCTGCCAAGGACAAGGCCGTGGCAGCAGGCGAGGCTGCGCCCGAGGGCCTGCTCGACGGCGTGCCCACGCATCTGCCGGCGCTGATGCAGGCGCAGAAGGTGTCGCGCAAGGCGGCTGCCGTGGGCTTTGAATGGGAGACGGTCCAGGATGTGTGGGATGAGGTCGCCGAGGAGCGTGCCGAGTTTGAGGCCGAGGAGCCCGGCTCGCCCGAGCGCGAAATGGAGTTTGGCGACCTGCTCTTTGCCCTAGTCAACGTTGCGCGCAAAGAGGGGATTGACGCCGAGAGCGCCCTTCGCGCCAGCACGGCAAAGTTCCGTCGCCGTTGGGCTGCGATGGAGGCCGCCGTGCACGAGGCGGGCGATGACCTCGCCGCCTGCTCAACCGCTCAACTCAACGACCTGTGGGACCAAGCAAAAGCAAGCGAGTGAGGCCTGCGTCTCTCACGGCATCCATTCGTAGAGAGGTCTCTACAAGCAAAAAGCCATATACAACGGAAGATGTGCCAGCTGCGCTTCGGCATCCCACTCGAGTTGTTTAGGGTGCAACACGTAAGCCATCCCAATCTTCTTGTTAAAGCGCGCGCGGAATCGGTCGAGGGAGATGGTTCCGTATCTGCGTGGCGACTTAACTTCGACGGGGCTGATGCGCGGCTTTCCGGCGGCATTGACATAGGGTCGGGTAACGAGGAAGTCGATTTCCATGCGCTCCTCCCCCTCCTTCTTTCCGCTTTGGAAATAAAAGAAGAGCCTGTGTCCATTGGCCTTTAGAGATTGGGCAACGTAGTTTTCGGTAAGCATTCCTTCGTTCAATCCGATGTCGCCGCGAAGCACGGCTCTGTAAACGTCTTCATCGGTATCGTTGTTGTCAGAGAAGGCAAGCGTTACAAGCAGGCCGGTGTCTGCCATGTAGCACTTGAGGGCCGTTTGCTCCATGCTGAGTGAAAGACCCACACTCGGTTCGCTTGCGGCATAGCAGATATTGGCAATTCGCGCGTCTGCCAGCCAAAAGAAGGCTTCTTCGTAGGTGCGCATGCGTGCGTTTTTATCAAGTGAGGAAAGCTTGAATCGTTTTTCGTGCTTAGAGAGCTGACCTGGGATGCCATCGAGTACGGAGACGACTTTGAATTCGTAACCGGTTGCAAAACGAGAGATATCGTTGCGATAGAGCTGGACGATTCGGCGCTTCGAAGCGTCGACGGGCGCAAAAGCGCGCTGTTCAACATAGATGGATACCGGCTCAGGCATGCCGCCTACGAGCATGTATTCGCGCATAAGGGAGAGCGCTCTGCGATGTAGGGCATCGGGGAGCGGCTTCATCTTGTTAAAACTCATGCGAATGAGATCGGCCAGCCCCTTTTCGTCCATGCCCCAAAGAAACTCCTCAAAGTCGAGGGGCTCAAGTTCCAGAGACTCTTCCTCGGATGGGATGACGATATCTTTAATGTTCTGCTTGATGCTGAGCAGGGATCCAGTTTCGATGTAGTCGTAACGTCCGTCTGCAACGAGATACTTGATGAGTCCGCGTGCTTGCGGGTACATCTGGACCTCGTCAAAGACGATAAGCGTCTCGTGTTCATAGAGTTTGACGTTATAGAAAACCGAGAGATAGAGGAAGAGCGAGTCGAAGTCAGTGCGATAGTCCTCAAAATATTGCTTAACTTCGGCAGGTGCTTGAAAGAAATCAATGACAAGGCAGGACTTGTATTCGGTTTCTCCAAACGTGCGGGCAAGCGTGCTCTTGCCGACGCGGCGGGCTCCTTCAATAAGAAGTGCTGTTTTACCAGCGCTTTCATGCTTCCATTTTAGTAGTTTGTCATAGGCTTTTCGTTTAAGCATGGCTACCTCGTGCACGATATCCAGAACTTTTGTAACCTGATTATGCACGATATCCAGAACTTCAGACCCTTAGAATTGCACGATATCCAGAACTTTGCACGATGCAAAAGCACATTATTGGCTCTTTCATTCGTAAGCCAGGTAAAGACGGTATGCCGATAGAAGAATTTAATGGGGGGCGACCTCTAGAGATGAATGCTCGGTGCAAAAACAAGCGCCTCAAAAAGTGATTTCTCTAATTCATATGTATCCCTCGGCTAACTTAGGGCATAATGCAAAAAGTGCGACATGGCTAACTTACGGAGGTGCACCGATGGTGCACAGTCGGCCAGTCGCTTGCATCAACTACGTTTCCAAGTGAGAGGGAGACAACATGAGCGATATTTTGGATGTCTACGGTCGCGAGGTACTCGACAGCCGCGGCAACCCTACCGTCGAGGTCGAGGTCGTGCTCGAGGACGGCAGCTTCGGTCGCGCGATGGTGCCTTCGGGCGCTTCGACCGGCGCTTTCGAAGCCTGCGAGCTGCGCGACGGCGACAAGGGCCGCTATCTGGGCAAGGGCGTTTCGCAGGCCGTCGAGCAAGTCAACAACGAGTGCGCTAACGCCGTCGTGGGCCTCGACGCCTTCGACCAGCGCGCCGTCGATGCCGCGCTGATTGCCGCGGACGGTACGCCCAACAAGACCAAGCTCGGTGCCAACGCCATCCTGGGCGTGTCGCTGGCCGTTGCCCGCGCCGCTGCCGAGTCGGCAGGCCTGTCGCTGTATCAGTACCTGGGTGGCGTCAACGCCCACCTGCTGCCCACGCCCATGATGAACATCCTCAACGGCGGCGTGCATGCCGACAACAACGTTGACTTCCAGGAGTTCATGATTATGCCGGTGGGCGCCCCGAGCTTTGCCGAGGGCCTGCGCTGGTGCGCCGAGGTCTACCACACCCTCAAGGGCGTGTTGCACGAGGCCGGCCTTGGCGGCGGCGTGGGCGACGAGGGCGGCTTCGCACCCAACCTCAAGACCAATGCCGAGCCGTTCGAGTACATTACCAAGGCCGTCGAGAAGGCTGGCTTTAAGCCCGGCGTTGACTTCATGTACGCCATGGATCCGGCATCGACCGAGTTCTACAACGCCGAGACCGGCATGTACGAGCTCAAGGGCGAGGGCGTTGAGTACACGAGCGCTCAGATGGTCGATTACTGGGAGAAGCTCGTCGACACCTATCCCATCATCTCCATCGAGGACGGCATGGCAGAGGAGGACTGGGACGGCTGGGTTGAGCTCACCCGCCGCATTGGCAATAAGGTGCAGCTCGTAGGCGACGACCTGTTCGTCACCAACACCGAGCGCCTCAAGAAGGGCATCGAGCTGGGTGCCGCCAACGCGATCCTGGTCAAGGTTAACCAGATCGGTACGCTCACCGAGTCGCTCGAGGCCATCGAGACCGCCAAGGAGGCCGGCTACGCTTGCATCGTGAGTCACCGTTCCGGCGAGACCGAGGACTCCACCATCGCCGACCTGGTCGTGGGTGTTAACGCCGGCCAGATCAAGTCGGGCGCCCCGTGCCGCAGCGACCGTATTGCCAAGTACAACCAGCTCATCCGCATCGAGGACGAGCTCGAGGGCAGCGCGCGCTACGCCGGTAAGGCCGCGTTCTACAACATTCGCTAAACGGGCGAATTTGGCGAGGGGGAGGCTGACTCGGTTCCTCCCCGTCTTGGCTGGATGCCGCAAAGAACTATGGGCGCTGGGCCATACGGCTCAGCGCCTTTTTTATGTCGAGCAAAGGCTGGCGAAGGCGGTGCGGGCGCTCGTGCTATAACTAAAGGACTTAGCGCAAACAAACCTCAACCGCACAAGGCGCACATGGATCAGATTTACGACAACAGGTATTATTCCGCCGGTTCGCGCGAGCCGTCGCCTCGTCGTGCGCGTACCGCACAGCTTGGCGGGTCTGGTTATGCTGGTGCTGATCGCTCCAGGTATAGCTCGCCGGCGACTTCGCATCCCAATGCTCAGCCAAATAGTTCCTCGGATAGTCCGGTGCGCCCATCGCGTTCCAAGCATGCGTCGCGCCCTTCGACCCAGGCGTCCGACAAGCCGCGCCGTCCCTCAAGCCGTCTTTCCGGCTCGGACTTTATGCACTACGCCAACGACAACGCAGCGGTCAAGGCAATTTACGACTTTACCCACGGTCCTCAGCGAGGGCTGTTTATCGGTATTGTCGTCGCCCTGGTGCTCGTGAGCCTGTACTTTCCCGTGCGCGACCTCTACGTTGCCAAACGCTCGAGCGATATCTTGGCCAAGCAGGTCGAGATTCGCCAGCAGTACAACGACGAGCTGCAGAAAAGCGTCGACAAGCTGCTCTCAGAGGAGGGCATTAAGGACGCGGCGACCGAGGACCTGGGCCTGGTGATGCCCGGCGAGACCAAGATTGACGTGCTGGGCCTGGACGACGATTCGGACTCGTCGTCGAGCAAAAAGTCCTCGAACGCCAAGAAGGCCAGCGAAGTCGCCAAAGAGATCGAAGAGGTCGGCAAGGACGCGCCGTGGTACATCCAGACGCTCGATATGCTGTTTGGATTTAACGGCGTCGAGGGCCAGACGGTCGTGTCCAACGGCAAATAGCGTCCGGAGGGGAGCCTGCAATGACGCATTGCGACAAACGATATAAGGTGGCGGCGATTGACCTGGGAACGGTGTCGTCGCGACTGGTGTTGGCCCAGGTCGAGGACGGGGCGATCGTGGAATCGTCCAAGCATACCGAGATTACCGACTTGGGCGAGGGTGTGGACGCGACGGGGCGCTTTTGCGAGGCGGCCGTTGAGCGCGTGCTCGCTGCGTGTCGCATGTTTGTGGATGAGGCACGTGCCTTTGGGGCCGCGTGCATCTGCACCACATGCACGAGCGCCGCGCGCGATGCGTCCAATGCCGCGCTACTGCTGGACGGCCTGCGCGAGCTGGGGCTCGAGCCGCAAGTGATTCCGGGCGAGGTCGAGGCGCGCCTGACGTTTTTTGGCGTGGCACACGACTTTGCCGGCGAGCGCATCATCGTTGCCGATTCGGGCGGCGGATCCACAGAGCTCGCGACGGGCGTCTATGCGCCGGAGCGCGGCGTCTTTGCGCTGGAGGGGACGCGCTCGCTGGATATCGGTTGCCGCCGCGTGACCGAGCGGTTTTTCTCGGCGCTGCCGCCGTCAACGGACGAGCTTGCGGCTGCTGCCGGCTGGGCAAACGAGCAGTTTGCGGGCTATTTTGAGAGCCTGCCTGTCGACTTTGAGCGCGCCGAGCGCCTGGTGGCGGTGGGTGGTACCGTCACTACGCTCGTGGCACTCGTCCACGAACTGGAGCCGTATGATTCAAGCTTTGTGCACCTGCGCGAGCTTTCGCTGGAGCAGGTTTCGGCCGCTATCGAGAGCATGTCCGCGCTGGATGTTGCGGGCATCGCCGCGTTACCGGGCGTGCAACCCAAGCGCGCGGGCGTGATTTTGGCTGGTGCCGTTGTGATTCGCGAGCTCATGCGAGCCGGCGGCTACGATACACTCACCGTAAGCGAGAACAGCCTGCTTGCCGGCATGGCCGCCACCATCAACGAGGTTCTCGACGGCGCGACCCCCACCATCGCCTGGACCCCCAGCCTCAGCGCCCTTTAACCATCCCCTCATAAGTTGCGGTGAAATAGTTCCTAAATGGGCTGGTAGCCTGCCAAAACAGAAACTATCCCATCGCAACATAGAGCCCCATCGGCATCCAAAAGAAACGAGCCCGCATCCCTGGGGGACACGGGCTCGTAAACAATGCGTGGTAGGGGCGGTGGGACGTCCGCGTATTTGCTGCGCAAATCCGCACCGGCTTCGGCCGCCTGCCGGCGCCCTCGTCGGCTCGCTGCGGACGCTGCGCGTCCGTTTGGCGCTCGCCCCCTCGCGGGTTCGAGTCCCACCGGCATCTAAAAGAAACGAGCCCGCATCCCTGGGGGACACGGGCTCGTAAACAATACGTGGTAGGGGCGGTGGGACTCGAACCCACAATCCTTGCGGCGAGAGATTTTAAGTCTCCTGCGTATGCCAATTCCGCCACGCCCCCGTGAGACTAGAAGTCTAGCACAAGCCGTCCGTTACGCGTTGACGGCCATCGAGTGTTGGCCCGACTTCTCGAGGAACTCTTGGAACTTTGCCTCGTCGCCCTTGTTTTGGTACTGCAGGGCCAGCAGGTACTCCAGGCGGCAGCGCTTGACCGGGTCGTCGCCGACATCCTCGAGCATGCGCTCCAGCTCGGGAATGTCGTTGTGGCGCTTGAGGATCATCGTGTCGTACATCAGCTGGCACTCGTGCGCGACTGCCTCGGCCTGACCGCCCTCAAAGCCCTTGATCTCGTGCAGCAACTCCTTGGACTTTTTGCGGTCCTCCTGGCCAACGTAGTAGTTAAAGGCCTTAATGACCAGGTCGACGCGCTGCATCTTGGGCAGGTTGAGTCCCAGCAGCAGATCGAACATCTCGCTGGCGCGCTCGTGGTCCTCGCGCAGCAGATAGGAGTTCAGGCGCAGGTAGTCGCGGTTGTAGCGCGGGTACAGCATGCTGGTGAGTTTGCCGTCGAGCAAACGATCGAACTCGTCCCACTGCTTGGCGGCCATGAGCTGCTGCAGGCGCTTAAACGTGGTGCGTTTTTTGACGCTAAAGAACACCGACACGGCGATGCAGATGATAACGACGGCGGTCCAGAGTGTGCGGGAATCGGGCATATTAGGGTCCTTAGTCGCTCATAAAGCGAGCGGTATGACAACACGTACTGGATGTATTATACGCAGCGCGCAAGCAAACTGGCATAAAAGCTCATCGAGGCCGAGTGACATCGCTCGCTGCGGTACACTTACCTAAAGTAAACCATGAAGGGAGACATTACCTATGAAGAAGATCGTTTTGGCTTGCGGTGCTGGCGCTGCTACTTCCACGCTCGTTGCCCAGAAGGTCGCCACCCTGCTCGACGCCAACGGTTATGCCGGCAAGTATGAGATCGTGCAGTGCGCCATCTCCGAGGCCAAGGACTACTGCGACGAGGGTGCTGACCTGCTGATCGCCACCACCGTTGCCCCCGAGGGCCTCACCTGCCCGTACGTGAGCGGCGTGCCCTTCATGACCGGCATGAACCGCGTCGCTGCCGAGAAGGCCGTTCTCGACGTCATGGCTCAGTAGGCTCTGCCTGTATGAGTGAGCAGAACGCCAATCCGGTCGAGCTCTTTGGCATGCGCGTTGCCCATGTGGGCATTAACGCCACCGACCCGGCAGACGCCCTGGAGATCGCGGAGCTGTTCTCGACGATGATGGGCCTGCCCGTCATCGAGACCCCCGTTTCGTACTTTAACGATTCGCTGGTCGAGATCATGAAGCAGAACGGTCGTGGCGCCAAGGGCCACATTGGCTTTGCCGTCAACGACATTGATGCGGCCGAGAAGTGGTTTGCCGAGCGCGGGCTCGAGGTCAACGAGGAGTCGCGCGTGCTGCTGCCCGACGGCGGCACCAAGCTCGTGTACTTTAAGCGCGAGTTCGCCGGCTTCGCCGTGCACCTGTGCCGCGAGTAGCGCACAAGCTGCTATGGCTAACGAAAAATGGGGTAAGGCGCGTGGCCTTGCCCCATTTTTAATGCCGAGAGGGTGACTGACGGGCTGCCGTAAAACGAAGGTGAATGGTTTTCCGCGAAGTGAACGAGTGAAATCGAACCCCTGGAGCATCGACACTTTTACGTCGCTCTTTCCTGCGGTTTTGTCAGGTATTTCCTGCGGGTTTGGCGCCAAAAAGTGCGGATGCTTCGGGGGTCCAAAATAGGTCGTTCACTTCGCGGAAAAGCATTCACCTTCGATTCACGAGGGGGCTTCCTACCGTGGCAGGCGAATCGTAAAGCGGCTGCCGACCCCTTCGACCGAGGTCACACCGATGACGCCGCCGTGGCTGTCGACGATCCACTTGGCGATGGCGAGCCCCAGACCCGAGCCCTGCGCGCCGGCATCGCGCGCGTTGTCGGCACGGTAGAACCGCTCGAACGCGTGAGCTGCGGATTCCTGGTTCATGCCGATGCCCTCGTCCTCAACACTTATGTCGATCGTGCCCATGCCCGCATCGGGCGTTATGCCAAATGTGACGGTCGTTCCCGCGTCCGAATACTTGGCGGCGTTTTGCACGATCACGCGCAGAGCCTGCTTCACGAGCGCCACGTCGACGGGCGCGTCGCAGCGCGGGTCGCTGGCAAGCGTGGTGTCGTACACCAGCCGATACGTGTGCTCGGTATCGATCATCTGCGATTCCTCGCATACCTCGCCGACCAGTGCGGCCAGGTTGGTATGCGCACGCCGCAGGACCGTGCGCCCGGCATCGCCGCGCGCCAAAAACAGCAGCTGCTCCACGAGCTCTTGCATGTGCTCGCTTTCGGCCTTGAGGGACGCGATGGATTCTGCCAGCACGTCTGGGTCGTCTTTGCCCCAGCGGTCGAGCATGTTTACGTAGCCCTGAATCACCGCGATGGGCGTGCGCAGCTCGTGACTTGCATCGTTGACAAAGCGCATCTGCTGCAACTTGGCCTCTTGCATCTGGCGCAGCAGGCGGTTGAGCGCGACCTCGATGCTCGCCAGGTCGGCGTCGCCGGTGGTGACGCTCGGCGAGTCGACGCTTGCGCGCTCGATGGCCTGCTCCAGTGTTTCCATCTTGCCGCCGGAGAGCTGCATGCGGCCGAGCTCGTCCACGCGCAAGGCCAGGTCGTTGAGCGGCGCCATAGTACGGCGTACGCGGCGGGCACCGCCGAGCATGTTGAGCACGCTGATGACCTGCCATCCCACAACGACAAGGTAGAGAGGCCATAGCGTGACGAGATCCTGTGCAAGGGGGAAGGTCTTGCTGGTACGCGCAAGCTCAACGGTATAGGTGAGCGTTGTCAGGTCCCAGCCGCGTGCGGGCGTCAGCGACATGCCGCGAACGGTGGCGTTGGGGATCCATCCTGCGGTAAACGCGCCGTCGGGCAGCGTCTGGTTGTATCCATAGACGAGGATCGCCGCCGCAATCACCAGCAGCAACAGATCGAGCCAGACGTAGCTCATCAGGCGGCGCCACATGTAGCTCCAGTTGATGGCGCGGGCGATGGAGGTGACGCGCTTGGCTTCGGCGTTACGCGCGGCAGACATAGCCCACCCCGCGCACGGTCTGGATGATGCGGGCGCTGCCGGCGTCCTCGATCTTGGCGCGCAGGTGCGCAATGTGCACGTCGACGTTGTTGGTGTCGCCCACGTATTCGTAGCCCAGCGCTTCGTGCGCGATGCGCTCGCGCGTGAGCACGGTCTCGGCATGCGCCATAAGCAGGGCGAGGACGTCGAACTCGCGAGCCGTGAGTGCGATGGGCGAGCCATCGACCGTGACTTCGCGGCGGTCAGGGTCGAGCGCAACCGAGCCCACGGTGAGTGTGGCGGGGGAGGGCGCGGCTGAGGTCTTGGCCGAGTCTCCAGCCGGGGGTATCGCAGCGGCACCCGTAGCGCCCTCCCCGGCCCCAACGCCGCCAACGCCCGAAGCCGCCCGCACGGCCTCCGAGCGCTTCAGCGCAACGCGGATCCGTGCGAACAACTCCTCAATCGCAAACGGCTTGGTCAGGTAATCGTCGGCGCCGGCATCGAGCCCGGCCACCTTGTCCATCACGGCATCTCGCGCGGTGACCATAATCACCGGCACATCCTTGTGCTTGCGTACGCGCCGCAGGACCTCCATGCCGTTGAGCTGCGGCAACAACACGTCGAGCAGAATCAGATCGTAGTCGCGCTCCAGCGCCAGGTCCACGGCGGTGCGGCCGTCGGCGGCGTGCTCCACCTGGTAGCCCTCGTGCTCCAGCTCGAGCGTCACAAAGCGGGCGATTTTCTCCTCGTCCTCTACGATCAGGATCCGTGCCATGCGTGCCCCCGTCTGCGATTACTTGTCGTCGTTCAGATTTTGCTTGATGTCGTCCGCGGCATCAGCGGCGTGATTCATAAGGTTGTTGATGCTGCCGGGCACGTCGCCGTCGCTGTCGATGCGGTAGCGCATGCCAAAGAACAGGCCAATCAGCATCAGCCAAATCGTAGCGCCCCAGGCAAACAGGGCGATGATGGGGATCAGGATGGGGATGTTGAGGATGATCGCATCGCGGCGCGTGGCGATAAACTTGGTGTCCAGGCTCAGGCGGAAGAGCTTTTTGAGGTACTCCCATACGCTGTCCATCTTCTTGGAGAAGTCGGTCTTTTCGCTCGACTTCTCGTAGGCGGCCTGCGCGGCGACCATCTCGGCTGAGGGCTCATCGACTGGCGCGGACTCGGTGGCGGCGTGCGCCGACGTGGTCTGCGTCTTGCCCTGCGACTCGAGCCAAATGATGGCGTCCAAAACGTTGCCGTCGGCGGCGTCGAGCGCGGCCTTGGCATCGGTGTAGCTCACGTTGCACTTGGTGCGGATGGTTTCAACTTTTTCGAGGTCGTCCATGACCTGTCCTTTCGTTCGATGGGCGCGACGCCGGACGATTTGCCCGGGCGCGAGCGTTGCGTTCGGCGGTCTGCGTTGCGCGGCGCCGCCCCGCCCTTGGTCGAACTCTATAGTGCAGGTTATAGATTAAGCGATTCTTGAGCCAAGATTAACGTTGGATGAGTTTTTGGGTGGCGGTGGGAAAAGTATTAGACCTCGATAGCGGGGGATGTGGTGCCGGTGCAAAACGGCGTCAAAGGTTGGTCGAGCAGGCGGTTTCTCCATTGATGTCCGCACAGCATGTGACACTTACCCTGCCGCCCCGCTCTGCCGCGGCGGCATGCGTCTGAACAACGACCCTCTAAGGAGTTCGATACCGATGAGTGACAACGCAAAGCATCTCGCAAAGAAGTGCGTTAAGGACGCGGGGCCGTGCCTCGCGCTGTGCGTAGCCGGCGCAGCGGTCGCGCTGTTGGCTGTTCTGGGGCCGTTCGACGTGCTCCGAAGTGCCAGCTTTCTGCATGTTTGCATGGCTCTTGCCGGCGCCACGATGACCGGCGGCGTGCTCGATCTGATCTTTTGGGTGTTTGACCCGTTTGGATGGAAGAGCGAGGGGTAGGTCCCAAAGGATGGAAGGGCTGGAACGGTTGACTTAGTGATCGTGCAGAATGTGGGCTAGCGACTTACAGGGAAGTGGTAATCCGATGACGGTCTATGTAACAGGCGATATTCATGGCGGCGCTGACATGCAAAAGCTCCGCGATTGGGAGCTTGGGGATAGCCTGGCGAGCGACGACTATCTCATCATCGCGGGCGACTTTGGCTTTCCCTGGGACTTTTCTACCGAGGAATGTGCCGATATTGCTTGGCTGGAGTCGCGCCCCTACACCGTGCTGTTTGTCGACGGCAACCACGAGCGTTTCGATCACTGGGCGGAACGCCCCATGGAGTTGTGGCACGGTGGGCTGACGCAGCGCCTGTCGGATACCTCGCCCATACGGCGCCTGACGCGCGGCGAGGTTTTTGAGCTCGACGGCTCAACGGTCTTTACCATGGGCGGCGCCACGAGCGTGGACAAGGAATACCGCATTCCGTATTCCAGCTGGTGGCCGCAGGAGCTGCCGGACGAGCGCAACTTTGAGGAGGCGCGGGCAAAGCTCGACAGCGTGGGCTGGACGGTCGACTACGTGATCACTCACACCTGCTCTACGCGCATGCTTTCGTCCACGCTTTATCCAGCGTCCGGCTGGAATTGCCCCTCCGTTGATCGGCTTACGGCATTTTTCGATGAGCTGGAAGACCGCTTGGACTACAAGCGCTGGTACTACGGGCATTTTCATCGGGATACCAACCCGGCCGAGCGTCACACCGTGCTCTACGACTGCATCGTTCGCTTGGGCGACGAACTCCAGCCCTGGGATGTTGCGTAGAGGCGGGGTGGCTGGCTACTCGACCGTTACAGTGATGTTCTCCCGATGCGCGCGGATGACGTCCCAGCTAAAGTGCTCGACCAGCTGCTCGGCGGTACGCGGCGTGGTGTCCGGCGCGATGCCTGTTTGCCCGGCGAGCCATCCCAACAGTGCCTCGGGTGTGCCAAAGCGGGTGCGGAGCTCGCCCAGGTCCAGATCGCGATCGCGCTTGGAAAGGCGGCGGCCGTCCGGTGACATGAGCAGCGGAATGTGCGCGTAGTGCGGCGTGGGCAGTCCCAGCAGATGTTGCAGATAGATCTGGCGCGGCGTGGAACCAAGCAGGTCGCATCCGCGTACGATCTCGGTGACGCCCATGGCAGCGTCGTCGACCACCACGGCCAGCTGATAGGCAAACACGCCGTCGCTGCGGCGCACCAAAAAGTCACCGCACTCGGTGGCGAGTGCTTCGCATTGGGCTCCGTACGTGCGGTCCACGAATTCGATCACGTCGCTGGCGAGGTCGTCGACGGTGGGCACGCGCAGGCGCGTGGCCGGAGCACGCAGGGCACTGCGGCGGGTGATTTCATCAGCAGAAAGACCTCTGCAGGCGCCGCGGTAGATGGGCGTGCCGTCGCTGGCGTGCGGCGCGCTCGCGGCGTGGAGTTCGGCACGCGTGCAAAAACAGGGATAGGTGAGGCCGGCGTCTTGCAGCTGGCGCAGGGCGTCCTCGTACAGATCCAGGCGATCGTGCTGGTAGTAGGGGCCTTCGTCCCACTCGAGCCCCAGCCAGGTCAGATCGTCAATCAGTTGAGCGGCAAGTTCCGGGCGCTTGCAGCGATCGTCCAGGTCCTCGATACGCAACACGATGCTGCCGCCCTGGCTGCGGGCCGAAAGCCATGCGCACAGGCAGCTGAACACGTTGCCCAAGTGCATGCGGCCCGAGGGCGACGGGGCAAAGCGGCCCACGACGGGGGTGGGCACTGCCGTTGCTGGTGCGTCCGCGGCGGGCGTTGCTATGTTGCGTGTTTTGATATCCATGCGGATGAGTATAGCGCGGGGCTTGGCAGGGAAGGCGTTGCCGCGCTCACAAGTTGGCGGCGGTGCGCATTGCGCACGGTGGGTTTGCGGCTCAAGGTCTCGATCGCTGCGTACCGACTTAGCCTCACAAACGACAGAAACCCCGGCAGCTCTTCGCAACTGCCGGGGTTTCCGCGGAAAAGGGGGACATGGTCCTCGAGCGAACGGCAAAGGGGCAAACCGTTTTCGCTCAACTACTTTATGCCCCTCGGCTGGCGGCTCAGTCAGCGCATGCCGCGCCCACACAAAGCCGCTACACCTGTGACGGAGCTGTGAAGTGGTATCTATTGCTGGCGCAGGCCATGCCAAGGGTGTCCCTAATGACTGGTCATTTAAGAACGTCCCCAATGACTGGCTGTTGGGGTGCGGGTGTGACTTTCATCCCGTTTGGCGCTCCGGTCGCCTAGATGTTCGTCATGCGTACCCGCAAACGTGGGACAATGGCGCTGTTGGTTTTACAGACAAAGGATGTGCCTATGAACACCCTCGCCGCCAAAGTCAGCCGGCAGCGCCACCTGTTTGCGCGATTCGCTTCCGTCTGCGTGCTCGTCGCGCTTGCGTTGTTGCTGCTGCCTGTCGCCGCGCACGCCGACGGCTACTCCATGACCCAGACCTATATCAGTGCCACGGTCGAGGCCGATGGATCGCTGACCGTTGTCGAGGGACGCCAGTTTGATTTCGACGACGACATCAACGGCGTGTTTTGGGAGATCAATACGGGCTCCAACCAGCAGGGCGGCACGGCGGGCGTCGACGTGCTGAGTGTCGAGGAAGAGGACACCGCGTTTAACAAAGTCGATAGCGCGAACAAGGGCGACTCTGGCGTCTACACGGTCGAGCAGACCGGTGACGGCGTAAGGATTAAGGTGTTCAGCCCTCACGAGAGCGGCGACAGCGCAATCTACTACGTGAGCTACACCATGACCGGTGCGGTTATGAACTGGGCCGATACCGCCGAGCTCTACTGGAAGTTCGTAGGTGACGGCTGGTCTGCGGATTCCGATGACGTCGAGATGGAAGTGTGCTTCGCGAATGCCGCTGCCGGGACGGCGGCCGTCAAGGGCGATAACTTCCGCGCATGGGGCCATGGTCCGCTGACGGGCGACGTGTCGCTCGATGAGGACGAGCCCATGGTCACCTATACCATTCCCTGCGTGCACCAGGGCGAATTCGCCGAGGCACGCATCGCCTTCCCTAGCGACTGGGTGCCGCAGCTTGCCGCTTCGGGCGAAGAGCGCATGTCAACGATCCTGAGCGAAGAGAAGGAATGGGCCGACGAAGCTAACGCCCGCCGCGCTCACGCTCGCATGATTGCCAATGCACTTGCCGTGCTAAGTGTTGTTGCGGCGGTGGCCTTTACCGGCACAATCGTTATGCTCAAGCTGCGCAAGCGCAAGCCCAAGCCGCTTTTCCAGGACGAATATTTCCGCGATGTGCCTTCGGCCGACCATCCCGCCGTGCTTTCGGCCCTCATGAGCTGGAACGAGGTGCCCGATCAGGCATATATCGCCACGCTCATGAAGCTCACTGACGACCGTGTGATCAAGCTGGAGCAGGCGACCGTGACCAAGGCCAAGAAGGGTCTGTTGGGGCGTGAAAAAGAAGAGCAGACGTATCGCGTGACGGTGAGTGATGCGGGCTGGAAGTCGGCCAAGGGCATTGACCACATGGTGCTCAAGGTCTTCTTTGCCGGTACTAAGCCTGACGAGAACGGCGATCGCTCGCGCACGTTCGACGAGCTGCAGCACTACGTCAAGCAGCACGCTACACCCGTGGGCGACAAGCTCGAGGACTATCAGAACACCGTTAAGGGCAAGCTGGCCGATAGCGAGTACGTTGCCTCAGACGGCATTGTTGCAATGGTGTTTTGCCTGGTTCTTGGTATCCTGATTGCCTTTGTTCCCGTGGGATCCATCTTCTTTACCGATGGCGCACAGGCGAACATTACCGCCGCGGTTATCTCGGTGCCGATTGTGCTGGTGGGTATCGGCGTGGGCCTTACGTTCCGCCGCTTTACGCCGGAGGGCGCCGAGGTGGCGGCTCGCTGCAAGGCACTCAAGCATTGGCTCGAGGATTTCACACGCCTAAAGGAAGCCGTCCCGGGCGATTTGGTGCTGTGGAACAAGCTGCTGGTGATGGGCGTTGCCCTGGGCGTTTCGAAAGAAGTGCTGCGACAGCTGGCCGAGGCCGTGCCTGCGGACCTGCGCAACAGCGACGATTTCTACGACAACTACCCCTGCTACTGGTGGTATTACCATCACTACGGCAACGAGTCTCCGCTCGATTCGTTCAACGATGTGTATCACGAGACCATCCGCGAGCTGGCTTCGAGCTCCGATAGCTCGAGCGGCGGCAGCGGCGGCGGCTTCTCTGGCGGCGGTGGTGGCGGCGTCGGCGGAGGCGGCGGCGGAACGTTCTAGCGCGCTCTGATTTTTGGGATGGATCTTCTCCGGCGACTGCCGACGGATCCATCCCATTTTCATGCGCTACCTACGAAGGCTGTCCCCAACGACTAATCACTGGGAACATCCCTAAATGACTAGGTATGGCTGCTGGGTTTAGGCTGTTAGATCGAGTTCGTAGAGGAAGCTTTCGCGCGGCATGTCGTGGCGACGCTCTTCGCGGTTGGCGCGGTGCGTGGCCGTGCGCTTAAAGCCGTGCAGCTCGTAGAACTTCCACGAGCAGTTGGAGTCGGTGTACAGGTGCGCCCTCGTCGCTCCAAGCGAGGATAGGTGTGAGACCGCGGCATCGAGCAGAACCGTGCCAACGCCCAGGCCATGGACATCGCGATCCACGGCAAGCAGCGTGACCTCGTTGTCGTGCGGCAACGGGCTGCTCTCGAGCAGGCGGTTGTTGGTCCGGATGGTTGCGCGCACAAACGAGAGATACTCGGCGCAGGCATCGGGCTCCAGCTCACGCATCTGCGATAGCAGCGCGCGTTCGGTATCCATCCAATGTTCCTTAACGGTGGCGCCGGAGCTCTGTCCTGCGCGTGCAAGCGCAATGCCGCGTGCATGGCCGTCGATTACGGCAACCTGCGAAAACGTCGAAGACGAAAGGCAATAGGCGAGGTCGCATGCGGCCTCGAGGCGGTTGTACTCATCGTTATCCGAATTGTTATGCCAAAGCTGCTGCAGAATCAACGCGATGGCGTCGAAGTCTTCGGTATCAAACGGTCGGTAGAGAACCCGCGAGACCATGGTGCCTCTTTCTTTTGCGGATGCATATCGAGCACAGTTCTACCACGCTATTGGCATCTAATTATGGTGCCCCTGTGTTCCATGAACTCACCGTGCCCGGTGCCGTGCCCATCCCCTCCGCTCGCAAACTTTTTCTGCATATGCGCCCGTTGCGGGGTGCATCGATGCGCTCGATGCGCTACATTGAATCAGTATTTTCAATGCCGCTGCGCGAGCGCTGCAGATCGACGTATCACCGACTCACAGAGCACGGCGGCGTACCAGACAGGAGGACTGCATGGGATCTGATGTGAAGATCGCACGCGCGTTGATTTCGGTTACCGATAAGACGGGCGTCGTCGATTTCGCACGGACGCTGGTCGATGACTTTGGCGTCGAGATCATCTCTACGGGCGGCACGGCTCGTGCCATCGAGGACGCGGGCGTCCCCGTAACCCCCATCGAGGAGTTCACGGGCTATCCCGAGATGATGGACGGCCGCGTTAAGACCCTGCACCCCAAGGTTCACGGCGCGCTGCTGGCCCGCCGCGATTCCGAGCAGCACATGCAGGAGGCGGCACAGCACGGCATTAAGCTGATCGACCTGGTCGTCGTCAACCTGTACGAGTTCGAGAAGACCGTCGCCAACCCCGAGGTCACCTTCGCGGATGCCATCGAGCACATCGACATCGGCGGTCCTTCCATGCTGCGCTCTGCCGCCAAGAACGCCGCGAGCGTTACCGTCATCTCCGACCCGGCCGACTATGATGCCGTCCTGGCCGAGATGCGCGAGACCGGTGGCTGCACCACGCTTTCCACCCGTCGTCGCCTGCAGGTGAAGGTCTACCAGACCACCGCCGCCTACGACACGGCTATCTCCCGTTGGCTCGCCGCCCACGCAAGCGACGTGGCGGACACCTCTGCCAAGCTCGAGATCTCGCTGGAGAAGGTCGACGACCTGCGCTATGGCGAGAATCCTCAGCAGAAGGCCACGGTCTATCGCTTTGCCGAGGGCTGCGAGAATACCGCGAGCTCGCAGTTCCCGCTCGTGGGCTCCGAGCAGATCCAGGGCAAGCCGCTCAGCTACAACAACTATCTGGATGCCGACGCCGCTTGGAACCTAGTCCGCGAGTTCGACGAGCCGGCCTGCGTGATCCTCAAGCATCAGAACCCCTGCGGCTCCGCCGTGGCCGAGGACATCACGGCCGCCTACGACCGCGCCTTCGCCTGCGATCCCAAGAGCGCCTTCGGCGGCATCATCGCCTGCAACCGCGAGGTTCCCTATGAGCTGGTTGAGCACTTTGCCGATCAGAACAAGCAGTTCGTCGAGGTTATCATCGCTCCGAGCTACACTGCCGAGGCGCTCGAGCGCATGGCCAAGCGCCCCAACCTGCGCGTGCTGGCCACCGGCGGCGTGGACCACGGCGCCCAGGTGGAGCTGCGCTCCGTCGACGGCGGCATGCTGGTGCAGGAGGTCGACCACGTGACCGAGGATCCTGCGACCTTTACGTTCCCCACCGACCGCAAGCCCACCGACGCCGAGATGGCCGAGCTCGAGTTTGCCTGGAAGGTCTGCAAGGGCGTCAAGTCCAACGCCATCCTGGTTTCCAAGGGTAAGGCCGGCATTGGCATGGGCCCGGGTCAGCCCAACCGCGTTGACTCTGCGCTGCTTGCCTGCGAGCGCGCCGAGGACTTCTGCGAGCGCGAGGGCGTGGAGAAGGGCGGCTTTGCCTGTGCAAGCGACGCGTTCTTCCCGTTCCGCGACAACGTCGACGTGCTCGCCGCGCACGGCGTGACCTGCATCATCCAGCCCGGCGGCTCCAAGCGCGACGACGAGAGCGTCCAGGCCTGCAACGAGCATGGTATTGCGATGGTCTTCACAGGGGCCAGGCATTTTAGGCACTAGAGGCTTTCCCAAGCACCCGACCTTGCCCCTCAAACCGTCGCTTGCGTACATTTAGTACGCGGCGCTCCTCTTTCGGGGCAATCTCGGGCACTTGGAAAACCCTTAATGGGATGTTGTTCTATCCCATTAAGCCGATCGGTCGCCTGACCGTATCGTCAAAATAATCTCTGCAAAAGACGGCTGCTCCGTTTGGAGGGCCGTCTTTTTGGTATAAGAGGACGGAATGACTAACACGAAAGGTATGACCATGCCCCAGATTGATGATGCCGAGCTGTTTGGCAATGCCGAGGATCAGCGTGCGTACGAGGACTTTTGCGCCAATCAGGAGGCGGTCGAGAAGTTTACGCTCGACAAGCCCGCGCTTGTCTGCCGTTGGCGCATGTCCAACAAAAAGGTGCCCATGCTCAACCGCCACATTCGCGCGCTGTCCGAGCGCCTGGTGCAGGGCGAGCCGCTTACCCACAACATGCTCAGCTGGGCCAAACAACACGTTGAGTGGTCGCTTGCCGAGGGTGATTACACCGCACACGACGGCGTGCTCATGCTGGTGATCGACATCAACGGCAACGCCGCCATGACGGTGGGCGAGTACGAGCCGCTGGCCGATACGTCGGCCAAGGCGCTACGTGCCCGCTCCGCCGAGGCCCGCTCCGAGGCCGACGAAACCGGCGTGGCGCCCGAGCTGCTCGCCGCCGTCGATAACGGCGAGCTGGCCTTTGTGGCGCCAGCGGACGAGTGTCTGTGCGGCACGGCGACGCTCATTGAGCAGCTGGCCCAGACCAAGGGCATCCCGGTCACGCGCGTGGACATTCCCGCGCAGCTCAAGGGCGCGCTGTTCCTGGTGAGTGACGAGCACGGCGTGGTCCCCGCAACCGAGACGGACGCCGCCGAGGCCGACGCCGCCACGGTCGCCTTCTTCGCCGAAGGCTACGAAAAGCTCCGCGCCCGCCGCTAAATGATTTTTCTGGGACGGGGATTAAAGAATCATTTTGGTCCCCGCCACCGCTGCGAGTGCGAGGCGGACAAAACGCCCCCGCTCGCGAACAGTTCTGTCACCTGGCACCGCGCGAGGCGTGTACCTGCAGCTTTGCGGTCATAATGGGACAAGACAACCAAGAGGGGAGCGGAATCAATGGCGCTGATCTATATCGTTGAGGACGACGAGCCCATTCGTCGTGAGCTTGTCGACATCCTTGCCCGCGCCGGGTTTGAAGTCGAGGCCTGCGAATCGTTTGAGCATGTCTCGCGCGATATTCTCGCCGCCGTGCCCGACCTGGTGCTGCTCGACCTCACGCTTCCCGTCAAGGACGGCCAGCATATCTGCCACGAGGTTCGCCGCGAATCCGAGGTTCCCATCATCGTTCTCACGTCGCGCACGACCGAGATCGACGAGGTTATGGCCATGACGCTCGGCGCGGACGACTTTGTTCCCAAGCCTTACAGCGCCCGTGTGCTTGTGGCGCGCATCAACGCACTGCTGCGTCGCACCGCGGCGTCAGGCGAGCGCAGCACACTTGTCCACAAGGGGCTGGAGCTCGACCTCGCCCGCTCAATGGTCACCAACACGCAAACGGGCACCAGCACCGAGCTCACCAAAAACGAGCTGCGTATCCTCTCGCTGCTTCTGAGCCGCGCGGGCAAGATCGTTTCGCGCTCGGCCATCATGCAGGACCTGTGGGACTCCGACGCCTTCGTGGACGACAATACGCTCACCGTCAACATCAACCGCCTGCGCACCACGCTCGAAAAAATCGGCATCAAGGGGTATTTGACCACGCATCGCGGCCAAGGCTATTCGGTCTAGGGGCCGGCTATGTCGTTTGGCAAGTTCTTTAAAGATGCGCTGCTTCCCGTCGCCGTGTGGACGTGCGGTGTGCTGCTGAGCTGCTTTGTGCTGACGGTTGCCGGTGCACCCGTCTCTATCGTGGTCGTGGCGGTCGGCGTGTCCTTTATCTTTGGTATGCTCGGCATCGTGGTCGAGTACGCGCGTCGCCGCCGTTTTCTGCGTCAGCTGGAGCGCGCGGCCGAGGAGCTCGAGAGCCCCGCATGGGTGCAGGAGATGGTGCAATGCCCGACCTATGCCGAGGGCGAGCTCGAGTACGAGGTCTTGCGCCGGGTGGGCAAAGCCGCTTGCGACGAGGTTGCCGAAGGCCGGCGTCAGACCGATGACTATCGCGACTATATCGAGAGCTGGGTCCACGAGGCCAAACTGCCCCTGGCGGCGGCTCATCTAATTTTGGAAAACCTGGATGGCAGCGAAGACGACCTGTCTCGTGTGGATGACCTGGGCCGTGAGTTGGCTCGCGTGGAGCGCTATATCGACCAGGCGCTGTACTACGCGCGTTCGGAAGTCGTGGAGCGCGACTACCTGATTCGCCGCTGGGATCTCAAGACCTTGGTGACGGGCGCGATTAAGGCCAACGCGCGCGAGCTCATCGCGGCGCACGTGGCCCCGGTGTGCGAGAACCTCGACTTTGAGGTCTTTACCGACGAGAAGTGGCTCGAGTTTATTCTGGGCCAGCTCATTCAGAACAGCATTAAATATGCGCGCGAGGACGGCGCAAAGATCGTGTTTTCGGGCGCGTTGCTGGACGAGGGCCTGGCGAGCGAACGCATCGAGCTCACCGTCGCGGACAACGGCTGCGGCGTGAGCGCGGCCGACCTGCCGCGCGTGTTCGAGAAGGGCTTTACCGGCGATAACGGCCGCACCACCAAGCGCGCAACGGGCATTGGCCTCTACCTGGTGGCGCGTCTGTGCTCCAAGATGGGTATCGATGTCACCGCGGCATCCGAGCCCGGCGAAGGCTTCGTCGTCACGTTTGCCTTCTCGACCAACAAATTCCAATACTTTGAGTAGTCGTCGCGGTGTAACGTCCCGGAGCGTCATTCACGTTAAGACAATTATCCCAAACGGGATAATTCCATCATGATGTGCTATGATTATCCCGTTTGGGATAATCATAGGGGATTAGCATGCAAGACTGGAATGAGCGAACGATTTTTGACCCAGCTGAACTCGGTGCATATTTGCGTGAGCGCCGGAAGAAGCTCGGTTATACCCAACGCGATGTGGCTGATTTCAACCAGTGCAGTTTGCGCTTTGTGAGCGAGCTTGAGCGTGGAAAGGCGGGTGCCAATCTTCGCCAAACCCTTCAAATCGCTAACAGCTTGGGGGTCGATTTGATCCTGAGGGAGAGGGGCGACGGCTCATGGCATTAAAGGTTTATCGTGAGTATCGGGGAACGTTTGAGCTGGTCGGAGAATTTGAGAGGGCCGACCCCGTAAACGAGACGTTTGCATATGATGAGGGATATCTTGAACGCGACGATGCTGCCGCACTCTCAGCTTCTCTTCCCTTGCGACATGAGCCATATGCCAGCAATGAGTTTTCGGCCTTTTTTTCGGGCATGCTTCCCGAGGGCCCGGTTCGGCATGAGCTGTCGATGCGTTTTCAAATCCCCCAGTCAGACTATTTATCGATGCTCGAGCGTTTGGGCGATGAGTGCGTTGGTGCCTTGAGGTTTCTCGGCGATGAGAAATCGAGCTACGATCCGGGCTATCGTCCTCTGCAAGACGAGGATTTTGAGGCACTTTCTAAGGCGGAAGTGTTTGAGATTGCAAATGATATGCAGGATTCGAGGCTGTCGTTGGCGGGCGCTCAGTCTAAAACCGGTTGGTTTTTACCGCGCGGTAAAGATGCAAAAAAGGCCGGGTCGGGGGATTGGATGCTGCCGCTCGGCTCTGCCCCCTCGACTCACATAGTCAAGATTGCTTCAACTAAACATCCGGATTTGCCGTTCAACGAATTAATTTGCATGACGGCAGCGTCTGCTGCTGGGCTTGAAATTGCCCGTTCAGAAGCTTCGGATACGATTCCTGGTGCGTTCTTTTCCGAGCGTTATGACAGAATCTGGAGCAATGAGCCGCCGTCGATGAGCGGATTCGATGTGCCTCTGAGGCTGCATCAGGAGGATTTTTGCCAAGCGGTTGGCTGGCCTTCGTATATGAAATACGAGACACGTCCCGATAGCTGCTATATGGCTCTTTGCGGCCGATTGATAAGAGAGCAATCGTCTAACGTAATTGCTGATACTCAAATGTTCGCTCGTCAGGTAATGGTCGATTATGCGTTGGGGAATTGCGACTCGCATCTCAAGAACCATTCGTTTCTTTATAGTCCGAGTTGGCGGGAAAAGAGGTTGGCCCCTGCATACGATATTGTTTGCACGACGATAATGGGATACGACCATAATCTTGGGATTGATATTGGGGATCACCGGGTGATCGATGGGGTGACTCCTGAAGATTTCGAATTCATGTCTCAAGATTTGCATCTGCCACTCAAGATGATCAAGAACATCGCGGCGGAAGTGGCTGAAGAGGTGTCTGCCCAGCTTGCAGAACTTGCCTCTGCAACCGGAGATTTGGGTCGGGTCGCTCTGAAAATTCAGACGGATTCCGTTGAGAGAATGAGGGTTCTGGAGCAATTCTCAGCCTAAAGCAAAGCGGGGCCACCGTAATGGTGGTCCCGCTCTTGGAAGACTTGGGCACGTGGGCTTGCGCTCCGCGATGCGTTAGGCGTACGTTTGCTACTTCACGACCAAGATGTCGCAGTCCGTATTGCGCAGCAGGAACGTCGAAATCGAACCCAGCAGCGCATACTTGATCGAGGACAGGCCGCGGGCGCCGCAGAGCACCAGGTCGGGCTTAACCACGTCGAGCATCTCGTCCTTGAGCGTCTCGCGAATACGGCCGGCGCGAATCATGACCTCGACCTCGGGAATATCGGGATTGGCCTTGGCCTCTTCGAGCTGCTTGGCGATGGAGTTCTTAAATGCCTCCTCTAGGCCGTTGACCAGATCGACCGGATAGGAACCGGCGCTCTCGAGCGCCGTGGAATCGATAACGTGGCCGATGATTAGCTTGGCGCCGTTGTTCGCGGCGACCTTGATGGCGCGTGCGAGCACAAAATCCTGCTGCTCAGTACCGTCGAGTGAAACAAATACCTTGGTGTAGCCCTCGTTCATGGTTTCCTCCTTGGTCTATCGCACGGGCGCGGGGCTCGTGCATCGGGCGGGCGCGGGCGCGTTGGCCGCCGGACACTTTATCTTGTTGCAGTTATACCCAAGGATTTGGGTTTGACCGCTCGCAATTCTGTGAACGGGCGAGTTTTTTGGTAAGGGTAGGCGTAGACGCGCCCGAACGGTTGATAATGGGACATCGCCCGCACCGTCCGCAGAACAATATCGGCGGGTGTCTAACGAGGGGGTCCCTTTGGATATTATCGAGCTTCTAAAATCTGCCTTCATGGGCCTGGTCGAGGGCATCACCGAATGGCTGCCTGTTTCGTCGACCGGTCACATGATCTTGGTGGACGAGTTCGTCAAGATGAACGTGAGCGAGACGTTCTGGAATATGTTCCTGGTCGTGATTCAGCTCGGCGCCATTCTGGCCGTCTGTGTGCTGTTCTTCCATGAGCTCAATCCGTTCTCGCCCAGCAAGGGCAAGGAGGGCCGTCGCGACACCTGGGTGCTGTGGGGCAAGATTGTGCTCGGCTGCATTCCCGCCGCGGCGATCGGTCTGCCGCTTAACGACTGGATGGAGGAGCATTTCTACAATGCTCCCGTCGTGGCGCTGGCGCTCATTGTGTACGGCGTGCTGTTTATCGTGATCGAGAACTGGCGCGCGAGCAAGCGCGAGGAAATGGCCGTTGCCGGTTCGTTTGGCTCGCGTGCTGTGGTGTCGGGTGGACGTCCCGCCGGTGCGCACTTTGCGGCGCCCGCCGCGGCTACCGCTGAGGATGAGGACGATGACGAGAATCTGGACTTTGGCTCCATCGCCACGCTCGAGGACCTGAGCTGGAAGACTGCGCTGGGTATCGGCTGCTTCCAGGTGCTTTCGCTGGTGCCTGGTACGTCTCGCTCCGGTTCTACCATCATCGGCGGCCTGCTTTTGGGCTGTACGCGTTCGGTGGCGTCCAAGTTTACGTTCTTCCTGGCCATCCCTGTCATGTTTGGCGCGAGTGCACTCAAGCTGGTCAAATACTTCATCAAGGGCGGCACGTTCGGCGCCAACGAGGTCGCTATCTTGGGCGTGGGCTGCGTTGTGGCCTTTGTGGTTTCGCTCATCGCCATCAAGTGGCTCATGGGCTTCGTCCGCCGTCACGACTTCAAGTGCTTCGGTGTTTACCGCATCATCCTGGGCGTCGTAGTGCTCGCATACTTCTTCGTTCTGGAGCCTATGCTCGGCCTGTAACTTGGTTGACGCTGCGCGGCGGCCAGAGCGACAACTTGTCATTCAAAGAGGGCGGCATGACCAAAAGGTCTATGCCGCCCTCTTTTCATGCCAATTTGTTCGCTCTGGCCGCCGCTCGCTGCTGCTACCGTGACATCGGTGGCTCTGTGATTGGCGCAATGGGGTCAGGTTACTTTGCACCAGCTTGGTGCAGACAAATCTGACCCCATTGCGCCTAATCCGCTGGGGTGGGCCTGACGGTGGCGCACGGAGTCGTGGTGTGATTTGCGTCGGTGTCCGCGCGGCTCGGTATACTGGTACGGCTCAAACTATGGCGCCGCCCGCAGGCGCGCCGTCCGTCAGATGAGGAGTCGCCCATGACCCAGCCCTTGCCCTGGGAAAAGAACGCCACGGTATCCGTGCCGCCCGCGCCGGAACCCGTGCCGCTCGATGCATACACCGCCCCTGCAGCGCCGGAGCCCGAGCTCGTCCCGCTCGACATCTACGACGCTCCTGCGCTGGCACCCAAACCCGCCAAGCCGCTCGTCGACATCGACAGCCTGAATCCCGCCCAGCGCGAGGCGGTTCTGACCACCGAGGGCCCGTTGCTGGTGCTCGCCGGCGCCGGCTCGGGCAAGACCCGCGTCCTGACCTTCCGCATCGCACATATGCTCGGCGACCTGGGCGTTAAGCCTTGGCAGGTTCTTGCCATTACGTTTACCAACAAGGCCGCGGCCGAGATGCGCGAGCGTTTGGCGGCGCTCATTCCCAGCGGTACCCGCGGCATGTGGGTGTGCACCTTCCATGCCATGTGTGTGCGCATGCTGCGCGAGGACGCCGACCTGCTGGGCTACACCGGTCAGTTCACCATCTACGACGACGATGACTCAAAGCGCATGGTGCGTGACATTATGCAGGCGCTCGGCATTGAGCAAAAGCAGTTCCCCATCAACATGATCCGCAGCAAGATCAGCTCGGCCAAAAACGCCATGATCGGCCCCGAGGACATGCTCAAGAGTGCCGATAGCCCCAACGACAAAAAGGCCGCGCAGGTCTACTTGGAGCTGGAGCGCCGCCTACGCGCTGCCAATGCGATGGACTTTGATGACCTGCTCGTGCGCACGCTCGAGCTGCTGCGCACCCGCCCCGAGGTGCTCGATAAGTACCAAGAGCGCTTCCGCTACATTAGCGTCGACGAGTATCAGGACACCAACCACGTCCAGTACGAGATCGCCAACCTGCTGGCCGCCAAGTACCAAAACCTCATGGTCGTGGGCGACGACGACCAGTCCATTTATAGCTGGCGTGGTGCCGACATCACCAATATCCTGGACTTTGAGAAGGACTTTAAAGACTGCAAGACCGTTAAGCTGGAGCAGAACTACCGCTCTACTGGTCATATCCTGAGTGCCGCCAACGCCGTGGTGCGCCATAACTCGCAGCGCAAGGACAAGCGCCTGTTTACGGCCGAGGGCGATGGCGAGAAGATCCAGGCCTTCCAGGCGAGCGACGAGCGCGACGAGGGCCGCTGGATTGCCGGCGAGATCGAGAAGCTGCACTCCAAGGGCACGAGCTACGACGATATCGCCGTGTTCTATCGTACCAACGCCCAGTCGCGTATTCTCGAAGATATGTTCCTGCGTGCGGGCGTGCCCTACAAGATCGTGGGTGGCACGCGATTCTTCGACCGCGCCGAGATCCGCGACGTCATGGCTTACCTCAAGATGATCGTGAACCCGGCCGACGAGATGAGCGTCAAGCGCGTCATCAACACACCGCGCCGCGGCATCGGTTCCACCTCGATCCAAAAGATCGAACAGCTGGCGCGCGACAACCGTTGCTCGTTCTTCCAGGCTTGTGAGATCGCGTGCGCCGAAACCGGCATGTTTAGCGCCAAGGTGCGCAATGGCCTGTCGAGCTTTGTGTCGCTGGTGCGCGAGGGCCGTCGCATGGATGGCGAGCTCAAGGACGTCGTCGAGATGATTGTCGACAAGACGGGCCTGCTGCAGGCATTCCGCGCCGAGGGCACCATGGAGTCCGAGAGCCGCGCCGAGAACATCCAGGAATTCCTGGGCGTTGCGGCCGAATTTGAAGAGACACACGAGGATATCGAGGGTACGCTTGAGAGCTTGGAAGAGCTGCGCGCGGCTGGCGTTGCCGATGTGCCTGCCGACGCTGAGCCCGAGCCCGTTGTGGTGAGCGCGCCTGCGCCCGAGCCGGGACCGTCCGCGCCCGCGTCCTCGTTTGAGGCGCTGGTCGGCGCGCGCGATGCCGCAGGTTCCAATCCGCTCGATAGCCTAGCCGCCCCGGCGCTCTCGCCGCAGGATGCTCTGGCCGCCGCCATCGCGGGCAACGCATATGCCGCGTCGACGGAGATGCCGGCGGGTGCCGTGCATGCCGACGAGATCGAGCGCACCTACGGTCCGCTCACCTGTAAGGCGCTGCCGGCGCTCATGGAGTGGCTGGCCCTGCGCTCCGACTTGGATTCCCTAGCCGGCGAGACGCATGCCATTACCATGATGACCATCCACTCCGCCAAGGGCCTGGAGTTCCCGGCGGTGTTCGTGGCCGGCATGGAGGAGGGTATCTTCCCGCACGTGCACGACTTTGGCGGCAGCGATGACCCGGGTAAGCTCGAGGAGGAGCGTCGCCTGGCCTACGTCGCCATCACGCGCGCCCGTAAGCGCCTGTTCTTGACCTATGCGGCCACGCGTCGCACCTACGGCTCGACCTCTGCCAACCCGCGTTCGCGCTTCCTCAACGAGATTCCGTTTGAGGATATCGAGTTTAGCGGTATCGGTTCTGCCGGCTTTGAAGGCACGGGCTGGGAGAAGCGCGGCGACCGTCACGGCACCTTTGGCTCGGGCATGGGCTCGGATATGTATGGCGGCAAGGTGTTCGGCTCGCATACGCGCTCGACCGGCGGTTCCGGTTCGCGCGGCGGATCGAGCTTTGACGATTTCTTTGGCGGCAGCAGCTACGGGGCCGAACGCCATCGTGGGGTCTCGCCCGATGCCGGCCGTGTTGCCTCGACCTTTGGTTCGGGCGCGCCGCGAGCCAAAAAGCCGTCGTCCAAGGTGTCGCCGACGGTGGAGCGCAAGGTCGATCGCGCCAGCGCATCGCAGGACTTTGCCGCGGGCGATACCGTGAGCCACAAGACCTTTGGTACGGGTACCGTGATCTCGGTCGCCGGAGACATGATCGAGGTTCAATTCGAAAAGACCGGCCAGACCAAAAAGCTGATGAAAGGTTTTGCGCCAATCGTCAAGCTGCAGTGATCCCGGCGGACCTGGGCGGGCGTATAGGGCAACATCGCCTGCTCGGGCAGTCCTGCGCAAGACGGAGGCCACATTAAGTGGCCTCCTTTGCGTGCGGAACTCGCGATCGATGTTGCCCTATACGCCCGCCCAGGTCCTTGGGTAACGTTGCTAGACGAGCGTTGCTTTGCTCGTTCGCTTTTTGGTCTGGAGAGCCGGGTGGGCTGATATATATGGACAAGGGGCTCCCCCGTTGGTGAACGGGGGAGCCCCTTGTTGCGTTTGGGTTGTTGGTGCGAACTAGAGGTGGCTGATGATCAGTTCCATCTTGCCTTCGAGGTCGATGGAGCTGACGGTGCTCGGGGCCAGCAGGTGGCTTCCCTTGTGGACGGGGTCGCCGCAGATGGTGCCTTCGCCGTCGATGACTGACAGGCACATGAAAGGCCAGCGCTGGTCGAGGGTCTTGCTGCCGTCCACGCGAACGCGGTCGACGGTGTAGCAGGGGTTGGACTCGAGCTCGGTCACGCCATTGACTTCGGGTGCGGTCACGGTGCCGTCGGTCGGGGCCTGCGCGTTAAAGTTGATACAGTCCAGGCTCTGCTCAATGTGCAGCGGGCGCAGTTTGCCGTCGGTGCCGGGACGGTCGTAGTCGTACAGGCGATACGTCACGTCGCTCGACTGCTGCGTCTCCAGAATCAGCGTGCCGGTCTTGATGGCGTGAACGGTGCCGGAGTCGATTTGGAAAAAGTCGCCCTTGTGGATCGGCAGCACGTTGAGCATGTCGTCCCAGCGACCCTCTTCGATCATCTGCGCGGCCTCGGCACGGTCATGTGCGCGCTGGCCGACGATGATCGTGGCGCCGGGCTCGCAATCCAGCACGTACCAGCACTCGGTCTTGCCCAGGCTACCGTTCTCATGCTCGGCGGCGTACTCGTCGTTGGGGTGGATCTGGATCGACAGGTCGTCCTTGGCGTCCAGAATCTTAATGAGCAGCGGGAACTCCTTGCCCTCGCAGTTGCCAAAGAGCTCGCGATGCTCGGCCCACAGCCACGACAGCGTGTGGCCGGCGTACGGACCCTCGGCAATCTGGCAATCGCCGTTGGGGTGCGCCGAGATGGCCCAGCACTCACCGATGGGACCCTCGGGAATGTCATAGCCAAAGACGGTCTCCAGCTGGCGGCCGCCCCAAATCTTCTCGTGGAAGATCGGCGTGAGTTTAATCAAATCGGACATGTGCATACCCCCATCAGGTTGTGCAGGCACCTCGCGAAAAACGGCTCAAAGCGAGCGCCTGCCGGATTACAAACTTAAGCCAACGTTACGTTGTGCAGCTCAAAGCGGTCGCCCACGTTGCGCGAAATCGAGTACTCAAACGCGGCGCCGCTGTCCAAAA
This sequence comes from Collinsella aerofaciens, assembly GCF_005844325.1. Lineage (GTDB taxonomy): Bacteria > Actinomycetota > Coriobacteriia > Coriobacteriales > Coriobacteriaceae > Collinsella > Collinsella aerofaciens_G. Next base: position 42,442 of record NZ_SPFY01000005.1, on the reverse strand, counting down.
AGCCAATCTGGTTGAGCTCGAGCAGGGGAGAGCCGGGCTTGGTGTTCAGGCGCTTGGCCTCTTCCTCGGTTGCCGCCACGGCACGAATGGTGCGGTGGAAGCTCGAGATCTTAAGCCCGCATTGCTCGCGGATATAGCTGTAGACCGACGCGTACAGGTCCTTTTTCTTCAGGCCCGGGATCAGCTCGAGCGGCATATAGGTGTACTCGATAACGATGGGCAGGCCATCGACCTCGCGTACGCGCACGATGTGATAGGCAAAGTCGTCTTCGGCCATTCCCAGCTGGGAGGCAACCTCTGCCGGCGGATTGACGATCGAGAAATCGTAGACCACCGAGGCAACCTTCTCACCGCGATGCTCGTAGGTAAAGCCCTGCGCGCGGTCGTTTCTGCCTTGGAAAAACGCTTTGCCGGGAAGCCCCGCGGTGTCCTTGACGTAGGTGCCCGATCCGCGACGGCTCGTGACCAAGCCTTCCTCGGTAATTTGCTCAATTGCTCGTTTGACGGTGATCTTGGAAACGCCATACAGCTCGCAGAACTCAACGACAGTGGGTAGCTTGTCGCCGGGCTTAAGGGCGCCATCCTCGATACTGCGACGAATATCCGCAGCTATTGACTCATATTTGGGAATCATGGAACCCCCTTTCTAACATGAATGCCTGTAAAAGAAAGTATACCTACTATAAAAGCATCTATATGGCTTTAATCAAAGAAGTTCGAGAAAGAAAAACAAAAAAGACGCTTTACATAAAAAATTAGAGCGCTATAGTTATAGATAACAAGCGAGATGCATGAGCATCGCCTGTACCGCTTGGAGACGGATTTGTTTTGGTGGGTCGGATATCCGGATAACCGGTGCGCGCCCGCGCCGGATTACCCGCCAAAGCAAACCCGCCTCCAATCGGAGGCTCAAAGACACGAAAGCGAGGACTTCGATGGCACAGTATCAGCTGCCCAGCGACTTTTTCTTTGGCGCGGCCATGTCCGGTCCGCAGACCGAGGGCCAGTGGAACCAGGGCGGCAAGCTCGAGAACCTGTGGGACACCTGGTCCATGCAGGATCTGGGCTCGTTCTATAACCGCGTGGGTTCCTATGCCGGTAACGACTTTATGGCCAAGTACAAGGACGACCTTCGCATCATGAAGGACCTGGGCCTGGATACCTATCGCACCTCCATCCAGTGGAGCCGCCTGCTCGATGCCGACGGCAACCTCAACGAGGAGGGTGCTGCGTGGTACCACGAGCTGTTCCGCGCTTCCCGCGAGGCAGGCCTGGAGCCGTTCGTCAACCTTTACCACTTCGATATGCCCACCTATCTCTTTGACCGTGGCGGTTGGGAGAGCCGCGAGGTCGTCGAGGCCTACGCGCATTACGCCGACGTCGCCTTCCGCGAGTTCGGTCAAGAGATCAAGTACTGGTTTACCTTTAACGAGCCCATCGTCGAGCCCGAGCAGCGCTACCAGGAGGGCGTGTGGTTCCCGCAGCTCCACGACTTCAACCGTGCTCGCACCGTGCAGTACCACATTTCGCTGGCGCACGCGCTGGCTGTTGCCAACTATCGCAAGGCCTATGACAAGGGCGCCGTTCGCGCCGATGCCAAGATCGGCATGATCAACTGCTTCACCCCGGTCTACACCAAGGAGAACCCCAGCGAGGCAGACCTCGAGGCCGTGCGTATGACCAGCGGCATCAACAATCGCTGGTGGCTCGACCTTATCACCAAGGGCGAGCTTCCCGCCGACGTGCTCGACAGCCTGGCCGAGGGCGGCGTCAAGCTTCCGTTCCGCGCCGGTGACCAGGAGATCCTCAAGCAGGGCGTCGTTGACTGGCTTGGCTGCAACTACTACCATCCCACGCGCGTCCAGGCGCCGGCGAGCAAGATCGACCAGTACGGTCTGCCGCACTTTGCCGACGAGTACGTGTGGCCCGATGCCGTCATGAACAAGAGCCGCGGCTGGGAGATTTACCCGAAGGGCCTCTACGACTTTGGCATGGACTGCGCCAAGAACTATCCCGATCTTGAGTGGTTCGTCTCCGAGAACGGCATCGGCATCATGGACGAGTACAAGAATCGTGACGCCGAGGGAACCATTCAGGACGACTATCGCGTCGACTTTGTGCGCCAGCACCTTGAGTGGGTCGCCAAGGCCATTGACGAAGGGGCCAAGTGCCGCGGCTACCACTACTGGGCCGTCATTGACAACTGGTCCTGGGCAAATGCCTTCAAGAACCGTTATGGCTTTGTCGAGGTCGACCTCATGGACGGCTATCAGCGCCGTCTTAAGAAATCGGCAGCTTGGCTCAAGCAGGTCGCCACGACCCACGTGGTGGATTAGCGATCGGGCGCTCAGCCCCAAAACGGGCGCTCAGCCCCTGCGCAAACGCGCAATAACATTGGCACATCTGGTGGCAGAGGGCGACAGACCACCGTGCGCATAGGAAAAGGCCGGATTTGAAAGTTAGGAGCAATCATGGCCAGTGACAACGGAAAGAGCTTCCTCGACAAATTTGCCGAGGTCTCTGCGAAGGTGGGAAACCAGGTTCATCTGCGTTCCCTGCGCGATGCCTTCGCGACCATCACGCCGCTCTATATCCTTGCGGGTATCGCGGTTCTTATCAACAACGTCGTGTTCCCTCTGTTCCCGCTCGATGCGGCGGGCCTCGCCAACCTCCAGACCTGGGGCTCGGCAATCACCCTGGGCACCCTTAACGTGTCCGCCATTATCCTGGCCGGTCTGATTGGCTACAGCCTCGCCAAGAACGAGCGTTTCGATAACCCGCTTGCCTGCGTGGTTGTCGCTATCTCTGCCTTCGTCATCATGATGCCGCAGCAGATCACCGCCACCCTTGCCGCCACGAGCCCGCTTCTCACCGACAAGATCACCTCCGCCGAGGTCACCGGTGCCCTTTCGACCGCCAACACCGGTACCAACGGCCTGTTCTCGGCCATCATCATCGCCCTGCTCTCCACGACGCTCTTCATCAAGATCTCGGGCGTCGAGAAGCTCAAGGTCAAGCTGGGCGAGGGCGTACCTCCTGCGGTCTCCAACTCCTTCAACGTCATGATCCCAATGCTGCTCAACCTCTCGATCTTCGCTATCGCCTCGGCCCTGCTCGCCGTCTGCGCCGGCACCGACCTGTGCACCATCATCTCCACCTGCATCTCCAACCCGCTCAAGAGCATCATGAACGCCGGTCCGTGGGCTGTCATCCTCATCTACACCCTCGCCAACCTGCTGTTCTGCGTTGGTATTCACCAGTCCACCATCTCGGGCGCTACCGTCGAGCCGATCCTGACCATGCTCATCGTCGACAACATGGCTACCTTTGCCGCCGGCGGTACCATCCAGCCCGATCACTACATGAACATGCAGATCGTCAACAGCTTCGCCCTCATCGGCGGCTCGGGCTGCACCCTCATGCTGCTGCTCGACACCTTCCTGTTCTCCAAGAACAAGGCCTCCAAGACCGTTGCCAAGATGGCCATTCTGCCTGGCCTGTTCAACATCAACGAGCCGGTCATCTACGGTTACCCCATCGTGTACAACCTGCCGCTCATGATTCCGTTCGTGCTTCTTCCCGACCTGTTCATCGGTGTCACCTATGGCCTGACCTGCGCTGGCATCATCAGCCCCTGCATCGCTCAGGTGCCTTGGACCATGCCGCCCGTCATCAACGCCCTGCTTGCTACGGGCTTTGACTGGCGCGCCGGCGTGTGGCAGGCTCTGGAGCTGGTCATCGGCATGGCTGTCTACCTGCCCTTTATGAGGATCTCCGAGAAGGCCATTGCTAAGCAGGAGGCCCTCGCCGAGCAGAACGCCTAGCGTTTGTCCATTCCACCCTTGCGGGTACCGATGCTTGGTACCGGTACCCGTATCTCCTTTTTTGCCTAAACGTGCAAAACAGGGGAAAGATAACCACAAGGATTTATCCAGTTTGTCGTCTGCGCGCCGCGCAGTTATAAGGAGGAAACCATGAAGAAGATCATGCTTTGCTGCAATGCCGGCATGTCCACGAGTCTGCTGGTCCAGAAGATGCAGTCCGAGGTCGCGAGCCGTGGTCTGGACATCGAGGTCGAAGCCCGTCCTATGAATGAGGCCCACGATCACCTGGACGAGTGCGACATCCTGCTGCTCGGCCCGCAGATCGGCTACACCAAGGGCGACTTTGAGAAGGAGGCCGCCGGCCGTTTCCCGGTCGAGGTCATCAACATGGTCGACTATGGCCGCATGAACGCCGCCGGCATCATCGACCACTGCGTCAGCGTGATGGGCTAGGTGCAGCGCATGGAGGATATGAACGAACTGCAGATGACCTGCTTCGAGATCATCAGCTACGTCGGTACCGCCAAGAGCATGTACATCAACGCCGTGCAGAAGGCCAAGGAGGGCGATTTCGACGCCGCCGAGGAGCTCATTAAGCAGGGCGACGAGGCCTATAACGGCGGCCACGATGTTCACATGGGACTTCTTAAGAAGGAGGCCAATGGCGAGCGCAACGGCGAGGCCCCGCTGATTCTGCTGCACGCCGAGGACCAGATGGCCGGCACCGAGACCATGCGCGTCATGGCCACGGAGCTCATTGAGGTCCACAAACAGCTACAGGCACTCAAGGCCTAGCTGGCGTTTTCGCCGCGACGGATCGTGCGGTTCGCATACAATCCAGTCCCTTTTGCAGGCGCCGGGAGTCTCCCTCTCCCGGCGCTTTTTGTTTGGCGAGTTGCTGAGCGTCATTGCTCGTTGAGCGGGCGGACGTTTCCCCAGATAAAACCTGCCAAAACAAACCTGTCCCTTTTTGGCGGGTTTTTGTCTTGAGAGCGGTACCATACAGGCAATGTTTAAACGAGAAAGGTGGGCTCTCATGGAACCTAAGCAGTACTACATCGGCATTGACGTCGGCGGCACTTCGGTTAAGGAGGGCCTGTTCGACGAGGACGGCAACCTGCTTGCCAAGGCCAGCGTGCCCACGCCTCCCATCGTCGACGCTGCGGGCTTTGCCGCGGTAACCGAGGCTATCGACCAGGTGGTCGCCAAGGCTCAGATTCCGCGCGCCTTTGTGGCGGGCATCGGCCTGGCCGTTCCGTGCCCCATTCCGGCTGCGGGCGATGCCAAGGTCAAGGCGAACATCTCCATCAACCTGCCCGAGCTTAAGATTGCCATTCAGGAGCACTGCCCCGACGCGGTCGTAAAGTACGAGAACGACGCCAACGCCGCCGCCATGGGCGAGGCCTGGCTCGGTTCTGCCAAGGGCGTGCAAAACGTGGTGATGGTCACCATCGGTACCGGCGTGGGCGGCGGCGTTATCGTCAACGGCGACGTGGTATCGGGCGTTGTGGGTGCTGGCGGCGAGATTGGCCACATGTGCCTGAACCCGGCTGAGGAGCGCACCTGCGGCTGCGGCGGCCATGGCCACCTGGAGCAGTATTCCAGCGCCACCGGCGTGGTGAGCAACTACCTTGCCGAGTGCGAGAAAGCGGGCGTCGAGCCCATCGAGCTCACCGGCCCCTCCGATTCCAAGGACGTGTTCCAGGCCTGCCGCGAGGGCGACAAGCTCGCGCTGGCCGCGGCCGATACCATGGCCGACTATCTCGGCCGCGCCCTGGCGCTTATTGCCAACGTGGTCGATCCCGAGATGTTCCTGATCGGCGGCGGCGCCTCCGCCTCGGCCGATGTCTACCTCGACAAGGCTCGCGAGTACTTCCAGCGCTACGCGCTTTCTGCCTCGCGCGAGACGCCCATTAAGGTCGCTTCGCTCGGCAATGACGCAGGCATCATCGGTGCCGCCTACGTAGCCCTGCGCGCCGCCGGCAAATAGCTGGTGCAAGGGGGACAGGTTAGTTTGCGCCAACATAGTGCAAGGGGGCAGACTTCGCCCCGGCACTTGCCCCAAATTGTGCCGCGGCCCTTCCGTCTCAGAAGGCTCGGCGCCAGCGTGCTACCATAGCTACGTCCAAGTACACATATCAAGTGGAGGATATCCATGGCAAACGTTCTTGTCTTTGGTCACCAGAACCCCGATAACGACGCCATCATGAGCGCCGTCGTCCTGTCCCAGCTGCTCAATCAGGTTGAGTATGCTGGCAACACCTACGAGGCCTGCGCCCTTGGTCAGCTTCCGGCTGAGTCCGCCAAGCTGCTCGCCGACGCCGGCATCGCCGAGCCCCGCGTGATCGAGTCCGTCGAGGCCGGCCAGCTCGTCGTTCTCACCGACCACAACGAGTCCGCCCAGTCCGTCGCCGGCCTTAAGGACGCCACGGTCTTTGGCGTCGTCGACCATCATCGCATCGGCGACTTCGAGACCGCCGGCCCGCTGCACTACATCTGCCTGCCCTGGGGCTCCAGCTGCACCATCGTCACTAAGCTCGCCGACGTGCTCGGCGTTGAGCTTTCCGACGTCCAGGCCAAGCTGCTGCTCTCGGCCATGATGACCGACACGCTCATGCTCAAGAGCCCCACCACCACCGATGTCGACCGCGCCGTCGCTGCTAAGCTCGGCGAGCAGGTGGGCGTCGATCCGGTCAAGTTTGGCATGGAGGTCTTCCTTACCCGTCCGTCCGGCTCCTTCACCGCAGCCGAGATGGTCGGCAACGACATCAAGATGTTCGAGCCCGCCGGCAAGAAGCTGCTCATCGGCCAGTACGAGACCGTCGACAAGAGCCGTGCGCTCGGCATGATCGACGAGATCCGCGAGGCCATGCGCGCCTACGCCGCCGAGAAGGGTGCCGACGGCATTGTCCTGTGCATTACCGACATCATGGAGGAGGGCTCGCAGGTCCTGCTCGAGGGCGAGACCGAGGCCGCTCAGAAGGGCCTGGGCATCGCCGACGAGCACGACGGCGTCTGGATGCCGGGCGTCCTCTCCCGTAAGAAGCAGGTCGCTGCCCCCATCATGGCCGCCTGCTAGGTTTAGTTGACCAAACGCCACGACCGGATCGCGGAAGCCCCGCGGTCCGGTCGTTTTTTGTGCATGGAGCCGCGTCTTTTCTTGGACAGGGGCTCCTGTGCCGTTGAGCAAATAATGTTCAACCTGTGGTTCCGCTTTTCGGCCGCGCTCGCGCGCTTGTCGCGCAGGGTAGGCTAGATGCAAGCGTAATACGTCGGAGCGCGGCGCCGCCATCTGGGCGGGCCGTGCTTTTTTAAGACGGGAACCTTCCCGTGAAAGGAGCCGCCCATGGCAGCACCCGAGCAGCTGTTTAACGTTCGTGAACGCAAGCGTTTTGAGCGTCACGACATTTGGGGGCGCATTGCCGAGAATGGCACGATTTCCGCCGCCGTCATGGTGATCGCTGCCATCGCCGCCGTTATCTGTGCCAACACCGATGCCTACGAGGCCATCCATCACTTTTTGGAGACCCCGCTGTATGTGGGCCTGGGCAACCTTACGGCCGGTCTCACCGTTGAGCTTTTCGTCAACGACTTCCTCATGGCGATTTTCTTTTTGCTCGTGGGCATTGAGCTTAAGTATGAGATGACGGTCGGCGAGCTCAAGAACCCGCGTCAGGCCATGCTTCCCATGCTGGCGGCCGTGGGCGGCGTCGTCGTTCCTGCGTGCATCTACCTCATCTTTAACCATGCCGGCGCGCACAACGGTTGGGCTATCCCCATGGCAACCGATATTGCCTTTGCGCTGGGCGTGCTGTCGCTTTTGGGCAATCGCGTGCCCAACGGCGTGCGCGTGTTCTTCTCGACGCTCGCCATCGCCGACGACCTGATCTCTATCGCCGCCATCGCCATCTTCTACGGTCAGAGCCCCAATCCGTTTTGGCTGGGTGCCGCCGCGGTTGTGACCTGCGCACTCGTGTGGCTCAACAAGACGCAGCACTACCGCCTCGCCCCGTACTCGGTGCTGGGCTTGCTGCTGTGGTTCTGCATGTTCAAGAGCGGCGTGCATGCCACGCTCGCCGGCGTCATCCTGGCCTTCACCATTCCGGCCAAGTGCGGTGTTAAGCTCGATAGCCTTACCGATTGGCTGGGCGAATGCCTGCCGTTGCTCGACGACCGCTACGATGACGAGGCGCACATCCTGGGCCAGCATGACTTTACCGTCTCGACCACTAAGGTCGAGCGCGTCATGCACCGCGTGACCCCGCCGCTCATCCGCATGGAGCGTCTGATTTCCACGCCGGTCAACTTTGTGATCCTGCCGATCTTCGCGTTCGTCAACGCACAGGTTCGCCTGGTGGGCGTGGATATGAGCACGTTGCTCACCGACCCGGTGACGCTCGGCGTGTACTTTGGCATGCTGCTGGGCAAGCCGATCGGCATCTTTGGCATGACGTTCGCCCTGGTTAAGCTCAAGGCCTGCGAGCTGCCGCACAACGTCAACTGGCACATGATCGCCGGTGTGGGCATTCTGGGCGGCATCGGCTTTACGATGTCGATCCTCATCAGCGGCCTCGCTTTCCCGACGGCCGAGTTTGAGGTTCTTGCCGCCAAGGCTGCCATTCTTGCCGGTTCGGTCACCGCGGCCGTGCTCGGCATGATCTACATGAGTGTGGTCTGCAAACACCCCGCGCCCAAGAACGAGTAAAAGCACAAACAAGTTTGAAAACGCCGCCCGTGAACACCGTCACAAGCGGCGTTTTAGTCATTGGGGACGTTCTTAAATGACTAGGTTTATTCCACGGTGCCGTAGACGGCGCCCCAGCCGTGGGCGGCCAAGGCGGAGTTGAGCTGGTCGCAAAGCGATTGGCGGTCGTAGTAGCCGGGCGGCAAAAGGTTGACGATTTCCATGAGGTCGGGCGCGAGGTCCAAGATCTCGGCCTGCACGATGAGATCCAGGCGGTCGATGGCGCGGCGGTCATAAAACAGTCCGTCGACCAGGCGCTGCAGGTCGCCGAATTCCTCGGCCTGGAACGATCCGTACTCCATAGTGCCTCCTTGGGCGCTTCATGCCGGCATGCGCGGCGATTCGTAATTCATTGCGATGGACTTAATCTATCACGGCTTCATAACGTTGCGACGGTGGCGGTCTATACTTAGAAGAATTGCAACGTACCGCTTCGTGAAAGGTCGCACCCATGCAGACGATCTACCAGAAGATGGAAACCACCGAACTCGATGCCGCCATCGAGGCGCTCAAAGCCGAGGTCGCCGAGGTCAAGGCCAAGGGCCTGGCGCTCGACATGGCCCGCGGCAAGCCGTCGCCCTCCCAGGTGGACATCTCTCGACCCATGCTCGATATCCTCAATGCCGATGCCGATCTGCACGACGGCAATGTCGACTGCTCCAACTACGGCTGCTTTGAGGGCATTCCCTCGGCACGCAAGCTGGCGGGGGAGTTCCTGGGTTGCCCCGCCGAGCAGACGCTCGTGCTGGGTTCGTCGAGCTTGCTGATCGAGCACGATATTGCCGGTATGTTCTGGCGTTGCGGCTCGTGCGGCAGCGAGCCCTGGGAGGCTTATGAGGCCGCGCACGACGGCAAGAAGGTCAAGTTCCTGTGCCCCGTTCCCGGCTACGACCGCCACTTTGGCATCACCGCCGATCTGGGTATCGAGAACGTCCCCGTCGCGATGACCGACAACGGCCCCGACATGGACGAGGTCGAGCGCCTGGTTGCCGCCGACGACTCCATCAAGGGTATCTGGTGCGTGCCCAAGTATTCCAACCCCACGGGCATTACCTTTAGCGAGGACACCGTGCGTCGCCTGGTCGAGATGCCCACGGCCGCGCCCGATTTCCGCATCTTCTGGGACAACGCCTACTGCGTGCACGACCTGTACGACGAGACCGACGAGCTCGCCAATATCTTCGACCTCGCTCGCGCGGCGGGCACCGAGGATCGCGTGGTGGCCTTCGCCTCGACGTCCAAGATCACCTTCCCGGGCGCCGGTATCGGCTTTATCGGTGCGAGCCCCGCGGTCATCGCCGAGTTCTCCAAGCGCCTGAAGGCAGGCCTTATCAGCGCCGACAAGCTCAACCAGCTGCGCCACGTGCGTTTCCTTCCCACCATCGAGGCGGTCAGGGAGCACATGAAAAAGCACGCCGAGTTCTTGCGCCCGCGCTTTGAGGCCGTTGAGCGCAAGCTCACCGAGGTCCTGGGCGATACGGGTTGCGCCACTTGGACGCATCCCCGCGGCGGCTACTTTGTGAGCTTTGATGGTCCCGAGGGCTCGGCCCAAAAGGTCGCTGCGCTTTGTGCTGACCTGGGCGTCAAGCTCACGCCGGCCGGTGCTACCTGGCCCTATGGCAAGGACCCGCGCGATACCAACATCCGCATCGCGCCGAGCTATCCCACGGTCGAGGACCTGGAGGCCGCGCTCGATGTGCTGGTGCTGGCCGTTAAGCTTGTCGCTGCCGAGCTCGCGCGTGCCGAGCGCGCCTAACGCGCGGCTTCCCGTACTATCCGCACCTTCGATACGTAAAGGAGCATATACATGGATTTGGGTATTTCCACCAACCCCACGCCAGAGCTCTACACCATTAAGGTAACCGGCGAGATCGACATCTCTAACGCCGATAGCCTGCGCAATGCCATCGACCTGGCGCTCGAGCAGCCCACTGAGGCCGTTGAGCTCGATTTTGCCCAGGTGAGCTACATCGATTCAACGGGCATTGGCGTGCTCGTGGGCGCCGCGCACCACGCGGTCGACCACGGCAAGCGTTTTAGCTGCACCAATGTGCAGCCCCCGGTAATGCGCGTGGTTCAGCTGTTGGGTGTCGACCAGGAGATTTCGATCACCGCTGCATAATCTTTGCCCCCAAAAGGGCGTGCCGTTTGGCATATGTTTGTGATGCGCTCGGACGTTTTGGCGTCCGGGCGCTATACTTGACCGAATGAATAGACGAGTTCCGGCCGAATGGCGCGGTGCGGGCTCGACTCACATCGAGCCTTGGAGGTATGTGTGTTTGGTATTGGAGAGGGTGAGCTCGCGATCATCGTGGTCTTCGGCTTTTTGCTGTTTGGCCCGGATAAGCTCCCGCAGATGGGCCGCACGATCGGCCGTGCCATCCGTCAGTTCCGCGAGACGCAGGAAAAGATGACGGCCGTTGTTCAGTCCGAGATTATCGATCCGGTGAGTGAGGCCGCTTCGGCTCCGGTCAAGCCCAAGAAGGCTGCCGTCGATGACGATTCCGATGCGGACGAGGATGCCGCCGAGGCGGCAGCGCCCGCCAAGAAGGAGACCTTTGCCGAGCGCCGTGCCCGCCTTGCTGCCGAGAAGGCCGCGAGCGAGGCTGCTGCTGAGGGCGAGGGCGCCGAGCCCGCCGAGGCCGAGCCTGCCGCTGCCGCCGAGCCTGTCGTCGAGCCCGAGCCTGCTGCAGAACCGGAGCCCGAGCCCGAGCCGGTAGAGCCCACGACGGCCGACCTCTACGCCCGTCGTCCCCGCAAGCGCAAGGCCGTCGTCGACCAGCTCGCCCGCGAGCTCGAGGCCGAGGACGACGCCGCTGCCGCCGACGCCTCGAAGGGAGGCGATGAGTAATGCCTATCGGACCTGCGCGCATGCCGCTCTTCGATCACCTGGGAGAGCTCCGTCGCCGCCTGACTATCGTGGTCGTGTCGGTGTTTGCCGCCGCCATCGTGCTGTATTTCGCCACGCCCGTGGTGCTCGACATCCTGGAAGACCCCATCCGCTCCTTTGTGCCGGACGGTAAGTTCTACATCACCACCACGCTCGGCGGCTTTGGCCTGCGCTTCTCGCTGGCCATCAAGATGGCCGTGGTCATGTGCACGCCCATGATCATCTGGCAGATTCTGGCATTTTTCCTGCCGGCACTGCGTCCCAACGAGCGCAAATGGGTCGTGCCCACGGTGCTCGCCTCGACGGTGCTGTTCTTCCTGGGCGCCATCTTCTGCTATTTCATCATCATCCCGGCGGGCTTTGAGTGGCTTATCGGCGAGACCTCGGCCGTCGCCACGGCGCTGCCCGACCTGGAGAACTACGTCAACATGGAGCTGCTCTTTATGATCGGCTTTGGCGTGGCGTTTGAGCTGCCGCTTATCATCTTCTACCTGTCCGTCTTCCACATCGTGTCCTACGCGGCCTTCCGCGGCGCCTGGCGCTACGTGTACGTGGGCCTGCTTGTGGGCTCGGCTGTGATTACGCCCGACGGCTCGCCCGTTACGCTGGGCCTCATGTATGGTGCCCTGCTCTCGCTCTACGAGATTTCGCTCGCCATTGCCCGCGTGGTCATTACCGCGCGCGAGGGCAAGGAGGGCTTGTTTGTGAGCCGTCTGGACCTGTTCTCGGACGATGAGGACGACGAGGAGTAAATCGGTATGCACGAGGTTGGCATTGTCAACGGCATACTCGATACAGTGATTCGCGCGGCGCGTGGGGCGGGGGCCTCGCGCGCCGTTTTGGTAACGCTGCGTATCGGGGATATGACCGAAGTTGTGCGCGAGGCGCTCGACTTTGCGTGGGAGACATTTCGCGATGAGGACTCGCTCACGCGAGGCTGCGAGCTTGCCGTGGAGGAAGTCCATCCACAAAGCGAGTGTCTGGACTGCGGGGAGGTCTTTGAGCACGATCGCTTCCATTGCCGCTGTCCCCAATGTGGCGGCGCCAACGTGCGCCTGCTGCACGGCCGCGAACTCGACATCGCAAGTATCGAAATCGAAACCCCCGACGATTAGCCCATCAGCCACCTGGGGACGGGGTATAAAGGGGCAAAAGTAAGGAGCGCTGAGTATGGCTGAGAAAACGATTGATATCGCGTCGCCGATCCTGTCGCGCAACGAGCGCCTGGCAGATCAGCTGCGACAGCGATTTAAAGAGACAAACACCTATGTGATCAATGTGCTGTCGAGCCCCGGTTCGGGCAAGACCACCACGATCCTGGGCACCAACGAGCGCCTGCGCGACAAGGCTGGCCTGCGCTGTGCCGTCATCGAGGGCGATATTGCCTCGGATGTCGACGCCATCACCATGAAGGAAGCCGGCATGCCCGCCATCCAGATCAACACGGGTGGCCTGTGCCACCTCGAGGGCAACATGATCATGGAGGCCGTTGACGCGTTCGACCAGGCCGTCGGTCTGGAGAACATCGACGTCATCTTTATCGAAAACGTGGGCAACCTGGTCTGCCCGGTCGACTTTGACCTGGGCGAGAACCTGTCCATCATGATTCTCTCGGTGCCCGAGGGCGACGACAAGCCTATCAAGTACCCGGGCATCTTCCAGCACGCCGGCGCACAGCTGCTCAACAAGGTTGACGTGGCTCCGGCTTTCGATTTTGACATGGATAGGTATACTAAGACACTCGATGACCTCAATCCGCAGGCGCCGCGGTTTGCCGTGAGCGCGCGCAAGGGCGAGGGCATGGATGCCTGGTGCGATTGGCTCATCGGGCAGATCGAGCAAGCAAGGGCGTAAATCGGCCGCCATACGGGCGGGCGTAGCCGCAGAGACACGAGATAGGAGCCTCTTTTGAAGCTCATCATCGCCGAGAAAAATGACGCCGCGCGTCAGATCGCCGAGCGTCTGTCCACGGGCAAACCCAAAAAGGACAAGGTGTACAACACCGCCATCTACCGCTTTGAGTGGAAGGGCGAGGAGTGCGTGACGATCGGCCTTGCCGGTCACATCCTTGCGCCTGATTTTTGCGACAGCGTGCTGTTCGATAAAAAGCTGGGCTGGTATTCGGTCACCGAGGACGGCGAGATACTGCCGGCCGACATGCCCGATGGCCTGGCGCGTCCGCCTTACGACACCAAGCGTAAGCCGTTCCTTGCCGATGGCATCTCCATTAAGGGCTGGAAGCTCGAGAGTCTGCCTTACCTCACCTGGGCGCCCGTCATTAAGTTGCCGGCTGAGAAAGAGCTCATTCGCTCGCTTAAGAACCTCGCCAAAAAGTCCGACAGCGTCATCATTGCCACGGACTTCGATCGCGAGGGCGAGCTGATCGGTTCGGACGCCCTCAACAAGGTGCGCGAGGTGGCGCCCGACTTGCCGGTCGCCCGCGCCCAGTATTCTTCGTTTACCAAGGCCGAGATCACGCAGGCCTTCGATAACCTCGTCTCGCTCGACCAGAACCTGGCCGACGCCGGCGAGAGCCGTCAGCACATCGACCTCATTTGGGGTGCGGTGCTCACGCGCTACCTGACGCTCGCCAAGTTTGGCGGCTTTGGCAACGTGCGTTCCGCCGGCCGCGTGCAGACGCCGACGCTTGCCCTGGTGGTCGAGCGCGAACGCGAGCGCATGGCGTTTGTGCCCGAGGACTATTGGCAGATTCGCGGCATGGGCGCCGCGCAAGGCGCTGCCGAGGACGATCGCTTTAAGATCGCGCACAAGACGGCGCGCTTTACCGACAAGGATGCTGCTGAGACGGCGTACGGTCACGTTGACGGTGCCAAGACGGCAACCGTCGCCGCGGTGACCAAGCGCTCGCGCAAGCAGCAGCCGCCCACGCCGTTTGCGACCACCTCGCTGCAGGCTGCCGCCGCAGCCGAGGGCATCTCGCCTGCGCGTACCATGCGCATCGCCGAGTCCCTCTACATGGCGGGCCTCATCAGCTACCCGCGTGTCGACAACACCGTGTACCCCGCGACGCTCGATCTGGGCGCCGTGGTGAGCGACCTGGCAAAGATCAACCCGGCGCTGGCGCCCGTGTGCAAAAAGGTGCTCGCCGGCCCTATGAAGCCCACGCGCGGCAAAGTCGAGACCACCGACCACCCGCCTATCTATCCCACGGGCGAGGGCGATCCGTCCACGCTCGACGGCGGCCAACGCAAGCTCTACGACCTCATCGCCCGCCGCTTCCTAGCGACGCTTATGGGTCCCGCGACCATCGAAAACACTAAGCTCGAGCTCGACGTGAACGGTGAGCCGTTCGTGGCTTCGGGCGATGTGCTCGTGACCCCGGGTTTCCGCGAGGCGTACCCGTACGGACTCAAGCGCGACGAGCAGATGCCGCCGCTGGAGCAGGGCGATACGGTCGACGTGTTCGACATTAAACTCGAGGCCAAGCAGACCGAGCCGCCCGCGCGCTACAGCCAGGGCAAGCTCGTGCAGGAGATGGAAAAGCGCGGCCTGGGCACCAAGTCCACGCGCGCGAGCATCATTGAGCGCCTGTACGCCGTGCGCTACCTCAAAAACGATCCCGTGGAGCCGAGTCAGCTGGGCATCGCCATCATCGATGCACTGACGCAGTTTGCCCCGCGCATCACGAGCCCCGATATGACCAGCGAGCTCGATGGCGACATGACCCGTGTGGAGCGCGGCGAGGATACCGAAGAGCATGTAGTGACGCACTCGCGCGCGCTGCTGGCTGGTGTGCTCGACGAGCTGCTCAAGCACACGCAGGAGTTGGGCGACGCCATCAGCGACGCCGTCACGGCCGATGCGCGCGTGGGCGCTTGCCCCAAGTGCGGCAAGGACCTGGTTATGAAGACGAGCGCCAAGACCCGTGGCAGCTTCATTGGCTGCATGGGCTGGCCCGACTGCGATGTGACCTATCCGGTGCCGAGCGGCGTCAAGGTAAGCCCGCTCGAGGGCGAGGCAGCCGTGTGCCCCGAGTGCGGCGCGCCGCGCATTAAGTGCCAGCCGTTCCGCCAGAAGGCCTTCGAGATTTGCGTGAACCCCACGTGCCCCACCAACTACGAGCCTGACCTTAAGGTGGGCGAGTGCAAGGTGTGCGCCGAGGCCGGACGCCATGGCGACCTGATCGCGCACAAGAGCGAGAAGAGCGGCAAGCGCTTTATCCGCTGCACCAACTACGATGACTGCGGCGTGAGCTATCCTCTGCCGGCGCGCGGTAAGCTCGAGGCGACGGGTGAGACATGCCCCGAGTGCGGCGCCCCCATCGTGGTGGTCAACACGGCGCGCGGTCCGTGGCGCATCTGCGTGAACATGGACTGCCCGACCAAGGAGAAAAAGCCGGCCCGCGGCCGCAAGACCACGACCAAGGCGAGCGCGGCAAAGAAGACGACGGCGGCAAAGAAGACCACGGCTAAGAAAGCAACTGCCGCCAAGAAGACGACCGCAAAAAAGACGACCACCAAGAAGGCCGCCGACAAGTAACCGAGCACATATAGACGCGGCGGGGCCGGGCGCGCAAATGCAAATGCGCGCCCGGCCCCACTTCTAAGTTGCGGTGAAATAGGGACTGTTTTTGCTGGCAAAAGGCCTAATTAATCCCTATTTCACCGCAAGATTTGATCAGTTGTTGGGATTACTTCACCTCGACAGGCTTGGCGCCGGGATAGCGTTCCTCAAAGTCTAGGCGGTACTTATTGTCATTGGTGCCCGCCACGTTGTCGCGCGACAGCGGCGCCACGATCTCATTCTTGTGGTCCGCAGGCTTGGCGTATTTCAGGCTGATCTCCCAGGCATCACAGATTGCGTCAATGCGGTGATCCAGGTCGTCGTACAGGGCGATGATGTCCTTCCAGGAGCTGTAGTTCTTGGAGCTCGTCGGGACGTCCAGGTCCTCGACGATGTCGTAATACTGCTCGATGGTGTCCTCTGTGCGCTCGGCGACGTCGGCGAGATTTTGGCGGGTGGTTCGATCCTCTTCCAGATAGCTGCCGTTGAAGTTCTGCGCGCAGCCACGGACGTAGTTGTCGAGGTCTTCGAGCAAGTCGTAGTATTCGCTCAGTCGGCGGTAGAGGTTCTGCTCGGAGAGCGTTGCTTCGCTGCCATCCTCGTCGTCATCGTCGTCATCGTCGTACAGGCTGTTGGGATCGCCGAGAGGCTTTAGGTCATCGTCGTCGACGTCATGGTGCAGCTTAGCTACCTCGGCAGTCGTCTGCGTGGCGGCGTTGTCGAAAGGCTTGATCACAAAGAAAACGACCAGGGCGATGATGATCGCCACCAGCACAACAATAACGGCGATAAGCGGCCCGGTGCCGCTCTTTTTGGGAGCGGGGGTCTGTGGCGAAGCGGGCGTGTATGCGGGAGCCGGCTCCTGTTGGGGCGAGCCGCTCGCGACGGGTATGCGCTGCGTGGTCTCGACGGCCGCAGGGCTTGCGGCGGGGTCGTGGCGATAGACGAGGGGGTCGTCCGCCTTGGCTTGCGGCGTATCAAGGGAGCCGGTCTGCTCAAAAGCGGGCTGGCTATCGCTCGCGGTTGTTTGCTCAACGGGTGCACCGCACGAGGTGCAGAACTTGGCATTATCTGCAAGAAGCTTGCCGCACGAGGCGCAATACCGAGACATTGCCACTCCTTTCGCCACATTTCAATGCAATACGACGATTATACCCAGCGTCCAAAATTCCCCTTCATAAGTTGCGGTGAAATAGGGACTGTTTGGCGGTCTCAGAGCTTTAATCAGTCCCTATTTCACCGCAACTTCGGGGATGCCTCGATGGCTAGGTTGGATTTGGGACGCGCCGAGCACTGGGGTATCATGGTTTGGTTGATATATCTGCATTTACGCGCCTTGTAGGAAGGGGCTGCGCCCATGGCTTTTGAGCCCGCTCAACATAGCTTCATTACGCTCGAGGGCGTCGATGGCGCCGGCAAGTCCACGCAGGCGCGCTTGCTTGCCCGCGCGCTCGACCTTGCCGGCTACCAGGTTGTGAGCCTGCGCGAGCCGGGCGGTACCGCCATCAGCGAAAAGATCCGTGCTCTGCTGCTCGACCCCGCCAATACGGCGATGGGCGACACTTGCGAGCTGCTGCTGTATGAGGCCGCCCGTGCCCAGCTGGTGCACGAGGCCATCGCGCCCGCCCTCGCTGCCGGCAAGGTGGTCCTGTGCGACCGCTTCTACGATTCCACGACCTGCTACCAGGCGTTTGCCGATGGCCTCGATCGCCAGATAGTGCGCGATGCCAACAACCTGGCCGTCGCGGGGACGCACCCGGCGCTCACACTCGTCTATCACATCACGCCCGAGCAGGCGGCGCTGCGCATGGCAGCCCGTGGCGCGGCAGATCGCATGGAGGCTAAGGGCATGGCCTTCCAAGATCGTGTCTACCAGGGTTTTTGCGCAATTGCTGCCGAGGAGCCAAACCGCGTAAAGCTCATCGACGCCACTGCGACCGTCGAGGAAGTCTTCGAGAAGACGGCCGAACAGGTTCGCGCGTACGGTCTCGACATTCCCCAAGACGCCGTCGCCTCCGCGCTTGCCAAGGAGGCCGAGTAACATGGCCCCCGCTCAGGCAAGCCTGCTCGCCAAGCTCGACACCCAACAGCGCGTGCGCGACTTTTTGACCAACGCCATCGCAAACGGCCGCGCATCGCACGCCTACCTGTTTTTGGGCGCGCCCGGTGCCGGTAAGCTCGACGCCGCATGGGCGCTTGCCCAGGCATTCCTGTGCGAGCAGGATGGCTGCGGCTCATGCGATAGCTGCGTGCGCGTCGCCCGTCATACGCACCCCGACGTGCACTATTACACGCCCGAGAGCGCCACGGGCTACCTCATCGCCCAGACGCGCGAGCTACTCGACGACGTACCCCTGGCGCCCATCCGCGCCAAGGCCAAGGTCTACATCATTGACCGTGCCGAGCAGCTGCGCGCCAACACCGCCAACGCACTGCTCAAAACACTCGAGGAGCCGCCCGAGGGCGTTATGTTTATCTTGCTGGGCACCTCGGCAGACGTGATGTTGCCCACCATCGTGAGCCGCTGCCAGTGCGTGCCGTTTCGGCTGGTGTCGCCCGCCGTCGCCGCGCACGCCGTGAGCCGTGCCACTGGTCAGGATATCGCGCGTTGTCGCATGGCCGTCGCCGTGGCGGGCAGCCCCACGCGCGGCATCGAGTTCCTTAAGAGTGCCGAGCGCCAGGACGCCCGCCGTCAGATGGTCCGTGCCATCGACTCACTCATTGCCGCCGACGAGGCCGACGTGCTCAGCCGCGCCAAGTCGCTCATCGTCGCCGTTAAGGCGCCGCTCGCCGAGGTCAAGTCCACGCAGGAAAAGGTGCTCGAGCAAAACGCCGACTACCTGTCGCGTGGAGCATTGAAGCAGCTTGAGGACCGCAACAAGCGCGAACTCAACGCGCGCGAGCGTTCGGGTATTATGGAAGCGCTGGCGAGCGCGCGGACGCTCATGCGCGACGTGCTGCTGACGCTTCAGGACGAGGCGGCAGACGTTGTGAACGAGGACGTGCGCGACACGATCGGGCGGCTTGCCGCCGCGACGAATGTTGCGGGTGCCACGCGGGCGCTCGAGGCGGTCGCAACCGCCGAGCGCAACATCGCCAGAAACGTTACTCCTCAGCTGGCCATCGAGGTCATGCTGCTCGATATCAGGAAGGCACTGAAATGCCGTTAGTCGTACCCGTTAAGTTTACCTACGCCTCGCGCGACCTGTGGTTCGATCCGCAGGATCTGGATATCCTCGAGGCCGATTATGCCATTTGCTCCACCGAGCGCGGAACCGAGATTGGCCTGGTCACGGCCGATCCCTTTGAGGTGCCGCAAGACGAGATCGGTCAGCCGCTCAAGCCCGTGCTGCGCGTGGCGAGCGACATCGACCTCCAGCTTGCCGACGACCTGGCCATCCAGGGCGACGAGGCCATGGTCGACTTCCGCCGCCTGGTCAAGGAGCTCGACCTCGAGATGAAGCCGGTGGGCGTCGAGTACCTGTTTGGCGGCGAGAAGGCCGTGTTCTACTTTGCGGCCGAGGAGCGCGTCGATTTTCGCCAGCTCGTCAAGGATCTGTCCTCGACGCTGCACATTCGCGTCGATATGCGCCAGATCGGCGTGCGCGACGAGACCCGCCTGGTGGGCGGCTATGCCCAGTGCGGACAGGAGCTCTGCTGCACGCGCTTTGGCGGACAGTTTGAACCCGTCTCGATTCGCATGGCAAAAGAGCAAGACCTGCCGCTCAATTCCTCCAAGATCAGCGGCGTGTGCGGTCGTCTGATGTGCTGCCTGCGTTATGAGTTCGAGGCGTACAAGGACTTTAAGAGCCGTGCGCCCAAAAAGAAGACGCTCATCGATACGCCGCTTGGCAAGGCGCGTATTCAGGAGTATGACACGCCGCGTGAGCAGCTGGTGCTGCGCTTGGAGAACGGTAAAGTCTTTAAGGTCAACCTGGCCGATATGACGTGCTCGGAGGGCTGCAAAAAGAAGGCCGCCGAGCAGGGCTGCAGCTGCCGCCCCGACTGCGTGACGCGCGACGTGCTCGAGCGCATCGAGTCGCCCGAGATGCGCCTGGCGCTCATGGAACTCGATCGCGAGAATGGCGTCGACGTGGGCGATGGCCTGTCGAGTGCCGACCGCCTGGCCGGCACGTCGATGCCTAAGCGCCGTCGTCGCGATGCTGAATCCGATGCTCGCGCCGGTCAGGGTCAGGGCGAGGGCCGTGGCCGCGGAAAGGGCCGCGGCAAGGCCGAGGCGCCCGAGGCCGAGGAGGCCGCCGGTGGCCGTCGCCGCCGCAAGCGTGCGGGCTCGGGCGATGCTACCGAGGCTGCAGCCGCGGGCAAGAACGCCTCTCGCGAGCGCGAGGTTCAGCAGCCCCAGCAGCAGAATCGCGGCGGTGGCATGAACCCCACACGTCGCCGCCGCCGTCATCTGTCGAGCGAGGAGCGCGAGGACGCCTTCCGCGCCGCAGCTGCTCGCGAGGCTGGTGCCGCTTCCAAGGGCGCCTCGGCCTCCGATGCGCCTGTCGACAAGAGCGGCAAGTCACGTGGCGAGGAGGAGCGCGCGCCGCGTCCGCGCCGTCGCCATTCCTCGGGCGCGCAGCAGAAGCCCTCAGTGCCCTCCGTGGCCGATCAGGTCTCGGATGGCGAGGTCAAGGTCACGCGCCGTCGTCCCGGAGATGGCGGGGGAGCGGCTGCCAAGGCTTCGCGTGGCGCCGCTCGCGACGAGCGCGAGCCGCGCGAGGATCGCGGTGGCGAGGGCTCGGCCGACCAGGGTCAAAAGCGCCGTCGCCGTCGCCGTTCCCGCAAGCCTCGCCAGGATGGTGGCGAGGGCTCGACCCCGTCTTCGCCCGCACCGCAACCGCCCGCCGGCGAATAACGCCCGCGAGCGGATTTAGCCCGCCTTGCCCCGAGCGCATCGGGGTATCATAGCGCCGAATCAACAACCCTCCCTGCGACCGAGCGTAGGGAGGGTTGTGTCTTGAAGAGCCATCTGAACATATTGAGCCGTCTGCAGGGTGCCGGTGCCCTACCGTTTGCGGACGAATTGCTACCGTTTGCCGAGCGGGTGGCACGCGAGACGCTCGAGGCATTGTCGCCAACACGATGTGCCGGCTGCGAGCGCGCCGGTACGCTTATTTGCCAAGACTGCCTGGCTGCGCTCACGCTCATCGACCCACGTCATAGCTGCACCCGATGCGGCGCCCCGTTTGGGGATTTGCTGTGCACTGAGTGTTCGGTCGAGGGCACGTCCTCGGCAATGGCGGAGGCGCTCGACCGCTGCCTGGCGTGCGCCGTCTATGCGCATCCGCTGCCGCGCATCATTAAAGCGTACAAGGATGCGGGCGAGCGACGTCTGGCTCCGTATCTGGCAGAGCTGCTCTACGACACCGCCCTGCATGCCCAGGTCGTAGCGCCCGATCGCTACGGAGGTGTGCTGTCCGGTGCGGATGCGGTGGTGTTTGTGCCTGCGACGGCGGCAGCGTTTCGGCGGCGTGGTTTTGATCATATGGAGGCCATTGCGCGCCCATTTTGCGAGCTGTCGGGTGTTCCCCTGCTCGATGCTCTCGTCAAGTACGGGCATGGCGACCAGCGCGAACTCGGTCGTGAGGAGCGCCGCGAGCGTGCCCGAGGCATGTACGAGACGGTTGAGGATGTGCATGGCCGCCGCCTGCTGCTTATCGATGACGTTATCACCACGGGCGCGACGATGGCCGCGGCTTCGGCGGAACTCAAGCGCGCCGGCGCCGCAGCGGTCGGTGGCCTCGCTATCGCACGCGTTTGGTAGGGGTGGTTTTGTGTCAGTAAAGATTGAGCGGCGCAACGAGCCGACAGGCGAACAGCTAGCGGCTTCCATAATCCTGACCGGCGCCTCGGCGCTGCGCATGATGCGCGCCGAGCGCCGGCAGATGGGCTATATCGGCTGGAGGGACCTCAGTCCCGATGAAGAGCGCCGTGTGCTGCGCACGTCGTCGCCCTCGACCGAGGACATCTATCTTCCCGACTTGGTGCGGATTGGGGCCGCAAGCAGCGAGGTACAAGAGGATCTGTGCTTGCTGGTAGGGTCTGCAGCGCAGCGCCGCCGCATTCTTGGCGTGAGCTGGTCCGTATGCTCCGGGTTGCCCGCCGGCTCGATTCTAGAGGTGGAACCGGGGGTGTACAGTCTATCTCCCGAGGCCCTTTGTGTTGTCGTCGCCCGCGAGGTCGGCTGTATCCAGGCGTTTGCCCTGGCCCAGGAGCTGTGCTCTAAGATTTCACTGAGTGACCGCGGGAAGTATCTGCCTCCCTACACCTCGCCTGTCGTGAACAAATTGGCAAAGGACAAAGACCAGCCGCCAGATGTCGGTTACTTTGAGGTCGAGTCCGTGCTGACACCCGATTGCCTGGTAGATTACCTCGCGGCATGCAAGGGGAGCGCGGCCAAGCAGCTGCGGCGGCTGTGTCCCTATCTGTCGGAAAACCTGCGTTCACCCATGGAGTGCATCATGCTTGCCATGTTTTCGCTTCCGTTTTCCTATGGCGGATTTGCCTGTGGTCCCTTTAAGACCGACTACAAGATCGAGTTCAACGACCGTGCACAGGCGATCTCGGGGATGCCGCATGCGGTTTGCGATGCCTTTCAGGAAGCAGCCCGGTTTGACTTGGAATACAACGGTGAGCTGGGCCATTCTTCTCGGAGGGGACGTATCCATGATGAAAAGCGCAACACGGGCTTGATTACTATGGGAATCGAGGTCGCGACGGTCAACAACGAAATGCTCTGTGACATGGAAGCGATGGAAGCACTCGCATGGCGCATCCACCAGCGTATGGGTAAGCGATATCAGAATCGCGTAGAGGCTCGTCGAAAGAGGCAAGATGCTCTGCTGAATACGCTCCGAGCGTGCTTTGGGCTCAAACCAGCGTAAAACTATGGCTTTATAGGGGGTCTGTTTATATGCTCTGTGCAAAAAACGGCAAATATGAGTACTGTTACTAGATTAGTGACAGCAAAAACAAAGAAACTTGGGCCGATAATCTGGATTCAGCGAAGAGATAATAAACGAATGTGGAATATCTTGGCGCCAAGCAGGCTGTGCGGAACTCAAAAAGGGCTCGTGAGGCGGTAATACGCTGCTACTAAATTGGTAACAGTACTCATATTTGCCGTTTTTTGCACACGGCACCCTGAGACGGGTGCCCCGGAGCTCCCCGTAGGGGAGCTCCGGGCTTCATAGGGGCACGAATGGTCCGCTCCGACCCGCAAAATCTGTACTCGAGATGCGAATGACGCCCCTAACCTTAAACTTTAGCTTGAACTTAGCTATAATGCGCTTCGTTCCTACCAGGCTGTGGTTGCGGACGGACGAAATGCCCGTCCTAGTCCAAGACAGACGCGGTCAAAGGGATCCACGTAAGCGACCGCGTGCGCGCGGCGCGATCATGGCGCGTCCTAGATGTAAGCCGCACCGTCCGTTCTACTTTCTTTGGGGCAATACCGCCTCGCGGGCGAGCGGGTCAGTCGTGAAGGTGGCTGCGGCCTCCCGAGCAAACACCCCGGTGCGCAAGTGTGGGGTCAAATACCAGGTCAGCTGGTGGGAACAACCTGATATTCCGCGCAACGCACGGATCGTATACGACACAGAAGGCAGGGTAGTGGACATGGTGAGGGGCAGCTTGATGCACGCGGCTCGGTTAGGTGCTGGGACCGCAGCGGTCATCGCCGTTTTGGGCCTGAGCGGATGCGCGTTCAACCCGCTGTCTACGTTCACGACTCCCACGATCGACCAGATCGAGTACGAGACCGTCACGCCGGCGGTGTCGGACGATGCCCTGGTCACTCCCGGAACCCTGACAGTCGCCCTCGATACTTCCGATGCGCCGCAGGCCATGCAGGACGCCGACGGCGAGCTCACGGGGTATGCGGTTGACGCCGCCCGCGCCCTCGCAAGCCGCATGGGCCTTAAGGTCGCCTTTGTCGATGCGTCCTCGGCAGGTTCCGCGCTCGGCGACAAAAAGGCCGATATCTTTATCGGCGAGATTAATTCCACGGACGGGGACATTAGCTCGCTCGGCACCTGCCTGTACGATGCCACTTCCGTGTTTGGTAAAACTAGCGATGGTGGGTCGCTAAGCGTTTCCACCGATACCCTTAACACGTCCACCCTGGGCGTTCAGATGTCCTCGGCCTCGCAGGAGGCGCTTGCTAAGCAGAGCATTACCGCCAACCAAAAGACCTACTCCAACATCAACGAGTGCTTTGAGGCGCTCGAGTCCGGCGAGGTCGACTATGTAATCTGCGACTCCACGGCCGGCGGCTACCTTGCACGTCTGATGAGCGAGGTCTCCTATGTCGGTGCGCTCGAGGCGCCCTCGACGCTTGGTGTTGCGGGCCTCTCGTCCAATGACGAACTGTGCCGTGCCGTGAGCGATGCCCTCGACGACATCACGGTCGACGGTACGCTCGAGGCGGTCCACTCTGTCTGGTATGGCACGATGCCCTACGACCTCACCACTAAGACGGTTTCGGGCGCTAACGTGCAGCCGGGCGACTCTGAGTCCAGTGAGACCACGTCCTCCGGCAGCGAGTCCTCCGATTCCAACAATGAGACCGCATCCTCCGAGGACAAATCGTCCAGCCAGGAAGGCGCCATCACCGACGACGACATTAACAAACTCAATAGCTAGTTATTGCTAGGGGTGGTGTCTCCTATACGTTGGAAAGGACACTTCTTCACGGTTTCAACACGCACTGCCGGGCTTCCCCGATGGGGGAGTCCGGCTTTTTCATCCCAATAAAACTAGCAGGTCAAAGCCAATTTTCGGGACCAAATACAAAGCCGCCGGCCCCCTCCTATAGCGCACTTTGCCATGGAAAAGTGCGAGACTTCGGTATGCGGTATCAAGCAATCGTTATTCGGGTCTTTAGGAATCCGCGTGATTAAATGCACGGCAATGGGTACATAGCCAGTACAGTAAGTCCCCGAGGCAGATTGGAGCCACGTATGGATATCAAGGTTTCTGGACGCAAGACGACGGTAACCGATGCTCTGCGTGCGCATGTGGATGAGAAGATCGGCGAGGCGCTCAAGGTTTTCGATATCGAGCCCATGACGGTCGACGTTGTACTTCGCTATGAGAAGAACCCCTCGAACCCCAACCCGGCAATCGTCGAGGTTACGGTTCGTGCCCGCGGTTCGGTGATTCGCGTTGCCGAGCACGGTGCAGATATGTACGCCGCCATCGACCTCTCAGCCGATAAGGTCACCCGCCAGCTGCGCAAGTTCAAGACCAAGGTCGTGGACAACCGCCAGGGCGGTGCCAGTGCAGCGGATGTCGCACCGGTCGAGCGCGTCGAGGATCTGGCCGACCTGCTGCTGCCCGAGGAGGAGGATGACCTGCTCGTCCGCGAGAAGGTTATCGACGTCACCCCGATGACTGAGGAGCAGGCGCTGGTGCAGACCGATCTGCTGGGCCACGACTTCTACGTGTTCGAGAACGCGACGACTGGTCTCATCAATGTGGTATATCACCGTAAGAATGGTGGATATGGCATCATCAAGCCCCGTATCGAAACACTTGACGAGTAAAATACGTTAACTTGCATGAGTTAACGGTTGGCGGCCATCCCATGCGGGTGGTCGCCTTTTTTACGTAAGGAGTCGCTTTGATGGACAAGGCCGCATCCGCCGGTCATTCGAACCGTTGCCGCATCGTCGTCGATACCTGCTGCGACTTTAGCCCCGAGGTCGCCGCGAACCTCGATGTCGATATCTTGGGCTTCCCCTTTATCATCGATGGCGAGGAGCGCACGGACGATATCTGGTCGAGCATGAGCCCTAAGGAGTTCTACGACCGCATGCGCGCCGGCGCTCGCGTGTCTACCTCCGCCGTGTCGCTCGGTCGCTATATCGAGTTCTTTACCGAGTGTGCCAAAGAAGGTACTCCCACGGTCTACCTGTGCTTTACCTCGGCGCTGTCGTCGAGCTACAACTCCGCGTGCCAGGCGGCGGACGCCGTGCGCGCCGAGTATCCCAACTTTGAGCTCTACGTGGTCGACAACGCTCTGCCCTGCGCGACCGGCGCGCTCTTGGCGCTCGAGGCCGTGCGCCAGCGTTCGGCGGGACTGACCGCCAAGCAGCTGGTCGATTGGGCAAACGAGGCAAAGACCTACGTCCACGGCTACTTTACGCTCGAGAGCTTTGACGCGCTGGCTGCCGGCGGCCGCATTCCGCCCGCGGCGGCGCAGCTCACGGCAAAGCTCGATGTCAAGCCCGAGCTCTCCTACGACCTTGCCGGCTCGCTGTCGCTGATCGGTGTCAACCGCGGCCGCAAGAAGGCGCTCAAGTCCATTCTCAAGTCGTTCCGCGAGAACTACGTGCCCGACCGCACCATGCCCATCGCAATCATGACGGCCGATGCCGAAAAGGACGGCGACTGGCTCGAAGCCGCCATCCGCAAGGAGGAGGGTTGCGCCGACGTCACGATCATTCGCAGCTCCGTGGGCCCCACCATCGGCTCGCACGTGGGCCCCGGCATGGTGGCCTGCGCGTTTTGGGGTAAGAACCGCGCCGACAAGGCGTCGCTTTCCGACCGCATCGCCTGCCGCGTGCGCGGCCAGTAGGCAAGTAACGCGGCCGTAATCGATCCCAACTCACTGCCCAAACGCTGGCATCGAGTATTCAACCTGGTAACAACACCCAACCCAAAAGGAAAGGTTTCATGGCAAACAAGCTCTCCGTCGCATTTATCGGCACCGGAATCATGGGTGCCCCCATCGCCGGTCACATCCTGGATGCCGGCTATCCCGTCACGGTCAACAACCGCACCAAGTCCAAGGCTGTCGCGCTTATCGAGCGCGGTGCCGCCTGGGCCGATACGCCGGCCGATGCCGTGGCTAACGCCGATGTCGTCTTTACCATGGTGGGCTATCCCTCCGAGGTCGAGGAGCTCTACCTGGCGGGCGACAGCCTGCTCGCGTGCACTAAGCCCGGCGCGGTCCTGATCGACCTCACCACGAGCTCGCCCGAGCTGGCGCGCGACATTGCCGAGGCCGCCCAGGTTTCCGGCCGCATGGCGTTTGACTGCCCCGTCACCGGCGGTGAGTCGGGAGCTATCGCCGGCACGCTCACGGCTATCGTGGGCGCTACCGAGAACGACATCGCGCCGGTCCGCGACATCCTTGCCACCTTTGCGGCCAACATCTGCTGCTTCGACGGCGCCGGCAAGGGCCAGGCTGCCAAGCTCGCCAACCAGGTGTCGCTGGGCGCCTGCATGGTCGGCATGGCAGACGCCATGGCATTTGCCGAGCTGAGCGGCCTTGACCTGGAGAAGACCCGCCAGATGATCCTGGGCGGTACCGGCAAGTCCGGCGCCATGGAGAGCCTGGCGCCCAAGGCGCTCGACGGCGACTACAAGCCCGGCTTTATGGTTGAGCACTTCATCAAGGACCTGCGCTTGGCACTCGCCTATGCCGACGACCGCGAGCTTGCGCTGCCCGGCGCCGACGTGGCCTTTACGCTCTACGACATGCTCGACGCCATCGGTGGCGCCAAGCTGGGCACCCAGGCCATCACGGTCCTCTATAAGGAGGAGGCCGACGCCATCGCCGCCGGTCTGGACTGGTCGCAGTATCGTCCCGAGGAGCATGGCGCTCACGAGGACGGCTGCGGTTGCGGCGAGCACGGCGACGACCATGAGTGCGGTTGTGGCCACCACCATGGCGAGGACCACGAGTGCTGCGGCGGCCACGGCCATGACGACGGCCATGAGTGCTGCTGCGGCCACCATCACGGGGAGTAGCGCCCATGAGCTGGACGTTCGTGGTGCTCGCGCTGGTGCTCTTTATCTTTGCGATCTATATTGGCTTTTTGTGCGGCCAGTGGGCGTGCGAAAAGCGCGTGATCACCAAGCGCGACTACTGGATTGCCAATTTTGCAGGAGCGGCGGCAGTCGTCCTACTGACCTGGGTGTTCTCGCTGTTCCCGCTGGTGCAGTTTGCGCCGATCGGCTGGCTCGGCGGCTTTATCGCCGGTCTTAAGATGAGCTTTGGCGAGTCCGTCGGTCCGTGGCGCAAGCACGACGAGGTCTTTAACGTCAACAAGGCTCATCGCGCCGCCGCCGACGCGGGCGACGCTGAGGAACGCCGCCGTGCGCGTCGCAATGGCGCGGCCGACCGACAGCTCATCTCGGTCACCGATGACAGCAAGGGTGCTGGCAAGCACGCTAAGAAATAGTAAGAAGAGGTAACTATGGCAGAAAACAAAGACGAACAGCTCACCGACGAGGAGCTGGCACAGCTTCAGCTGGCAGAGGAGAACGAGAACGCCGTCGACCGTCTGGTCAAGGAGCTCGGCTGCCCCACGCGCCGCATCCGCCAGTTTGCCGCCCGCGTGCTGCACCTGCTTGCCGAGCGCGATCCGCAGCGCGTCGTGCCCTGCGTGCCCGCGCTGATCGAGGCGCTCGACCGCCCCGAGGCGCAGACCCGCTGGGAGGCCCTCGATGCCCTGACGGCGCTCGCCACCACCTGCCCCGAGCAGCTGGGCGATGCCTTTGAGGGCGCCGAGACCGCGCTGTTCGACGAGATCTCCTCCACGCTGCGCTATGCCGCCTTCCGCCTGCTGTGCGTATGGGGCGCCGCGAGTGTCGAGCGTTCGCGCGAGGCTTGGCCCATCCTGGACGAGGCTATCCAGTGCTACCACGGCGACCTTGAGTATCGCGACATGCTCGGTTGCCTGTACGAGTTTGGCCAGGGCGAGATTGACGCCGAGGTCGCCGAGAAGCTCGCGCTGCGCCTTAAGTTCGACGCCGAGAACGGCAAGGGCAGCTATCTCAAGGCCCGTTCGAGCGAGATTTGCGAAATGCTTGTTAAACGTTTTGGCCTGGATCTCTCCAAAAAGAAGAAGCGTGCTACCGTTAAAAAATCTGACGACGCCGAAGACGAGGAGTAACAGATTATGGCGCACGATGTAGTCCTGATTCCCGGTGACGGTATCGGTCCCGAGATTACGCAGGCCATGCGCCGCGTGGTCGAGGCTGCCGGTGTCCAGATCAATTGGAACGTCCAGGAGGCCGGTGCCGGCGTCATGGACGAGTTTGGCACGCCGCTGCCCCAACATGTGCTCGATGCGGTCGCCGAGACCAAGGTTGCCATCAAGGGTCCCATCACCACGCCGGTCGGCACGGGTTTCCGCAGCGTCAACGTGGCCCTGCGCAAGCACTTTGACCTGTACGCCTGCGTGCGCCCCTGCCTGTCGCAGCCGGGCGACGGCTCGCGCTTCCGCGACGTCGACCTGGTCATCGTGCGCGAGAACACCGAGGACCTCTATGCCGGCATCGAGTTCGATGAGGGGGCTGCCGAGGTCGAGGAGCTCTCGCAGCTTGTCGAGCGCTCGGGTCAGAAGGCCTTCGCCGCCGATTCCGCTATCTCGATCAAGCCCATCTCCATCGCCAAGAGCCGCCGCATTGTGGAGTACGCCTTTGAGTACGCCCGCCGCTGCGGCCGCAAAAAGGTGACGGCCGTGCATAAGGCCAACATCATGAAGGCGACCGATGGCCTGTTCCTGCGCGTTGCGCGCGAGGTGGCCGCCAACTATCCCGATATCGAGTTCAACGACAAGATCGTCGACGCCACCTGCATGGGCCTGGTCCAAAACCCCAACGACTTCGATGTCCTGGTGCTGCCCAACCTGTACGGTGACATCGTGAGCGACCTGTGCGCCGGCCTGGTGGGCGGCTTAGGGATGGCCCCCGGCTCCAACATCGGTGCCGACTGCGCCATCTTCGAGGCAACGCACGGCTCCGCGCCCGATATCGCCGGTCAGGATATCGCCAACCCCACGGCCGAGATCCTCTCTGCTGCGATGATGCTCGATCACCTGGGCGAGAACGACGCTGCCAATCGTATCCGTGCCGCCGTATCTGCCACGCTCGACGAGGGCGAGCAGGTTACCGGTGACGTGCGTCGTGCCCAGACCGGCTCCGTCGAGGGCGCCGTGGGCACACAGGCCTTTGCCGATGCCGTTATCGCGCACCTGGCCTAAGGTATGCACGCTGCAAACGCCTAAATAGTACTTAAGTGTTTGCGTATAACCTAAGAATCAATACGCCCGGCACTCTGTCGGGCGTATTCTATTGAAGACTATGTTTCCTAACAAGGAGTAACCGATATGGGTCTGATTCAAAAGAAGGACGAGAAGGACGAGATCGACGGCATCCAGATCATCGAGCGCGGCGAAGGCCCCGACGGTGACGAGGACGAGAAGATCGACCTGGTCACCGGTACGTCTGCCGAGCACATTGCTGCCGGTACGACGGCCGAGGAGGAGGACGCCCGTCTGGAGGCTCAGATTGCCGCGGATGCCGCTGACGAGGATCTGATGCCCGAGGAGCAGGACGAGGACGACGACTCCGACGTGGATGACCACACTTGCAAGCACAAGAAGACGATGATTGCCGCCTTTGTGGTTGCAGTCGTGATTGCTGCCGTGATTGGCTTCTTTATTGGCAATGGTGGTTTTGGCGGCAAGGGTGTCGGCTCGTCGACCCTGACCGAGGACCAGCTCGATTCGACCGTGGCAAGCTACAGCTACAACGGCAAGAAGAGTGACATCACCGCACGCGAGGCCATCGAGAGCCAGTACAGCCTCGACACCGTCAAGGACGACGACGGCAACTATACCGCTCCGTCTGCCGACGTCATCCTGTCCTACGTGCGCAACAAGATCCTGCTCGATGCTGCCGAGGACGAGGGCATCACCGTCTCTTCTAAGGAGATGAAGAAATACGCCGAGGATTCCATCGGCACTTCGGACTACAAGACCATGGCCACGCAGTATGGCGTGTCCAAGGACCAGGCCAAGCAGATCGTCCGCCAGTCCGCGACGCTGCAGAAGCTCTACAAGAAGAAGGTGGGCGATAGCTCCGCAAGCATGCCGACCGCTCCGACCGAGCCTTCTGACGGCAATGAGGACACCGCGAGCAAGGATTACGCCGACTACATCATCAACCTTGCCGGCGACGAGTGGGATAGCTCGAAGGGTACCTGGAAGGACGAGAACGGCACCTACGCTAAGGCCTTTGCCGACGATGCCTTTACGGCCGATAGCGCTACCTATAAGCAGGCTATGACCGCCTACTACACTGCTTACCAGCAGTACTCTTCGCAGGCTTCGAGCGCCAGCTCCAAGTGGACCGAGTACGCTAACGGCCTGTACGCCAAGGCCAACATCAGCATCTACGGCCTGTTTGCGTAAGGTTTGCCTGAACTACTGCGCGCTAACCGATCTACCTGATTAAGCCCGCTAGAACGGACAACGTTCTAGCGGGCTTTTTGTTACCGAAACCACTGGGGTAGGCCTCGAGCCCGCACAATGCTCCATCGGGTTCCCCTAATTCATCTGGGAAAACAACTGCAAACGATTGCAAGTAACCGGTGAACGGTCGAAAACTACCGTTCACCGATAATCTCAAAACTGGTTCTAACTGGTATTAAGTCAAAAAGACCAATTCACATATCTTCACAATGACCTGCAATTTTTCTACACGCTATTTTTAGCCGCCCTGCGTTGTTTAGACACAGGAAAAGATCCGATCTTTTGCCAAAGCATTTCGAAACGGTTTCAAAACCGCAGGTAGAAGTGTTAACGACCGGTAAACGGTCGAAATATCACCGTGAGCGGTGCAAAAACGTTTTACCGTATGAATCAACGAAAGCGACCTCTTCTGGGGTGATATAGTGACAACAACACGTCACGTGGTTACTACCAGTTTAGAAACCACTGGTCTTCAAAGAACGCTTTCTAAGAAGCTTTAAGGGCGAGCGCCCGCTGGCTTCCGAAAATCATCGGACACAGATCGTACGCACCTTCGGAAGGGAAATTTGAATGGTTGGCTTTATTCTTACCGGTCATGGACAGTTCGCACCCGGCCTTGCAAGCGCTATCGCTATGGTTGCCGGCGACCAGCCTGCTTTTACCGTCGTTCCTTTTGAGGGCGACCAGGCTGCTTCCTACGGTGAGGATCTCCGCGCCGCTATTACCGCCATGCGCGAGGAGTGCGATGGCGTGCTCGTCTTTACCGACCTGCTTGGCGGCACCCCGTTCAACCAGTCGATGATGATTGCCCAGGATGTCGACAACGTCGAGGTTCTGACTGGCACCAACCTTCCCATGGTTATTGAGCTTCTGTTCCTCCGCGGCAATGCCACGCTCGCCGAGCTTGGCGAGCAGGCCGTGACCGTTGGCCAGACGGGCATCACCGCCCAGACGGTCGCATCCGTTGCCGGCTCCGACGAAGAGGATATCTTCGGCGACGAGGACGGCATCTAATGGCCGATTTCGGAGCCAACGTCCTGAGCTCCTCGGTCGCTCTTTTAGGCCTGCTTGTCATCATGGGCTTGATTTACACCATCTGGTCGCAAATCAACATGAAGAAGAAGCAGAAGTACTTCAAGGAGCTGCACACCGAGCTCAAGCCGGGTCAAGAGGTTCTTTTCGCCGGCGGTATCTACGGAACCGTCAAAGGCATCGAAGGCGAGAAGGTCCAGATCAAAGTCCGATCCGGAGCCGTCGTAGATGTTTCGCGTTACGCGATTCAGGAGATCAAGTAACTGTCGTCAGCAAATAACGAAAGGAAGCTGATCAACATGGCAGAACCCAACATTCTTCTTACCCGCATCGATAACCGACTGGTTCATGGTCAGGTTGCCACCCAGTGGAACTCCACCCTGGGCTCCAACCTCATCCTCGTCGCCAACGACGACGTGGCGTCCAACACCATGCGCCAGAACCTCATGAAGATGGCCGCTCCCGCCGGCGTCGCTACGCGTTTCTTCTCTCTGCAGAAGACCATCGACGTCATTGGCAAGGCGAGCCCGCGCCAGAAGATCTTCATCGTGGCCGAAACACCGGAAGACGTGCTTACGCTCGTCAAGGGCGGTGTGCCTATAAAGAAGGTAAACATCGGCAACATGCACATGTCGGAAGGAAAGCGCCAAGTCGCCACCTCCGTCGCAGTTAACGACGAGGATGTCGCTGCGTTTAAAGAGCTGCAGGAATTGGGGGTGGAGTTGGAGATCAGGCGCGTTCCGAGCACGCCTGTTGAGGACACGAGCAAGCTCTTCTCGTAATCCTCATGATCCACGTTGTCAGGAATGAAACCCTGACATTCTGTACGTGAAATCCAAAGTGCGTACATTCATTTTGAAAGGAGGAGCAAGATGGAATACTCGATCATCCAGATCGCTCTGGTCTTCGTCGTCACGTTCATCGCGGCAATCGACCAGTTTGACTTCCTCGAGTCTCTCTATCAGCCCATCGTCACCGGCGCCGTCATCGGTCTTATCCTTGGCGACCTCAACACCGGTCTTCTCGTGGGTGGTACCTATCAGCTCATGACGATCGGCAACATGCCGATCGGAGGCGCTCAGCCGCCTAACGCCGTCATCGGCGGCATCATGGCAGCCATTCTCGCTATCGCCACGGGCCTCGAGCCCAACGCGGCAGTCGGCCTCGCCATTCCGTTCGCTCTGCTTGGCCAGCTCGGCGTTACCCTGGTCTTCACGCTTATGTCCCCGCTTATGTCCACGGCCGATAACATGGCTCACAACGCGGACACCAAGGGCATCGAGCGCCTGAACTACTTCGCCATGGCTCTGCTCGGCCTGATCTTCGCTGTCGTCGTCACCCTGTTCTTCATCGCTGGCGCTACCATTGGTCAGACCATCGCTTCCGCCATCCCGACTTGGCTGCAGACCGGTCTGTCCGCTGCAGGCGGCATGATGCGCTTCGTCGGCTTCGCCGTCCTGCTCAAGGTTATGATGAACCGCGATATGTGGGGCTTCTTCCTCATGGGCTTTGGCCTCGCGCTCATCACCGTTGCCAACGATTCTCTGGCAACTCCTGCTCTGCTCATCCTCGCTCTCATCGGCTTCGGCATCGCTTTCTGGGACTTCCAGCAGCAGACCGAGCTGAAGGGTGCAGCTGTTTCTGACGGAGGTGACTTCGAAGATGGCATCTAATGAGTATGTGATCCCGGAGCACTACGAGGATCTCACTCCTGCTCCGCAGCTCGACCAGAAGACCCTCAACAAGATGGCTTGGCGCTCCTGCTTCCTGCAGGCCTCGTTCAACTACGAGCGTATGCAGGCCGCTGGCTGGCTCTACTCCATCATTCCCGGTCTGGAGAAGATCCACACCAACAAGAACGACCTCGCGGCTTCCATGAGCCACAACCTGGAGTTCTTCAACACCCACCCGTTCCTCGTCACCTTTGTTATGGGCATCGTGCTTTCGCTCGAGCAGAACAAGGTTGACATCCCCACGATCCGCGCCGTCCGCGTCGCCGCAATGGGCCCGCTCGGTGGTATCGGTGACGCCCTGTTCTGGCTGACGCTCGTGCCTATCACGGCCGGCATCACCTCCAACATGGCCATCAACGGCAACGCTGCTGCGCCGATCATCTTCCTGGTGATCTTCAACGCTGTCCAGTTCGCTCTGCGCTTCTGGCTCATGAACTGGTCCTACAAGCTTGGCACCAGCGCTATTGACGCTCTGACCGCCAACATGCAGGCCTTCACGCGTGCCGCTTCCATCATGGGCGTCTTCGTCGTCGGTTGCCTGGTCGTCACCATGGGTGGCACCCAGATCAACCTCCAGATCCCCAATGGCACCACCCGTGGTCTCTCCGCTACTACCGTGATCGTCTCCGAGAAGGAGGCCGAGAACTTCACCGGTATGGAGGGCATCGATACCGAGACCGCTGAGGCCGGTACCATCGCCATGACCGATAAGGACGGCAACGCCCTTACCGCTTCCGATGCCGACGGCAACGCTGTCGAGTGCGGCGTCACCGATCTGGGCAACGGCATGGAGTCCGTGACCTACGGCACCGTTACCGAGGATCCGGTCAACTTCTCTGTTGCCGACACCCTCAACACCATCGTCCCGAAGCTCGTCCCGCTTATGCTTACGCTGCTGCTTTACTACATGTTCGCTAAGCACAGCTGGACCCCGACCAAGGGCATTCTCCTGCTCTTCGTCCTTGGCATCCTGGGCGCTGGCCCGCTTGGTCTCTGGCCGAGCATCTGGTAAGGCTCTAGCTTGAGGGGTGTGTCCCTACGCGGCTCACACCCCGACCCCTTAAGCCATGTGTATGTTAAAAGCCGCGTGCTCGAAAGAGCGCGCGGCTTTTGTTTTCTTAATGATTCGGGTGTGGCAGACAGATAATGCATAACACCCTAGGTAGTTAGCCGAATTCGAGCAAAAGGGAGGATAGGATGGCGATCGGAGCGCATAAGCAACCGCTGTACGATCAGCTGGTCGATATTCTGACCGAAAAGATTGACCATGAATATCGCGCCGGTGACATGATTCCTTCCGAGCGCGAACTTTCGGAGCGCTATGGTCTCTCGCGCACTACGGTACGCCTGGCTCTGCAGGAACTGGAGCGTTTAGGACTGGTGGTTCGGCAGCACGGTCGCGGTACCTTTGTGACCGACCGCTCGGCAAAGGCAACCAATCTTATGCAGTCCTACAGCTTTACCGAGCAGATGCGCGCGATGGGTCGCGACCCCGAGACCACGATTCTCGATTTTTGCGAGATGGAGGCCGATAAGAATCTGGCTGAGCATATGGGATTGCGTATCGGTGATCGCATTTTTAAGCTCAAGCGTCTTCGTTCTGCCGACAACATGCCCATGATGGTCGAACGCAGCTATCTACCGGTTCGTCAATTTCTATCCCTAAAGCGACCACTGCTAGAGCGTAAGCCGCTTTACGATGTGATTGAGCAAGACTTTCAGCAAAAGATACGCGTGGCCGAAGAGGAGTTCTATGCGAGCATAGCCCGTCCCACCGATGCTCACCTTTTGGGAATTGTCGAGGGCTCGCCTGTGCTCGACTTGGTCAGGACTACGTATAACGAGTCAAACGAGGTTGTGGAGTATACACTCTCGGTTGCTCGTGCCGATCAGTTTAAATACAAGGTTTACCACCAGCGCAGTAACTAGTGCTCGCATCGTTTCCATATGGTGATTCTTTGCATTTAACTGGTTACTACCAGATAACCAACCGAAGTGTATAATTGCACGTCAGAGGATTACTTCTAGAGAGAGGTATTAGAAATGTTCGAGAAGAGTGTCGAGGAGCTCACCGAGCTCGGCGCCCAGATCACCACGGCCGAGATTGCTCAGCAGCCCGAGCTTTGGCGCGATACGCTCAACATCTATCGCGAGAACAAGGAGGCCATCGAGGCCTTCCTGGCCGAGGCTCGCGCTATGGGCGAGGGTCGTCTGTCCGTTGTCTTCACCGGTGCCGGTACGTCCGACTACGTTGGCGATACCTGCGCCCCGTACCTGCGTCACGCTGGCAACACTGATCTCTACGACTTTAAGCCCATCGCCACGACCGACATCGTGAGCGCCCCGCGCGACTTCCTGCGCGCCGAGGATCCCACGCTCGTGGTTTCCTTTGCCCGCTCTGGCAACAGCCCCGAGAGCCTTGCCGCCGTTGCCGTTGCCAAGGAGCTCGTCCACAACGTCAAGTTCCTCAACATCACCTGCGCTCCCGAGGGCAAGCTCGCCGTCGAGTCCGCCGATGATCCCAATGCGCTGACGCTACTCATCCCGCGCGCCAACGACAAGGGCTTCGCCATGACCGGTTCCTACACCTGCATGACCCTGCTCTCCACCCTTATTTTCGACACTGCCTCTGACGAGCAGAAGGCCGAGTGGGTCGAGACGATTGCCAAGATGGGCGAGGAGGTCATCTCCCGTGAGCCTGAGATCGCCGATTACCTGGCTGGCGACTTCAACCGCGTGACCTACTTGGGTTCTGGCTCCTTCGGTGGCCTTGCCCAGGAGAGCCAGCTCAAGATCCTCGAGCTCGCTCACGGTCTGGTTGCTACTTCCTACGACACCTCCATGGGCTATCGTCACGGACCTAAGTCCTTCGTCGACGATAAGACGCTCGTCTTCGTGTTCGTCAACAACGACGCCTACACCCGTCAGTACGACATCGACATCCTCAACGAGATCGGTGGCGACAAGATTGCTCAGCACACCGTTGCCGTTCAGCAGGATGGCGCTACCGTCTACGAGGGCGAGTCCTTCACCTTTAAGGGCTACGAGGCGCTTCCCGAGGGCTACCTTGCCCTGCCGTTCGTGATGTTTGCCCAGGCTATCAGCCTGCTCAACTCCGTGCGCGTGGGCAACACGCCCGATACGCCGAGCCCCACCGGCACGGTCAACCGCGTGGTTAAGGGCGTGACGATTCACCCCTTCACCGCTTAATCGCGTCCCCCTGTAAGGGCGCCCGTCCGCTCATAACGGCGGGCGGGCGCTTTTTGTTTTTACATGGACCGGGTATAAGCATTACCACAGTCAACTGCTTTAGAAGCAAGGAGTGCATATGAGCACGTACGCAATTAAGGCTGACAAGTTCTTCTTGCCGGCAGGCCCGCAACTGGGCGGCTATCTTATGGTCGAGG
The DNA here is from genome assembly GCF_005844325.1 of Collinsella aerofaciens. Classification (GTDB taxonomy): domain Bacteria; phylum Actinomycetota; class Coriobacteriia; order Coriobacteriales; family Coriobacteriaceae; genus Collinsella; species Collinsella aerofaciens_G. The sequence continues at coordinate 5,013 of NZ_SPFY01000005.1, read as the reverse complement.
ATGGCGTTTTTGGCGCCTGGCAGGCCGACGAGCCCTCTTGCGAGATCAAGGACTACACGGGATCGTGGATCGCACCGGGTATGGTCGATACTCACATCCATGGCTTCTATAACCACTCGACTACCGACAACGACCCCGAGGGTATCGATATCAGCTCGACCGAGCTCGCCCGTCGCGGTACCACCAGCTGGCTGCCCACGACGTTCACCGATGGCGTCGAGCAGATCAAGGATGCCTGCGCCGCCATCGCCCAGGCGGACGAGGGCCGCGGCCCCGACTTCTGCGGTGCTCGCATTCAGGGCATCTATCTGGAGGGCCCCTTCTTTACCATGAAGCACGTGGGCGCGCAGAACCCCGCTTATCTTATCGATCCCTCCGAGGAGGTCTTCGATCAGTGGCAGGAGGCTGCGGGCGGTCGCATCGTTAAGAGCGCCATGGCGGCCGAGCGCGACGGTGCCGCTGCTTATGCGGCTGCTCTGAACGCCAAGGGTGTGGTGACCAGCATCGGTCACTCCGACGCCACCTACGATGAGTGCATCGCCGCCATCAACGCCGGTGCCAGCTGCTTTACGCATACCTATAACGGCCAGCGCGGGCTGCATCACCGTGAGCCCGGTGTCGTGGGTGCCGCCATGTCCACGCCCGAGACCTATGCCGAGATCATCTGTGACGGCAAGCACGTGAACCCTGCCGCCATCAAGGCGCTGCTGCAGGCAAAGGGCTGGCAGCACACGGTGCTCATCACCGACTGCCTTGGCTGCGGCGGCATGCCCGAGGGCAGCTACACCAGCGGCGGCATGGACGTCATCATGAAGGACAACCTGTGCTGGCTCGCCGACGGCAAGAGCATTGCCGGCTCGGTGCTCACGCTTGCCCAGGGCGTCAAGAACATCGTCGACTGGGGCATCGCCAGCGCCGATATCGCCATCCGCATGGCAACCGAGGTGCCGGCTCGCTCTGCACACATCGAGGATAAGTGCGGCAGCATCATGCCGGGTCGCGACGCCGACTTTGTCGTGTTCGACCATGAGCTCACCCTCGTCGAGACGTATGTTGGCGGCCAGAGCGTCGGCAACGCCTTTACCGAGTAACGATAGAAAAAGACGGCGGGCCCGAATCTGCTCGGACCCGCCGTATGGGTTAAACGCTCAAAAGCACCTTAACAGTTACAGCTTGTTAGCGATCTTCTTTGCCGTGCGCTTGACGCCGGCCACAAGACCCCCCGCGGGATGCTCCTTTTCGTATGCTAGACGCTTCTCGCGCTTGGCGTACTCTTCGACGATGATGTCGCCATACTCGTCTTCGATCTTGTCGAAGAAGTCGACGGCGCCCTTAATTTCCTCAGCGGTCGGGTGTCCCTTCTGGACGCCGCCGGTAATCTTGAACGGACCCCACGTGTCAAATCCGGGGCAGCCGTAGACACCCATAAAGATGGCCTGCCTCATGCGGCAGATGCCATCGATATCCTTGCCGTACCACTTGTTTTTGCCACCGTAGGTCATAAGGCCAAACACCTTGTCCTGCGGCTGCAGCACGTTCGTGAGCACGCGCGCCATATCTTTGTCGATCTCGGAGTAATAGATGCCCGTGGCGACACCGATCAGATGGTATTCGTGCAGGTCGGGGTACTCGTTTTTACCGAGTGACTTCACGTCGAGGGTATCGATTTCGGGGTGCGCCTCGACGATGGCGTCCACGAGCTTTTTCGTATTGCCGTGGTGGCGTGAGGCATAAAGGATGATGGTTCGCATAAGAAGGCCTTTCAGCTGTAATTGCATCAATGTCTGTATGGTACCCCGTTGCATGCCTGGGAAACCGGACGCATCGATGAACGTGCGGGTTTGTCCTTTGGTCAGGGCCGAGACGGGTTCTTGCGAGCAAAAAGCAGTTGTTCGAAAGGATGGACAATGGAATACGCTCTCTCCAACGATTCGATTTCTATCAAGGTCTCCACGGCCGGCGGCTCGTTTACCTCGATTGAGGCTGGAGGTCGCGAGTACTTGTGGCAGGGCGATCCCGCCGTGTGGTCCGGCCAGGCACCGATTTGCTTCCCGATTTGCGGAGGTTTGCGCGATAACAGCGCCATGACGTTTGCCGGACATCATGTGAAGCTCGCCCGCCACGGCTTTGCGCGTAAGCAGGAGTGGAAGCTGTTGAGCCAAAGCACAAACGAGTTGGCTATGTGCCTGGCATCCGAGGATAACGCTGCGCTGCTGAGCGATTATCCGTATCCGTTTAAACTTGTCGCCCGCTATACGCTCGAGGACGCCGCCGTGCGTGTCTCCTATGAGGTTACCAACGAGGGCACCGAGGACATGCCTTTCTTTATCGGTGGACACCCCGGCTTTAGGTGTCCGCTCGACGAGGGTGAGTCCTATACGGACTACGAGTTGCGTTTTGAGAAAGACGAGGCTGCGGAGCTCTGCACCGCCGTTCCCTCGACCGGATTGATTGATGTGGACAGGCGTTCCAAGAACCCCATGGTGGGAAAGACGCTGCCTTTGTCGCATGAGCTCTTCGATTTTGCGGAGACCATCTTTGACGTGCTCGAGAGCCGTCAGGTCACGCTTTCCAAAAAGGGCGAGGACAAGGGCGTTCGCCTGAGCTTTGAGGGCTTCCCGTACCTCATTGTGTGGAGCAAGCCCGAGGGTGATTTTGTGGCAGTTGAACCCTGGGGCGGCCTCTCGACCTGTTCCGATGAGGATGACGTGCTTGAGCACAAGCGCGGCTGCCTTATCGCCAAGCCCAAAGAAACCATCGTGCGCTCGTTCACAATCGAGATTCTGTAATTCCGTTTTGTCGACTCGTATCGCGAGGCACAAGGAGCCTGCGAGATAAGGAGCTAAAAATGATCCTCACCGTTACGATGAACCCGTCTGTCGATACGCGCTATCAGCTCGATGAGCTCGTTATCGACGACGTCAACCGTGTGACGCCCGAAAAGACCGCTGGCGGCAAGGGCCTCAACGTGGCCCGTGTGCTGGGTCAGCTGGGCGACGACGTTGTGGCAACAGGTCTGCTCGGCGGCCACATGGGCGCCTACATGGCTGAGCTCATGGACGCCAACGGTATTAAAAACGACTTTGTGCCCATCAAGGGCGAGACTCGCATTTGCCTCAACATCCTCCACGCCGGCAACCAGACTGAGCTGCTCGAGAGTGGCCCGACAATTGCCCCCGAGGAGCTCGATGCCTTTACTGCAAAGTTCGCCGAGCTTGCAGGCAAGGCCGATGTCGTCACCATCTCGGGTTCGCTGCCCCGCGGCGTCGAGGCGGACTACTATGCCAAGATCACGGGCATTGCCGAGAACGCCGGCGCCAAGGTGCTGCTCGATACCTCGGGTGCTTCGCTCGAGGCCGCCCTTAAGTCCGAAATTAAGCCCGAGCTGGTCAAGCCTAATCTGACCGAGATTAACGGCCTTCTGGGCACGAGCTTTACCACCGACGATGTGGACGAGCTCCGCGCCGCACTTGCCTCTGACGCCCGCTTCTCCGATATCCCCTGGGTCGTCGTGTCCATGGGTGCCGCCGGTTCCGTGGGCTTCCACAATGGCCGTGCGTTCCGCGCCAAGACTCCCGATATCCCCGCCGTTAACGCTACGGGCTCTGGCGACTCCACTATCGCAGGCTTCGCGCATGCCATCGCTGCTGGCGCAGACGACGAGACGGTACTGCGTACCGCCAACACCTGCGGCAAGCTCAATGCCATGGATCCCATGACCGGCCATCTGGTCATGGACCGTTGGGACGAGGTCTACAACGGCGTTGTCGTGACCGAGCTGTAAGAGCTTGGGTGACGGCCCCGGCATCGCTTGCTAGCTCATGTCGACGACAAGTGCGGTAGCATTATGCCGGGGCGCGACGCCGAGTTTGTCGTGTTCAATCCCGACCTTACCCTGGTCGAGGCGTATGTGGGTGGCAACAGCGTCGGTAACGCGTTTGCCGAGTAGCCGCCAAAGAAGCGATCCGAGAGGGGATTTAGATGATTTACGGTGCATTGGGCGATATCGAGGAGTATCGCGGAATGCTCAAGGGCCTCGACGTGTTGATCGACTGGCTCGAGGAGAACGACCCGGCGGAGCTCGAGGTCGGCAGCCATCCGATTCTGGGCGACAAGGTCTATGCGAACGTCATGGCTCCCACGACGCGTCCCGAGGCCGAGGCTCACTATGAGACGCATCAGCGCTATCACGACCTGCAGATCGATGTCGAGGGTCGCGAGGCCTTTAAGGTCGCTACGGGCAGCTTGACGCTGGTCCAGGAGTTTGACGAGAAGGACGACTACGATCTGGTCGATTCCGACGCCTCGATCGCCGGCGATCTTGCTGACGATAAGTTTGCACTGTTCGTTGCCGGCGAGCCTCATATGCCCACGCTCGAGTTCCCGGGCGATGGCGCGCAGCCGGTCAAGAAGATCTGCTTTAAGCTGCTTGCAGATGCTTACTGGGAAGAGTAACGCGCTGCTCGGCTGAGCTGTTCGTGTTGTGAGCGTTTTCCTTTGGAGGAGCGCGCTTAGGCCCCGCTGATCGCGGTTCCTTTGGGGATTGCGGCTGGCGGGGCTTTTTGTTGAGTAGGGGAGTTGCCGGCGGCGTTGTGCTTGGATTGGCATTGTGCGATAAATCGGGGCTTATAGGACAAAATGTGTGTCCCGATAGAACATCCGTTTCCATCCATTAATCAAGCCAGAACGGGTACGGGTCCCTGTGGTGGAGGTCCTCCCACACTGCCCTGTCGCCCCACTCCGGCCCTCCGTCCTCGCGCGACGGCGAGGCGGAGTAGACGCTGAACAGGAAGTCGATGTCCGCGTCGGTCGGCATCGCGGCGAGCTTCTCGCGCGCCGTCCTCGCGTCCCCCGAGTGCGCGTGGCACCACCAGAACACCGCCTTCACGCGCTTGACCGACGTCAGCCCCCGGTGGTTGCGCAGGACGGCCCTCAGCTGCGAGTTCACCCCTCCCTCGTGTTAGCGTCAATATAATTTTCACCATTTCCACCAACGCATTTTCGCCAATCGCG
>NZ_SPFY01000059.1 GCF_005844325.1 Collinsella aerofaciens | reverse complement strand
TGGATTGGCTACACTGATGTGGACAGTTCCGGGAGGGGCGCAGGAGACGGGAGGGCCGTATATGAGGGACCCCAGGCACCCGAGGCATTTCACCGACGAGTTCAAGAGGCAGATAGTCGACCTCTACAACGCCGGCAAGCCCAAGCGCGAGATCATGGACGAGTACGACCTCGGCAAGAGCACCGTGGAGAGGTGGATCAAGTCGATAAACGCGACCGGCTCGCCGCGCGCCGCGTGCAACCGCACGCCCGAGCAGAACCGGATCCTGGAGCTCGAGCGCGAGAACCGCAGGCTCCGGATGGAGGTCGACGTCTTAAAACAAGCGGCGCTGATATACGCTCGAAAGTGAGGGCCATAGCGGCCAACGAGGGCCGCTACCCCATATCAGCGCAGTGCAGGCTCCTCGGCGTCGCGAGGTCGACGTACTACTCCATGCGCTCGCGGGCCGACCGGCCCGCCGCGCCGGACCCCGCCGCGCCGGCCGTGGTCGCGGCCCACGCCGCCAGCAAGGGCCGGTACGGCTCGCGCAAGATAAAGGCGTCGCTCGAGAGGTCGGGCGTCACCGTCAGCCGGCGCCGGGTCTGCCGCATCATGAGGGAGAACGGCCTGGTCAGCGCATACGGCAGGAAGAGGTTCAAGGTGCACCCCGGGGCGGTCAACGAGGCCGACGTGCCCAACGTCGTCGCGCGCGGCTTCGGCGGCAGGGCGCCGCGCACCCATATATGCAGCGACCTGACCTACGTGCGCGTCGGGGCCTCGTGGAACTACGTCTGCCTGCTCGTCGACCTCTACAACAGGGAGATCGTCGGCCACTCCGCCGGGCCCAGGAAGGACGCCCGGCTGGTCAAGTCGGCGTTCGCGACGCTCTCCTTCCCCATCTCGGACATCGAGGTCTTCCACACGGACCGCGGCAGCGAGTTCGACAACGCCGAGATCGACCTGATGCTCGAGGCCTTCGGCATTGAGAGGTCGCTGTCGGCCAAGGGCTGCCCCTACGACAACGCCGTCGACGAGTCGACCAACAGGATACTGAAGGCCGAGCTCGTCCACCGCGAGACGTTCGGCACGACGCGCGAGCTCCGGGCCAAGCTCTCGGACTACGTGCACTGGTACAACAACTTCAGGATCCACTCGACGCTGGGCTACATGTCTCCGGTCGAGTTCAGGGAGGCGGGGCTGTCCCTCCCGGAATCGTCCAAATAGGTGTTGCCAATCCA
>NZ_SPFY01000058.1 GCF_005844325.1 Collinsella aerofaciens | reverse complement strand
GTGAACCGCGCCCCAAATCTTGGACGCCCTAAATAGCGACTAGGCCGCAAGGGCCTGATTCCGGTACTCCTCCGGGGTCAGGCCCTTCAATCTTACCTGCCTCCGGCTCGTGTTCCAGTGGACTATGTATTCCTCCAGGTCGCGTTTGAAATCCTCGAACGTCTTCCACTCGCGGCCCCTGTAGAACTCGTCCTTGACGTGGCCGAAGAGCTGCTCGGTGGCGGCATTGTCGATGCAGTTCGCCTTCCTGGACATGCTCTGGACGATACCGGCGGCCTCGAGCCTGGATGTGTATGAGGCGTGCTGGTACTGCCAGCCCCGGTCCGAGTGCATGGTCGGGGCGGCGCCCTCGGGGATCTTGGACAGCAGCTCGTCGAGCATCCTCGCCTGCTGGGCCATGTCGGGCGTGGTCGATATGTCGCTCGCCACGATCTCCTTGGTGCAGAAGTCCAGCGTCGGGGCCCAGTAGGCCTTACCGCCAGCCACCTTGAACTCGGTGACGTCCGTCCCCAGCTTCTGCCACGGGGCCCCGGCGTCGAAATCCCTCGCGATCACGTTCTCGAACGTTCTGCCGACGACGCCCTTGTACGAGTTGTACCTGTGGTAGGCCGTCTCGCGTCTGATGCCGCAGCGAATCCCCATCTCGCGCATCATCTTGAGCACGGTCTTGTTGGCTATCACGGCCCCCTCTTCCGCCCTGAGGCACATCGCTATCTGCCGGTGCCCGCAGCCGTTGGCGGTGCGCGAGAAGATCTCGGCGGCCGCCTCCCAGAGCTCGGCGCGCGTGGGCCTCGGCGGGTGCGCGAGGGCGTAGTAGTAGGTCGACCGCTTGAGCTCGGCGCATGCGAGCAGGTGCCCGAGCGCGTGCCCCTCGGCGCGCAGGGCCGCGACCGCTTCGGCCTTCGCCCTGGTCAGAGCCCGTCCCTCTCGACCAGGGCACGCAATTTTTTTAGGTAGGCCACCTCGGCCTCGAGCCTTCGGCAGCGCTCCTCGAGCTCCTGCTCGCGGGTGCGCGGCCTCGCCCTGGAACCGCTCGGCCGGCCCTTGGGCCTCGGGCGCAGGGCCTCCGCGCCGCCCCGGCTGTATAGCGCGCACCACTTCTTGAGCGGCGACATCGACATTATGCCGAACGCCGCCATCGCCTCGGCCTTCGTCATGCCGCCGTCGACGACGGCGGAGGCGGCGGCGACCTTCTGCTCGTATGTGTACCTGCCCTGCTTTCCGTCCATGCGCAGCAGCACCTCGCTTCCGAACGACCGGTATACGTAGAGCCATTGTCTCACGGTGCCGAGCGGGACCGACAGCGCCTTCGCCGCCGATTTGTAACCGTGGCCTCGCTCGAAGAGCCCGATCGCCGCCTTCCTGGCCTCGATGTCGTGCTTCACCCTCAAGTCGACACGCATAAAAAGCCTCCCATTTCTCGTGTCCAAGAAATGGGAGGCAGTTCA
>NZ_SPFY01000057.1 GCF_005844325.1 Collinsella aerofaciens | reverse complement strand
CGGTGGCGCGCGCAGACGTGGTGTAAGAGTGTCCTGAGGTCCGTCGCTGCAAGCCCCGATGTTACTCCTTCTTGAGGCCGCGCTTCTCGACTATCTCGTCCACTATCTCCCTGGCGCGCCGCCCGAGCGCGCGGCGCCTCCCCTCTGTCGGGGCCGGCCTGTCCGCGGGCTCGGCGAAGCCCTCGGCGGCCGAGGCCTCGGAGAACACGCGCTGCTGGGACCACTGCCCCTCGGTCTCCATGAGGCTCGCGCACGTCAGACGCAGCATCGACTCCCTCGAGGGGAAGGACTGCACGACCCTGTAGCGGCGCTTGATCTCGCGGTTGGCGCGCTCCTGGACGTTGTTGGTGCGGAGCTTGGCCCAGTGCGCCCTGGGGAAGGCCGTGAACGCCAGCGCGGAGTCCTCGGCCTGCTCGAAGACCTCGCCGGCCCTGGCGGACACCGACGCCACCCAGGGCGCCGCCTCGGCCCACACGCAGCGCGCGAGGTCGGGGTCGTCCTGGTAGACCGCGGCGTGCACGAGGTCCCTGACGGCCGCCTTGGAGTCCTCGGGCCTGCCCGAGCAGGCGCTCTGGAGGTTGCGCTGCAGGTGCGTCACGCAGCGCTGCCAGGCGCAGCCCTGGAACAGGCGCGAGACGGCGGCCACGAGCCCGGCGTGGCTGTCGGAGACCACGAGGCGAACGCCGGCCAGCCCGCGCTCGCGCAGCCCGCCGAGGAATGCCGCCCAGGAGTCCTCGCTCTCGGTGTCGACCACGTCGCAGCCCAGGAAGTGCTTGCGCCCGTCGGCGCCCAGCCCGATCGCGGTCACGACGCCCTGCGAGACGACCGACGAGCCGACCCTGCAGCTCATGTAGGTGGCGTCGAGCCACAGGTAGCAGCACGGCGTGCCCGAAAGGTCGCGGCGGCGGAACTCCGCCACCTCGGCGTCGAGGTCGGAGCAGAGGCTCGAGACCTCCGAGCTCGACAGCGAGGATATGCCCAGCTTGGACGCCACGCGCTCGACCTTGCGGGTGGACACGCCGCACACGTACATCTCCTGCACGAGGGCGGCCACCGAGGTGTCGACGCGCGACCATCGCGCGAGCATGCCCTCGGGGTAGTAGGTGCCGTGCCTGAGCTTGGGTATCTCGAGCTCCACGTCGCCCACGGCGGTCTTGAGCGACCTGGGGCGGTAGCCGTTGCGGCTGTTCTCCCTGCCGTCGCTGCGCTCGTTACGGCCCGCGCCGCACATCTGCTGGGCCTCGGAGTCCATCAGCGCGTTCATCACGCCGCCCAGCACCCTACACGCGAACTCGCGCGCGTCGCCGCACTCCTGCCAAAGCCTCGCCGCCTCGAGGGCCTCGTCGCGGCCGAGGCGCAGTACACTCTCTTCTTGGGGCATCGCCTTTCCTTCCATTCGTCACCTTCATTACTCCAACGACGAATTCTAGGCGGTGTCCCCTCCCTTTCAAGAAAGGGAAGAGGCGGGTCATGCCCCGCCTCTTACACCACATCTCTGCGCGCTACC
>NZ_SPFY01000056.1 GCF_005844325.1 Collinsella aerofaciens | reverse complement strand
TAATATGAGAAAGCCATTGTCAATAGGCATGTTCGTTTGAGCCCGGTTTAAATCCGGGCTTTTTCGTTTCCCGTCGGGAGGGCCCGCGCACGCTGCACGTTTAGTCGACGCTTGCCTGGCAAGCTAATATCCGCGGGCTCTTTCGGGTGCGCTGCCGGCGGTCAGCCCGGTATGTCCGCGCACCCCACCGCATTTCGATTCTCCGTCCGGCGCGATCGTGCGAATCCAGTCTTTTGTCGGGCGCGGCCCGGGGGCTGCCCATAAAAGAGGCCGTGAACTCGCGCCGGCGATGCGTCGAGGCGCGGGCCCTCTCGGCGGGAGTCGGTTGTCGCCGGCCGCTAGAGGATGGTCCCTTCGGACCTGCACCCGATCTCCCAGACCCAGCAGGCGAGCTCGCGCGCCACGGCGGCGTTGGCCTTGCAGGCCGGCTTGCCGGCGCGCGCGAGCGCCTCGCGGCGGCGGTGGAGCCTGGCGGTGCAGTCGTCCGCCCTCGAGCGTACCGCCGTGGGCACGTCGGTGCCGGGGGCGGGGGCCTTGGGCCTCGGGGAGCACATGGAATAGTGCCATGCGGACTCTATGAGCGCCGTGCGCGCGAGCGCGTTGCCGGCCTTGGTTATCCCGCCGCGCCGCTCGGACTCGCCGCTCGAGTGCTCCGACGGCGTGAGCCCGCACCAGCTCGCGAAGGCCGGTGCCGAGCGGAACCTGCTGAAGGACCCGGCCTCCGCCGCGAGCCTGAAGGCCGTCAGGGTGTCGATCCCCTTGATGCAGGAGAGCGCCTCCACGGCCGGGCGCCACCGGTCGGCGCCGGCCAGCGCGACGACCCTCCTCTCGAGCTGCCGCCTGTCCGATTCCGCGCAGCGGGCGGCCGTGACGTAGTACTCGAGCGCGTCGCGCTGCGGGCCCTCGAGCCTGATCTCGGATATCCACCTCCAGTGGGCGCGCGTCCAGGCCTTCTTCCTCGTCCCGTCGGCGTTGCGCTCGTCCCAGACGTATCCCAGCCTAATCAGGAACATGTTGAGGCGCTGCCTGGCGCGGCGGTACTCAACGGTGGCGTCGTCGAGGGCGCGGTCGAGGTCGCGGGCGGCCTCGACGGCCGCGTCCGGCAGCGGGACCTCGACGATGTTGTGGGTGGCGAGCATGCGGGCGATGAACTCGGCGTCGCGCCGGTCGTTCTTGCGGTGCGCGTCCGCCGCCGGCCTCTGCATTTTCGAGACGGCGGCCACGGCGCAGTCGAGGCCGAGGGCGCGCAGCTCGCGCGCCATGTGGAACCCGGTGGGACCGCTCTCGTAGCAGGCCCTGGGCTCCTCGAACCCGAGGGCCCACTCCGCGATCTCGGCGGCGTCGGTGCCGAAGTCGCGGTGCACCACCTCGCCGGTGAAGGGGTTGAACGCCGCGGCGGCGACCGATCGCGCGTGGACGTCCAGGCCGATGGAGGTAACATGGGGCATGGGAAGCCTCCTCCCCGCAGGTGCGGTAAGGGCTACCGCACGGGCCGATACTCAAAGCCCATTGTGGCACCCCGAGCCCGCGGAAAGAAACTGCAACGCGGGGGAGGCGACCCCAATGGCTTTCTCATATCGTCT
>NZ_SPFY01000055.1 GCF_005844325.1 Collinsella aerofaciens | reverse complement strand
CGAACCTCCAGTCCGGACCGCTTCACGGTCCAACTTTCTGTCCGCACCCCCTATTGCTTGCTCGCGTCAGCGGCTCTATTGCCAAAAATCGCCGTGCCGTCGGTGTTTGTCACCAAAGTCTTACCCGTCGGGCAAACCGCAACGCCACCACCATAGCCACCGGCCTCATTACTGCTTATATAGGAGTTATAGACAAATAGCCTACCCGCATTAGATGCAGTGTTTGAATCGCCCTGAACAAAGATGCCGCCGCCGCCCCAGTCGAAGCGAGACATGCAGTGATTGTTTGTGATGTAGACTATACTTTCTTTAGTGCCGTTACTTTCTTTAGGGCCGTTAATCATCGCGTCAACCTTCTGGCCCACTCGGATGCCGGCACCTTCAGATCGGTAGCTCACGTTAGAGGCAATAATTCCTCCCGTAATGTTGAGCCATGCCATATCCTTGCGAGAACCGTCTCGCCATTGATCGGTAACGTAAACGCCGCCACCGGCTTCTTTAGAATAATTGCCAGTAATCTGGCCACCGGAAATGGTGACATGGGTACCGTTCTTGGCAGCAAGCCCAGCGCCGCCATGGTCACCGTTGCCATCCGTGCCGCAGAATTTGGCATAGCAATTGTTCGTAATGTAACCGCCGGAAACAGTAACGCTGCCGCCTTCGGCCATGATGCCGCCACCAAATCCGTTCATGCCATCAAGCGTGCTATTACCGGAGATTACGCCGCCGGTCACCGTGACTGCAGACCCATTGGCATATACACCGCCGCCACTAGGAGCGCGGTTGCCGGCAATTACGCCGTTAGAAATGCTAAGAGTCGAATTTTCGACAGATATTCCTGCGCCGGCAGCACCGTCCGGACAATAACCTCCGCAAACATAACCGCCCTTCATATTGACGGTCGAGCCGCTCCCCGCGTACACCAGGTTTCGGACACTGCTGTCTTTCTTTTGCGTGAGCACGCCGCTCTCAAGACTGAAATGACCGCCGTCATGGATGTTGATGAGCTTCAGTCCTCTTGAACCGTCGCAAGCCACAATGGCGCCTTTACCTTTAATATCGCCTTTACCTTTAATATCAACACCATGCTCTACAAGCGACTCGGTTGTGCCCGTTCCTTCTGGGGACGATTCGGTCACATAGTAGGAAAGGTAAGTCGGAATGCCATCGTTGTCGTAAGACAGTTTGGCTTCCTTGCCATAATTGGCGCGAGTTAATTTCTGTCCCTGATCATTTAGCTGCTGGCCGTTACTGACCTTTTCCTCCGTATACACAGAATCCTTAATTGTAAGTGTCGCGCCGTTGGCAACATCGAATAATGAATTGCTATTACTCAAGTGCTTAAGCTTGTGACCGTTTAAATCCAAGATGATATTGACGACGGGGTGCTCGTTGTTTTGTACGAGCCCTACCTCATCGTTGTACTCAATATCGGCAACAAGCTTAAAAGTGGCGGCACCATTTTCATTGCGAAGGCTCGGCTTATAGGACAAAATGTGTGTCCCGATAGAACATCCGTTTCCATCCATTAATCCAGCCAGAACGGGTACGGGTCCCTGTGGTGGAGGTCCTCCCACACTGCCCTGTCGC
>NZ_SPFY01000054.1 GCF_005844325.1 Collinsella aerofaciens | reverse complement strand
GGGCCCGTGGGTTATACCCTAAGAGCAAACCACCCTTTTTAAGGGTGGTTCTGATTGCTTGCATGTCCTCGGCAGCATTTGCCCAAATGGTGAATGCTGGTGCCGGCAGGTTGCCGAGTGCATGTTGCGGGTATACCCCATGCGTACCATGATCCAAACACTGTGAGGTGTCTGCGCGTGTGCGCGATAATTCATTTTGGAACTGACGGTTGGCGCGCTCGCGTCGATGAGGACTTCACTGCCGATAACGTTGCCCGTATCGCCGATGCCGTCGGCGAGTTATGGCAAAAGACCAATCCGGGCAAAACGGTATATATAGGGTTCGACACCCGGCCCCTGGCGCGCGAGTTCGCTGAGCTTGCGGCGGGCGTGCTAGCAGCGCACGGGCTAGACGCCGTGCTCGCTTCGCGACCTGTCCCGACCCCTGCCCTTACGTGGGCGGCGGCTTATGACGGTGAAGCGTGCGGCGCGCTCATGGTGACGGGGTCCCATCATCCGCAGGGCTATCTGTGCCTCAAGATTCGCATGGGTGACGGCTCGACCGCCAACCAGGATGTCATCGAAGAGCTCGAAGAGACTATGGCTCCCGAGCCAATGGGGATCGAGGGGCAATATCGCACCGCGGATATCATTCCTGACTATATGCAGGCGGTGGCATCGTTTGTCGATGCCGAAGCCATCCGCGCCGCGCACTTGCGCGTGGTTGTCGATCCCATGGGCGGCGCAGCCCAGGGCTATCTAGCCGACTTGCTGCGCGAGCTTGGCGTTGAGGTGCACGAGATTCACGCCGGGCAGGCGTCTGACCAAGAAGATATCTGCCCCGACCCCGTTGAACCGTGGGTGGACGCTTGCGAGCGCACGGTTATCGAGGACGGAGCTTGCGCTGGCCTGGTGACCGACGGCGACGCCGACCGTATCGGCGCGGTTGACGAGCGCGGCAGATATATACATCCGCATCAGATCATGGCGCTCGTTTTGGGCGACTTGGTTCAATTTCGTAATTTGGAGGGGCGCGTCGTCGTCAATCTTTCATGCTCGACGCTCGTGCGTCGCATTGCCGAGGCGCTTGACTGCCGCGTGACCGTCAAACCAGTCGGTTTCAAATATATAGCGGCGGAGATGAAGAAGGGCGGCGTCCTCATGGGCGGCGAAGAAGCCGGTGGTATCGGCATCGCCGCGCATATGCCCGAGCGCGATGGAATCCTCGCCTGTCTGATTCTGTGTGAGCTTATGGCAAAGACGGACGCGCCTTTGGGCGTTCTGGTCGACCAACTCGAGGACAGTTTTGGTAAGACGAGTTACGGTCGACGCGATTTGCGCCTTGAGGCCGAAGATGCCGAAACGTTACGAACCCTGCTGCCGGGCGTAAACCCCAAGTCGATTTGTGGCAAGGTGCCGCAAAACGTTAGTCATATGGACGGCTTGCGTCTGTCATTCGAGGATGACACGTGGCTGCTGGTCCGTCCTAGCGGGACCGAACCAGTGGTGCGCGTCTACGCCGAGGGGTTCTCGGTGGAAGAACGTGATGAGTTGCTCGATGCTGGCTGTGCTTTAGCTAGGGGGACGTATCCGCTTTAACCATGAGACTGCCTTATATAAAGAGATGCTCGGCGAGCGGTAGTTAACGGCTGGCAAACGTTAGTCGGATCACAAGATGTGTAGGAAATGTGTACGCCCAGATTCCCGCCCCCGGCGCCCCTCCGGTCTGGCAATATATCTCCTTGCCGCGCGGCCCGGTGGAACCGGGAA
>NZ_SPFY01000053.1 GCF_005844325.1 Collinsella aerofaciens | reverse complement strand
GGGTCAGCCCGTGGGAGGCCAGGGCGCCGCTGACCGGTGGACGGCACCGAGCCGTACGCTTGAACTTGGAAGGGGGAGGCCTCGCGGCCTCCTCCTTTTTGCGTTATAGGCGGCATTCACTAAGCAATTAAATCAATCCAATCATCCACCGGTGAATATAAACGTTCACCGTTCTGTGGCCGGTTCTCTGTTCTCAATGGACTAATATTTGCTTTAGCGCGCTGATGCGCTTGTCCTGTTTTACACGGGTTGTTTTATTGATTGTGACGGAAGGACTCACATGGCAGATGTTCATGAGCTGCTTGATACTTGGATTGCCAATGTCAAGGACGAGGAGCTCCTCGCTGAGCTCAACACGATGAAGGAGCAGGGTGACGAAGACGCCATCACCGACGCTTTCTTCCAAGATCTCGCCTTCGGTACCGCCGGTCTACGTGGCACTATCGGTGCAGGCACTAACCGTATGAATATCTATACGGTTGGTCGCGCGACGCAGGGTTTTGCTGACTATCTCAATGCGACCTTCGAGCATCCGACGGTTGCCATCGCTCGCGATAGCCGCAATAAGGGTGAACTGTTCGTTAAGACGACGGCTGCCATTCTTGCCGCAAACGGCGTGACTGCTCTCGTGTATCCTAAGATTTCTCCCGTGCCGACGCTTTCCTGGGCCGTCCGTGACCTTAAGTGCTCCGGTGGCATTTGCATGACCGCTAGTCATAATCCAGCGCCTTATAACGGCTATAAGGCCTATGGCCCCGACGGCTGCCAGATTACCAGCGAGGCTGCCGATGCAATTTCTAAGGCTATCGCCGAGACCGATACGTTTACCGGCGTGAAGTCCATGGACTTCGATGAGGCTCTTGAGCAGGGTCTGGTCAAATGGATCGATGACTCGTGCCTCGAGCGTTATTATGACGCCGTTCTCGCCCGCGGCGTGACCAACCTTTCTGCCGAGGAGATCGCTGGCGCTCCGCTTAAGCTCGTCTACACTCCGCTCAACGGCACCGGCCTCATTCCCGTCACGACGGTGCTCGAGCGCGCTGGCATCACCGATGTCACGGTTGTTCCCGAGCAGAAGGAGCCTAACGGCGATTTCCCGACCTGCCCGTATCCTAACCCCGAGATTCGCCAGGCCATGCAGAAGGGCATTGACCTGTGCGAGCAGGTTCACCCTGATCTGCTGCTTGCAACCGATCCTGACGCCGATCGCGTTGGCGTTGCCGTTAAGAATAGCGATGACTATCTGCTGCTGACCGGCAATGAGATGGGCGTTCTGCTGCTCGACTATATCTGCAAGACCCGCGCTGCTCGCGGTGAGGACCTCACTAAGAAGGTTGCTGTCACTACTATCGTTTCTTCCGCCATGGTTGACGCTCTGGCCGATGAGTACGGTTTTGAGCTCCGTCGTTGCCTGACGGGCTTCAAGTACATCGGCGACATCATTACTTCTCTTTCCGATGCTGGCGAGGTCGATCGCTTTATCTTCGGTTTTGAGGAGAGCTACGGCTATCTGGCCGGCGACCACGTGCGCGACAAGGACGCCGTGAGCACTTCGCTTTTGATTTGCCAGATGGCGCAGTATTACAAGCTCCAGGGAAAGAACCTTGCCGACGCGATGCACGAGCTGTACGAGAAGTATGGCTACTATCACAACAAGACGATTTCGCTGAGCTATCCGGGTGCTGAGGGTGCGGCAAAGATGGCCGGCATCATGGCCGGTCTGCGCGAGAACCCGCCCGCGGAGCTCGCCGGTTCCAAGATTGAGGCCGTCGTTGATTACAACACCTGCGTGAACGGCCTGCCGAAGGCTAATGTTATTGAGTTCGATCTTGAGGGTGGCAACAAGGGTATTGTTCGTCCTTCCGGCACCGAGCCCAAGATTAAGCTGTACATCTTCGCTAAGGGCGCGGATGCCGCCGAGGCAGATGCAGCACTTGACGCGATCGAGGAGTCCGGTCGCAAGCTGCTGGCATAAGGTATTTAAGAGTCTATTGCTATAGATGGGCGAAAGAGGGGATCTCGGATGCGAGGTCCCCTCCTGTTTTTAACCAGCCAGCCGAGAGTACTTAGATGTGTAGGAAATGTGTACGCCCAGATTCCCGCCCCCGGCGCCCCTCCGGTCTGGCAATATATCTCCTTGCCGCGCGGCCCGGTGGAACCGGGAA
>NZ_SPFY01000052.1 GCF_005844325.1 Collinsella aerofaciens | reverse complement strand
TTAGCGCTACTGTAAAAACAACCAATTTCGCCATCGCACTTTAGCCGATTCCGCCAACGCAATTTCCCCGATCACGCCAACGCATTTTCACCATTTCCACCAACGCCGGGGCTTACGCTTCGACCGACAAGCGAACGATGCTTTCGGGAGGAGCGGCCGTGGCGGAGAAGAACCTGATCGGAGAGTTGGACATGTACAGGGAAGCGGGCATAAAGCCCAACTTCAGCGACATAGCGAAGCGCTACGGCAAGGACAGGCACACCGTGGCGGCGTACTGGAGGGCCGAGGGCGGCCGGCCCCGCGACGGGCGCGCCGACAGGGCGGGCTCCTTCGACGCGCACATCGAGGAGGTGGCCGCCAAGGCGCAGCTGCCGGGGGTCACCAAGAAGGGCATCCACGAGTGGCTGCTGCACAGGTATCCCGGCGAGAACCTGGCCGGCTACAACGCCTTCACCCAGTTCATGCGCAAGAACGGTATCGCCGTCGGGGCCTCCGTCGGCCCGGAACCGCACCCGCGCTTCGAGACGCCGCCCGGGCTGCAGCTGCAGTTCGACTGGAAGGAGTCGGTCAGGATGGCGAACCGCGACGGCGAGCTGTTCGAGTTCAACGTGTTCGCGGCGACGCTGGGCCATTCCCGCAGGCACATATTCATCCGGTCGGGGACCAGGACGACCGACGACCTGGTCAGATGCATGTACGCCACGATCGCGAGGCTCGGCGGCGTGCCCCGCGAGTGGGTCACGGACAACATGTCCGCCCTGGTGACGGTCAAGGGCGGCAGGCGCCTCAAGGTCCAGCGCGCATACGAGTTCGCCAAGGCCGCCGGCTTCGAGCTGAAGCTGTGCCGCCCGCGCAGCCCCCAGACCAAGGGCAAGGTCGAGTCGTCGAACCGCTTCCTGTCGCGGCTCGCGGCCTACCAGGGCGACTTCGACGGCTGGGACGACATCGACGAGATCATCGCGCGGATCGAGGACGCCAGCAACTCCGAGCCCAACGAGACCACGGGGCTGCCGCCCTCCGCGCTGTTCATGGAGGAGAAGGACGCGCTGCTGCCCGTCGGCAACCTCCGCGCCCTCGAGGAGGCGATGGGCGACGTGGTGCGCGTGGCCAGGGTGCCGGCCACGATGCTGGTCAGCGCGCACGGCGAGCCCATGTCGGTGCCCAGGCGCTGCATCGGCAGGCCCGCCCGCATCGTCTGCATGCCCGGCGGCGCGATGGACTGCTACGTCGGCGGCGAGCTGGTGGCGACGCACGTGGCGGGCGGGCCGGCCTACGACCCGGCGCACTACGCCGAGGCCATGGCCGGGAAGCGCTGGTTCGGCGACGCCGCCGGCGACATCGAGGCGGCCGCCGCCGCCAACCTCGGGCTGCTCGACTCGATAGGGGGCTCGCTGTGAGCGCCGCGGTGCAGGCCAGCCCGCTCAACCGCCTGGCGGCCAATCTCGAGGAGCTGGGGCTCGAGGGCATGGCGTCGTCGGTGCCCGAGTACGTCAGGCTCGTCGCCGACGGGAGGAAGAGCCTGGTCGACGCCATGCTCGAGCTCACCGACGCCCAGATAGCCCTCAAGCGGCGCGCCGACGACGAGCGCCGCACGAGGATGGCCAACTTCCCCTACATAAAGACGCTGGCCGACTTCGACTGGGGTTTCCAGCCGAGCGTGCCCCGCGGGCTGGTCGAGCAGCTGGCCACGCTCGAGTTCGTCGACCGCGGCGACAACGTCGTGCTCGTCGGCAGCCCGGGCGTCGGCAAGACCCACCTGTCGATAGCCATAGGCCACGAGGCGGTGATGGCCCGCAAGCAGGTGTACTTCGCCGACTGCTCGAGGCTGGTCGAGGACCTCAAGCACGCCTCGGCGAAGGAGGCGCTGGCGCGCAGGATGCGGTTCTACGAGCACTGCAGCCTGCTGATAATAGACGAGCTGGGCTACCTCGATATCGGGAAAGAGGGCGCCGACCTGCTGTTCCAGCTGGTGAACAGGCGCTACGCGCTCAAGCGGTCGACGATCGTCACGACCAACGTGCCGGTCGGCAGGTGGGGCGACGTGTTCGGCAGCAACGTCACGGCCTCGGCGGTCGCCGACAGGCTGTGCCACCACTGCGCGATGATCAAGATAACGGGCCGGTCGTACCGCCTGAAGGACGTGTCCATCGGCGGTGAGGACGGGAAGGAGGAGGGCGCCTAGGCGCCGAAAGCGGCACATCCGCGTTGGCGAATCCGGTGTATCCGCGTTGGCGCGATTGGCGAAAATGCGTTGGTGGAAATGGTGAAAATTATATTGACGCTAACA
>NZ_SPFY01000051.1 GCF_005844325.1 Collinsella aerofaciens | reverse complement strand
AAAGGGAAGAGGCGGGTCATGCCCCGCCTCTTACACCACATCTCTGCGCGCTACCGTTAACCCCACATCCCACCCCTCAGTTGCGGTGAAATACGGACTAAATAACACCTCAACAGCCAAAAACAGTCCATATTCCACCGCAACTTAAGGGGCACGTTTCAGCAACGTGCCCCTTTCTTGTTCGCTCCATCTGCATCGCCATTTTGCTGCACTGACTTTTCTGAATACCGGGCCCGAATTAGTTAACCTGGCTCCCGGGGCGGACCGGAGGGCATGAAGTTTGTCGCGAGTTCCGCACGCAAAGGAAAGCACTTAATGTGCTTTCCGTCTTGCGCAGGACTGTAGAGCAGCAAACTTCATGCCCTCCGGTCCGCCCCGGGAGCCACTGCCAAGTTATCCCCCGGCATTCAGAAAATCTAAGTGCCAAAAAATAAGATTTTTTGACTCTGTGTTGTATAACCCGCCATTCGTGGGTACCATTCAACGCGTACGCAAACAAAAAGGGTTAATTCGCGTGGCATAACCACGCGGCCCAAAAAGGAGGAGACAAGCATGTCGTCTTTGAAGCCGCTTGCAGATCGTGTTCTGGTCAAGCCCGACGAGGCCGAGCAGAAGACCGCTTCTGGTCTGTATATCGCCAGCAACGCTCAGGAGAAGCCGCAGCGCGGCACCATCGTTGCCGTGGGCGCCGGCAAGGTCAACGACAAGGGTGAGCGCATCCCCATGGACGTCAAGGTTGGCGACGTTGTCATCTACGGTAAGTTCGGTGGCAACGAGGTCAAGGTCGACGGCGAGAAGTATCTGCTGATGCGCGCCGACGACATCTACGCTGTCGTCGAGGCCTAGTCTCGTCGGAATCTCTGATTCGTCTTTGAACGCGCCTGCCGCATAGGACTCGGAAGCGGCGACGCGAGTCACATTTCTTTTGGAGGATTACTCACCATGGCAAAGAACATTACGTTCAACACCGATGCCCGCGCTAAGCTCGCCAAGGGCGTCAACACTCTGGCCGACGCCGTTACCGTCACCATGGGCCCCAAGGGTCGCTACGTTGCGCTGCAGCGCACGTTCGGTGCCCCGACCATCACCAACGACGGCGTTTCCGTCGCCAAGGAGATCGAGCTCGAGGACAACATCGAGAACATGGGCGCCCAGCTGGTGAAGGAGGTCGCCACCAAGACCAACGACACCGTGGGTGACGGCACCACCACCGCAACCCTGCTCGCTCAGGCCATCGTCAACGACGGCCTGCGCAACGTCGCCGCTGGCGCCAACCCGCTGGCCATTCGTCGCGGCATCGACAAGGCCGTCAACGCCGCCGTCGCCGAGATGAAGAAGCAGGCCAAGCCGGTCGAGACCAAGGAGCAGATCGCTTCCGTCGGTACCATCTCCGCCGGTGACCCCGAGGTCGGCGAGAAGATCGCCGAGGCCATGGAGGTCGTGGGCAAGGACGGCGTCATCACCGTCGAGGATTCCCAGACGTTCGACATCACCATCGACACCGTCGAGGGCATGCAGTTCGACAAGGGCTATGTCTCCGCTTACTTCGTCACGGACAACGACCGCATGGAGGCCGTGATGAAGGATCCGTACATCCTCATCACCGACCAGAAGATCTCCAGCGTTCAGGACATTATGCCCGTTCTCGAGGCTGTCCAGCGCGCTGGCCGTGGCCTGCTCATCATCGCTGAGGACATCGACGGCGAGGCACTGCCGACCCTGGTCCTCAACAAGATCCGCGGCGCCCTCAACGTCTGCGCCGTCAAGGCCCCGGGCTACGGCGATCGCCGCAAGCGCATCCTCGAGGACATCGCCGTCCTCACCGGTGGCCAGGCTGCCCTGGACGAGCTGGGCGTGAAGGTCGCTGACATTACCGCCGATATGCTCGGTACCGCTAAGTCCGTCACCATCTCCAAGGACAACACCGTCGTCGTCGGCGGCGCTGGCTCCAAGGAGGCCATCGACGCCCGTATCGCTCAGATCAAGGGCGAGATGGAGAACACCACCTCTGACTTCGACCGCGAGAAGCTCCAGGAGCGCCTGGCCAAGCTCTCCGGTGGCGTTGCCGTCATCAAGGTCGGCGCTGCTACCGAGTCTGAGCTCAAGGAGATCAAGCATCGCGTCGAGGACGCCCTGCAGGCTACCCGCGCTGCTGTCGAGGAGGGCATTGTCGCTGGCGGCGGCGTCGCCTTCATGGACGCTGCTCCTGCGCTCGACGCTGTTGAGATCGACGACCCCGAGGAGAAGATCGGCGTCGATATCGTCAAGAAGGCTCTGACCGCTCCGGTCGCTACCATCGCCAAGAACGCTGGCTTTGAGGGCGCTGTCGTGGTCGACAAGGTTGCCGAGCTGCCCGCCGGCCAGGGTCTCAACTCTGCCAACGGCGAGTGGGGCGACATGATTGAGATGGGCGTCCTCGACCCCGTCAAGGTCAGCCGCGTCACCCTGCAGAACGCTGCTTCTGTCGCCAGCCTGATCCTCATCACCGAGGCCACCGTCTCCGATGTGCCCAAGAACACTCAGCTTGAGGACGCTATCGCTGCTGCCACCGCTGGTCAGCAGGGCGGCGGTATGTACTAAGGCCGACAAGGTCTAGAACTCCCACCGGGAATCCGGGGGCGTGACGGGGGTTTCTCTCCGGAACGTCCTCGGACATGCAAAGAGGCTCCGCATCGCGCTTCGCGCTGCGGAGCCTCTTTGCGTCCTGACGCTCCTATTTGGCAAGGTGTTTTTTAGAATCCATTTTGCGCTCGGCCTCGAAGG
>NZ_SPFY01000050.1 GCF_005844325.1 Collinsella aerofaciens | reverse complement strand
CGGTCGGCGACCCAGTCGAAGTCCTCGGGGTCGCGGCCCATGGCCTCGAGGATCATGCGCAGGACCGTGATGTTGTTCTTCTCGCCGTCGGCGCCGATGAGGTAGGTCTCCCCCGTGCGGCCCTTGGTGAGGATGTCCCAGACGGCCGAGGAGTGGTCCTCGGTGTGGATCCAGTCGCGGACGTTCTCGCCCTTCCCGTAGAGCTTGGGGCGCACGCCGTCGATGATGTTCGTGATCTGCCTGGGGATGAACTTCTCCACGTGCTGGTAGGGGCCGTAGTTGTTGGAGCAGTTGGAGATCGTGGCGCGCAGGCCGTAGGTGCGGGTCCAGGCGCGCACGAGCATATCGGAGGACGCCTTGGTGGAGCTGTAGGGGCTCGAGGGCCTATACGGCGTCTCCTCGGTGAACTTCGCCGGGTCGTCGAGCGCCAGGTCGCCGTAGACCTCGTCGGTGGAGACGTGGTGGTAGCGGATGCCGTATTTGCGGACGGCCTCCAGCAGGCGGAAGGTTCCCTCGACGTTTGTGCGCAGGAACGGCTCGGGGTCCGCGATAGAGTTGTCGTTGTGGCTCTCGGCGGCGTAGTGCACGATGGCGTCGTGGCCCGGGACGATCCTGTCCAGCAGCTCGGCGTCGCAGATGTCGCCCACGACGAGCTCCACGCGGTCGGAGGGCAGGCCCGCGATGTTCTCGGGGTTGCCGGCGTAGGTCAGCTTGTCCAGGACGGTCACGTGCACCCCGGGGTGGTTGTTGACCACGTAGTGCACGAAGTTGCTGCCGATGAAGCCGCAGCCGCCCGTGACGATGATGTTCTTGGGTTCAAAAATCTCAGACATGAAAATCCAATCTGAAGCATGTACAGCTTCTTTAGTATGCCGCAGGAAGTGACGACGCGACACTATTCAACAAAACTATCGGACATTTCGGCATGCGATAAGAGCCATAACCTTCGCAGAATTACCCCCCGTACAAAACGCCTCCGGAATGCAGTCTTTGTCGTAGTGAAAAACCGAATCCCCAGTTATTTCACGTAAGTACTTATAGAAGAAATCCTCCCAGCTTTTAAACTTCTCACTGTTTACAAAGGCTTCTGGGGTTTCCAAAACCGTCTTAACATCTAGCCCTGAAATTACGCCGGAGCTCAGCAGAAGCCATTCGAACGACTCGGGAAGACAAACCGTAACAGTATCGCGGTGAATGTCTTGCAGCTTAAGGACGCGGTCCGCATAGCACCCAAATGCCGCTCCGTCCGCAACAACAAACACGCGATCGTCGAGATGCTGATCCAACCAGCGCAAAATCGCGCTGTTCGTCATGGCCGAAGTACAGGTAAGCTCACTGTCAGCGAAATGCCGTTCAAAGAACTGGAAACCAGACTTACTGTCCTCGCATAGAAGGATAGAAAAGTCCTGTTTTGGCGCCGACCGGGAAATAGCATAACGATGATTCCCGCGATCTTGATAAACAGGGATGAAAGAATGGTATTTTCCGCTCGTCTTAATCTTGTAAATCTCATCCACGCTATACGGAAGATAGGGGAAATCAGCCCTTGAGATCAGCACGAAATAATTCGAGGAATACAGCACATGATGGGCAAACTCATCAGAATGGATCTCTTTTAAGCCCTCATCGACAAATACAATCGAGTCATGAACGGACGAAAGCTGGTTTCGCCAATCATAATCGGTCAGGGCGACACAGGGACAATCGCATTGCAAGGAAACACCCGACTGCTCGCCCGTTCGCATGTAGTCTGCGACCATGTCAAACAGTGTCGTCTTACCCGTGCCACTATCCCCACGCACAATAGTAATGTTCCGTTTAATGGTAAATGTGTACTTGGTTCCCCTGCGGCGGGAAATCTTAACGAGATGCGAACCGTTCATAAGCAGCACCTACAGATACGGAATCGACTCGTGAATCAAATCGGCCATGTTGTGAACGATTCGGCCGCTATTCACGACTTTAATTTTAAAATCCTCGCGACCAAAGTCCATCACATGATAGAGATTCACAACGAGCTTGCGGTCTTTCGCCATGTCGAGAATCCACTTGGCACAGTTGTCACCACAGGTAGAAGCGTTAAAAATATGCTTACGATCAAATCTCATAAGCACCAGCGTTTTCACGCCACCAGAAAGCTGGAGTGGGGAGATGGATCCAAGCACAGGGCTTTCGATGACGTTTTCGGAGACAACAACCGATCGATCGACATCTTTAATTATCGAGACTGCATAGGGATCCGTAATCCAAGAAGACCGGTAAGAGTTTTTGAAATATGTCGCTGTGTTGTAAATCGCTTCTGGCATATCGCCAAAGTAGACGCTTAACACATCCACTCCCAATCATATTGTCTTTATGGTCAACGTAATCATAACGAAAGGGGCCACCAGATAAACGGTGACCCCTAAAAGAAAACAAGCTTGCGCTAGTACTCGCGCGGGCTGTTGACGATCTCGCCGGCGGCGACCTTCTTCAGGTGCTGCCCGTAGACCGACTTGCCGTAGGCCTTCGCGGCCTCCTCCAGCTCGGCGGTCGTGATCCAGCCGTTCTCCCAGGCGATCTCCTCGGGCACGGACACGGGCAGGTCCTGGGAGTGCTCCACGGCGCGGACGAACTCCGCGGCCTCGTGCAGGCTCTCCATGGTTCCGGTGTCCAGCCACGCGTAGCCGCGGCCGAGGGTCACCACGGACAGCGTCCCCTCCTCCAGGTACATCTGGTTGAGCGTGGTGATCTCGAGCTCGCCGCGCGCGGAGGGCCTCACCTTATGGGCCTTGGCGGCCACGTCGCCCGGGTAGAAGTACAGGCCGGTGACGGCGTAGGAGCTCTTGGGCTCGGCGGGCTTCTCCTCGATGGAGACGGCACGGCCCTCCCCGTCGAACTCCACGACGCCGAAGCGCTCGGGGTCGTCCACGTGGTAGCCGAAGACCGTGGC
>NZ_SPFY01000004.1:124635-140485 GCF_005844325.1 Collinsella aerofaciens | reverse complement strand
CGACACGCATAAAAAGCCTCCCATTTCTCGTGTCCAAGAAATGGGAGGCAGTTCATCTTCACGGGCGGGGGCGTCTTTTTTCCGAAAACTGGTACGACTCGTTTGAAAGCTCGCACCCTCAGATTCACCTTGATGTTTGGCATCAGCCAACGGCTACATGCTTTGAATCACTTGTGCTTGGCATTTCGGATGCGGCCATCTCATTTGAGGAACCAAGGGACAGTGTCCTCTCTTCGAAATACTTGGGTGAAAAGGAGCTCAAGGTTCTTTCGTGCCCAGCGGGTCATCAATCTGTGGGTGCTATGACCGTTCGTGAGTTACTGGGCGGCAGGTTAGCTGTTCCTATTAATTTGTCGCCCTGTCTCAATGCGATCAATCAATGCCCCGAAGCTCAGCTGGTTAATTTCCGCTTCCGCGACGTCGAATACGGAAACAGAGCGCAGGCTGAGTTTCTTCAAGCCGGGGGATTGATATTGGGTTTTTCTGGCTCTTCTCTCGCATCAGATGGGTCGGAAGTGAGCGAGTGCTCTATTGAAGGCTCGCATGACGTAGCCTTGACCATCTACTTTTGCTATCGACAAAATGCCTGGACCGATCGACACCAGACGGTATTTCTTCACCTATTGCGTCATCTTGCTTCGTGAGGCCATTTGGCCTCGTGTCGTCAAGTGAATGTTGACGCCTTGTAACACATGACTGACGGCTTTGCCCTCATGCTTTTCCAAGATTCCGATTTAGATTGTTGACTCTTGGAGGGCGGAGCATGAAAAACCGTACGGTTTTGCTTTATATGACGTTTGTTTTTCTGTCGAACTTCAGCACCATTTTGTATTTTCTGACGGTTTACCTTGAATTCGTCGGATTCTCGATGGTGGCGATTTCTAGCATGATGATTGCATATCAAGTGAGCAAGTTCATCCTTGAAGTTCCCACTGGCTATATTGCCGATAGGTTTGGACGAAAGACAAGTGGTCTCGTTGGCGTCGTGGGGATGCTTGGATACTACGCTGCCCTACTCCTCGTCCGTTCTCCTCTGCTTTTAATCGGCGCGTTTGCTCTCAAAGGTTTTGCCGCTGCATGTGTGAGCGGATCCATAGAAGCGATTTACATTGACAGCGTTTCTCAGGACCAGCTCGTAAGACTTAATGTCGTTGAGCGATTTGTTTTCTATGCCTCTTTTGCCATCTCCGCTTGCGTGGGCGGTTTCATTTCGTCTGTCGGTGCATATCTCATTGGTCTTTCGGCAGATATCATCGCAATGGTGTTGACGTTGGTTGTCGTTGTCTGCATTCCTGAGATGCGAAGAGGGGGCACTGCGGGGACACCTGAGCGTGGAATTAGCCCGAAGATGATCGGTGCCGCTATTGCGTGTAACGGCATTCTTCGTTCAGCGTTCATCATGGACTGTTCTCAAGCATTTGCTTTTGTCGCCCAGGAAGACTTTTTCTCACTGTTGCTTGCGGGTCGCGGAATGAATGCCGTCGCTTCGGGTGTGATCATTGCGGTCCAGCTCCTTGCCTCAGCCTCCATGGGGCTTATTGTGCCCAGTGTGATTGCTCATGTCGACAAGGGCCGTTTTGCGCGTATTTGCGGCATCATTCGCTTAGTATTGACAGCTTTGTTTCTGATCCCCCTTACTCCGGCTAATTTGCTGCCCGTGTTCTATGTGCTGCAGACGGTTGCGTACTCGTTGTTTGCCCCAATCAAATACTCAGTTTTCCAAAATGCTGCCGATTCTTCGATGCGCTGTTCACTGATTTCGGTTCAAAGCCAGATGGTGGCGGTGGGTGCCGTTCTTTTCTATCTGCTCAACGCTGTGTTGAGTAGCGTTGCAGGCATTCGAGTCGTATTGCTTGTTGCGCTCGGGATTTCTTCCTTGGTGTATATCCCCGCGCTCTTTTGTCTTACAAGTCAAAGGCCGTGAGTATTTGGACATCGATAACTTATATATCAACGCAATAAACCCGAGCGCGAGGGCGTTTGGGTTTATTATTGAAGCGTATGTAACCTGGCGGCGCCACACCGCCTGTTAGTAGGGAGACACATGAACGTTCTGGTCGTCAACGCAGGATCTTCGACCCTTAAGTATCAGGTCATCGATACCAAGTCCCACAAGGTGTCCGCAAAGGGCTCCTGCGAGCGCGTCTGCTTTACCGGCGGTACCTTCACCCACGCTGCCAACGGTTCCAAGAAGGTGACCGAGAACATCGAGTTCCCCGACCACAAGGTCGCCATCGAGGTCGTTCTGAAGGACCTCGAGGCCAACGGCGTCAAGATCGAGGGCATTGGTCACCGTATCGTTCAGGGCGGCTGGTACTTTGGCGACTCCTCCCTCGTCGACGAGGACGTTCTCGCCAAGATCCGCGAGGTCGCTCCGCTGGCGCCGCTGCACAACAACCCCGAGGCCAACGTTATCGAGTACTGCCTGGAGCAGTATCCCGACCTGCCCAACGTTACGGTCTACGACACCGCTTTCCACTTCAACATGCCCGAGGTTGCCAAGACCTACGCCCTTCCCAAGGATGTTTGCGACAAGCTGCACATCCGTAAGTACGGCGCTCACGGCACCAGCTATCGCTACATCTCCAAGAAGATCGCCGAGATGACCAACGGCGAGGCCCGCAAGGTCGTCGTGTGCCATATCGGCTCCGGCGCTTCCCTGTGCGCCATCGAGGACGGCAAGTGCATGGACACCACCATGGGCTTGACGCCACTCGACGGCGTCATGATGGGCACCCGCTGCGGCTCCATCGACCCGGCTACCGTGTGCTACCTGCAGCGCGAGGGTGGCTACACCTTCGACGAGGTCGACGAGATGATGAACAAGAAGTCCGGCCTTTTGGCTGTGACCGGCGGCAAGACCAACGACTGCCGCAACGTCGAGGAGCTCGCCGCCGCTGGTGACCCCGATGCTCAGCTCGCCTTCGACATGTTTGTCTACAAGATTGCCGCCAAGGTTGCCGAGATGGCTACTTCTATGTGCGGTATGGACACCCTGGTCTTTACTGCCGGCATCGGCGAGCACGCTCCGGCTGTCCGCGCTGGCGTGGCCGACCGTCTGGCCTTTATGGGCGTCAAGATGGATCATGCCCGCAACGCCCTGCGTGGCGACGGCGCTTGGTGCCTGTCCGCCAAGGATTCCAAGGTCAAGATTTTCGTCATCCCCACGGACGAGGAGTTCATGATCGCTTCCGACGTCGAGCGCATCGTCAACGGCAAGTAATTGCAAGAGGGGAGGGGCTGGACGACCGAGCGCCGTTCGGCCCCCCTTTTATGCTCGTTGGGCGATATGCCTGATAGCTATTTATTAAGTTGTGATAACTTCTTATTAAAATGCGGCCGCCTTAAGGGGTCTGCGTCGACCGTATTGCACTGCAAAGGAGTCTCATGAACGTACTTGTTGTCAACGCCGGCAGCTCAAGCCTTAAATATCAGCTTTTGGATACCGATACCCGCGAGGTTTTCGCCAAGGGCAACTGCGAGCGTATCGGATCGGGCATGGGCATCTTCGGCCACTCCGAGAACGGTGGCGCCAAGCAGACCGAGGAGGTCCCCTTCCCCGATCATCGCTCTGCTATCGCTCGCGTGCTCGAGGAGCTCGAGAAGACCGACTTTACGATTGATGGCATTGGGCATCGCATCGTTCAGGGCGGCTGGCACTTCGATGATTCCGCAGTTGTCGACGACGAGGTTATGGCCAAGATTCTCGAGGTGGCCCCGCTCGCCCCGCTGCACAACTACGGCGAGGCCGCGGCGATTGAGTATTGCCGTGAGAAGTATCCGGAGCTGCCCAACGTGGCGGTCTTCGACACCTCGTTCCACATGACCATGCCCGAGGTCGCCTATACCTACGCGCTGCCCAAGGACGTGTGCGACAAGTACCACGTGCGCAAGTACGGCGCTCACGGCACGAGCCACCGCTATGAGTGGATGATGGCCAAGGAGATCCTGGGTTCGCGCTGCCACCGTCTGCTTTCGTGCCATTTGGGTAACGGTGCTTCGCTTGCTGCTATCGAGGACGGCGTGTGCCGCGACACCACGATGGGCCTCACGCCGCTTGACGGTCTGATGATGGGTACCCGTTGCGGTTCCATCGACCCGGCCACCGTGTGCTATCTTCAGCGCGAGGGCGGATACAGCTATCAGGAAGTCGATGACATGATGAACAAGCAGTCTGGTCTGCTTGCCATCTCGGGCATCTCCAACGACGCCCGCGACATCCGTACACGCGCCTCTGAGGGCGACGAGCGCTGCCTGCTCGCCTTCGATATGTTCGCCTACAAGGCCATGCAGCAGGCCGGCTCCATGATCGCTTCCATGGCGGGCGTGGACACCATCACCTTTACCGCCGGCATCGGCGAGAACGACTGGTCGATCCGCAAGGCCTTCTGCGACTGCTTTGAGTGGCTGGGCGTGCGCATCGACAACAATAAGAACCGCGAGGCCGTGGGCAACGGCCCGCAGGTCATCAGCGCTGCCGGCTCCGCCGTCACGGTCATGGTCATCCCCACCGACGAGGAATACATGATCGCCCACGACGTCGAGCGTCTGACCAAGAACAACTAACGTGCGCATTTGCAAGTAAACGAAAGGCCTCCAGAGCAGCAGCTCCGGAGGCCTTTTTGCTAGCAGGCGGACGACGGAAACTCCATCCCATTTCGAGCGCAAATACTGGGACACGCTTTCCGGTTGAGGCACGTTGCGGAAAGTGCGACCCACAATAAAGCAAAATTCCGTCCCAAAGTTTCCCAAACAGGCCCCAAGCGGAAGCCACATCCCACAATCCGCCTCCAAACTGGGATGTAGTTTCCGGCACAACAACCGCCGAAGCCCACCGGCCTTTCAATCTCCAAAGTGATCATCATCAGCAACGCCTGCGCTCCCAGCAACGGCACCCATCCATTCAGATTTTCAGCTCCAGCTCGTAGCCAAGCCGCCGTCCACCCCGGATTCCCTGATTGCTACGTGGCGGCAGGGACCCTACAGGGTAAAGCTCTGAAAATATTCCGCACTGACGCAAGAAACCCCCGCCGCACGAAGTTCGCAGCGGGGGTTTCATGCATATCCGAGGACGTTTTCAGAGCTTTACCCTGTAGGGTCCCGAGGGGATATGTCCGCTACTCAGCCATCTGAGCCTGGACGGCGGTGATGGCCACGACACCCACGATGTCGTCGGCAGAGCAGCCGCGCGACAGGTCGTTGACCGGCTTGGCGATGCCCTGCAGGATGGGGCCGTAAGCGTCGGCGCCGGCGAAGCGCTGGACCAGCTTGTAGCCGATGTTGCCGGCCTCGAGATCGGGGAACACAAGCACGTTGGCCTTGCCGGCAACGGAGGAGCCGGGGGCCTTGAGCTGGGCGACGGTGGGAACGATGGCGGCGTCGAGCTGCAGGTCGCCATCGATGGCGAGCTCGGGAGCCTTCTCCTTGCAGAACTTAACGGCCTCCTGGACCTTCTTGGCGACCTCGCCGCCGGCGGAGCCCATGGTGGAGTAGGAGAGCATGGCCACGTGCGGCTCGACGCTGCCCATAAAGGTGGACCAGGAGTGAGCGGAGGCGATGGCGATCTCGGAGAGCTCGTCGGAGGACGGGTTGATGTTGAGGCCGCAGTCGGCGAAGATCAGCGTACCGTCGGTGCCGAACTGCGGGGTGTCGGTGCACATCACGAAGAAGGCCGAGACCAGCTTGGTACCCGGGGCGGTCTTAAGGATCTGCAGCGCGGGGCGCAGGGTGTCGGCGGTGGAGTGGCAGGCGCCGGAGACCAGGCCGTCGGCGTCACCCATCTTGACCATCATGGTGCCAAAGTAGGTGGCGTCCATCACCTGGGCGCGAGCCTGCTCGATGGTGACGCCCTTCTTGGCGCGGAGCTCGGCAAACTTCTGCGCGTACTCCTCGTGCTTCTCGGCATTGCGCGGATCGATGACGGTGGCGCCGGGAACGTTGATCTCGTCGGGGTTGCCCAGGATGACGATCTTTGCCAGGCCCTCCTCGATGATCTTGGTGGCCGCGACGATGGTGCGCGGATCCTCGCCCTCGGGCAGGACGATCGTCTTAAGGTCGGCCTTGGCGGCAGACTTCATACGGTTAAGGAAATCGCTCATGTTACTCCTTACAAGCGTTTCACTAAGCTCCAGGCGCCCGGCTGTTCACGAATAAACCCGCTGCTAGCGGGTTTACCTTTCAAATTTGTACGCCGCGGTGCTTGAGCTTTCCTTGTGTGGCAAGCTCATTATAGGACGCATTAGCGCTATAATCGCTCTGATAAATATGTCTCGAAGAATGTTCGAGAAAAGCCCAGCTAACGAGCCCGTGGCTTTTGACAAGGAGTATCGATGCAGATTACCTCAGGCCTGCCTGAAGGCTTTAACGCCGGCGCGTACGACATGATTGTCGTCGGTGCTGGATATGCCGGTGCCGTTTGCGCCCGCCGTCTTGCCGAGACCATCGGCTATCGTGTTGCCGTTTTGGAGCGCCGTAGCCACATTGCGGGCAATGCCTATGACTGCACTGACGAGGCCGGAATCCTGATCCACGAGTACGGTCCGCATATCTATCACACCTTTAACGAGCGCGTGCACAATTTCCTGTCGCGCTTTACCAAGTGGACGGATTATCAGCACAAGGTGCTCGCCAACATCAACGGCACCCTTATGCCCGTGCCCTTCAACCACGCGAGTCTCAAGCTCGCCTTTGGTGACGAGCGCGGCGAGGAGCTGTATCAGAAGCTCGTGGAGACCTTTGGCAAGGATGTCAAGGTGCCCATTATGGAGCTGCGTAAGAAGAACGACCCCGACTTGGCCGAGGTCGCTGATTACGTCTACGAGAACGTCTTTTTGCATTACACCATGAAGCAGTGGGGCCAGACGCCCGACCAGATTGATCCCTCGATCACCGGCCGTGTTCCCGTCTTTGTGGGCGATGATGACCGCTACTTCCCGCAGGCTCCCTTCCAGGGCATGCCGCAGGACGGCTATACCGCGCTGTTTGAGCATATGCTCGACCACGATCTGATTGATGTGTTCTGCGACGTGGACGCCCGCGACCTCTTCGAGATCGACGAGACCACCGTCAAGATCGACGGTAAGGTCTATGGCGGCGAGATCGTCTACACCGGTCCGCTCGACGAGCTGTTCAATCTCGACCTGGGCGCCCTGCCGTACCGTACGCTCGACATGAAGTTCGAGACGCTCGATATGGATCAGTTCCAGCCCGTGGGCACCGTCAACTACACCACGAGCGAGGATTACACGCGCATCACTGAGTTCAAGAATATGACTGGCCAGGTCCTGCCCGGCAAGACCACCATCATGAAGGAATACTCCAAGGCCTATACGCCCGGCTCGGGTGAGACGCCGTACTACGCCATTCTTGAGCCCGAGAACCGTGAGCTCTATGAGCGCTATCTTGAGCGCGTCCAGAACCTGACGAACTTCCACCCGGTGGGTCGTCTGGCCGAGTATCGTTACTACGATATGGACGCTGTGACCAATTCCGCCCTCGATCTTTCGGATGAGATTATCGCCTGCCATGCATAAAGTCATAACATTCGGTATTCCCTCGTATAACGCCGCCAAGGACATGGACCATTGCATCACCTCTATCTTGGAGGGGAGCAATTACGCCACCGATATCGAGATTATCGTGGTGGACGACGGCTCCAAGGACGAGACGGCCGCCAAGGCCGACGAGTGGGAGGCCCGTTACCCTGGAATCATCCGCGCGGTGCACCAGGAGAACGGCGGTCACGGTATTGCCGTCCTTTCGGGTCTGCGCGAGGCGCAGGGCACCTACTACAAGGTTGTTGATTCGGACGACTGGCTTGACGGTGCTGCCCTTTCGACCATGCTGTCGATTCTGCGTGGCTTTGAAGAGCGCGACCAGCGCGTTGACCTGTTTATCTCGAACTACGTGTACGAGAAGGTTTACGAGGGCACGCATACCGCTATTGGCTACAAATTTGCCCTGCCGCGCAAAAAGATCTTTTCTTGGGATCAGATCGGTCATTTCCGCCTGGACCAGAACCTACTCATGCACAGCCTGTGCTATCGCACGGATGTGCTGCGCGAGTCCAACCTTCCCATGCCGCCGCACACGTTCTATGTGGACAACATCTACGCCTACGTGCCGCTGCCGCGTTGCAAGACCATGTACTACGCCGACATCGACCTCTACCGCTACTTTATCGGTCGCGAGGGCCAGAGTGTCAACGAGGCCACGATGGTCAAGCGTCTGGACCAGCAGTTCCGTGTTACGCGTATCATGATGGAGTCGTACCACCTGTACAGCGATGTCGAGTCGTCACGCCTACGTTCGTACATGATGGGCTACTTCACCATGATGATGGCGATCTGCTCGGTGCTCACCAAGCTTTCCGAGGAAGATTGCGCCGACGAGCGCCTAAAGACGCTGTGGAATGATTTGAAGGCCTACGACGAGCGCATGTATCGTCGTGCCCGCTACGGCGTGGTCGGGTTCTTCACCAATCTGCGCGGACGGGCCGGAGACAAAACCACGCTTGGCCTATACCGTCTTGCCTCAAAGATCTTCAAATTCAACTAGCTGCTGAGTAATCGCTGTTGATAGGTTGACTGGGCCCCTTGGCCTTTAGTTTGCTACTGCGAACAGTCCTGCTCGCACGGAAAGCACATTAAGTGCTTTCCGGCTCGTGCGGAACTTGTATCAAACTAAAGGCCAAGGGGCCTCTGCTATAAGAATCGATTGTCAGTTTATTTGAATTTGAAGATCTTCGACGCGCGGTACACAGGGGCCTGGGCTGAAAAGAATCTGGTTGGTAGGTTGCCCGGTGGGGCTTGGTTATGTTTGTCGCGAGTTCCGCACGAGCCGAAGAGCACTTAATGTGCTCTTCGTGCGAGCCAGGACTGTAGAGCAGCAAACATAACCAAGCCCCACCGGGCAACCGGTCAGGTTAGGCTACTTCGCGGCGCCGGGGATGCCGTGGGAGGTTTTGGCGGTTTTGGCTCCGTTTACGATGGCGGTCTGTAGGGCCCTTACGGCGAGCATGCCCAGTAGGTCTAGGGGAACGGCGGCGCTTGTCTGAGCGTCTAGTTTGCCGCTGGCGAGGGTGTAGATGGTGTCGCCGTCGTTGGTGGTGTGCGTGGGACGGATGGCGTGTGCGTAGGCGTCTGCGGCCATCTGGGAGACCTTGGTGGCTTGTGCCTTAGTGAGTTCGACGTTGGTGACGATGCAGCTGATGGTGGTGTTGGTGCGGTCGAGCGGCATCTGCATGGATCCGGCGGCAGCAAAGGCTGCGAGTTCCATGTCGACGATCTGGTCGCTATCGGCTGCGGCGCGCATACCGGCGACCCACTCGCCGGTGAAGGGGTCGACAACGTTGCCGCAGGCGTTGACTGAGACCACGGCGCCCACCTTGATGGGGCCGAGCGCCACGGCGGCAGCGCCAAGGCCGGCCTTCATGCAGGTAGCGGGGCCCATGAGCTTACCCACGGTAGCGCCCGTGCCGGCGCCCACGTTGCCCTGTTCGAGCTTGGTGGGGGTGTTGTCGAGTGCTTCGCGCACGGCGGCGATGCCGGCCTCAATGTCGGGGCGAACGGTGGGGTTACCAAAGGCGAGATCGAAGATACAGCTGGAGCACACGATAGGCACCTGCGTGGGGCCGACAGGCAGACCGATACCGCGGCTCTCGAGTTCGCGGGCCACGCCGCTTGCGGCTTCGAGGCCAAAGGCCGATCCGCCCGAAAGGCAGACGGCGTGGACCTTATCGACGGTGTTTTCGGGACGCAGCAGGTCGGTCTCGCGCGAAGCGGGAGCGCCACCGCGTACGTCAACGCCGCCGGTGGCGCCCTCGGGTGCCACGATTACGGTGCAGCCGGTGCCTGCCTCATCGTCCGTATAGTTGCCAAAGCAAAAGCCATCGACATCGCAAACGTCAATGGCTTTGAGCAGTGTATCCATGTTTAACTCCTATCGGTTTTCCGCCGCGCCTTGTGCCCGGTCGGGATCCGTACGGTACGCCAAAATTGTAGGCGCCGGGGGATACCCAGCGCCAGATGCAATTACGAGAGTTTTTGAATCGCGCGCGCGACGCGGGCGATGGGTAGGCCCACCACGTTATAGAAGTCGCCCGAAATATCGTGCACGAGCATGCGTCCTCCTGTGCCCTGAATGCCGTAGGCGCCGGCCTTGTCCATGGGCTCACCCGAGGCGACGTAGTGCTCGATCTGCTCGTCGGTGAGCTCGTAGAACGTCACGTCGGTCACATCGACAAAGGACAGGCTCTCGGCGGCATGCGGGGCGGCCGTGTCGCCTGCCTTAACGATGCAGACGCCGGTTGCGACCTGGTGCGTGCGGCCCGAAAGCTCACGGAGCATGGTGCGCGCTTCGTCCTCGGTTGCCGGCTTGCCCAGAATCTTGCCGTCAAAGGTGACGATGGTGTCGGCCGCGACCGTCAGCTCATTGGGCTCGGCATGTTCGGCGGCAACGGCGGCGGCTTTGGCGCGTGCTAAGCGTTCAACGAGCGTAAGCGGGGCCTCGCCATCAAACGGCGTTTCGTCGATATCGGCAGGAATGATGCGAATGTCATAGCCCGCCTCGCGCATCAACTCGATGCGGCGCGGTGATTGCGAAGCCAAAATCATAGCTGAATGCCCTCGGCGACCTTATCGACGGCCTTGTCGCCGGCGAGCGTGCGCAGCAGCTCAAGCGCAAAGGGGAGCGACTGGGCCATGCCGCTGGCGGTGATGATGTTGCCGTCTTGCGTGACCTTCTCGCCGGTATAGGCGCCTTCGGGGAAGCTTTTCTCAAAGCCAGGGAAGCACGTGGCGTGGCGCCCCTCGAGCAGGTCGAGCTCGCCCAGGATAAACGGGGCGGCGCAGATGGCGGCGACGTGCTTGGTTGCGGCGAACTCGCGGACCACGTCGCAGACGCGCTGATCGGCGCGCAGGTTGGTAGCACCGGGTAGGCCGCCGGGCAGCACGACGCAGTCGTACTCGTCAAAGTCGATCTCATCAAAGAGCGCATCGCAGGTCACGGGGATCTGCAGCGAGCTTACGACCTCACGCGTGGGCATGATCGAGACGAGCGTGGCGCGCACGCCGCCGCGACGCATGACATCGACCATGGTCAAGCATTCAATAGTTTCAAAGCCATCGGCGGCGAGAACGGCAACGCTGGGCATGGGGGTTCCTTTCATAGGCGGCATACAATTAGCCGTCTTATACCCCGAAGACCTCCGCTTGCCACGCTCGATTTCCCAATGATTTTTCTGAGCAATGATTAAGTGGCTAGTTGCGCCTAAGGTGGACGACAGTCTCGCAGTGGAAGGTTTGCGGGAACAGGTCAACTGGCGTGATCTTTACGGGGGAGAAGGTGCCTTCCTCGACAAAGCGCTTGAGGTCGCGCGCCAGGGTGGCCGGATCGCAGCTCACGTAGGCGACATCGCGAGCGCTCGTGCTGGCGATAAGATCGATGGCTTCGGGGGCGAGGCCCGCACGCGGCGGGTCGACCACCAAGACGTCGGCATCCTGGTCGGGGAACTCGCGCACCGCGTCTCCGCCAATGACGTCGACGTTATCAAGCTTGTTGATTTCCAGGTTACGGCGTAGATCGCGCACGGCGGGGCCGTAGGCCTCGACGGCAGCGACAAAGTCGCAGCGGCGGGCGAGCGGCAGGGTAAAGGTGCCGGCACCGCAGTACAGGTCCACGGCAAGCTCGTCTTCCTGCGGGTCGAGCGCTTCCATGACAAGCTCGATCAAAATCTCGGCACCCTTGGTGTTGACCTGGAAAAAAGACGGGGCAGACAAGCGCATCTGACCCTCGGCGATATTCTCGGTCCATGAGCCCTCTCCGGCGAGCATTTCGACCTTGGAGACACGGCGGGCCTTCTTTTCGCCCTTGCTCATCACGCGCACGATGCTCGTGGGATGAGCGGCGTCCGCCAGCACGCGGGAGACCTGCGAGCGCGGAAAAGAGCCTGTGGGCGTCCAGAGAGCGACCTCGAGTGCCTTGGTGCGGCGCGATGCGCGAATGCCCACGCGTTCGAGCCCCAAGTCATGGCTGCCGCTTAGATAGTTGAGTGCGCCGACGACCGATTTGAGCGCCTTCGGGAAGCGCTTATCGAACAGCGGGCACGTATCGACGGTCACGATTTTGCTGGGGTCGACACCATGCATGCCAAGGCGCACGCGACCGTTGACGACGGTCGGTTCGAGCTCGATTTTATTGCGGTAGCCCCAGTCGTCCTTGGTGTGGCAGATGGGCTGTACCAACTCATCGACCTGCTCAGGCGCGAACTTGCCGATGCGCTCGAGCGTGGAGCGCAGGTTTTGCTCCTTGGCGGCGAGCTGTGCCGTGCGTGAGAGATTGCCCCACGAGCAGCCGCCGCAGATGCCCACGAAGGGGCAGGGAGGCTGAATGCGATCGGGGCTTGGCTCCAGAATCTCGGTGGTGCGGGCGCGCATGAACGACTTGCCGTCCTGTACGACCTCGGCCTCGACGGTGTCGCCTGCCACGGCACCCTGCACAAAGACGGCCTTGCCGTTGTCGGCGTGCGCCAGCCCGTCGGCGCCGTAGGTCATCGATTCTATAGTGAGCTTCATATTCCTGCCTGTCATTCGCGTTGTTGCTCGCACCATGGTAGCAGGGAAAAGCGCCCCGCATCCGAGGCTTTCCTCAAATGCGGGGCGCTTCTACAAACTGCTTCTACAAACGACTATTTCGTCTTGCCGGTAATGAGCGTCTTAAGACCCAGGCCGATCAGACCCAGGCCCATGCGCACGCGACCGGGGCGATGGCGCTCGATGGCCTTGGTCTTGCCGGCGGGCTTATCGCGACGGGCACTCGTCCCGGGTGCGGACTTGGTGACCTGCGGCTCGGGCTGAGGTGCAGGTGCAGGCTCGGGCTCAATGACGGTCGCCTGGACCTCTTGGACCTTGGGCGTGGTCGGCTGCGGATCAGGAGCTGGGGCGGGCTTTGCCTCGGCGGCGGGCTCCGGAGTCGCGGTAGCGGGCTCGGGCGCTTTCTCCATGGCGGGCTCTGCGGCAGCCTCGGGCTCATTCACCGGGGGAGCGGCAACCGCTTCCGGTTTGGCGGCTGCCCCATGTTCAACCTCGGCCTGAATAGCTTCTTCGGCCACACGTTCCTTCTCCTGTGCGCGCTGCTGCGCGGCGGCCTCGGCGTTGCGATAGGCACGCTCCAGTAGAGCTTCCTGCGAGTTGAAGGGTTTCTCACCCTCTGCACACTCCACGGGGACCCAGGTGCCGTCGCTCGTGAGGCTGCGGGCCTTCACGTTGTCCTGCAGCTGCATGCCCATGTACTCGTGTACCAGGGCGCGGCAGGTGGGGTCGAGCACGGGGAAGGCGATCTCCACGCGGTGCTCGGTGTTGCGTGTCATCATGTCTGCCGAGCTCAGGTAAATCATGTCCGAGTCCACGCCAAAAGCGTAAACACGGGCGTGCTCCAAAAAGCGTCCGACGATGGAGCGGACATGCACGTTCTCGGTCTTGCCCGGAACACCGGGCTTGAGGCACGAGATGCCGCGGATGATCATGTCTACGCGCACGCCGGCACACGATGCCTCGGCGATCTTGTCGATAACCTCGCGGTCGGTCAGCGAGTTGAGCTTAAAGAACACGCGGGCGGGCTCGCCGGCAAGGGCGCGCTGGATCTCGCGGTCAAGCCCGCGCATGATGAGCGGTTTCAGTCCGACGGGCGCCACACCCAGGAAGCGGTAATCGCCGCGCAGGTTGCCCAGCGACAGATTGCGGAAGAACAAGTTGGCGTCCTCGCCGATGCCGGGATGGGCGGTCATGAGCATAAAGTCGCTGTAGAGCTTGGCCGTCTTCTCGTTAAAGTTGCCGGTGCCCAAAAGTGTGAGGCGCGTTAGCGCCATGCCCTCGCGATAGGTGAGCTGGCAGATCTTGGAGTGGCACTTAAAGCCCTCGGAGCCGTAGATGACAGTGCAGCCTGCCTCTTCCAGACGCTCGGCCCACTCGATGTTGTTCTGCTCGTCGAAGCGGGCGCGGAGCTCCATGAGCACCGTGACCTCTTTGCCGTTTTCGGCGGCATCGATGAGCGACTCGCACAGACGGCTCTGCTTGGCCACGCGGTAGAGCGTGATGCGCAACGAGATGCACTCGGGGTCGTAGGCGGCCTCGTGCACCAGATCCAGGAAGGGGTTCATGGCCTCATAGGGATAAAAGAGCAGCTTGTCGTGCTGAAGTACCTGCTCGCGGATGGAGCGGGTCATATCGATGGTGGGGTTGGGCTGCGGCTTAAACGGCGTAAAGAGCAGCTCGTTGCGCAGGTGCTCGGGAATCTTGCCCTCAATGCCGAAGACATAGCCCAGGTTGAGCGGGATGTCGCAGGTAAAGACCGAGCGACGCGAGAGCTCGAGTGCCTTGCGGATAGTCTTGAGCGTTGCTTTTTCGAGTGAACCCGAGACGGCGAGAACCACCGGCTGCAGGCGCAGGCGCTTCTTGAGGATGCGCTTCATATGCTGGCGGTAGTCCTCTTCCTCCTCGACGCCCTCGCCGTCCGGATCGATGTCGGCGTTGCGGGTGACGCGGATGAGCGCGCGGTCGAGCGGCTTATAGGAGCCAAAGCAGCTGTCCAGGCAGGCGAGGATGACGTCCTCGAGCAGAATGTAGGAGTAGGTGCCGGTGGGCGAGGGGATCTCGACCACGCGGTTCATCGAGGCGGGAATCTCGATCAGGCCCAGCAGACTTTCCTCGTCGGTGACGCCGTCCAGGCCGCAGGCCAGGTAGAGTGCGCCGTTGCGCAGGTTGGGGAAAGGGTGGCGCGGGTCGATCACCAGCGGTGAGATGACCGGCGACACGTAGGCCTGGAAGTAGCGGGTTACAAAGGTGCGCTCCTCGGGCGTAAGCGAATCGACACGCGCACGGTGAACGCCCAGGGTGTCGAGCTTGCCCTCGATACTCTTAAAGATGGACTCCCAACGGGTAAGGAGCCCGGGCATTTCGGCCATGACAGCATCGACCTGTTCGGAGGCAGTCATATTGCTCTTGTTGTCGACAGGTTGTTTTTTGAGCTCGGCAAGGTCGGACAGGCCACCCACGCGCACCATAAGGAACTCATCGAGGTTTGACTCGAAGATCGAGACGAACTTAAGGCGCTCGAACAGCGGCACGGACTCATCAAAAGCCTCGTCGAGCACACGGTTGTCAAAGCGCAGCCAGCTGAGCTCTCGGTTCTGCGTGTACGAGAAGTCGCGCGGCGGTTTGCGCAGCTTTGCGGCGGCTTGCTTTTTTTCGATTTTGCTCGGCATATGCATCTGTCCGTTCAGTCCCCGCAGGGGACGGTAGCCTAACCCTATTCACTATTGTCTCAATTTAGTCGACTTGTGGCACGGACGTATTGTGCGAACGGTATCTTAACCTACTTCTTACGCCGTCAAGGCATGCAACTAACTGCCCGACTCGTTTTGAAAACAATCTATATCCATACTCAACTGGTGAGGATGTATGAATAAGAATGATTGCGAGCTGAATATAATCGAATCCAAATTGAATCATGGACAGACGACATATATATGCAGAAAACAGTTTTAGCTATGCAATTCCTAAACATGAAATTATTTGTGCAATCTTGCTCAATTCCTTAGAAAAAAGAACGATTACCTTTGAAAACCTGCTTTAGAG
Organism: Collinsella aerofaciens; assembly: GCF_005844325.1. Taxonomy (GTDB): domain Bacteria; phylum Actinomycetota; class Coriobacteriia; order Coriobacteriales; family Coriobacteriaceae; genus Collinsella; species Collinsella aerofaciens_G. Next base: position 124,853 of record NZ_SPFY01000004.1, on the reverse strand, counting down.
AACTGAAGTGCATCATGGGGGAATCATATGCGATATACCGTTCATCGCACTTTGCTGACCGTTCGGGGGCGAGGTGGAATTGCTGGTGGTTTTTGGATATAACTAGAGCTGTCAGCAAGCAGCGTCCCATACGGAGGGGCGCTGATACATTCGGCCAGTAAGGCCCGAAAGAAAGGTAGGAGGCCATGACGAAAGGTCTGCACGTGCCTTCCGAGATC
>NZ_SPFY01000004.1:0-124537 GCF_005844325.1 Collinsella aerofaciens | reverse complement strand
GGCCCGAAAGAAAGGTAGGAGGCCATGACGAAAGGTCTGCACGTGCCTTCCGAGATCGGCAAGCTCAGGAAGGTCTGCCTGCACCGTCCCGGCGACGAGCTCCTCAACCTGCCGCCCGACGAGCTCGAGCGACTCCTGTTCGACGACGTCCCGTTCCTGGAGGTCGCACAGCAGGAGCACGACACCTTCGCCCAGATCCTGAGGGACCAGGGCGTGGAGGTCCTCTACCTCGAGAACCTCGTCGCCGAGGTGTTCGACCAGGTCCCCGGCGCCCGCGCCGAGTTCACCGACCAGTACATCGCCGAGGCCGGCATCCGCGGCCAGCACATGCCGCAGATCGTCCGCGAGAAGCTGGACTCCATCGAGGACAACCTCGAGTTCGTCAAGAAGACCATGGCCGGCATGACCAAGGCCGAGATCGACATGCCCCTCACGGCGTCCACGACCCTCGACTCCCTGGTCAACTCCGAGTCCGAGTCCGACCTGATCATCGACCCGATGCCCAACCTCTACTTCACCCGCGACCCGTTCGCGGTCGTCGGCGAGGGCGTCAACCTCAACCGCATGTACTCGGTCACCCGCAACCGCGAGACCCTGTACGGCAAGTACGTCTTCAAGTACCACCCCGACTACAAGGACGTCTCCCTGTACTTCCGCCGCGACTGCCAGTTCCACACCGAGGGCGGCGACGTGCTGAACATCAACGAGAAGACCCTCGCCGTCGGCATCTCCCAGCGCACCCAGGCCGCCGCTATCGACGTCATGGCCCAGAACATCTTCTGGAACTCCGACTCCAAGGTCGAGCGCATCCTGGCCTTCGACATCCCGGTCTCGCGCGCCTTCATGCACCTCGACACGGTCTTCACCCAGATCGACGTCGATAAGTTCACGATCCACCCCGCCATCATGGGCACCCTGCGCGTCTACGAGCTGACCGCTGGCAAGAACCCGGGCGACGTGAACATCCGCCTGATCGAGGACACCCTCGAGCACGTCCTGGAGGACGCCACCGGCGTCGACCAGGTCAAGCTGATCCCCTGCGGCGGCGGCGACCCGATCGCGGCCTCCCGCGAGCAGTGGAACGACGGCTCCAACACCCTGTGCGTCGAGCCCGGCAAGATCTGCGTCTACGCCCGCAACACCGTCACCAACGACGTGCTGTACAAGGAGGGCCTGGACCTTCTCGTCGTGCCCTCCGCCGAGCTCTCCCGCGGCCGCGGCGGCCCGCGCTGCATGAGCATGCCCTTCTGGCGCGAGGACCTCTAAGGTCTTCAAGGACCCGTACAGGTCATAATACATACATCTAGCTGCCATTAGATGTCTCCCATTGGGGCGGTGCGGGTTTTCGCACCGCCCCAATCTTGTATGAGGAACGTCAACACGGTTGGATGACTGCTTTTGTAAGGAGCTTTGCCATGGACATCAAGACAATCGGCGTTGAGGAATGGCTTAACGTTTGGGAGAAGAGCGCTACGTGGGATATCGCCCAGTCGACAATCTCCTCGCTTACCATGGGCGAGCTGCGCGCGCTCGACGACCAAGATGGTGCCACGTTCTACGAGCGCCTGGACCGCGAGAAAATGAACTACGGCTGGATTGAGGGTTCGCCGGAGTTTAAGGCCGAGGTTGCCAAGCTGTATCGTCGCGAGGTCAATCCCGATCATATTCTGCAGACCAATGGCTGCACGGGTGCCAACCTCAACGCCATCATGGCCGTGGTCGAGCCCGGCGACCATGTGATTGCCGAGTGGCCCACCTATGCGCCGCTCTATGAGATCCCGCGTACACTCGGCGCCGAGGTTGAGTATTGGGAGCTTTGCGAGGAGCTCGGATGGAAACCCGATATCGAACAGCTCAAGCGCCTCGTTCGCCCCAACACCAAGCTCATTTGCATCAATAACGCATCGAACCCTATCGGTACGGTGCTCGATGCCGATACGCTCGGCCAGATCGCCGAGATTGCCCGCTCGGTTGGCGCCTATGTGCTGTGCGACGAGGTGTACCTGCCGCTTGAGAACACCGAGGACTTTTTGTCGATGGCCGATGTGTACGAGAAGGCCATCGTCACCAACTCGGTGTCCAAGACCTATTCGACGCCTGCGACCCGCGTGGGCTGGGTTGTGGCAGACGAAGAGGTATCTAACCGCATTCGCACGTACCGCGACTACACCATGATTTGCGGCGGCGTGTTCAACGACGCCCTGGCGACCTATGTGCTCAAGCACAAGGACAAGATCCTCGAGCGCAACCGCAAGATCGTGTTTGGAAACCGCGATATCGCGCAGGCTTGGATTGATACGCAGCATCGCGTTTCCTGGACGGCCCCGCAGGGCGTGTCCACCTCGTTTATCCAGCTTGACATTCCCGAGGATGATGAGGAGTTCTGCAAGCGCCTGCTGTCCGAGAGGGGAGTGCTGTTGGTTCCCGGCAGCCGCTTTGAGCTTCCCTGCGGCGCACGCCTGGGCTACTGCGCGAGCGAGGACGTTCTGCGCGAGGGTCTGAGGCTTCTGGGCGAGGCACTGGCGGTGTTCGATCGCTAGGATTCCGACGGCTCTCAAAGCCGCTCAAATCTGTCTACGATTATCGATAACTGACCCGTTTCCCAAGAGGGGAGCGGGTCTGTTTTTCTATACCGAGAAGTCAAGTTGTTACAAATGAGGCCGTAAGGCGAACCGGTATCCGATGGGCCTTATACTGAGCTTCCGGTGAACGGTATCAAGCGTCTGGTAAACGGTAATTTGTTACCAGAAATGAATAGGACAAACTTTTTTCTGAATAAAAATGAAAATGGTTGAGACGCGGTATGAATCGCTAATTCTATTCATAGCTTTATTGGAAATATGCAATTTGAGGGTGGTTTAATAAAGTTAAGTTCCATTTGTTATTTAGATTGAAAACGCGTTTAAGCACGTAAATAAACTTTATTAAATCAAAGTGTGCCATGCGTGAAGTATATGTGTATGCCGTTCACCCATCATATAAAACCGTTCGGGGGCGAGGTGGAAGTATGAACTGATTTTGGATATAAATATGTCGTCAGCAATAACGCCTCACACGGAGGGGCGCTAACGAATCGGCCCTGACAGGGGCCCGAAAGAAAGGTAGGAGGCCATGACGAAAGGTCTGCACGTGCCTTCCGAGATCGGCAAGCTCAGGAAGGTCTGCCTGCACCGTCCCGGCGACGAGCTCCTCAACCTGCCGCCCGACGAGCTCGAGCGACTCCTGTTCGACGACGTCCCGTTCCTGGAGGTCGCACAGCAGGAGCACGACACCTTCGCCCAGATCCTGAGGGACCAGGGCGTGGAGGTCCTCTACCTCGAGAACCTCGTCGCCGAGGTGTTCGACCAGGTCCCCGGCGCCCGCGCCGAGTTCACCGACCAGTACATCGCCGAGGCCGGCATCCGCGGCCAGCACATGCCGCAGATCGTCCGCGAGAAGCTGGACTCCATCGAGGACAACCTCGAGTTCGTCAAGAAGACCATGGCCGGCATGACCAAGGCCGAGATCGACATGCCCCTCACGGCGTCCACGACCCTCGACTCCCTGGTCAACTCCGAGTCCGAGTCCGACCTGATCATCGACCCGATGCCCAACCTCTACTTCACCCGCGACCCGTTCGCGGTCGTCGGCGAGGGCGTCAACCTCAACCGCATGTACTCGGTCACCCGCAACCGCGAGACCCTGTACGGCAAGTACGTCTTCAAGTACCACCCCGACTACAAGGACGTCTCCCTGTACTTCCGCCGCGACTGCCAGTTCCACACCGAGGGCGGCGACGTGCTGAACATCAACGAGAAGACCCTCGCCGTCGGCATCTCCCAGCGCACCCAGGCCGCCGCTATCGACGTCATGGCCCAGAACATCTTCTGGAACTCCGACTCCAAGGTCGAGCACATCCTGGCCTTCGACATCCCGGTCTCGCGCGCCTTCATGCACCTCGACACGGTCTTCACCCAGATCGACGTCGATAAGTTCACGATCCACCCCGCCATCATGGGCACCCTGCGCGTCTACGAGCTGACCGCTGGCAAGAACCCGGGCGACGTGAACATCCGCCTGATCGAGGACACCCTCGAGCACGTCCTGGAGGACGCCACCGGCGTCGACCAGGTCAAGCTGATCCCCTGCGGCGGCGGCGACCCGATCGCGGCCTCCCGCGAGCAGTGGAACGACGGCTCCAACACCCTGTGCGTCGAGCCCGGCAAGATCTGCGTCTACGCCCGCAACACCGTCACCAACGACGTGCTGTACAAGGAGGGCCTGGACCTTCTCGTCGTGCCCTCCGCCGAGCTCTCCCGCGGCCGCGGCGGCCCGCGCTGCATGAGCATGCCCTTCTGGCGCGAGGACCTCTAAGTCTTTCCGTTTCCGGTGCGGTCCCCCTACAACCGCACCGGTTTCGCCCGTCAAACGGGCAACACTAATACTTACGTAATTCATTTTTTCGAAAGGAAACGAACCATGGGTGTTAACCTCTCCGGCCGTAGCTTCCTCAAGCTCCTCGACCTCTCCACCGAGGAGATCGAGTACTTGCTCAAGCTTTCCAAGAACTTCAAGGACATGAAGCGCGCTGGCGTTCCGCACCGCTATCTCGAGGGCAAGAACATCGTTCTGCTCTTCCAGAAGACCTCCACTCGTACCCGCTGCGCCTTCGAGGTCGGCGGCATGGATCTGGGCATGGGCGTCACCTACCTCGATCCCGGTTCGTCGCAGATGGGCAAGAAGGAGTCCATCGAGGACACCGCCCGCGTTCTCGGCCGCATGTATGACGGCATCGAATTCCGTGGCTTTGCCCAGGACGACGTCGAGGAGCTCGCTGCCAAGTCCGGCGTGCCCGTGTGGAACGGCCTGACCACCGAGTGGCACCCCACCCAGATGCTCGCCGACATCCTGACCGTTCAGGAGAACTTCAACTACGACATCAAGGGCAAGACTCTCGTCTTCATGGGCGACTGCAAAAACAACGTTGCTCGCTCCCTCATGGTCGTCTGCTCCAAGCTCGGCATGAACTTCGTGGCTTGCGGCCCCGAGGAGTGCATGCCCGCTGACGACGTCATCGAGGCCTGCAAGCCCATCGCCGAGGCTAACGGCTGCACCATCAAGCTGACCACTGACGTCAAGGACGGCGTCACCGGTGCCGACGTTATCTACACCGATGTGTGGGTCTCCATGGGCGAGCCCGACGAGGTCTGGGCCGAGCGCATCGCTCAGCTCACCCCGTATCGCGTTACCTCCGAGGTCATGGCTATGGCCAACCCGGGTGCCATCTTCCTGCACTGCCTGCCCAGCTTCCACGACACCAACACCACGATTGGCGCCGAGAAGTGCGAGCAGTTCGGCATCACCGAGCAGGAGGTCACCGACGAGGTCTTCGAGAGCCCCGCTTCCAAGGTCTTCGACGAGGCCGAGAACCGCATGCACACCATCAAGGCTGTCATGTACGCCACGCTCAAGTAAGAGCATCTAGCATCTCGCTCGGGGTGTATTGCTGGACACCCCGAGCGGTTTTATCTGGTAATAATCTCGCATCAAGCGGCAGGCACGGCACGGAAGAGCCGCTTCGGGCGAGATCAGTAAATGATTTATGAAGGGGGGATGAGAACTATGACTGAGACCGCTAAGAAAAAGCGCGGTATGCCTTCATCGTTCACCATTCTTCTTGCTCTGCTGGCAATTGTTGCAGTGATTACCGTTATCGTCTCCGGCACGTCCGGTGGCGCGGTTACTGCCGCCCGTCTGAGCGATTTCTGCACCGCCCCGATCCTGGGCTTCGCTGACGCTCTGCCCGTCTGCCTCTTCGTTATGATCCTGGGCGGCTTCCTCGGCATGATGACCGAGACCGGCGCCCTGGACAACGGCATCGCCGTTCTGGTGCAGAAGCTTAAGGGCAACGAGATTATGCTCATTCCCGTGCTGATGCTCATCTTCTCCCTCGGTGGTACCACCTATGGCATGTGCGAGGAGACCGTTCCCTTCTACGCCCTGCTCGCCGCTACCATGATGGCCGCTGGCTTCGACCCCATGGTCGGTGCCGCTACCGTCCTGCTCGGCGCTGGCTGCGGCTGCCTGGGCTCCACGGTTAACCCGTTCGCCGTCGGCGCTGCCGTCGACGCTCTGACCGGCGTTGGCATTGAGGTCAACCAGTCCATCATCATCGGCCTTGGTGCCGTCCTGTGGATTGTCACTACCGCTATGTCCATCTTCTTCGTGATGAACTATGCCAAGAAGGTCAAGGCTGACAAGGGTTCCACCATCCTGTCGATGCAGGAGCTTAAGGACGCCGAAGAGGCTCACGGCAAGGCTGCTTCCGAGGTCCACAAGGAGGTCAAGCTCACCGGTCGTCAGAAGGGTGTTCTGATCGCCTTCGCCTTCACCTTCGTCGTCATGATCGTCGGCTTCATTCCGCTGGCCGACCTCAACGAGGGCGTCGCCAACTTCTTCGACGCCGGCGCTGTCTACGACGCCGACGGTAACGCCGTCGTCCAGGGCTGGTCTGCCCTGATCACCGGCCTGCCCATTGGCCAGTGGTACTTCGACGAGGCTTCCACCTGGTTCTTCCTCATGGCCGTCCTGATCGGTATCATCGGTGGCCTGTCCGAGAAGCAGATCGTCAACACCTTCATCACCGGCGCTGCCGACATGATGTCCGTTGTTCTCGTCATCGCCCTCGCCCGTGGTATCTCCGTCCTCATGGCTAACACCGGCCTCGATGTCTTCGTCCTCGACGCTGCCGCCAATGCCCTGGCTGGCCTGTCCGGCGTGATCTTCGCTCCCATGAGCTTCCTGGTCTACTTCGGCCTGTCCTTCCTGATCCCTTCGACCTCTGGTATGGCCACCGTCTCCATGCCCATCATGGGACCGCTGGCTGTTAAGCTCGGCTTCTCGCCCGAGGTCATGGTCATGATCTTCTCCGCCGCCATCGGTGTCGTGAACCTGTTCACTCCGACCTCCGGCGCCATCATGGGCGGTCTCGCCCTGGCCAAGATCGAGTGGACGACCTGGCTCAAGTTTGCCCTTAAGCTCATCGTCGCTCTCTCCGTCGTCTGTGCCGTCATCCTGACCGTCGCCTGCGTGCTGCTCTAAGTACCCAACGGGTACCCCACGGAAACCTTGACGATCCTGTAGAGGATCACCTGGTCATCGTCTGTCCGGTGGGGTAAACCCACCGGTAGACTCCTACCTTTAGCCCCCTCCCGTTCCGTGCGCGGGAGGGGGCGCACTTATGTTGCGCGGTTCTACGAACCGCGCAACCAGTCAACGCTGCGCGCCGCCCAGGACGACAATTTGTCATTCAAAAGGCAAGGCATGACCAAAAGGTCTATGCCTTGCCTTTTTCATGCCAACTTGTACGTCCTGGGCGGCGCTCGCTGACTTATGCTCAACCTGCGACTTTTCCCTTGTTGGTGCAAAGGTGTCAGATTGCTTTGCGCCATGTCCTCCTCTTTCACGTCACCTTGCTCGTTCTGGCGGGCTTTCGCTGACTTTTGTTCCACCTGCGGCGCTGCCATTGTTGGTGCAGGGGGACAGCTTGCCCGCACTGGTGCCCATTCGCTGACTTATGCTCAACCTGCGACATTCCCTTTGTTGGTGCAGGGGAAGTGCGTGGGGGAGGGTCTGCTCCGCTATAATCGCCTAGGACATTAAATGGAAACGGGACGGGAGCCATACATGCGCCAGGGTTTCGACAACGCGAAATATATCGAGCTGCAGGCCGCTCATATTAAGGAGCGCATCTCGCAGTTTGGCGGCAAGCTCTATTTGGAGTTTGGCGGTAAGCTGTTCGATGACTATCATGCGAGCCGCGTGCTGCCGGGTTTTGAGCCGGACAGCAAGTTCCGCATGCTCAAGAGCATTGCCGACGATGTCGAGGTTATTATCGCGATCAACGCGAACCACATCGAGAAAAACAAGGCTCGTGGTGACCTTGGCATTACCTATGACGAGGATGTGCTGCGCCTGGTTGACCTGTTCCGCGGCAACGGCTTTGCCGTCGCGGCTGTGGTCATCACCCAGTATGCTGGCCAGCCTGCTGCCGATGTGTTCCGCAACCGCCTGAACGCGCTCGGCATTCCCGCCAAGTTGCACTATCCCATCGAGGGGTATCCGCACGATGTCGATCTGATCGTGTCCGACGATGGCTACGGCAAGAATGAGTTTGTCGAGACCACCCGACCGCTCGTCGTGGTCACTGCCCCCGGTCCTGGCTCGGGCAAGCTTGCCACCTGCCTGTCTCAGCTCTATCACGAGCACAAGCATGGCACGGCCGCCGGCTATGCCAAGTTCGAGACCTTCCCGGTCTGGAACCTTCCCCTCACGCATCCGGTCAACATCGCCTACGAGGCGGCCACGGCGGACCTCGACGATGCCAATATCATCGACTCCTTCCACCTTGAGGCCTATAACAAGACCACGGTCAACTACAACCGCGACGTCGAGGCCTTCCCGGTGGTCCGTGCTCTGATGGAAAAGATCCTGGGCAAGAGCCCCTACCAGAGTCCTACGGACATGGGCGTCAATATGGTCGGCTTTGCCATCACCGATGACGATGCCTGCCGCGACGCTTCCAAGATGGAGATCGTCCGCCGCTACTTTACCGCGGTCGAAAATGTGCGCCGTACCGGCGTGGGCGATGAGCAAGTCGACCGTCTCAAGATCATTATGAAGAAAGCCGGCATCGATAAGAACTACTCACCGGCGCGCTCGGCGGCCCTCACCAGGGAGCAACTGACGGGTGGTCCCGTGGGTGCCATGGTTATGCCCGATGGCTCCGTGGTGACCGGCAAGACTTCCACGCGCCTGGGCGCTGCGAGCTCGCTCATCATGAATGCACTTAAGCATGTCTCGGGCGTCGACCTTGAGCTCGAGGTCATTAGCGATGAAGCGATCGAGCCCATCAGCAAGCTCAAGACGCATTTCCTGGGCAGCAAAAACCCGCGTCTCCACACCGACGAGACGCTTATGGCGCTGTCGATCACCTCGGCCACGAGTGAGACGGCCGCTCGCGTCCTTTCGGGCCTGGAGCAGCTGCGCGGTTGCGATGCCTTCTTTAGCGTGATTATCTCGCCGACGGACGAGACGGTACTGCGCAAACTGGGTATCAACGTGTGCTGCGAGCCCAAGTTTGAGCGCCGCGGTTTCTTCCATCGCTAAGTTTGAAGCACCGCGGTAATTGCATTGCATTTTGGCCGTATCGAGTTAGCGCCCGGTACGGCTTTTTGATCAATAAAGCGCCTATTTCGGCGAAAAATAGCTGTTTACCTGCCTAGAAACAATTTGAGCGGTATACAATAACCGTAACTGTTTCATCCTTAGCGGGATGCCGCATGATGGATATTACCTGCCATCGTGAGGTGTGTCGGTCGCGCACGGCGCGTTAGATGCTCGTGCTCGGTTTGAGGAGGCTGCTATGGCGGGCAAGGGTCGTGCGAGTGTCAACGATATGAAGCGTGTTGAGGTGCTGGTGTTGATGGAAATCGACCAGCAAACCGAAGACAATGGCGGGCCGTATGGTTTCTCGCGCAAAACGCTTGCCGAGCGCGTGGGGGTTTCGCCGTATCGTGCCCGCGCCGCAATCGATCGCTTGGATTCCGAAGGCATGATTGATGTCGTCTCGCGTTATAGCGACGACGGCGGTCAGCTTGCAAATGGCATTTGCCTCACCGAACGTGGCGAGTGGTATCTTGACGGCGTCCGTACCGGCATGCTCGTTCAAGAAATGCTTGAGGACGAGGTTGCTGATCGATAGCAGCATGTAACCCTTGCCATAGCGACGCCGCCTGGGAAACCGGGCGGCGTTTTGTTTCAAGATTGAGAAATGCAATCGCACGCGAGAAAAATTGCGAACGGTCCGCGGCGCGAGTATTACAATGAAGACCCGTAAGATGTGGATAAACAACTTCTACGGGAAGCGCAGGTAACTCAATATGACCAAGCATGTGTTCGTAACCGGTGGCGTGGTTTCGTCCCTGGGCAAGGGTATCACCGCGGCCTCGCTGGGCCGTCTGCTCAAGTCGCGTGGCTACAAAGTAACGATGCAGAAGGCCGACCCGTATCTGAACGTCGACCCCGGTACCATGAGCCCGTTCCAGCATGGTGAGGTCTTCGTTACCGAGGATGGTTACGAGTCCGACCTGGACCTGGGTCATTACGAGCGCTTTATTGATGAGAACCTGACCCGCGATTCCAACTTTACGACCGGTGCCATCTACAAAAGCCTAATCGCCCGCGAGCGTCGCGGCGACTTTTTGGGCGGTACCGTGCAGGTGATTCCCCACGTCACCAATGCCATCAAGGACAAGTTCCGCCGCATCGAGGAGCAGACCGGCTCCGATGTAGTCATCACCGAGCTGGGCGGCACGATTGGCGACATCGAGTCCCAGCCGTTTGTCGAGGCCATCCGTCAGTACCGCAAGGAGGCCGGCCCCGAGAACGTCTGCTACATCCACGTGTCGCTCGTTCCCTATATCGCCGCCGCCCACGAGGTCAAGACCAAGCCCACACAGCATTCCGTCAAGGAGCTCCGCAGCTTTGGCATCCAGCCCGATATTATCGTGCTGCGCTCCGACCACCATATCGATGACGCTATCCGCGGAAAGATCGCAAGCTTCTGCGACGTCGACACCGATTGCGTCTTTACCAACGAGGACTGCGCGAGCATTTACGATGTTCCGCAGCTGCTTGCCGAGCAGGACTTTGACCTGCGCATTTGCGAGCGCCTGGGTCTGGACCCGCGTGAGCGCGACATGAGCGAGTGGAACGAGTTCCTGCGCAAACAGAATCACGCCAACCATCACGCCGACAAGGTGAAGATCGCCGTCGTGGGCAAGTACACGCAGCTGCCCGATGCGTACCTGTCGGTTATCGAGGCCCTGCACCATGCGGGCGTCTTCTACGATCGCCATGTGGACGTCCAGCTGGTCGACGGCGAGAGCCTCGACGAGCAGAATGTCTCCGAGGTTCTGGGCGACGCCTCGGGCATCCTGGTCCCCGGCGGCTTTGGCAAGCGCGCCCTGGAGGGCAAGATCCTCGCGGCCGAGTTTGCCCGTGAGCACAAGATTCCGTATCTGGGCATTTGCCTGGGTATGCAGGTGGCCGTGTGCGAATTTGCGCGCAATGTCGTCGGCCTTGCCGGCGCCAGCTCCTCCGAGTTCGATCCGGACGGCCCGTTTAGCGTCATCGATCTGATGAGCTCGCAGGAGGACGTGACCGAGAAGGGCGGCACCATGCGCCTGGGCGCCTATCCGTGCAAGCTCGCCGCCGATACCCTTGCTCGCGAGGCATATGGCGAGGAGCTCGTCTACGAGCGTCACCGTCACCGCTTTGAGTTCAACAACGCCTTCCGTGACCAGCTCGAGGACGCCGGTTTGGTTATCTCGGGTCTGTCGCCCGACGAGCGCCTGGTCGAGATGGTCGAGCTGCCGCGCGACGTGCATCCGTGGTATGTGGCAACCCAGGCTCATCCCGAGTTCAAGAGCCGCCCGACCAACCCGCAGCCGCTGTTCCGCGAGTTCGTGCGCGCTTCGATCGGCCAGCACGAGGGTGTCGACCGTCTGCAGGTGACGCCCATGAACCTCGCTACGGACTAAGGGTGCCGGCGAATAAGGAACATACCGAAGCTACTCCCTCGTCGCTCGCCGTGGCGGCGGGGGAGTATCTCGATTACCTCGCGGTCGAGCGGGGTTTGGCGCGCAACACGATTGCGGCCTATCGTCGTGACCTGACGACGTACTGCGCCTATCTGGAGCGGGCGGGTATTGTGTCTTTTGAAGAGGTGACCCGTCAGGTCGTGGAGGGCTTTGTCGCCGACCGTCGCGATGGGGGCTATTCCGATGCCTCGGTGGAGCGTGCGCTTGCGGCCGTGAAGGGCCTACATGCCTTTTTGGTGCGCGATGGGGCTGTGGCCCAAAATCCAACGGCGGCGTTGCGCCTGCCTAAAAAGGCTGAGCGTTTGCCGGAGTATCTATCGGTGGAGGATGTCTCGGCGCTGCTCGATCAAGACTTCCCCGAGGGCGAGATGGGCTTGCGCGACCATGCCATCTTGGAAGTGCTCTATGGATGCGGTTTGCGTGTGAGCGAGTTGGTGGGACTCGATGTGGGCGATATCCATATCGACGATGGCTTTGTGCTCGTTCGCGGTAAGGGCTCGAAGGAACGTCTGTCCCCGCTGGTGGGAAGCGCGGCGCGAGCTCTGGCGCTTTATGTAACTGAGGGGCGTTCTCGCTTGGCGGCCCATGCCCGCGGAACCGAGACCTCGGCGGTCTTTTTAAATAAGAACGGCCGCCGTCTGTCGCGCCAGGGCATCCATGCCATCTGTGAGCGCTACGGGCGCCAGGTGGGACTGGTGGGGCTCCATCCCCATACGCTGCGTCACTCCTTTGCCACCCATATGCTTGCGGGCGGCGCAGACCTCCGTGTGCTACAGGAGATCTTGGGACATGCCGATATATCGACCACGCAGGTCTACACGCATGTCGATCGTACGCAACTGACCGAGGTCTATCTGGCGGCGCACCCGCTGGCACATCGTTAACACATCGCTGACCTGCATATTTATAGGTATTTGGGGACGGGCTCCAGATTGCCGTGGCGTGCTTTTGCGCGCGCATGGGCAATCTGGTGCCCGTCCCATTTTTCGCCACTTGGCGTCGCGGTGGTGGGCCGCACGTGCCTTGGGTGGGGGAGTTTGGGGGCGATGTGAATGGCATGTAAAGGGACGCAAAAATCGCTTCAAGGTCAACTTGAAGGTTGAGGTTGAACGGCGGGGTGCCACAGGTGGCATCCCGCCGTTGCTGTAAACACAACATATTGTGTTTTCGAACATATGCTTGGGGGTGTTTTGCAATATATGGTGGGTGGAGCGGTGGGGCGAGGTGGGGGAAGGAGTGGGGAAAGGTGTTGAAAAATGGGGCGGTTCCCCATATTATTAATGACGTCGACAGGCGGGGTGGTTCTCCGCGTACGTGCCATCTGAGTAACCGAGGGGAGGGCGCACATGGGAATGACTGGTGCATACGAGCGCAATCTCGATGCAAAAGGTCGTCTGTCCCTGCCTGCACCCCTTCGCGAGGAGCTTGGAGAGCAGGTTCGCGTGTTCAAAGCCCTGGATGTCGATGCTCTGTACGTGTTCTCTGCCGAGGCCTTCGATAAGTGGGTCGAAGGACTCTTCGCGGGTCGTGAGGGCCACGAGGGTTTTAACCCGCGTGACATTAATGACCAGAAGCTCATGAGGGCGATCAACAAGCGCACCACGTCGATGGACGTGGACAGCGCCGGTCGTATCGGTCTTTCCGAGTCTCTCCGCAAGCAGGCGAAACTCGACCGCGAGGTCACGGTTGTGGGCAACTACGACCACCTTGAGGTTTGGGATCGCGCCGCGGCCGATGAGGACGATGACGATGAGGCCCTGCTGGACCTCTTCTTCTCGTAAGGGCAAGGCACGGGTAACGGATGGAGCGTGGGATCTTGACACAAGAATATCGGCATGAACCTGTCATGCTCGGCGAAGTGCTTGAGTCGCTGCGGCTAAAGAGCGGCTCCGTTGTCTGCGATTGCACCCTTGGCGGTGCCGGCCATTCGGTAAAGATGGCCGCGCAGGTGGGGGAGATGGGCCTTTTGCTCGGCGTCGATCAGGACGACATGGCCCTCGAGGCCGCTGGCGCCCGTCTGGACCGCGAGGTTCCCGGCGTTCCGCACCAGCTCCTGAAGGGCAACTTCGGCGACTTGGACGAGCTGCTTTGCTCGGCCGAGGTGCCCGGGGTCGATGGCTTCCTGTTCGATTTGGGCGTTTCGTCGCCGCAACTCGATATCCCTGGCAGGGGCTTTTCGTATAACGAGGACGCCCCATTGGACATGCGGATGGATCCGGGTAATAACACCTTAAATGCAGCTGAGGTCATCAACACCTATAACGAACACGACCTCGCCCGGATTCTACGCGTCTACGGCGAAGAGAAGTTCGCCTCGCAGATTGCGCGCGAGATCGTGCGCTGCCGCGAGCAAGAACCGATCGAAACCACCGGCCAATTTGTCGAGATCATCAAGGCGGGTATCCCGGCTGCCGCTCGTCGGCATGGCGGACACCCGGCCAAGAAAAGTTTCCAGGCCATTCGCATCGAGGTCAATCACGAGCTCGATGTGCTCGAACGAGGGCTTGATGCCGCCACCAGGTGGCTCAACCCGGGCGGACGTATCTGCGTCATCTCGTATCACTCGCTCGAGGACCGTATCGTAAAGAACCACTTTAAGGAGATGAGCCAGGGGTGCACGTGTCCGCCGGAGATTCCGGTGTGCGTGTGCGGCAACGTGCCGATACTCAAGGTCATCACCCGCAAACCCCTGGTTGCCCAGCCTGATGAGGTTGAGCGCAACCCTCGGGCGAGATCAGCCAAAATCCGCGTGGCGCAGCGTCTGTAGGCGCGACCGCGCGATATTGGACCTCCCGCTCGCACCATAAACGAAGCTTAAACACACTACCAACGTACTCGGGATGGGAGGCGGCATATCATGGGCTACAACACTTCAAGCGCAGCACTCGCCTATGATATGAACGCCATGCCCGCCTATCGTGAGACGCCGCAGGCCCCCGTTGCTCCCCGTGAGCAGCGCACGCCGCGCTTTGATGTCTACACGGGCGCGGGCCGTCAGGCAAACCAGGCGGTAAGCCCGGTTTTCATGAGCGTTCTTAAAACGTTTTGCATCATTGCGGCTATCTTCATGACGATCGGCGTCGCCCGCGTGGCGCTCGCCGGCGTTACGGCCCAGGTGCTCAACAGCAACGCCGAGCTTACCAGCACGCTCGAAAAGGCGACCGATGAGAGCTCCGACCTGGAGGTCATGCATTCGGTCTATGGTGCCGACACGCGCATTCGCGACCTTGCGGGCGCTTATGGCATGGTGGAGCCCAGCGAGAGCGTTACACTTGACTTTTCGCAGGATGCAGCCGCGGGCGCCAACGCGACCGCGACCGCTCAGTAGCAAGACGGTAGCTGAGTATGACAAATGACTATCGCCGCGGTTCCGATGGGGGCCGCGGTTCTGGACGTCCCTCGTCGCGGGGACGTTCTGGTTATCAAGGAACGGGTCGGCAATCTTACAACGCCGGGCGGTCCCGTGGCAACGACCCGGCGTCGCGACTTCGCGGCTCGGGCGGCCCTCAAGTGCATAACACCAGGTCGCGCAAGAGTTCGTCGACCGAATGGCTCACAGGCGCGCCTCTGCCTCGCCGCAAAGCCGTCATGGGCTTCATCGGGCTTGGCTTGGGCTTGGGCGTCTTTCGCCTTGCCGACTATCAAATTGTCGAAGCCGATAAACTGCGCGAGCGTGCCGATGCGCGCCGCCTGCTTGCGCAGACCCTCTATGCCAAACGCGGCACCATCTACGACCGCAACGGCAACGTGTTGGCGTCGTCGGTCGAATGTCGCAACATCGCCGTGAACCCGCAGCTTGTCGAGGATGTTGACAAGACGGTGTCGGCGCTGGTCAAGGCAACTGGAATCGATAAAAAGACCTGCCGCAAGCTCGTCGAGTCCGATGGAACCTGGGTGTATATCAAGCGCCAGGTGGACGAAGACGATGTTGCGGCGCTGGAGAAGAAGAACCTGCCCGGCGTGCTTTTTGAGCAGGCCATGAAGCGTGTATATCCATACGGCAATCTGGCATCGCAGGTGCTGGGTGTAGTGAATGTAGACAACGACGGCTTGACGGGTCTCGAAAAGCAATACAACAAGCTTCTGACCGGCACGAACGGTTCTCTCGTACGCGAGCGCGCGAGGGACGGCAGCTATATCGCGGGCGGTGCCTATAAAAAGGTGGCTGCGGTCGACGGCGTTGATATCGTGACGACGCTCGACGTCAATATCCAGCGTGCGGCCGAGGATGCCCTGGCAGAGGCTGTCGAGAAGACAAAGGCCAAGAACGGCTCGGCGCTGGTCACCGATCCTACGACAGGCGAGATCTTGGCAGCCTGCTCGTACCCGACTTACGACCAGACCGATCTGGAGAACGCCAAGACCGAGGATATGAACCTGCGCCTGGTCACTGACGCCTACGAGCCCGGCTCGGTCTTTAAGACGCTCGTGGCGGGCGCCGGCTTCGACTTGGGTGTCGTGCGATCGAGTACGTCGTTTGAGGTGCCGGCGAGCATCAAGGTGGGCGACGATACCGTCACCGATGCCGACAAGCGCGACTATGCCATGACCATGGATGTGCGCGAGATGATGCGCCGTTCGTCCAATGTGGGCTTTGTCCTAGTGGGGCGCAAGATCGGTGCCGACGACTTTGCCGCCTATGTGGACAAGTGGGGCATCGGTCACAGCTCGGGTGTCGATTTTCCGGGCGAGAGCCTGGGTATCGTCAAGGAGCGTGACCAGTATGACGGCGCCACGCTGGGCTCGATGAGCTTTGGACAGGCACTGTCCGTCTCGCCAATTGAGATCGCACGTGCCGTGGGCGGCATCGCCAACGGCGGCGTGATGATGACACCGCACTTCTATAAGTCCAGCAAGGGCGACGAGAAGGACTGGGGCGAAGGCGAGCGCGCGATTTCGGAGGACGCCGCATCCCAGGTGACATCGTGCATGCAGACGGTCGTGTCCGAGGGTACGGGCGTTGGCGGCGCGGTTGACGGCTATGACGTGGCGGGTAAGACCGGTACGGCCGAACGTGCCGACGAGAACGGCGGCTACCTCAAGGAGAACTACATGTCGTCCTTTATGGGCTTTGCACCGGCACAATCGCCCAAAGTGCTGTGCTATATCACGCTCGACGGAACGCCGAGCGGTTCAGATGCCGCTGCGGTGCCGTTCCAGTCCATTATGGCCAACGCGCTCGACGTGCTGGGTATCCCGCACACGAAGTAGGGGGTTACAATCTTTGGGGCGTTGTTTGTTGTCCCATATGAGGGTGTTCACATGCCCTGCACCACGCATGTGCGGCGCTGGGATACAATACGCCGATAGCATTATTAGGTTTACAGGGGAGCTGCAATGATAGAGATCGCCGTCAACAACCTCGCGGCCGCAACAGGGGCCCGAACCGTGACGGGAGAAGCCGATCGGGTATGCCGCGGGTGCGTTATCGACTCGCGCCAGGTCGAGGAAGGGACGATTTTCGTCGCCTTTCCCGGTGAAAACGTCGACGGCAATGATTTTGCTTCCCGTGCCGTCCAGTCGGGTGCCGGCGCCGTCGTGATGACGCGTGAGCCCGAGGCCGAGCTGGTCTCGCTGGCGCAGGACAAGGGGTGCGCCATCCTGCTGACCGATGATCCCGAGGAGTTTCTGCTGCGTTTGGCGCACACGTATCGCCTGGAGCTTGGCTGCCTGGTCGTTGGTATTACCGGTTCCATCGGCAAGACGACGACCAAGGACGTGCTCGCCGCCGTGCTCGCCAAGCGCTATCGTGTCTGGGCCACCAAGGGCAATTTCAATAACCTGATCGGCATGCCGCTCACGGTGCTTTCCGCTCCGGCCGATACCGAGGTCCTGGTGCTCGAGATGGGCATGAACCATTTCCACGAGATTGAGCGCCTGTCCCAGTCCGCCAATCCCAACCTTGCCATCGTGAGCAAGATTGGTACCTCTCACATCGGCATTTTGGGCAGCCGCGAGAACATCGCCCGCGCTAAGGCCGAGATTGTCCAGGGTATGTGCGCCGCCGGCGACTTCTTGCCGCTGCTGGTTTTGGGCGGTGAGGACGACTTTACGCCGTTCATTCGCGATACGTTCGCCCAGCCTGCTGGTATCGATGTGATGCTGGCCGGCGTCTCGGACGATGATGAGGTCCGTGCCCGCGACATTCGTGTTGATGACGAGGGCCGTCCGGTCTTTACGCTCGATTTTGGCCAGGGTGAGACGACCGATACCATGCTTGCCATCCCCGGCGTGCAGTCCGTTCCTAATGCCGTTAAGGCCGCCGCGGTTTCCTATCGCCTGGGCGTGATGCCCGAGCAGATCGATGCTGCCTTTAGGGGTCTTACGATCACCGGCCACCGCCAGGAGATCAAGCGCGCCAAGAGCGGAGCCCGCGTCATCGACGATTCCTATAACGCCAGTGCCGAATCCATGGCTGCTGGCCTCGATCTACTGTGCTCGCTTTCGTGCACGGGGTCTCGCATGGCGATCCTGGGCGAGATGGGCGAGATGGGCGATGAGGCTCCTCGCATGCATGAGCTCGTGGGCGCCTATGCCGCCGCCAAGAAGCTCGACATGCTGGCGTGCGTGGGTGGTGAGCTGGCCCAGCTTATGGCCGATGCCGCGCGCATGATGGGCATGGACGAGGACCGCATCCAGGTGTTCTCCGATTATCAGCAGGTGCTCGACCGCATGGGCGGCGCGCTTGAAAAACATGATGTTGTACTGGTCAAGGGTTCCCGCTTTGTTGAGCTCGACCGCTTTGTGGAAGGTGTGTGCTAGCCCATGTTCGGCAATCCCTCGTATCCAACGTATCAGGCTTTTTTGGGGCTTGGCATCGCCGCTGCCATTGCGCTGCTGCTCATGCCGTGGTGGATCAAGCTGCTCAAGGTCGAGGGTATCGGCCAGCAGGTTCGTGCCGACGGCCCCAAGCGTCATTTGGTTAAGCAGGGAACGCCCACCATGGGTGGCGTTGTCATTCTCGTCGCGATTTCGCTGACCTGCCTGCTGATGGGCAAGCTCACCACCGAGCTCGTGCTCGTGCTGCTCGCCACGCTGGCGACCGGCGTGCTGGGCCTGATCGACGACCTGACCTCCGTTACGCATGGGCGCTCGCTCGGTCTGACGCCTCATGCCAAGATGATCGGCCTAACCATTATCTGTGTCACCTTTACGGTACTTGCCGTCAACTGGTGCGGCGTCGCCCCCGAGATTCGTTTTCCCGGCGGCCTGACGATTGACCTTGGCGTGCTTTCGACCACCATCTGCGGCCTTTCGTTCCCGTGGCTCTACATTGTCTTTTGCTGGCTGATGATCGCCGGTCTTTCTAATGCCGTGAACCTGACCGATGGCCTTGACGGTCTTGCCGGCGGCACCTCCATGATTGCCATGCTCGCCATGGCTGCCATGGCGTTTTTGCACGGAGACGTGAACCTGTCCATCTTCTGCACCGCGTGTGCCGGTGCCTGCTTGGGCTTTCTGTGGTTCAACTGCTATCCGGCGAGCATCTTTATGGGCGATACCGGCTCGCTTGCCCTGGGCGCCGCGTTTGCCTGCACGTCCATCATGACCAACACCGAGGTCGTCTCCCTCATCATCGGCGGCCTGTTTATCGTTGAGACCCTGTCGGTCATGATTCAGGTTGTCTACTTCCACTTTACGCACAAGCGCGTCTTCCTTATGGCGCCCATCCATCATCATTTCGAAAAGAAGGGCTGGGCCGAGACCAAGGTCGTCATCCGTTTTTGGATTATCGCTGCGGCCTTTGGTGCCGTTGGCCTTGCCCTGTTCTTCCAGTTGGGATAGTGGTCTTTCATGCCTCTTGCTGATGTCTTTAGCCTGCTCGTTTTGGGTCAGGGCAAATCCGGTCTCGATGTCGCCCGCTGGGCGCTGGCACATCCCGAGCGCGTAAGCGCCGTTACCGTGTATGGCGGCGGCACCTCTGAGCCCAATGACGCCACGCGTGCGCTCGAGGCTGCTGGTGTGTCGTTTGTCTATGGGACCGAACAGGTCGAGGGCGCCTATGACGTATGCGTGACGTGCCCGGGCATCTCGGAGTTCTCGGGCTTCTTTAAGGCCGGGCGCGAGCATGCCGCCCAGATTATGGGTGAGCCCGAGTTTGCCTATCGTCTGTCGCCCGATAACTGGATTGCCATCACGGGCACCAACGGCAAGACGACCACCACGTCGCTGACTGATTATCTGCTCAAGGCTGCCGGCGAGGACAGCGTTGCTGTCGGCAACATCGGCGAGCCGCCGGTCAACGAGATTGACGGCCGAGCCCATAACGAGTGGTTTGTGGCTGAGCTCTCGAGCTATCAGATTGCTACGACAACCGAGCTCCACCCCCGCGTGGCGGTGCTGCTCAACATCACTCCCGACCACTTGGGCTGGCATAAGAGCCATAAGAACTATGCGCTTGCCAAGATCAAACTGTTTGACAATATGGTCGATGACGATCTGGCGGTTGTCGACGTCGAAGACGCCGGCATTCACGAGTTCGATGAGTACATCTACACGCCGGGTCGTCGCATCTGCAAGGTTGCCTTTGACGAGCCTGAGGGCGAGGATGCCGCCTTTGTGCGCGATGGCAAGATGATCGTGCGCCTGAAGGGCGTCGAGACCCCGCTCATCGCTACATCCGAGCTCAAGATCTCGGGCCATCACAATGTTATCAATGCCCTGTGCGCCGCCACGGCTGCCTTGGCGGTCGGTGCCGATGTCGATGGTGTCTGCCGCGGTCTTGCCTCGTTCCAGCCGCTCGAGCACCGCGTGGAGCCGTGTGGCGAGATTGACGGCGTGCGCTACGTCAACGATTCCAAGGCGACCAACACCGATGCGGTCGAGAAGGCGCTGACGGCATTTCCCGATGACGACGTGATCTTGCTGCTCGGCGGCCACGATAAGGGCACGCCGCTCACGGACTTCTCGCGCGTCGTTATGGACAACGTGCGCTCGGTCGTCTGCTTTGGCGATGCGCGCGAGCGCTTCACCGCCGCTATGGACGAGGCCGATGTCGATGGCGATGTGGATATCGCCCAGGCGGATGACCTACGCGACGCCGTGGACGTCGCCCGTTCGCTGTCGAGCCGTGGTGACGTGATCTTACTTTCTCCTGCCTGCTCTTCGTTCGATGAGTTCTCGGGCTATGAGGATCGCGGCCGCGTGTTTAAGGACTACGTGGCCCAGCTTGCCGCTGCAGCGAAATCACAAATGGAATAGGGGTTGCGGTGAGAGAGGAGAGCCCCCGACAAGGTATGAGGAGGCCCGACTCGGACCGTGCTTCCTCACGTCGCATCACACCGCGTTCCAGCCGCGGCGGGCAGTCGTTTAGCGAACGCTATATTGCCGGCGTTCCCGCCCGTATCATGCGCCCCCGTTTGATATTCATGGCCTGCTTGTTTACCTTGGTATGCTTTGGCCTGCTGATGGTGTACTCGGCGTCTTCGGTCGAGGCGCTGCACGAGAATGGCTCGGCGACGTTTTTTCTGGGTCGACAGGCCGCGTTTGCCGTGGTCGGTGTTCTGGCGCTGATTGCCATCGTGCGCGTTTTGCCGGACAGCTGGTTTGGGGAGGATATGCTCAGGATCTTCCTTATCGGCATGATAGGGCTACTGCTTCTGGTGTTCTTGGTGGGCAGCGGCAGCCGTGGCGCCACGCGCTGGCTCAACATCGCCGGTATTCAGTTCCAGCCTTCCGAGTTTTTAAAGCCATTTGCCATTGCGTATTCGGCCATCATGCTTGATCGCTTTTTTTCGCCCGGTGGCAACATCAACGAATTCCTTCGCAAGATGGGCATCTACCTAGGAATTTCGCTCTTTCTGATCTTTATCCAGCCCGATTTCGGTACTGTTCTGATCATCCTGTTGACCCTCATGTGCATGGCGTTGTTTGCGGGTCTCGACCCCAGATTTATCATCGGCGTGCTAATCTTCGGCATTCTCGTGATCGTGATTGCGCTTGTCGCAGAGCCGTACCGTATGGTGCGTATTCAGGTTGCCTTGAACCCTTGGGCCGACGAGTATGGTGACGGCTATCAGGCCACGCTTGCCATCATGGCCTTTGCCTCGGGCGGTCTGTTCGGCCGTGGCATCGGCAACTCAACCATGAAGTACTCGTATCTGCCCGAGGCACACAACGACTACATCTTGGCCATCATTGGCGAGGAAGTCGGTTTTGTCGGAACCGTGCTGTTCTTCTTGGTGTTTGCGATGCTGATCTACTCGGCGTTTCGCATTGCCGAGCAGGCGACCGATCGTCGGGGCGCGCTCATGGCGTCTGGCTCCGCGGTCATTCTCGCGGTGCAGTTTTTGATTAACGCGCTGGGCATCCTCAACGTGTTTCCCATGACGGGCAAACCGTTGCCGTTTATTAGCTACGGCGGTTCGTCGATTATTGTGTCGCTTATGCTTGCCGGGTTGATCCTGCGCGTTTCGTACGAGAGCGCCCGTCGCGATGAGTACGACCGTCGCCGCGAGAGCTTTGCCGTTATGGATGAGAGTACCGCCGGCGTGCCCCACGTGCGCGGCGAGCGATCTTCGCGTAACGGTTTTACCGTCCTGGATGGTTCTGCATCCGAGCCGGCAGCTCGTCCACGCCCGCGAATGGCTCCGCAAGGTCGTCCGCAGCGCCCCAGCCCTCGCAACGCGGGCGGCGGATATAATCGAATCGATTTGAACTCGGACCCGTCGGCGCGTCTGCGTACCGACGACCAGGGACCGCGTGTACGAAGGGACTACCATGACCGATAAAATGACCGTTGCTATTGCAGCCGGCGGCACGGCAGGACACATCAACCCCGCGCTCGCCTTGGCCGAAGAACTGCGTGACCGTGGCCACCACGTTGTGTTCGTGGGCCAGTCGCGCAAGCTCGAGGGTCGTCTGGTCCCCGAGGCTGGGTTTGATTTTGTGCCCATTACGGTCACGGGCTTCGACCGCTCCCGTCCTTGGACGGCGCTGACCTCGCTGTGGCGTGTCAACAAAGCCAAGCGTGCGCTCGCCAGTCATTTCTCAAAGGTCGGCAAGCCCGATGCCGCCATTGGTTTTGGTGCCTATGTCGAGGTTCCGCTGCTGGGGTGGTGCAAGGGCGCGGGCGTTCCGTATCTGCTGCATGAGCAGAACTCTGTTCCGGGCCTGGCCAACAAGATGATGAACTCCCACGCCGCCCGCGTGTGCATCTCGGTGCCGGCAGCGCGTTCGGTCTTTGAGCGCGAAGGTGACCCTGGCCACGTGCTCATGACCGGCAACCCCGTACGTCGCTCGGTGATCGAGGGCGATCGCGCTCGCGGCCGCAAGGCACTTGGCGTTCCCGAGGACGCTACGCTGCTGCTCGTCTTTGGCGGTTCACTTGGCGCCCAGCACCTCAATGAGCGCGTGGTTTCGCTCAAAAACGAGCTGCTTTCGCGCAAGAACCTCTATGTGTTGCATTCGACGGGTGCCGACGGCTTTGAGGAGACCGAGCGCGCTTTGGCGCTGACGCCCGAGGAGGCGAAGTGTTACCGCGTCCAGCCTTACATCGACAACATGGGCGATATGCTGGCTGCTGCCGATTTGGTGCTCTCGCGTTCGGGTGCATCGAGCGTGGCCGAGATTGCTGCGCTCGCCGTGCCCTCGGTGCTCGTGCCGTATCCGCATGCGACGGCCGACCACCAAACCACCAATGCCCGTTATCTAGTCGACGCCGGGGCCGGTGTGCTCTGTGCCGATGCCGATATCGACAGTTCTGCCTTTGCCGATGAGCTGCTGCACCTGGTCGATGACGCGGCGGCGCGCGACGCCATGCGTCAGGCGGCGCGTGGTCTGGCTCAAGATAGGGCCGCCGCTCTTCTGGCGGATGCGGTAGAGGGTTTGCGTTAGTTAGACGGGATATCGTCGGTCGCCCTCGCGCTGATGCGGTAGGTGCGGTACAGTTAACGGGTTACAGGCAGTGTTTACGCAAGGAGTACACGAGCACATGGCTGATTCCCAGACTGCAACCTCCGCGCCCGAGTTTAAGAGCGCCCACTTTATCGGTATCGGCGGCGCCGGCATGAGCGGCATCGCCCTCGTTCTGCACGAGCGCGGTTATGCCGTTACCGGCTCCGACCTTAAGACGTCACGTTATATCCGCCAGCTTACCCGCGCTGGTGTGAAGGTGCATGTGGGCCATGAGGCCGCCACGATCGACGAGGTCAAGCCCGACGTGGTTGTTGTCTCCACCGCTATTCCGGAGTCTAACCCTGAACTCGTGCGCGCTCGCGAGCTTGGTATTCCCGTGTGGCCCCGTGCCAAGATGCTCTCTGCTTTGGGCCACGGCTACACCACCGTCGCTGTTGCCGGCACGCATGGCAAGACCACCACGTCTTCGATGTGCGCCACCATGCTCGACCGCATGGGTCTGGATCCGAGCTTCCTGATCGGTGGCATCGTCGAGGGCTATGACACGAACGGCAAGAACGGCTCGGGCGACTACTTTGTCGCCGAGGCCGACGAGTCCGACAGCTCCTTCCTGTTCCTGAACCCCAACGTAGTCATTGTGACCAACGTCGAGGCCGACCACCTCGATCACTACTCGGGTATCGAGGAGATCGAGGCAACTTTCGCCAAATTCATGAGCCTGGTGGGCGAGGACGGCACCGTCATCGTCTGCGGTGAGGACCCGCATCTGGTCGAGCTCGCCAAGTCGACGGGTCGTCACGTGCTTTCCTACGGCTTTGCCGAGAGCAACGACATCGTCTGCATGCACCCGGATGTCAAGGGCATCCAGAGTGACTTTATCGTTCGCTTTGAGGATGGCACTGAGCATGCCGTGGAGATCAAGAGCAATCCCGGTCGCCACAACATGCTCAACGCCACGGCGGTACTCACCGTCGCCCATGTCCTGGGCCTTGACATCGACGCCGCCGCCAAGGCGCTCTCGAGCTTTGAGGGCGTCCGTCGTCGCTTTACCCACGTGGGCGATATCGATGGCATCACCGTGGTCGATGATTACGGCCATCACCCCACCGAGATCAAGGCGACGCTTGCTGCCGCTTCGTCGCTGGGCTACAAGCACGTCGACGTCGTGTTCCAGCCGCACCGCTATTCGCGCCTGCAGGCCCTGTGCGACGACTTTGCCGATGCATTTGCCAATGCCGATAAACTGCTGCTGATTGATGTGTTCTCGGCTGGCGAGATGCCCATTCCGGGTGTCACCTCTAAGATGCTCGCCGATACCGTGCGCGCCAAGCATCCTGGTAAGGAGGTCGTGTATTGCTCCAGCCGTCTTGAGCTTAATCAGGAGCTCGAGCAGATGGTGGGCGAGGGCGACCTGCTGCTCACTATGGGTGCCGGTGACGTTACGACCGTCGGTCCCGAGTTCATTGAGTATCTGACTGCCAAGAAAGACGCTTAAGTCTAATGGGTCTGTTTAACGCCGTTATGGCGCTCTCGGGCATGATCGACACGGATGTGATCGAGGACGAGCGCCTTGCGCGTCATACGAGCTATCGTATCGGCGGCAAGGCCGACCTCTTTGTGACGTGCCATAGCTATCATGCCCTTCGCCGCGCCGTGGCGGTGCTCGATCGCGAGCAGGTGCCGTGGGTCATCATCGGCAAGGGCTCCAATCTGCTGGTTGCCGATGGCGGTTATCGCGGTGCCGTCATTTCGCTCGGACGTGAGTTTCAGCGCACGGTTGTTGCCGATGACGGTTGTACGCTGACGGTCGGTGCGGGCGTGATGTTTGCGCGCCTGGTCAACGATGCCCTGTCGCGTAGCCTCTCGGGCCTTGAGTTTGCCGTTGGCATCCCTGGTTCGGTTGGCGGTGCGATATCTATGAATGCAGGCACACGGACCGAGTGGATTGGCTCGCTGGTTGAGGATGTCGTAACGTTTGACCCGGCATCCGGTATCAAGCATTATGCGGGGTCCGAGATCACTTGGGGCTACCGAGAATGTAGCCTTCCCCGCAATGAGATCATCCTCGAGTGCGTGCTCAAGCTTAAACCGGCGCCCAAGGCCGACATTCGCGAGCGCATGGAACGGTACCTGACGAGGCGCAAGCGTACGCAGCCCATGGGTCGCGCATCCTGCGGGTCGGTCTTTCGTAACCCGCCCGATGCGAGTGTGGGCAAGCTTATCGAGGATTGTGGATTAAAGGGTTTTTCGATTGGCGGTGCGGAAGTTTCGCCCGTTCACGCTAATTTTATCGTTAATAACGGAACTGCCTCGGCCGATGACGTTGCCGCGGTTATCAGACATGTGCACGGAAAGGTGAGGGAGGCGTATGGCATCGAGCTCAGACCGGAAGTTAAATTCCTCGGCTTCTAGAGCATCGAAACCCACCTTCCGCCGCGCCGGAGGGCGTTCCGGCGCGCCTGCCAAACCTCAACGCAATACCGTCGCGCACTCTAAGCCTGTCGGGCATGCTCGACAGGCCAGTCGTCCGGTCGTCGGCTCGCAGCTCGGTAATCGTCCGGCTGCAAAAAAGTCCTCGCGTCCCTCGGTGACGTCAAAGCCTGTTATGGGCGCCAAGCCTGCCCGCCCCATGGCAACTCCTAAGCCCTCGACGGGAACTAAAGCGGCGCGTCCAGGTCGCACACTGGGCGCATCGAAACCGCGCTCGCTGACATCGGTGCCGGCTACCGCCAAGAAGCCTTTGAGTAAAAAAGGCGTAAACCCGTTGTCTTCACTTGGGGCGATGGCAAATAAAACATCAGACGCCGCTTCTGTCGTTGCAGGCAAAGGCAAAATCGTGGGCGGAGTTCTGGCCGCCTTGGCCGTGCTCGTCGTCGTTGCCATCGTGGTGATTAACTCTGGATTGTTTACCGCCACTGATATTCAGATTCAAGGCAGCGAGCATGTGACGAAGCACGATGCTATCCAGCTGATCGATTTGCCCGAGGGAACGTCGCTTTTTAACGTCGATCCCGACCAGATTACCGAGGATCTCAAGCAGAACCCGTGGGTCTCGGGCGTGGATGTCCAGCGTCAGTTCCCGCATACGCTCATCATTACGCCGATGGAGCGCAAGGTCATTGCAATTGCCTACATCAGCTCCGATGACCTTGCCTGGGCCATCGGGGATGATGACACCTGGATCGCCCCGCTGTCGACGTCGGTCGAAGTGGACGATCAGGGCAACGTCATCACGACAGGGCAGGGCTCAAATACCTTGACCGGCATTGATGCCGCACTGGCGCTCGCTAAGCATTATGGCGCGGTGCTGTTGACTGATGTCTCGGCGGATGTCGCTCCGGTTTCCGGCCAGGCGGTGAGCTCCAAGGCCGTTAAGGCCGGCTTGGATTATGTGCGTGGTTTTTCGAGCGAGTTCTTGGGACAAGTCAAGGATATTTCCACGCCTTCGGTCGAAGCCATCTCGGCAAACCTCAATAGCGGCATTGAGGTGTCGCTGGGCGATTCGGACGATATCGCCAAGAAGGAACGCGTAGTCACCAAGTTGCTTTCGCAGGTAGAGGGCGTAACGTATATCAATGTGCGCTCTCCGGGCAACTACACATTTAGGAATGCTCCGACCTCGTAGCGCTGGTTGATGCTTTGTTGAGGGGCCATACCACGCCGTTTATCTGGTTTGTTTGGTTTTCACGGTCAATTATTTGACTGATACGTTCATAATGTGCAACCATAATACGGTTTACCTTTGCATTTACTTTCAACCTGAAGGTTAATGTGCGCAGGGGTCGACCCATGCTATGGCTATAACCTTTGTTCGGAGGACCGACATGCACGAGACAGAGATCAACAACTACCTTGCCGTCATTAAGGTGGTCGGCGTCGGCGGCGGCGGTACCAACGCGGTCAATCGAATGATCGAAGAGGGCATCCGCGGCGTCGAGTTTGTTGCCATCAACACCGATGCTCAGGCACTCGCGATCTCTGATGCCGATATCAAGGTGCACATCGGCACCGACCTTACCCGCGGCCTGGGCGCCGGCGCCAACCCCGAGGTTGGCCGCAAGGCTGCCGATGAGTCCCGCGACGACATTGCCGAGGCGCTCGCTGGCGCCGATATGGTGTTCATCACCTGCGGCGAGGGCGGTGGCACCGGTACCGGCGCTGCTCCCATCGTTGCCGATATCGCGATGAACGAGGTCGGTGCGCTGACCGTCGCCGTCGTGACCAAGCCCTTCACCTTCGAGGGCCGCAAGCGCAAGAAGAGCGCCGAGGAGGGCATTAAGACCCTCTCCGATTGCGTCGACACCATGATCGTCATCCCTAACGATAAGCTGCTCGACATCGCCGAGAAGAAGACCACCATGCTCGAGGCCTTCGCGATTGCCGATGGCGTCCTTTCCCAGGGCACCCAGGGCATCACCGACCTCATCACCGTCCCCGGTATCATCAACCTGGACTTCGCCGATGTTAAGACCATCATGAAGCAGGCCGGTACCGCCATGATGGGTATCGGTACCTCTTCTGGGGACACCCGTGCCGTCGACGCTGCCCAGCAGGCCATCTCCAGCCCGCTGCTCGAGAGCTCCATCGATGGCGCCACGCGCGTGCTGCTCTCCATCGCCGGTTCCAAGGACCTGGGCATCCAGGAAATCAGCGACGCCGCCGACGTTGTCGCCAACGCCGTCGACCCCGAGGCCAACATCATCTTCGGTACCGTTGTCGACGAGTCCCTGGGCGATCAGGTGCGTATCACCGTCATCGCTACGGGCTTCTCCGACTCCAACGTCAACCGTCAGGACGAGCTCTTTGCTGCTCAGCAGTCTCAGAGCAAGGCCGCTGCCTCCGCTGAGCCGCAGCGCACCGCTCCTGCCACGAGCCCGGCTCAGGCCGCTCCGACCCGCAACGTCGGTGGCACCGAGCTTCCTAACTTCGGCAACGATCAGTTCGAGCTTCCCGACTTCCTGAAGCGCGGTAGCTTCTAAGTCGTTCTTTGCATTGTTGTGCACAGGGGCGTGTCCGTATGGACGCGCCCTTTTTATTTCGACTTTGTAAACTAGAACCTCCAATCTCTTTACGTTCCCTTTACGATTGCCTCCAGCGCAGCAGGTATCCTTTTAGAGAAGTATGACAGCCGTATAAACGCGGGCTGTAGCGGCGATGCCGCGGTACTTGTGTTATTAGGAGGCTTTAGTATGGCAGCACGTGCGGACAAAGTTTCGCGTGTCGACCATGATGGAGTTACGTTGGTGGAGGGCGCGACATCCGATGTTCGCTTTGCCTTCACCGAGCGTGCCGGTGGCGTTTCCGAAGATGCGTACTCCTCACTCAACTTGGGCTCGCATGTTGGCGATGACCCCTTTGCTGTTCAAGAAAATCGTCGTCGTGCGCTCGAGGCTATGGGTGCCGCCGAGTGCGAGCACAACCTGCTCGTTCCCAATCAGGTCCATGGTGATCATATCGTTGCGGTGACCTCGAACGGCGCCGATGACCTTGAGGACGTTCGCGAGCAGATTGCCGAGGGCTGTGATGCCATCGTCTGCACGGCGCATAACGTGCCCGTGCTGCTCTGCTTTGCCGACTGCGTTCCCGTGGTGCTGGTGGCCCCCGGCGGATTTGCCGTGGTGCACTCCGGTTGGAAGGGCACGATTGCACGTATTTCCGCCAAGGCGTGCCAGGCGCTTTGCGATGCTGCCGGTTGCGATGCGAGCGACGTTTCCGCCTATATCGGCCCCCATATCTTGGGTGACGAATATGAGGTATCCCAGGAACTCATGGATCGCTTTGCCGCCGAGTTCTCTTGCATCGATGCGAATACCTCTCGCATGCTCGATCTTTCCGCTGCCATTCGCGAGGCGCTGGTAGATGTCGGTGTCGACGCGGATAATATCGTGGATACCCAGCTTTCGACCGTGCGTCAGAACGACCGCTTTTATTCCTACCGTAACGAGGACGGCACCTGTGGGCGCCATGCTGCGATCGGCGTGATGCTATGAGAAAGATCGTATCGGTCCTGAGCGCCGCTGTGCTTACGCTTACGCTGTGCGCCTGTTCTTCGGGATCTTCTAGCTCTTCCATTACCGTGGCCGGCTCCACGACCTGCCTTCCTATCGCCGAGATTGCGGCCGAGGGCTTTAAGGAGGAGACCGGCATCGACGTGCTCGTTTCCGGTTTGGGTTCTTCCGCTGGGATCGAGGCCGTCAGCGCCGGCACGGCCGATATCGCCAGCTCCTCCCG
Organism: Collinsella aerofaciens; assembly: GCF_005844325.1. GTDB lineage: Bacteria > Actinomycetota > Coriobacteriia > Coriobacteriales > Coriobacteriaceae > Collinsella > Collinsella aerofaciens_G. The sequence goes on along the minus strand of NZ_SPFY01000004.1, from coordinate 94,808 downwards.
TGGACTCAATGCCGACGAACAGGATCTGGGCCTGACTCCCATCGTCATTGCCCACGACGGTATCGCGGTCATCGTGAACGACGATAACCCGGTCGATAACCTCTCGACCGAGCAGCTCCGCGATATTTACGCCGGCAAGATCACCAACTGGAAAGAAGTCGGTGGCGAGGACCTGAGGATTCAGGTTATCAACCGAGATGAGGCGTCCGGCACGCGTGAGGCCTTCCGTACCATCGTGATGGACGGCACGCCGTTCGATCGCCGCTCGGCCGTTCTTTCGGGCACGGGCCAGGTGCGCGACGTGGTATCTCGTTCGCGCGGTGCCATTGGCTACATTTCGCTGGGCTTCGTCGATAGCCTCAACGCCAAGACCTCGGTCAAGGCCGTCTCGGTCAATCATGTTGAGGCGTCCGAGAAGACGGTCGCGAGCGGCGGCTATCCCATCTCGCGCGACCTTTACTTCTTTGTGAAGGGTGCTCCTTCGCAGCAGGCGCAGGATTACATCGACTACGTGACGTCCGAAAAGATGGACAAGCAGATTCGCGAGGCGGGCTTTATTCCCGTCACCAACGACGAGAAGGGGAGTGAGTAGCATGGAAGCACAGGAAAACTCCCAGACTGAGCAGAATGCTCAGGCACCCAAGAAGCGCGAGCTGGCGCTCGTATCGCGCAGTACCTATATCAAGGAGAAGGCGCTGCAGTGGATCTTCTTTGCCTGTGCGTTCTTGGCGGTCGTTACCGTCATCCTGATTTTTGTCTTTACCACGTACTCGGCGCTGCCCGTCTTTACCGACATCGGTCTGGCGGACTTCTTTAGCTTTACGTGGGCGCCCTCTGAGGGCCACTACGGCATCATGTCGCTGCTTGCCGGCTCAGGTCTGGTGACCGTCGGTGCGCTCGCCATGGGCGTGCCGCTAGGTGTGGGCACGGCCGTGTACCTGGTCGAGATCGCCGGCAAGCGCGTGCGCAAGCTTATCAGCCCTGCCGTTGACCTGTTGGCCGGCATCCCTTCTATCATCTATGGCTTCTTTGGAATGATCATCATCCGTCCGTTTATCGCGCAACTGACCGGTGGTCTTGGTTTTGGTGCGCTGACGGCGTGGTTCGTGCTTGCCATCATGATCGTTCCTACCATCACCACACTCACCATCGATGCTCTCAATTCCATTCCCATGGGCATTCGCGAGGCATCGTATGCCATGGGCGCCACCAAGTGGCAGACCATCTATAAGGTCGTGCTACCTGCCGCTAAGCTGGGTATCGTGGATGCCATCGTGCTGGGTATGGGCCGTGCCATCGGAGAGACCATGGCCGTGCTCATGGTCGTGGGTAATGCCCCGGTTATTCCCGACAGCATTGCGAGCCCTATCTCGACGCTCACGAGCCAGATCGCACTCGACATGAGCTATTCCTCGGGTCTGCACCGCTCGGCGCTGTTCGGCATGGGCGTGGTCCTGTTTATCATCTCCGCCACGCTGGTGGGCATCGTCCGTCTGATTTCCAAGAAGAAGAGGGGGTAGGCTATGTCCGATTCCGTTGACACGACGGTCGATACGACCTCGTCGCGCGAGCGCATCAAGCGTGCCCTTTCCCACGGCAAGAAGGGCCGCATCAACAAGGACCTGTCCAACAAGATCATGCTTGGCGTGTTCCGTGCCGCGGCATACATCACCACGCTGGTGCTGGTCGCTATCATCGCCTACGTGGTCATTAACGGCCTGCCGCATATCTCACTCGACTTTATCTTCGGTTGGCCCCAGGGCGTCAACGCCGAGGGCGGAATTTGGCCCACAATCGTCTCGACCGTCTATGTGACGGCACTCGCCATGCTTATCTGCACGCCGATCGCTGTGCTGGCAGCCGTCTATCTGGCCGAGTACGCCAAGCAGGGCAAGGTCGTCGAGCTCATTCGCTACGCTGCTGACGCTTTGGCCTCGGTGCCCTCCATCGTTATGGGCCTGTTTGGCTACGCCTTGTTTGTCGAGGCTATGGGTCTGGGCCTTTCGATGGTCTCGGCCGCCCTGGCACTCGCGCTCTTGATGCTTCCCATCGTCATGCGCACCACCGAAGAGGCCATTCGCGCCGTTCCGCGCTATATCCGGTGGGGTGCGTACGGCCTGGGCGCCACCAAGTGGCAGGTCGTCTCCAAGATCGTGCTTCCTTCTGCCTTTGGCCGTATTGCCACGGGTATCGTCCTCGCCATCGGCCGTGCCATTGGCGAGACCGCGGTGGTGCTCTACACCATGGGCCAGGCCATCAATCTACCTATTTCGCCGCTCGATTCCGGCCGTCCCATGACGGTTCACCTGTACCTGCTTGCCAACGACGGCATCAACATGAACGCAGCCTATGGCACCGCGCTCTTGCTGATGGTGATCATTCTGGCCTTCAACCTGTTTGCGCGCTTCCTGTCGCGCAAGCGTCGCTAGTTAAGGAGTCCCATGTCCGTTTATCAGTCCGCTCCCACGCTGGAGCAAGCGGCCATTACGGCCAAGGATTTCAACTTTTGGTACGGTGACTTTCATGCGCTGACGGGGCTTGACCTCAACATCGCCAAAAACGCCATCACCTCCTTCATTGGCCCTTCGGGCTGCGGCAAGTCGACGTTTTTGCGCTGCATCAACCGCATGAATGACCTGATTGAGGGCACGCGCGTCGAGGGCACCATGACGCTCGACGGCAACGATATCTATGCCGAGGGTGTCGATCCGGTCGATCTCCGTCGTCGCGTGGGCATGATCTTTCAGCAGCCCAACCCGTTTCCCAAATCCATCTACGAGAATGTCGCCTTTGGCCCTCGTCTGCAGGGCGTGACTAGCAAAAGCGACCTCGATGACATCGTGGAAGAATCGCTCAAGCGCGCCAACCTCTGGAAAGAGGTATCCAATCAGCTCAACAAGGATGGTTTGGCGCTCTCGGGCGGTCAGCAGCAGCGTCTGTGCATCGCGCGCGTGCTTGCGGTGCAACCCGATGTCCTCCTGATGGACGAGCCCTGCTCCGCCATCGACCCCACTTCCGTCTCTAAGGTCGAGGATCTGATGGCCGAGCTGGCGCCCGAGATGACGATTATCATCGTCACGCATTCAATGCAGCAGGCAGCTCGTATCAGTGACTACACCGCGTTCTTCTTGCAGGAAGTTGCCGGCGAGCCCGCTACGCTCATCGAGTATGGTCAAACCGACGCGATCTTCACCAGCCCGGTGGACTCGCGGACGGAAGACTATATCACCGGCCGCTTTGGCTGATCGGTGCGACTAGTCCCAAGCCGATCGGATCTGGTCCGGTGCGTATTCACTGTGCGGGCGGCATGACCGCACCCAACTGATTGGAGTGAACCATGCGCAAACTGTTTTCCCGTCAGCTCATCGAGGCCCGTCACGAGATGCTGAGCATCTACGAGGCCGTCGATCTGGCCCTCCACGATGCCGTGAAGGCCTATGTGACCGACGACCGCAAGCTCGCCACCAAGACCAAGAAGCGCACGCTTTCGATTGACGCACGCTGCGCCAACCTGGAGGCCGTCTGCTACAACCTGATTGCCACGCAGTCACCGGTCGCCTCCGACTTCCGCTTGCTGCAGACGATCATCTACGTCGACTTTAACCTGCAGCGCATGACCGATAAGGTTCGCCAGATTTGCCGCGCCACGCGTCATATGATCAAGGCCGACATCTCGCTGCCCAAGGAGCTTGTCGGCACGGTCGAGGCCGAGGCTGAGGCCGTCTACCAGGTGCTGGGCTCTTCGCTTTCTGCGCTCGTCACCAACGACATGTCCATCATCTGCAACTTGGCCGTCGAGGACGAGCCAGTGCACGCCGCCTACGAGAAGTTCTTCCGCACCTTTAACCGCATGGACACGGGCGATTTTATGGACGACGACAGCAACTATGACGACCTGCGCCGCGCCATCATGGTATCGCGCTATCTCGATCGCATCGCCTCGATTTCCATCGATGCCGCCTGCCGTCTGACCTTCCTGTTGACCGGACAGCGTATGACTGCCGGTGATATCGCCTGCACTGATGAGGATGAGCTCGAGAGCATGCGCGTGCCTTCGGGCGAGGGTGTTATCATGAGGCCCGCCGTCGATGCACGCTACGTTGCCAAGGTGCCCGTTAACGAGGTCAGCGAGGGTCTTCGCTACCTGCTCGATCATCTTGAGGATGAGGACGATGGCGAGGACGACGAGGAGTAAGTAACCCCGTTCGTCGAAAGATTGTAAATACCTAAGTGAGCGCGGCCTTGCACATGCGGGGCCGCGCTCTTGCGTTAGCATGGGACTACTTGTTTGGCTGTCAGCGGAGGCGATTGGCAATGGATAACTATTTGGACTTGATGCGCGCTCGCCGCGAGCAGATTCTGGAACGTTTTTATGCGGCGCTCGATCGCGCGGGCCGTCCCCACGACGCCGCGAGCCTCATTGCCGTGTCCAAGACCGTTGGTGTCGATGAGACCGTTGCCGCCATCCAGGCGGGGTATCGCCATTTTGCCGAGAACCGCCCGCAGGAGCTGGTTCGCAAGCTCACGGGTCTGGCGGAGCATCCGGAGCTGCCCGAGGTGCGCTTCGATATGATCGGCAACCTGCAGACCAATAAGATCAATGCGGTGCTGGGCTCAGCCGAGCTGATTCACTCGGTGGGTTCGCTGCATCTGGCGCAGGCGATCTCGAGCCGTGCTGTTCGCAAGATTGAGGCAGGCGAGCTCGTCGGCCCCCAGCGTGTGCTCATTGAGGTCAATGTGAGTGGTGAGGAGTCGAAGGGAGGCTTTTCACCCGATGAGATTCGCGCCGCCGCGGGTGAGCTTGCAGAACTTGAGGGAATTTTCGTACAGGGGCTTATGACTATGGCGCCCCGGGGGAATAAGGATGTGGCACGCCGCACCTTTGCGGGGCTTCGTGAGCTGAGGGATGAGCTGGAGGCGGCGCATCCCGATTTGAACCTGCCTGAGCTTTCCTGCGGTATGAGCGAGGACTTTGAGTCTGCCCTTGAGGAGGGCTCTACGCTCGTTCGCCTGGGCAGGGTAGTATTTAGCCCGGAGTTTGCAGTAAAATAAGGCTCTGAAGTGCGCACTGATTATCGGGGCGCCTGCACTAAACCGCGAGAGGACACAACCATGGGCTTCCTTGACGAGATTAAAAATAAGATGCACCTGGGCGGCCAGCAGGGTTACGACCAGGGTTATGGCCAGGACGACGACTACGGCTACGATGACGGCTACGACGATGGCTATCAGGGCAACGGCTACAGTGGTGCTTCGGGCGAGGGCTTCTACACCCAAGACGAGCCGAGCAACGGCCTGCTTGGTCAGACGCGCCGCGGTGAAGCTGAGTCGGTTGCCGTGTATACGCGCTCCGGTCAGCTGGTCGGCGATGACTCTCGCCATGCCACAACGTATAACCCGCCTTCGCGCTCGCAGGACAGTGTTGCGAGCGGTTATCGTCCTGGTGCCTATGACACGCCGTCTAGCTACGCCGAGAACACCCGCGCCCGTGCCGCCGCTGCGCCCGCGCCTGCACCGAGCGATGCCTCGGCCTATGCGAGCAATATCATCAACGCCACACCGCAGCTGCCGGCCTATGTCCTGCGCCCCGAGAGCTATGACGACGTGGAGACCGTGGTGCGCCGCGTTCGCACCAAGCAGCCTGTCGCACTGATTTTTGTGGGCGTACGCACCGAAGTTGCCAAGCGCGTCTTGGACTTCTCTTACGGCTTTGCCTGCGGTCTGGGTGCCACGGTCAAGGAGGTGGGCGACCGCGTGTTCATGGTGCTGCCCGCCGGTTGCGAGGTCAAAGATTCCGATCTCAAGAAGCTTCGTGCGGACGGCTACCTTAAGTAAAGACAAGACGAGGAGATTCCCATCAACATCTACACTATCGTCCAGCTGGTCAACACGCTGTTCAACTTCTATTCCACGCTCATTGTCGTCTACTGCTTTATGACGTGGATTCCCATGAAGCAGGGTGGTTTGCTTCAGGATATTGCCGCGGTGCTTGATAGCGTGTGCGGTCCGTGGCTCAACCTGTTCCGTCGTTTCATCCCGCCGATGGGCGGTATCGATTTTTCGCCGGTCGTTGCGATTATTGCGTTGCAGTTGGTGCAGAGGCTGGTTCTGCAGCTTCTTATAGGTATACTCGTGTAGAACTGACTTAGTAACTTACGTCGGGCGTGTAGCGCCGAGGCGATGAAAAAGGAGACTTGTTATGGCTATTACCCCTGCAGACATCCAGGCTCAGACTTTCTCTGAGGCCAAGCGTGGCTACGATCCTGCCGAGGTCGACGTCTTCTTGGAGACGCTGTCCTCTGAGGTTGACGCTATGCTCGCTAAGATCGTCGACCTTAAGGGTCGTCTGACTGCTACCGAGCAGCAGCTTGCCGATGCGCAGGCTCAGCTTGCCCAGGCTCAGGATGCCCCCGCCCAGGCCGTTCCTGCCGCCCCCGTGGCTGCTCCCGCCCCTGACTTCTCCGCTCAGGAGCGCCAGATTTCCGCTGCCCTGATCGCTGCCCAGCAGACCGCTGAGACCATCGTCAACGATGCCAATGAGAACGCTGAGCGTATTCGCAACGAGGCTGACGCCAAGGCCCGCGAGGTTATCCGCCAGGCTCTGACCGAAAAGCAGGCTGAGCTCGAGGAGATCGATCGTCTCAAGGCTTCTCGTGAGGAGTTCAAGGCCGAGTATCTCAAGCTCATCCAGCACTTCATGGACGATGCCCAGAACTCCTTCCCGGCCGACCTCATGGCCTCCACGCCGGTCGGTTCTGCCGCTTCTCCTGCGGTGACTGTTCCCGCCGAGCCGCTGCCCGTCGCTGACCCGGTTGTCCCCGTGGCCGATCCCTTCGCCCCGATCGACAACTTCGCTGCCGACGACCTGGACTAACATTCGGCCTACAATTTAGTGCCTAGAAAGGACCCGCAGCTTGCGGGTCCTTTTTTATGACTGTACCGGGGCGCGCAACATAAAAAACCGAGCCCTGCACATAGTGGCGCAGAACTCGGCGAACCGGTGAGCGGTCAAGGATAGGTTTTAGGGCATGTCCCAAAATCTACTTGAGGAGGAAGTTGGAGAGGGGAATGGTACGGGCCTCGCGATGCTCGGAATCGGCGATGTGGTCGGCAGGATATCCGCAGACGAGCATGTGATAGGGATAGACGCCCTTGGGCAGATTGAACTGCTCCTGCGCCACCTCAGGCTTAAAATGGCATACCCAACACGTTCCCAGGCCCTGCTCGGTGGCCTCCATCATCATCTGATCGCACACTATGGACGTATCGATTTCACTGGAATTCATCTGGTCATACGGGCGCACCCAAGCGTCTTCGGTAACGCTACAAATAAGGAAGATGAGCGGAGCGCCAAAGATAGATCCATCACGAGCAAACCGAGGCTGACAAGCAGCAGCCTTCTCCAGAAGCTCAGGCGTATCCAGCACCATCACACGAGAAGGATGATTATTACAAGCAGAAGGAGCAATCCGCCCAGCCTCAACAATGGCATCCACCACAGCCTGCTCCACAGCCCGATCTTCAAACTCACGACAAGAATACCGACCCCGAGCCAGATCCAAATACCCCATAACCAAACCCTCCAAAGTCAGCAAATCAATCCAAGGTAAACCAAAGGGTACCCAAACCCCCATCCACCCAAACGCCCACCGAATACCAAAGTGTTCAATTGGGTATTAAAGGCCCCCTCGGCCAACCCCCCATTGCGCTCTAACTATCAGCCAAAGTTCCAATGGTGGTACGTAAGGCGAAGGGCCGGCCACGGTTTACTTTCGAACGACTCTGCAAAGCAGCCGGAGTGAGAAAGCAAACCGTGGCCGGCCCTTCGCCGCCGGGACACGTACCCCCAATTAACTGTTCTTCATGACAATCGAATCCACAACATCGGCCACATTCTCGCAGCAGTCGGCGCAGTACTCCAGGAAGGCGTAGACGTCACGCCAAGCGATGACCTCGAGCGGATCCTTGCCGTTAACGTGCAGGTTGCGCATGGCGTTGATGTAGAGCTCGTCGGCCTCGGACTCGATGGTGTTGATCTGGATGACCAGCTCGCGCAGGGTCTTGGACTTGCGGTAGTTGGGCAGCTCGACCATCAGGTCTTTCATGGCGCGGCAGGCGTCAGTCACCTTGTGGGCGATGACGATGGCGTCGGGATGGATGCTCTGAATGTTGGTGAAGTAGACGCGCTGCACGACGCCCTCAATACGGTCGAGCACGGTGTCGAGCGCGCAGCTCATCAGATCCAGATCCTCGCGCTCGAGCGGGGTGATAAAGGCGGTGAGCAGGGCGTCTTCGAGCTCGTGGTGCTTCTTGTCTGCCGCATGCTCAATCGCATGCATCTCCTCGAGCATGTCGTGGATCTGCGCGGGATCAAAGTTCTCAAAAATCTTGATGAGCAACTCTGCGGCCTGGACAGCAAGGTCGGCGCAGGCGACGTAGTTGTCAAAGTAGAACGAATCGGGTTTCTTTGCCATGGGTGGGTCCTTTCGAGGCGAAGACGGGTGGGCGAAGTGTTGCGGTCCAGATGGACGTTCGGTTTGACTAGAGGAACATCATGAACAGCTTGGCCATGACAAAGCTGATGAGTCCGCAGGCGGGGAAGGTGAAGAACCAGGTGAACATCATGTCCTTGACGACGCCGAAGTTGATGGCCGAGAGGCGCTTGACGGCACCGACGCCCATGATGGCGCAGGTCTTGATGTGTGTGGAGGACACGGGGATGCCGGTAAGGGTGGCAAGCAGCAGGTTCGCGGCGCCCGCGAGGTCGGCGGAGAAGCCCTGATACTTCTCGAGCTTAACCATGCTCTGGCCGACGGACTTGATGATGCGCTCACCGCCCACGCTGGTGCCGATACCCATGGTGGCCGAGCACAGCAGCATAATCCAGATGGGGATGCCGGCATCGCCGACGCTGGTCTGGCCGTTTGCGAAGGCCACGCCTAAAAAGAGCACGCCGATGAACTTCTGTCCATCCTGCGCGCCGTGCATAAAGCTCATGGCCGCAGCGCTCGCAATCTGAGCGTATTTAAAGAAGACATTGGCACGTCGCCTGTTGGCGGCGGCGAAAAGAATCGAGACGAGTTTGCACAGGACCCAGCCCATGACAAAGCCCAGGCCGATGGAGAGCGCCAGGCCGTAGATGACCTTCATCCACTCGTGGACGTTGACGCTGCTCGCGCCGCCGAGGGCGATAGCGGCACCGGTCAGGCCGGCGATAAGGCTGTGGCTTTGCGAGGTGGGGATGCCAAAACGCGACGCTGTGGCGCCGTAGACGACGATGGAGAACAACGCCGCGCACAGGCAGGCGAGCGCCATGGTGCTGTTTCCGCCAAAATCGACGATATGTGAGATGGTGTTGGCGACGCTCGCATTAAAGTGCGTCATGATGAGCACGCCGAGGAAGTTGAATGCGGCGCTCATGAGAATGGCGGCGCGGGCGGGCATGCAACGCGTAGTGACGCAGGTCGCGATGGCGTTGGGCGCGTCGGTCCATCCATTGACGAAGATGGCGCCCAACGCGAGGATCACGGTGACGGCAAGGACTGGGTTCGACACAATTTGGCCGAGGAAGGTTGAGAACGTTACGTCCATATATGGGCTTTCTCGAAGTTTGCAGACACGTTACAAAAACATGATAAATCGTATCACCTCCTACGGGTTTCTTTGCCGAGTTCTGATGGGAGAAGTAATTTTTTGGCACTAAAATTGAATATTAGCCCTGTTGACCGTGGGTGTTCTTTTTGCTATCACGCCATGCGGACACGCGCGTTCGCTCCGACACTCCAAAACCACAGTCTGTTCGCTTTACAACATGCAAACATGCGTTCGATAATAGGAGACATGGAATATCGACAGACAGATGGCAAAACTCGGCGCGTGCACAAGCAGTATGTGGACGTCGTGGCTCGCATCCTCGCGGGCGGACAGGTCGTGCCGGTCACCGTCTGCTGGGTCGACGGTCGTTGCTTTACGATTGACGAGATTGTCTCGACCGCTGGGTTTGGCCTGACGGTTCACGGCATCCGTACGGCAACCTATAAGGTGCGTTTTGGCGGGCACGCGACCGAGTTGTATCTGGAGGACCAGACGCGCGAACGACCAGATGGCTCGCAGGCCCACCTGATGCGTTGGTGGGTGTGGGCATTCGACCGTACGCTTGAGGGCGAGCGCCGTAGGTAAGGACGCACGGCGTTCGGGTACAATGACAGGAATCTTGTCACCTGCTGCGCCGTCTTTCACGGCACTTTTTGAAAGGACGAACCTATGAACGATATCCAGGGCTATCAGAACGGCCCCGTCGAGAGCGGCGCAAGCCGCGCCAAGGAGATGTCGCCGCGCGCGTACAACCTTGTCATGTCTGCCCTGATCTTTTTGGGCTTTTGCGCCATGGGCGTCGGTGCTTACTTTACGAGCACCATGTCGTTTGCGCGCATGATGATGAGCGGCGCCGCTTTGCCGCTGGTCTTTGGCTCATTTATTTTGACCATCGTCGGCATGGTCATGATGTCGGCCGCCGCCAGCAAGCAGTCCGTGGGCCTGTCCCTTGTGGGCTACGTAATCTTTGCGAGCACCTTTGGCCTGACCGCGTCGTTTGGCCTTGCCAACTACGACCTGCCCACCATCAACACTGCCTTTATCGCCACGGCCGCCATCACCTTTGTCTTTGGCGCCTTGGGCGTGACGTTCCCCAAGTTTTTCCAGCGCGTATATGGCATCGGTTTTGGCATTCTGCTCGCTACTATTCTGGTTGAGATCGTGCTGATGTTCATGGGCGTCTCACAGACCATCACCGACCTGATCGTGATCGTGGTGTTCGCCGGCTTTATTGGCTACGACACCTATGTTGCCACGACGGTGCCGCCTACGCTGCCCAACGCCGTGCTCATGGCGTCCAATCTGTTCGTGGACATTATCAACGTGTTCTTGCGCATCCTGAACATCCTCGGCCGTCGCGACTAGTGGCGAATTGCGGCGGTGCTTGCCGTGCGTGCAAATCGATGCGAAAGGCGGTCCTTCGGGGCCGTCTTTTTTGTACGCGGCGGGGTATCATGGATGGGAAAAGCCGATAGCGGCAGAGACCGAGAAAGGTGACCACTTATGGCAGACGTCGACAACAGGAACCGTAACCGCAGGTCCAACCGAGCGGGTCAGCCCAATCCCAAGCGCGAGGCCCGTGCCAAGGCCGCCGAGCGTCACGTGGCAACTGTGTCCGAAGCGTGCGCCAAGGATATCGAGCGTTCGCTTGCCGGTGTTCGCGAGTTTGACGGTATGCCTGCCGGCTTTGTCTCGGCGATGAAGGCCAGGGTCCAGAAGGCAGCGGCTGCTGAGGAGCAAGCTGCCGAGGACGTCGAGGCTGCCGAGGTCGAGGCTACTGAGGCTGCTGAGGTCGAGGCTGCGGTCGATGCCGAGGTGGCGCCCGAGCCCGTCGAGGAGGCCACCGAAGCCGAGCCCGCGCCTGCCGCCGAGGAGCCCGCTCCGGTCCTGCCCGAGGTCACCGTGCTCGACGCCTCTGCCACGCAGGCCATTCTGGATAACGGTCGAGGCTACGCGCAGTTCTGCGACATGGCTGTGCTTGCCTTTGCCTCGTTCACCAATCCGGGCGGTGGCTACATCCAGGGCTATCTGGGCCAGGAGGCCACGCTGTGCGCCGATTCGTACCTGTACAATGTCCTTGATAAGCAGCGTAAATGGTACGGCGAGAACCGTCGCCGCAACATCAACTGTGAGCTGTACCGCAACCGTGCGCTGGTGGTGCCCGCGGTGCGCTTCGACCGCAAGCATGTGCACGCCTATGCCGACGTAATCGTCGCCGCTGCACCCAACGCCAAGCGTGCTCGCCAGGAGTACCGCGTGAGCGACGATGCCTTGCTTGACGCCCTGCGCGACCGCATTCGCTTTGTGCTTGCTATCTGCGATGAGCTGGGCCGCGAGAAGCTCGTACTGGGTGCTTGGGGCTGCGAGAACAACGGCTTTGACGCCGAGGCCGTGGCCGAGCTCTTCCGCAAGGAGCTCGCATCGGGCGACTTCAAGGTCAAGCAGGTCTTCTTTGCCGTGCCCTCTACGCGCTGGGACGAGGATTTTGCCAAGTTCGAGCACGTGCTGGCAAACTTCCCCGAGCGCAACGAGGAGTCCTATGCCCAGGTTGCCGCCCGCGCCGCAGCCGCTCGTGCCGCCGAGCAGGCCCAGGCAGCAGCCGAGGACGATGAGGACGAGGACGACTGGCGCAAGTACCTGTAAGCGGTGCGCGCGATGTGATATGCCAAGCCGACGGGAGGGATTGCTCCCGTCGGCTTTTTACGGAATGGGGAACTCAAGATGAAAAACGTTCTGTGCTTTGGTGACAGCAACACCTATGGCTATGATCCGGCGGGTATGCGCGACGGCACCGCAGTGCGCTATGCGCAGGATGTGCGCTGGTGCGGTGTGGTGCAGCGTGACCTGGGTGAGGGTTGGCATGTGATTGAGGAAGGCCTAAATGGTCGCACGACGGTGCGCGACGATATGTGCCATCTGGACACCAACCTCAACGGCATTCGCGCGCTGCCGATGCTGCTCGAAGCCCATAAGCCGCTGGACGCGATCGTGATTATGCTGGGCACCAACGACTGCAAGACGGTCTTTGGCGTGACAGCCTCCGATATCGCCCGTGGCGCCATGGCACTGATTCGCGCCGTCCGCGCGTTTGCCTGGACCGATGCCGCGCCCTGCCCACGGATTCTGCTGATGGCGCCTATCAAGATTAAGCCGCAGATCGCCGACGTATATATGACCGATTTTGACGAGCATTCCGTAGAAGCCTCGGAACATTTTGGTGAGTACTACGCGCATGTGGCTGAGCAGTTTGGCTGCGACTTTTTGAATGCCGCCGACTTTGCCGAGCCGGGCGATATCGATTATCTGCACATGATGCCCGAAGGCCACGAGAGCTTGGGACATGCCGTGGCAGCCAAGCTCCAAGAGATGCTCGGTGAGTAGCGCAGCCCCAAACCAGTACAAAAGTTTCCCTTGCGGCGGCTTGTTTCGTTGGTTTGTCTCGATCTGTAACAGCTGTAAGGCCGAAAACGGGCTAGATGTTACAGATTGAGATTATTCAGGTTGATATCGGTCGTTTGTCTCGATCTGTAACATCTAGGGTCGATTTTGCCGATCTACTGTTACAGATCGAGATTATCTTCTCGGCAGAATTTGAATGTCTCAATCTGTAACAGGTGGGCCGAAAAATGGACTCTAACTGTTACGGATCGAGATGTCTGTGGGAACCACCGCAAAGGTGTCTGTCCCCTTTGCGGTGGTTTTGGACTGCGAATCTTAGTACTGCCACATGTGGTTGACGGGGCCGGAGCCTTTGCCCATGTCAAAGCCGGCGGCCAGAGCGCCGGTTAGGTAGGCCTTGCCGGCGTTGACGGCGTCGGCAAGATCCATGCCCTGAGCCAGCGCGCAGGCGATGGCGGACGAGAGCGTGCATCCGGTGCCGTGCGTGTTGTCGGTCTCGATGCGCTTGTGGCGGAACCACGTGGTGAGTGGATCTCCCAGATGGTTGCCCTCGTCATCGAGTGGCGCGGGTTCGGCCAGTACATCGTTGGCCTCGTTGACAAGATGCCCACCCTTAACGAGGGATGCGCAACCAAAGCGGCGGGTGAGGAGCATGGCAGCATTTTGCTGCGTGCGCTCGGAGTCGACCTCATAGTCGAGCAGTGCCATGGCCTCGGGAATATTGGGCGTGATAACCGTCGCTAGCGGGAACAGGCGGCGGGTGAGCGCCTCGGCGGCATCTTCGGCAATCAGCCGCGCGCCCGAGGTGGCGACCATGACGGGGTCGACGACCACGTTCGTTGCGTTCCAGGCGCTCAAGCGGTCGGCGATGACTTCGATAATCTCGACAGAAGAAACCATGCCGATCTTGACGGCGCTGGGGCGGATATCGTCAAAAACGGCGTCAATTTGCGCGGCTACGATATCTGGCGAGATATCCTGCACGGCGGTAACGCCCAGGGTGTTTTGCGCTGTGATGGCGGTGATGGCCGTCTCGGCATACAGGCGGTGCGCCGTGATGGTCTTGATGTCGGCCTGAATGCCGGCGCCACCGCTGGAATCGGATCCCGCGATGGACAGGACGGCAGGTACCTTACTACGATCCATGTTCGCTCCCTTGTTCGGTCGGAATCAAATGGGTCTTTAAGCCAGCATTATAAAGATGCCCGGGCCGACTCTATGCCGAACCCGGGCGGGCGATGCAATCTCTACGCAAGTGTAAGTAAATGTTCACAAGTCAACAATTGACAGGCACCAGCTCGCCGCCAGAAGCGGCCGCGGCGACAGGGTTAGTCCTCCATGCCGAGGTCGATCGTGGTGCCCTCGAAGATCTTGTTGACGGTGCGGACGGCGCACATCTTGCCACACATGGTACAAGTGCCCTCGGTGGCGGCGGGGGACTCCTCGTAGCGCTTCTTGCCCGTAACCGGGTCGAGCGCGCACTTCCACATGGCGTCCCAGTCGAGCTTGCGGCGTGCCTGGCCCATCTTGTCGTCCATGTCGCGGGCGTGGGGCACCTTTTTGGCGATGTCGGCGGCGTGTGCGGCAATCTTGGTGGCCATGAGGCCGTCGAGCACGTCCTGGGCGTTGGGCAGGCACAAGTGCTCGGCCGGCGTCACGTAGCACAGGAAGTCGGCGCCGGAGCTGGCGGAGATAGCGCCGCCGATGGCAGCGGTGATGTGGTCGTAGCCCACGCCGATATCGGTCACCAGCGGCCCGAGCACATAGAACGGGGCGTTGTGGCACAGGCGCTTCTGCAGTTTCATGTTGGCGGCGATCTCGTCGAGCGCCATGTGGCCCGGACCCTCGACCATAACCTGGACGCCGGCGGCCCATGCGCGCTTGCACAGCTTGCCCAGCTCGATCATCTCGGCGGTCTCGGTGGCGTCGTTGGAGTCGTAGAGGCAGCCCGGGCGACAGGAGTCGCCGAGCGAAATCGTCACGTCGTACTCGTGGCAGATTTCGAGCAGCTCGTCGTAGAACTCATAGAACGGGTTCTCGTTACCGGTGACCTCCATCCAGCCAAACAGCAGCGAGCCGCCGCGGCTCACGATGTTCATGAGGCGGCCGGTCTCCTTAAAGGTCTTTGTGACCGACTTGTTGATGCCGCAGTGGATGGTCATAAAGTCCACGCCGTCCTCGGCGTGCGCGCGCACGACCTCGAACAGGTCGTCCTTGGTAAGCTTGACCAGCGGCTTTTCCATGTAGCCGATGGCGTCGTACATGGGGACGGTACCTACCATGAGCGGCGTCTCGTCGATGAGCTGCTGGCGGAACTGGCGCGTCTTGCCCGAGTTGGAGAGGTCCATGATGGCGTCGGCGCCAAAGTCCTCGGCGATCTTGACCTTCTTCCACTCTTCGGCGGCATCGGCCTTATCGCCCGAGATGCCCAAGTTGACGTTGACCTTGGTGGACAGGCCCTCACCGACGCCAAAGGCGCGCATGCCCTTTTTGATGTGCACGATGTTGGCGGGAATGGCGATGCGGCCGTCGGCCACGCGCTCGCGGATGTACTCGGGGTCGCGATGCTCGCGCTCGGCGACCTCCTTCATCTGCGGTGTGATCTGCCCGGCGCGGGCGAAGTCGATTTGCGTGACGAGCTTGGGCTCGGTCTGTGTGCTCATTGGCACGGCTCCCTTCGTTGGCATTACCCATATCAGGTTTGCGGGTCAGGGCGGGCGCGCCCAGTCTCAGCCTGCCGTCTTGTCCTGCAAGCTCCCCGTTTATGTAATGGGCTCAAGTATAGCTCGAATGGGTACGATTGGCCTAACGGACGTGCCAGTGGGGAGGCGTACATGGAAGACAAGCATCTATATCGAGAGACACAATGGGACATATCGGCCGAGGAGGGCCGTGCGCACCATGGGTTAGTCGCGATTGGCTTTGCGGTGCTTGCCGTGCTGGTGATTGCCTTTTGTATTTGGACGTTTGGCGGTCGCGGCGGCGCTGCCTGGGAATTTGAGGCCGATGATGCCCTGCCGATTATGACGGTGAGGAGTACTGGCGGTAATGCCAATACGCTCGCCGTTCCGGGCGATTATTGGTATCCGCGCGACGAGTTTGTGCAGTTGCAGCTGAGTGGTGGATCCATTCCGGGTGAAGAAATCGAACGCGTGACGTTTGATGCAGCGCTCAAAACGCTCACGGTAAAGCTCAAAGATCAGGGGGACGTGCCCACGACCATGGATATCGCCCTGACGGAATGGCGTTTGGAGCCTCCGACGGGTGTTGCGGTGTCCGAGGTTGAGCACGTCAAGATTGTCTATCAGGACGGTTCGACAAATGGGATTGCAAAGGCCGACGGTCTAGCAGAATAGGTGTCGAGCCTAGCAGCCAATTCATAAAAGTTGCGGTGGAATAGTTCCTGATTGTGCGATAAAAGGCTCAAATAGGAACTATTCCACCGCAAGTTATATGGAGAAAGCTGAGCGGGTCAGTGTTGGGTGCCGGCTCTAGAGTGCTCGTTGATGAACACGAGGGTGCCTGGGCATGAGAGCTCGGGAAAGTGTCGATAACCAACGTCGAACGCGGTGAGCTCGCTTGCATCCTCGAGCTTGTTTTCTGCCATCCACCGCACCATGGAGCCGCGCGCCTTTTTGCTGGCGGTCGACCGCTGGATGGGCTTCCCGTTGCGGATACCCTCGCCAAAGAGGCATGTGACGGCCGTGGCGTCGCCCGCGAGGTGGGGCAGAACGGCTTTGGCATACTCTACGCTGGCGAGGTTGACGATCGTGGTGTTTGAGCCTGCCGGGGCGATAGCCCGCGCGAGCTTGTCGCTCCAAAACGCGTAGAGGTCTCGGGCATCGTCAACGGCGAGCTTCGCGCCCATCTCCAGCCGATACGGTTCGACGGCATGAAAGGGACGAACGCACCCGTAGAGGCCGGAGAGGATCCACAGATGGTCTTGCAGCCATGCGAGCTGCGCGGAATTCATCACCTCGGGTACCATGCTCTGGTATTGAATGCCGTGATAGGACATGACGGCAGGGGAGATGTGACGGGCGAGTGCGGGATTGTCGAGATCGCCGCTTTTCAGGATGGGCCCGAACTCATGCAGGGTGTTGAGGCAAGGCCCCAGCAGTTTGTCACTCACGTTCCACAGCGCCTGCAGGCCGCCGCTGCCTTCATTCCGCTCGATATCTAGCAGTGCGCGGTGGAGGCGAGCCGTCTCGCGCACAAAGGGTGGAATGCCCAGGACTTCAAAAGCATCTTGGGCCGCGCGCATCTGCTTGGCGGGCGAAATGATGACTTGAAGCATGGACTCTGCCAAAAAAGTTGCGGTGGAATACGGTCTGTTTTGGCCGTTTATGGGCCAGTTTAGTCTGTATTTCACCGCAACTGATGAAGGGTTGGTTAGGCGCGCTCGAGGAAGGCCTTGTAGCCGCGATAGGCCTCGTAGATGTCGGCCTTGTTGGCGACCTCCCACAGGGCGTGCATGGACAGGACGGCAACGCCGGAGTCGATGACGTTCATGCCATACTTGGCCATGATGTAGGCGATGGTGCCGCCACCGCCCGCGTTGACGCGACCGAGCTCACAGGTCTGGAAGTCCACGCCGGCCTCGTCCATGATGTCGCGGACGAGGGCCACGTACTCGGCATCGGCGTCGTTGGAACCGCTCTTGCCGCGGCTGCCCGTGTACTTGTTAAAGCACAGGCCACGACCCATAAAGGCGGCGTTCTTCGTCTCGAACTTGCCGGCATAGCCCGGGTCGAAACCGGCGGACACGTCGGAGGAGAGCATGCGGCTGCGGGCGAGCGCGCGGCGCAGGGCCAGCGGGCTATCCTCGCCGGCGAGCGTCATGATCTCGGCGACGGTGTTCTCGAAGAAGCGGCTCGTCATACCGGTGGCACCCACGGAGCCGATCTCCTCCTTATCGACGATGAGCGTGATGCTCGTGCGCTCCACGTTGGCGACGTCGATCTGGGCGAGCATGGACGGATAGGCGCAGACACGATCGTCGTGGCCATAGCCCAAAATCATGGAGCGGTCGAGGCCCATGTCGCGGGCGGGACCGGCGGGCACGACCTCGATCTCGGCGGAGAGGAAGTCCTCCTCCTCGACGTCGTACTGCTCCTTGAGGATGTCCAGGAACATCTGCTTGACGGGCTCCTTGGGGGCGTCCTTGTCGTCCCCATCGAACTTGACGGGACGACCGCCCACGATCACGTCGAGGATCTCGGCATCGACGGCGTCCTTGGCAGGCTTGGACATCTGCTCGCTCGAGAGGTGGATCAGCAGGTCGGAGATGGTAAAGACCGGGTCGTCCGCCTTGTCGCCGATATTGATGTCGACGGTGGTACCGTCCTTTTTGCAGATGACGCCCACGAGTGCGAGCGGGGAGGCTACCCAGTGGTAGCTCTTGACGCCGCCGTAGTAGTGCGTGTCGAGGTAGGCCATGTCGCCGGCCTCGAAGGCGGGATTCTGCTTAAGGTCCAGGCGCGGCGAGTCCACGTGGGCGCCCAGGATGTTAAAGCCCTGCTCGAGCGGGGCGGTGCCCAGGTTGACGAGCATAAGGTCCTTGCCGTGGTTGGCGGCGTACACCTTGTCGCCTGCCTTGAGCTCGCGGCCCTCGGCGATCACGGTCTCCAGGTCGACGTATCCCGCCTCCTCGGCCATCTTGATGCCGGTCTTGACGCACAGGCGCTCGGTCTTGTTCTCGCTCAAAAACTGCTTATAGCCGCGGCAAAGCTCCTCGAGCTCCTCGACTTGCTGTGGCGTGTACTTTTTCCATGCGCAGGGACGCTCCATGACGCAGGCTCCTTTCGGATCGATCGTGCTGGTTGATGTACCGTGAGCCATCGTATCACGCGCGGGCCCGCGGCGGCAGGGAAGCCTGATGTGCGGTGGCCGCGGGGCGGGGAGCGTGTAAACTGGTGTGAGCAAACCGTGCCCAGCCCAAAGCGAGGTATTCAATATGTCTGACAAGCGCCGCACCTTTGCCGTTATCGACGGCAACTCGCTCATGCACCGCGCCTTCCACGCCGTGCCGCCCACCATGAATGCGCCGGACGGCCGCCCCACCAACGCGATCTTCGGCTTTCTGAACATGTTTCTCAAGATGATCGATGCCTTTAACCCCGACGGTGTGGTCGTGGCGTTTGACAAGGGCAAACCGCGCGTGCGCATGGAGATGCTGCCGCAGTATAAGGCGCAACGCCCGCCCATGGACCCCGATCTGCATGCGCAGTTTCCGATGATCAAGGAGCTGCTCACCGCGCTCAACGTGCCGATTCTGCAGTCCGAGGGCTGGGAAGGCGACGATATCCTGGGAACCATGGCGCGCCTGGGTGAAGAGGCCGGCTGCGACATGCTGCTGGTGACCGGCGACCGCGACATGTATCAACTCGTGACCGAGCACGTCAACGTGGTCTCGACCCGCAAGGGCCTGTCCGACGTGGCGATCATGACGCCCGAGAGCGTGGACGACCTGTATCACGGCATTACGCCGGCGCTCGTGCCCGATTTTTACGGTCTAAAGGGCGATACGTCGGACAACATTCCCGGCGTACCGGGCATCGGCCCCAAAAAGGCGAGCGCGCTCATCGCACAGTACGGCAGCTTGGACGAGGTCATCGCGCATGCCGACGAGGTCAAGGGCAAGATGGGCGAGAACCTGCGTGCGCACATCGACGATGCGCTGCTGAGCCGCAAGGTCGCAACCATTCGCACCGATGCGCCCGTCGAGCTCGACTTTGACGAAACGTCCTTCCCGGCGTTTTCTGCCGACGAAGTGTCCGCGGCGCTGGGCACACTTGGTATCACCGCCATGCAGAACCGTTTCTTGGCGCTGGTCGGCGGCGAGGGCGGGGCTACTGCTGCCTCCAGTGTGGTTGAGATACCTGCTATGGTTCGCGCAGCCGCCGGCGATGCCGACGCGCTTGGTGCCGTTGCGGCTGAGGTCTCCCGCGCGATTGATGCCGGCGAGTGGGTCGCCGCCGTGGTGGACGACGACAAGGAAGAGGGCGCGCTCTTTGGACTGACGCGCACGCTGTGGTTGGCGACGTCCAAGGGCCTGTTCGCGCTCGAGGAGGGCGACAGCTGTGCGGCGGCTGAGGTTGAGGGCTTCAACTTCGTTCACGGCGTGATTGCCGGCGTGCTCGCGCGTCTGTTTATGGAGGGTCGCGTGGCGAGCCCGGATATGAAGGCGCTGTTGCACGAGCTTTCGCCCGTCGATTCTTCTGAGCCCGAGCTCATGGATCCGCTCGCTACCGATTCCACGCGTATCTTCGATACCGTGGTCGCTGCCTATCTGCTGGATTCCGATCGCTCCGAGTTCGATGAGGCATATCTTGCCGATACGTATCTGCAGATGGCGCTGCCTGCGGCGCGCGGCGCAGAGGGTGCCGGTGAGGACGCTCCGGCGCCTGCCGCCCGTACTGCGGCTCTGACGCTGGCGCTCGTGGCACCGTTGCGCGAGTGCATGGCCCGTGAGAATGCCGCCAACGTGTTCGATGGCATCGAGATGCCGCTCGTTCCGGTACTTGCCAAGATGGAGCGCGCGGGCATGCTCGTGGACCCCGACCGTCTGCACAGTCTGTCCGAGGGTCTGGCGACCCAGATTACCGAGGTTGAGCGCAGTATTCGCGACCTGGCGGGTGACGAGACCTTTAATATTGGCAGCCCCATGCAGCTGTCGCACGTGCTCTTTGATGTGATGGGGCTTCCGACCAAGGGCCTCAAGAAGACTAAGCGCGGCTATTATTCGACCAACGCCAAGGTGCTGAGCGACCTTGCGCGTGACCACGAAATCGTGCGTCTGATCTTGGACTGGCGTGAGAAGTCTAAGATCAAGTCCACCTATCTGGACACGCTGGGCCCGCTACGCCGTGGTGACGGTCGCGTACACACTACGTACAACCAGACCATCACGGCAACGGGGCGTCTGTCCTCGAGCGACCCGAACCTGCAGAACATCCCGACGCGCTCGGAGCTGGGTCGTACCGTCAAGACGGCGTTTTCGGCAGGCGAGGGAAGCGTCTTTTTGGCGGTGGACTACTCGCAGATCGAGCTGCGTCTGCTGGCGCATCTCTCAGGTGACGAGCACTTGGTGCGCGCCTTTAACGAGGGCGAGGACTTCCATGCCGAGACGGCGGCGCGCGTGTTCGGTGTGCCGGTGTCCGAGGTAACGCCCGACCTGCGCAGTCGCGCCAAGGCCGTGAACTTTGGCATCGTGTATGGCCAGCAGGCCTACGGCCTGTCGCAGTCGCTGCATATCTCGATGGCCGAGGCACGCGACATGATCGACCGCTACTACGAGGCCTACCCGGGCGTGCGCACGTTCCTCGACAACGTGGTGGCACGCGCCAAGCAGACGGGCTACGCCGAGACCATGTACGGCCGCCGTCGTCATATTCCGGAGCTCAAGGCCAAAAACCCGCAACTCCGCGGCTTTGGCGAGCGCACGGCCATGAACCATCCCATGCAGGGAACCGCCGCCGACATCATCAAGATCGCGATGGCCCGCGTAAGCCGCCGCCTGGAAGAGGAAGGCTTTGCCGCCCACATGATCCTGCAAGTGCACGACGAACTGGACTTTGAGTGCCCCATCGACGAAGTCGAGCGCCTAACCACCATGGTCCGCGACGTCATGGAGCACGTAGTAGACCTCCGCGTCCCCCTAATCGCCGAAGCCAGCACCGGCATAACCTGGGCCGACGCGAAATAGAAAAACAGCCACAGGTCCAAAGCAGCCAAACCAGAAGGGAGTCCCTTTCAGCAAGGAACTCCCTTCATCCATAATTATTCAGCCAAGTATCTAGACGCCAAGACGCCATCTAGGCGGCAAGCAAGTCACCCTAGGACCTGGCCGGGCGAGGCGGGTAAGTTTTTCGTAGATTCCGCACGAGCCGGAAAGCACTTAATGTGCTTTCCGAGCGAGCCCAGGACCTGACCGAACGAAAAACTTACCCGTCTCGCCCGGCCAGGTCCGACGAGCCACGTTAACGAGCCGCCAAGATGGCGTCGATGAGCGTCAGTACGCCCCCGTCGTTGTTGCTCGGAATGCGCCATTTGGCATGCGCGTTCATGTGCTCCTCGGCATTGTCCACGATAAAGCTGTGACCGACGCGCTCCAGCATGGGGATGTCGTTGTAGGTGTCGCCCACGGCGGCAGCATCGGCAATATCGATGCCCAGGTGCTCGCACAGGTGAGCGACGCCGGCGCCCTTGTCGACGCCCAGGTTCATAAAGTCGATCCACTCGCGCCCAGCGTTGGTGACGTAGAGTTTGTCCGAGAACTCGGGGCTATAGGTCTCGCGGAAAGCGGGCTCGGCGTCGTAGCCGGGGAAGAAGACCGAAATCTTGTTGGACTCGAAATCAATGCCCTCAAAGCTGTCTACGTAGTTGATTGTGTTGTAGTAGACGCTGATCTCGTCGTGGTATTGATGGTCGCGGGCAAGCACGTAGAACTCGTCGAAGCAGCACAGGACGGGGACAGCGCGAGGATCCTCCGAGGCACGGTTCAAGACCTGCTGATACAGCTCCACGTCAATATTGCTTTTATAGATATAGCTGCCGCGATAGATCACGCACGCTCCGTTGTCGGGACAAAAGGCGAGGCGGTTCTTGATGCCCTCGAACATCTCCTCGAGCTTGGGGGCGGGACGTCCGCTGGCGGGGCAGAATACGATGCCGGCGTCGGCGAGCTTGTCCAGGCGCTCATCAAGACCCTGGGGCAGCACACGCTCGTCGGTCAGCAGCGTCTTGTCCATATCGACGGCGAGAATCTTAATGTTGCCGATGTTGGCGTCCGATTCGTAAGTTTGCATAAAAATGCGCCTTTCGTTTCGAGATTGTTTCAGACGTTATAACCATCAACTAGTAGTCGAGCGTATTTTCGCAGGAATGGTGCGTATTTGCACCACGCTTCACAAAGTAATGAAAAAACTTTTCAGAAATTTGAATTTGTCGCTTGTGCTGCGGGCACTTTAGCGTAATATAGCGACCATCGAAAACGGAGACGGAAAAACAACCGCTTACCGAGTAAAAGGTACCGTTTACGATATTTGAATTGCGCCCGGCGATACGTGAAAGGAGAGGCAGATGCAGTTCGTAAAGATCATCACCACTGCAGACAATGCCATCCGACGCCAGCGCGCAATTTCCCGACGACGATAACAATCGTCTCTGTCCGCATGGGGCGAATTGCCTCAACAGAGTCATTTTGAGGTCGTTGGGTTTTAGCACGACATTGCTGCATGTTTCTAGGGCATGTATGTGCTGATTTTTGCTATTTAACCTGATATTGCACGGTATATGACCTTGAAATGACTTGCAACTGACCGATGTTCTAACTAGCTACCAAGGGCGAAAGGAAACAGCCATGAGCAAGGAAAAAGTCGTTCTCGCATATTCCGGTGGTCTTGATACATCCGTATGTGTCAAGTGGCTCCAGGACGAGAAGAATCTCGATGTCGTTTGCGTCTGCGGCAACGTGGGCCAGGAAGAGACCGGACTGGATGCCAAGAAGCAGAAGGCGCTCGACCTGGGCGTTCTCGATTGCCAGGTGCTCGACCTGCGCGACGAGTTCTCCGATGAGTTCCTGACCAAAGCCATCGCCGCAAACTCCATGTACGAGAATAAGTATCCGCTGCTCTCCGCCCTGTCTCGCCCGCTGCTTGCCAAGAAGCTTGTTGAGGTCGCCCACGAGTTTGGCGCGACCTACGTCGCCCACGGCTGCACTGGCAAAGGTAACGATCAGGTCCGTTTTGAGGCCGCCGTCAAGGCCCTCGACCCCGAGCTCAAGGTTATCGCCCCGGTTCGCGAGTGGGACCTGAAGTGCCGTCCCGACGAGGTCGCCTATGCCCACGCCCACAACGTGCCGGTTCCCGAGGGTGCCAACGACAACCCCTACTCCATCGACGACAACCTGTGGGGTCGCGCCATCGAGTGCGGTCACCTGGAGGACCCTTGGAATGAGCCGCTCGATGACGCTTGGGTTATGACCAAGAACCCCGAGGACACGCCTGACACCCCGACCTATACCGAGATCGAGTTTGAGGCCGGCAAGCCTGTCGCCGTCGACGGCAAGAAGATGAAGCTCTCCGAGATCGTCATCGCCCTCAACAAGATTTCGGGCGACAACGGCTTTGGCCGTCTTGACCTGGTCGAGGATCGTCTGGTGGGCCTCAAGAGCCGCGAGTGCTATGAGGTTCCCGGCGCCCTGACGCTCATCACCGCCCACAAGGCGCTCGAGGACATCTGCGTCGAGGGCGACCTGCTCAAGACCAAGATCAAGCTCGAGCAGGATTGGGCCACCGCCGTGTACAACGGCCAGTGGTACAGCCCGCTCAAGAACGCGCTCGACGCCTTTATGGCCGATACCCAGAAGTTCGTGACCGGCACTGTCCGTCTGAAGTTCTTTAAGGGCAACTGCCATGTCGTCGGCCGCAAGAGTCCCTTCAGCCTCTACGACTACGGCCTGGCTACCTACGACCGCGACACCACGTTTGACGAGAAGGCCAGCGCCGGCTTTATCGAGATCGATACGCTGTCGCTCAAGACGTGGGCAAAGGTCCAGGGCCCCAGCTCTGCTGCTGCCCAGGCCTAGCGCCTCCTTCCCTTGGTATCCGCGCGGCCCATCCGCGTGATACATAACGGGCGCACGGGGTCCCTACCTTTCGTTATGCTTGCTGACACTTCTTAACATCGGTGGCCCCTACGTTCCGCCCGCATATATGATGCCGCGTCTGCGGCTGAGTCCGAGCCCCGCCGGGGTTGTCCGGCGGGGCTCCTTCTATCAATTTGGCGGCTCTGTGCCTATATATATGAGGAGTATCCATTATGTTCAATGCTATCGCGCATGCTTTGCTTGCCCTCGCGCCCGAGTTCGATGCTGTAAGGGTCGAGGACGTTCCTATGAGCCTGAAGGCCTGGATCGATGGTTCGCAGGGCAACATCCGGAGGGAGACGTTGGGCGCCAAGTGCATGGTGCGTCACTTCTTTGCAAATTAGCCACATGGCCCCGCGCGCGGCAGGGAGTGTGTAAAACTAGCGGTTGATAAATCGCTTTAGCGACAGGGCACATTGCTTTGGACGCTTGTTTTGGTATTTGGAGAAAGGAGACGGTTCCATGGCTCTTTGGGGCGGTCGTTTTGAGGCGGGCGTGGCCGAGGTCACGCAGGAGTTTGGCGCGTCGCTGCCGGTCGACAAACATCTCTATAAGCAGGATATCGCCGGCTCTAAGGCGCATGCCAAGATGTTGGCCGCCCAGGGCATCATCAGTGCCGAGGACGAGCAGGCGATTGCCAAGGGCCTGACCGGAATCGAACAGGATATCGATGCCGGCAACTTTACCTTCGACATCAACGATGAGGACATTCATATGTCCATCGAGAGCGAGCTGACGCGTCGCATCGGCGAGGCTGGCAAGCGCTTGCATACTGGGCGTTCGCGCAACGACCAGGTGGCGACCGATACGCGCCTGGGCGTCAAGGCGCTGGCCAAGGAGCTCATGGAGGCCAATCTTGAGCTGCGCCATGTGCTGGTGGATGCGGCCAAGAAGTACGACAAGGTGATTCTGCCGGGCTACACGCACATGCAACATGCTCAGCCCGTGCTGCTGTCGCATCACCTGCTGGCGTATTCCTGGATGTTCGCGCGCGACTTTACGCGTTTGAAGGCCGCCTTTGATGCTGCCGACAACTGCCCGCTGGGTGCCGCTGCGCTTGCCGGTACGAGCTATCCGCTCGATCGCCAGATGACGGCTGCCGAACTTGGCTTTGCGGGCGTGATCCCCAACTCGCTCGATGCCGTTTCCGACCGTGATTTTCTGCTCGATCTGCATTACGCCGGATCCGTCATGGCGATGCACCTGGCGCGTCTTTCCGAGGAGATCGTACTGTGGTCGAGCTCCGAATTTGGCTTTATCACGCTTTCCGACTCGTACTCCACTGGCTCGTCCATCATGCCGCAGAAGAAGAACCCCGACTTTGCCGAGCTTATCCGCGGCAAGAGCGGTCGCGTGTACGGCAACCTGGTGCAGCTGCTGGTAACCATGAAGGGCCTGCCGCTTGCTTATAACAAGGACTTGCAGGAGGACAAGGAGGGCGCGCTCGATACCGCCCATACGCTCATGCAGTGCCTGTCCGTTATGGCCGGAATGATTTCGACTTGGACCGTCAACGAGGATGCCATGGCGCGCGAGTGCGGCGTGGGGCACCTTGCCGCCACCGATGTTGCCGATTACCTGGCCAAGCGTGGCCTGCCGTTCCGCGAGGCACATGCCGTGGTGGGCCATCTGGTCCTGATGTGCGAGAAGCGCGGCTGCAATCTTGAGGACCTGCCGTTTGAGGTGTTCCAGGAGGCAAGCCCGCTCTTTGAGCGCGACATTACCGAGGCGCTCGATATCCCGTCGATTGTCACCGCGCGCACGACCGAGGGCGGCACCGCTCCTGCCGCCGTTGCCGTGCAGTTGCAGCGTGCCGAGGCACAGCTCGTGGCTGACGAGGGCGTGTTTGGATCGCTGACCAAGGTCGTCGAGATGGGTCACGGGGCAAAGTAGAGGTTTGGCTGAAGCCGTTTTGGCCATGTATTGATAAATCGTTTTCGCTTTACGGGCGCCTGCTGATGTGGGAGCCCGTATTTTGTTGCTATGGGGGAGGGGCTTGTCGAGAACTTCTGTAGGACCTTTGGGCAGGTTGTGAAGGGGATACGTTCGCGGGCGGCAACCGACCGCCTGCTCTGTTCGGCGCAGTTGATGGGCGGTCGGATGGTACTCTAATCGGGCTTCGAAACAGAAGTGACACATATGGAGCGCTTTAATAAATTGCAACGTTTCAATAAACAGCTTTTTGTTTAACTGCAGCTAAAACTCTGTTACGATGCAGTCCAGGCGGGTGCCGGAATGGGACTTGGGCACGCGCGAACCTACTTGAAAGGCTACTTTTATGGCTATCGAGAAGACCTTCATCATGATTAAGCCCGACGCCGTGCGCGACCGCAAGATCGGCGAGATCGTTGCTCGCATTGAGCGCAGCGGCCTTGTCATCGAGCGCATGGAGATGACCACGCTCGAGCGCGCTACCGTCGAGGAGCACTACGCCCATCTGGCCGACAAGCCCTTCTTTGGCGGTCTCTGCGACTTTATGACGAGCGGTCCGGTCGTCAAGATGGTCGTTTCCGGTCTCTCCGCTGTTGCTAAGATGCGCACCCTCATGGGCGCTACCAACCCGCTTGAGGCTGCTCCTGGTACCATCCGCGGCGACTTTGCCGTCGATGTCAACGCCAACGTGATCCACGGCTCCGACTGCCTGGAGAACGCCGAGATTGAGATCAAGCGCTTCTTTGGCTAAACCAGCTTTGACTCCTTAAAGCTGTTAGCGTGTGGCTTGGGCGCCGCGGAACTCCATCCGCGGCGCCCTTTTATTCCAAAATCTATGCAGGGGCCCGCTCGGACATGTGTTCCGAGCGGGCCCCTGCTGTTAGCTTGTGGCACTGAATAGTTTAGGCTTCGTCGACGATCTTAAGGGCGCGCGTGTGATCGATCTCGTTGAGGAGGTTAACGCGACGCTCGTGACGACCGCCCTCAAACTCGGCGTCGAGCCACTCGTCGACGATCATCTTGGCGAGCTCGGAGCCCACGACGCGGGCGCCAAAAGCGAGCACGTTGGTATTGTTGTGCATGCGGGAGAGCTTGGCGCTGAAGGGCTCGGAGCACACGACGGCGCGTACGCCCTCGACCTTGTTGGCAGCCAGGCTGATACCGACGCCGGTGCCACAGATCAGGATGCCTAGATCGACGTCGCCGTTGGCAACGGCCTTACCCACCTTGTAGCCGGCGATGGGGTAGTCAAAGCTCTCGGAGGTGTCGGTGCCAAAGTTCACGACCTCGCAGCCGCGCTCCTTCAGGTGCTCGGAGATGATGTTCTTGAGCTCGACGGCGGCGTGGTCGTTACCGATACCGATCTTCATGGATAGTTCCTCTCTGGTCTGTGCGGCGAGATTGCTAAAGGTTTTACCGCGTTCGACTGCATGATAGCGCGACTTTTGTGTAAACGCTTGGGCGTTTTTTGGTCAAACGCTTTAGCATGCAACAAGACCGGTTTCTCATGAATGAATGCCGTCAGTTTGCGCCTGAATGCCGTCTACCGGAACCTGGGTTGCGGTTTTTGATGCATTGTTATCAAATAAAAGAGCTAATTATTATTGAGAGCCCAGCCCGTTATACAAGTAGGAGATACCTATGCCTGCCGATTCCCTTCGTGATGCCGCGTTTTGCGATGTTTTGAACCGCGAACTTGTTTGTGCACTCGGCTGCACCGAGCCCATTGCCGTTGCTTATGCAGCGGCGCTGGCGAGCCAGACGCTCGGTTGCGAACCCGATCATATGGATGTTGCCTGCTCGGGCAACATCATCAAGAACGTCAAGAGCGTGACCGTGCCCAACTCGGGCGGTATGCACGGTATTGAGGCCGCGGCCGTGCTGGGTGCCGTGGGCGGCGACGCCAAGAGCGCGCTCGAGGTGCTCGAGAGCGTCGATGACGCGGACCGCGCCCGCGTGGCCGAGCTGCTTGCCGATGCGGACTACTGCGATGTGTCGCTTGTCGAGGGTGTGCCCAACCTCTACATCAAGGTGACTGCGACGGCCGGGGGCCATACCGCGGTCGTCGAGATTACCGATCACCACACTAATGTCACGTGCCATACGCTCGACGGTATTCCGGTATGCGGTAAGTCGGCGGGGGAGTGCGCCGCCTGCGCCGAGCGCGTGGTGGCCGAGCGTGCGGCAGATAACGCCGACACGCCCATGTCGATCGAGACCATCATCGACTTTATCGAGGATGGTGACATTGAGGACGCCCGCGCTGCCGTTGAGCGTCAGATTGAGCTGAATGGCGCGATCAGTGCCGAGGGTCTCGCGCACGCTTGGGGCGCCGAGGTGGGCCGTACGCTGCTGGGTGCTCGTGCCGATGACGTCGCCTGCCGCGCCCGTGCCCGTGCGGCCGCCGGGTCCGACGCCCGCATGAACGGTTGCGCGCTGCCGGTCGCCATTGTGTGCGGCTCGGGCAATCAGGGCATTACCTGCGCATTGCCCGTCATGGAGTATGCCGAGTACCTGCGTTGCGACCACGAGCGCCTGGTGCGCGCCGTGATGCTGTCCGATCTTATCGCCGTGCATATCAAGAGCTATATTGGTGCGCTTTCGGCGTTTTGCGGTGCTATTTGCGCTGCGTGCGGCGCCGGCGCTGCGATTACCTGGCTGTGCGGTGGCACGCGCGAACAGATTGGCGCGACCGTCTCGAACACGCTCGGTAACGTGGGCGGCATCGTGTGCGACGGCGCCAAGGCGAGCTGTGCCGCCAAGATCTCGGCTGCCGTCGATGCGGCGATTCTGGGCCATGATATGGCCATGCAGGGTCGCGGCTTCCGCGCCGGCGAGGGCCTGATCCAAGATACCGTTGAGCAAACAATCGCCAGTATGGGCTACGTAGGCCGCGTGGGCATGAAGGACACCGACATCGAGATCCTCAACATCATGATCGGCAAAACCCAGGTGTGCTAGTTACGCGGTTTTACCAAACCGCGTAACCAGTCGACGCTGCAAATGCCCCTAAGCGGCAATCTGCCTTTCAATCGTCGGGCATGGCCAGAAGGCCTATGCCCTCCTCTTTCAAGGCACATTGCTCGCTTAGGGGCATTTTCGCTGACTTGTGCTCAACCTGCGGCGATATTTGGTTTGGAGCGAGGGGTCCTACGACAGTTCGTCGGCTACTTGGTGTTCGTAGAAGGCTTCGATTACGGCGTTAAAGTCGCGGGCGAAGTCTTCCATGGTTCCGCGCCAGGTGGCTCGGCCGGGTTTTCCCTGGCCAACATAGGCAGTTTGAATGCCGCAGGCGGGACTGGGGAAGTCGCGCTTGGGATCGTTGCCCACCATAAGGACCTCGTGTGGCTCGAGCCCCATCACCTGAAGCTGCTCTAGATAGTAGGTGGCATCGGGCTT
The DNA here is from genome assembly GCF_005844325.1 of Collinsella aerofaciens. Lineage (GTDB taxonomy): Bacteria > Actinomycetota > Coriobacteriia > Coriobacteriales > Coriobacteriaceae > Collinsella > Collinsella aerofaciens_G. Next base: position 64,834 of record NZ_SPFY01000004.1, on the reverse strand, counting down.
GCAGCGGGTGGCGTTTCCCATGTGCGTCACGAGTTCAAAGGGGGCGTCGGCCAGGTCGCCCCAACCCATGCGGCACTCGATGGCCCCCTGGGGAAAGCTGGGGTTGGTAAAGAGCGCGCAGCGCAGCCCTGCGTCCTGTACGGCCTGGAGCGCGGCGTGTGCGCCCGGCATGGCGTGGGCGTTAATGATATCGTCGTTCTTGTACGGAAGAACTTCGCGGTCATAGTAGGTAAACGCCTCGTAGATGAGGGGATCGGAGAGGCAGATCCCGCATCGGCGCTCGACCTCTTCTTGGTAAAACTCAAGATTGGTGCGGTTGTCCGTGCCGCTGCGGCGATTGGCGTTGAGGTCGACCAGGATGGTGCCGAGGCGCGCCATCGTGCCACCGCGGCTGCGGCGCCCGATATCCGCGAGCATCGAAGAGACATCCTTAAAATAGCGAAGGATGAACGCGTTGAGGTTGATGCTGAGAAGCGTTTCGTCCATATCGAAAACGACTGCTTTGAGCACGCGGGCACCTTTCTCGAAAAATCGATCTAGAATCGTTGGCTCCGGATACTTTACCCCAAAGCCGAATGCCTGGCTGGTTATCGTCAAGTTGCGGAGACGTGTGTTCATAAGATTACGAAAAAGTCTCCACACGAGTAAAAAATCGCAGTTCACGCTTGAAATCGAACTCATTTCCCCGTAACCTATACGAACGTGATTGCATAAGCGTCACATTAGTATCTGTCGGCTCCCGAGTGTTCCTAAACGTTGTGTGCTTGTCGCACCCTTCTGTAGGTCCTAGCAATCGGGGCCCCGTAGTTCGAAAGGGGTCCACCTTTGAGTGAGATTCAGAACTCGTCCATTTTCTCTCTTGACGATGTCAACGAGGAGGAGATGAACAACCTCATCGACGGTACGATTACCGACTTTGATGAGGGCGATCTCGTTAACGGCACTGTCGTTAAGATCGAGCATGACGAGGTGCTCGTTGACATCGGATTCAAGTCCGAGGGCGTTATCCCGGTCCGCGAGCTGTCCATCCGCAAGGACGCTAACCCTGCAGACATCGTTGCACTCGGTGATCCCATCGAGGCTCTGGTACTCCAGAAGGAGGACAAGGACGGTCGTCTGGTCCTGTCCAAGAAGCGTGCCGAGTACGAGCGTGCTTGGAACCGCATCGAGGAGAAGTTCAACTCCGGCGAGAACGTCGAGGGCGAGGTTATCGAGGTTGTCAAGGGCGGCCTGATCCTCGACATCGGCCTGCGTGGCTTCCTGCCCGCCTCCCTCGTCGACCTCCGTCGCGTCAAGGACCTCACCTCCTACATGGGCACCCGCATCGAGGCCCGCGTCATCGAGATGGACCGCAACCGCAACAACGTCGTCCTCTCCCGTCGCGTCGTGCTCGAGGAGTCCCGTAAGGCCGAGCGCTCCGAGATCCTGTCCAAGCTCAAGTCTGGCATGCGTCTCCAGGGCACCGTTTCCTCCATCGTCGACTTCGGCGCCTTCGTCGACCTCGGTGGTATCGACGGCCTCATCCACATTTCCGAGCTCTCCTGGAACCACGTCAACCATCCTTCCGAGGTTGTCAAGGTCGGCCAGGAGGTCGAGGTCGAGGTTCTCGACGTCGATCTCAACCGCGAGCGCATCTCCCTGGGTCTCAAGCAGACCACCGAGGATCCGTGGCGCGCACTGGTCAAGAAGTACCCCGTCGGCGCTATCGTCGAGGGCACTGTGACCAAGCTTGTCCCGTTTGGCGCTTTCGTCGACCTGGGCGAGGGCATCGAGGGCCTGGTGCACATCTCCGAGATGGCCAACAAGCACGTCGACCAGCCTTCTCAGGTCACCCACGTGGGCGACAAGGTTCAGGTCAAGGTCATGGAGATCGACCTCGACCGTCGTCGTATCTCTCTGTCCATGAAGTCCGCTGCTGAGACTCTGGGCGTCGAGATCGAGGTTACCCCGCTTCCTTCCGAGAAGAAGGACGAGGAGACCGACGCCGAGTAAATCGGTTTGACGATCACTTGTTTTAAGGGATCCGTTCGCAATGGACGGGTCCCTTTTTGCTTTCGCTGCTGATGCACGCGATGCTACCCGGGCTGTCCACAGGCTATTGGGTTGTCGGTGAATAAAAAAATGCCGACATCCCGCCTCGGGGAGGAGGCGGGAACGCACCGAGTAGACGGAGGGGTGCGGAGCGCGGTCGCGTCTCGACTGACGACATTGCCCATCGACAACCCTATTGTACTGCATGGCGTGGTTCTTGGTTTATCGTGTCGAACGCTTGTGTTGTGCCATTGCCTGCGGCAACGGTGTGCTACACTCTTGCACTGCTGAGTGGGCCAGACGGTCGCGCGATGTGCTGTTTGCAGTACGCGTGAGGAAAGTCCGGGCTCCAGAGGGCGGGATGCCGGCTAACGGCCGGGCGGAGTGATCCGACGGAAAGCGCCGCAGAAAAGAAGACTCCCACCTGCGCCGCAAGGCGTAAAGGGAAAAGCTGAAACGGTGGTGTAAGAGACCACCAGCGTCGTGGCAACACGGCGGCTTGGCAAGCCCCATCCGGAGCAAGCGCGAATAGGAACGCTATGGGCCGGCCCGGTCCGCGTTCGGGTAGCGTGCGTGGAGCTGCACGGTAACGTGCAGACAAGATAAATGACCGTTCACGACAGAACCCGGCTTATAGGCCCGCTCAGCACTTTGCTGACGCTGCGAACCCGTCAGCGCGGCAATCTGCCTTTCAAGCCTTCGGGCATGACCATAAGGTCAATGCCCTCGTCTTTCAAGGCACCTTGCTCGCGCTGACGGGTTCTCGCTTTCGTTGACGGAATCATAGGTGGCTTCGTTCTTTTTACCGAGGTTATCGGTACGGTCTTTGCCGTATTATTGAGGCTGTTTGTTGCTTTGCTTGTTGTTGAGGGGCTTTGTTGGACAGCTATTTTACTCTGCAATCGAATATTGAGGCTTCGGGCGAGTTTGTGGACCGCAAGAGCCGGTTTATTGCCCAGCTGGTCCATATTGAGTCCGAGGATGAGGCGAATGCCTTTATCGAGATGGTTCGCAAGCGTCATTACGACGCTCGACACAATGTTCCCGCGTGGATTTTGGTCGATGGGCGCGAGCGCCAGAGCGATGATGGTGAGCCGAGCCGCACGAGCGGCATGCCGACGCTCGAGGTGCTGCGCGGTGCGGGGCTCAAAAAAGTTTGCTGCGTGGTGACGCGCTATTTTGGTGGCACGCTGTTGGGGCCTGGTGGCTTGGTACGCGCCTATACCGCGGCGACGCAGGCGGCGGTGGCCGCGGCTCAGGAGGCAGGGCAGATCGTTGAGATGACAAGCGTCGTGCCTGTTGACGTGCATGTGGCCTATCCGCAGTATGAGCAGGCGCTTCGTTTGGCGCAGGATTCGGGTGCCAAGGTTTCGGATACCGATTACGCGGATGCCGTGACGATTCATTTGGTGTTTAAGGCGGGGGAGCAGGAGTCATTTTGCGCTAAGATTCGCGAGCTTATGGCGGGGCGCGAGGAGATTGAGGTCGGCGCTCCCGAATTTGCCGAGTTCTAACGGCGACGGCCGGCGTGCTTTTGGATGGATCCCAAGCGCACGCCGGCCTTTGTTTTTCCGTTGCTGCCGTTTACTCGGCGAGCTGCTTTAGCACATCGCAGGCGATCGCGACGGCATCGTCGATGCAGCCGGGGCAGCTGCGGAGCGGACCCTTGTCCGATCCGATGCCCTTGAGCGTGCCGCAGACGGTCGTCGTATTCTTCTCGCCAAAACGCTTGGCGATTTCGCGCGACAGCTTGTAGGTCTGGCCCTTGGTCTTGGGGTTTTCCATGCCGTCGCTCATTACAAAGCCCATGATGGCTACGGCGCCCGAGATAGCGCCGCAGGTTTCGGTCATACCGCCCATGCCGGCGCCAAAGCCCTCGGTGAGGGTAAAGGCGACCTGGGGGTCGAGCCCGACGGCGGGAGCGAGCGTGCAGGCGACGGCCTGAGCGCAGTTAAACCCACGGGCGTGGTATTCGGCAGCCTGAGCCTGACAGGCGGTGATGTCGAGCTGGGCCGTATCGATTTGCTTCATCGTTGTCTCCTTGGTCACGGTGTACCCGCCTATGGTACCCGTGACGGTGCATGTAATCATCGAGAGCTTCATGTATGCCTCATTTTTATCTATCGAGCAAATGTCCAAGGCTTGAGATAAATGACCCTGATCAATTAGTCCCATAACCTACCTTGGGGATGGGTTGAGAGGGGTGCGGGGTAGCGGTATCGTGAACCGAATTAAACTAAAACCCAGGCAAGGGAGCTAGATATGAGCAAGCAGACCATCGGTACGACGTGTGTTCAGGGCGGCTATCGCCCGGGCGATGCAGAGCCGCGTCAGGTGCCCATCTACCAGTCCACCACGTGGAAGTACGACACGTCCGAACACATGGGCAAGTTGTTTGACCTGGAGGAGTCGGGCTACTTCTACAGCCGTCTGCAGAACCCCACGTGCGATTTGGTTGCCGCCAAGATCTGCGAGATGGAGGGCGGCTCCGCTGCGATGCTCACGAGCTCGGGCATGGCCGCGAATTTCCTTGCGATCTTTAACGTGGCCGGTGCCGGCGATCACGTAGTCGCGAGCTCTGCCATCTATGGCGGCACGTACAACTTGCTCGCCCACACCATGGGCCGTATGGGGCTGACCTGCACGTTCGTTGCTCCCGACTGCACCGATGAGGAGCTCGAGGCAGCCTTCCGGCCCAACACCAAGCTCGTCTTTGGCGAGACGATCGCCAACCCCGCCCTTGCCGTGCTCGATATTGAGCGCTTTGCCAAGGCCGCGCATGACCACGGCGTGCCGCTGATGGTCGACAACACCTTCCCGACGCCCGTGATGTGCCGTCCCTTTGAGTGGGGCGCCGACATCGTTACGCACTCCACCACCAAGTACATGGATGGACATGCTGCCTACCTGGGCGGCGTAATCGTCGACCACGGCCAGTTTGACTGGATGGCCCATGCGGATAAGTTCCCGGGTCTCACCACGCCCGACGAGAGCTACCACGGCGTGACGTATGCCAAGAAGTTCGGTCGCGAGGGCGCCTTCATTACCAAGGCCACCGCGCAGCTCATGCGCGACCTCGGCCCCATGCAGAACCCGCAGGCGGCCTTCTTCCTGAACAGCTCGCTCGAGAGCCTGCATGTGCGCATGCCGCGTCATTGTGAGAACGGCCTGGCCGTTGCCAAGTTCCTGCAGAGTCATCCCAAGGTACGCTTCGTGAGCTATCCGGGCCTAGAGGGCGATAAGTACTATGACATCGCTCAGAAGTACATGCCCAACGGTACCTGCGGCGTTGTGAGCTTTGGCTTTAACGGTGGTCGCGCGGCGGCTGAGACCTTTATGAAGAGCCTTAAGCTCGCCCAGATCGCCACGCATGTGGCCGACGCCCGCACTTGCTGCCTGCATCCCGCTAATGCCACGCACCGCCAGATGAACGATGAGGAGCTCATCGCCTGTGGCATCTCCGCCGATATGGTACGCCTGTCGTGCGGCCTCGAGGACACGGCCGACTTGATTGCCGACCTTGAGCAGGCACTCGAGCAGTGCTAGGCTAGCGTTCGCATAAGGCGCCGATGCTGGCAGAAAGCTTCGGCGACCTTTCGTTTCGATTCCGTAGGCGGGACCCCAATCGCGGCTGTTTGCTGGCGATTGGGGCCCCGTTTTTGCCTTGCGCCACTCGAAAGGATGGATATGGAGAAAACCGCAGAGCAGCTGCGCCGCGAGCACATTGCCCTTGAGGGCGACACCCATGGCAAGAACAAATGGGCGATTCTGTTTACCGTGCTCATCATGACGTTTATGTCGTGTCTGGATTCGACCGTCGTGACCGTGGCGTTGCCCGTGATGCAAAAGGAGCTGGGCGTGGGCCTCGATCGCATTCAGCTGGTAAGTTCGGTGTATCTGCTTGCGACTTGCGTGGCTATGTTGCCGTTTGGCCGTCTGGGCGACGTGCGCGGCAAGGTGAATGTGTTCCAGTTGGGCGTCATCGTCTTTTCGGTCGGTTCGCTGCTGTGCGGCCTTTCGGCCTCGCTTGAGGTTCTTATCCTGGCACGCATTGTTCAGGGCATCGGTTGCGCGGCGGCCATGGCTAACAACATGGGTATCATCACCGAGTCGTTTCCGGCGCGCGAACGAGGCCGTGCCATGGGTATTCTCGCGACCTTTGTGGCCCTCGGCATGATGTGTGGCCCCGTGCTCGGCGGCATGCTGGTGGCAAGCTTTCCCTGGGAGAGCATCTTCCTCATCAACCTGCCCATTGGCGTGATCTCGTTTATCGTGGGACTCTACACGCTGCCGCATGTTAGGCCAGAGGCCGGCGAACGTCCCATGCCCCTTGCCGAGGCCGCTCGTCGCTGCTTTGCAAATTCGGCCTTCACCATCAACCTTGCCTGCATGCTCATCGTGTTCGTTGGCATTGGCGCATCCGAGTTTATTCTGCCGTTCTATTTTCAGGACGCCCAAGGCTTTGGTTCTGACATTTCCGGATTGCTCTTTTTGGCGCTGCCAATGGTGAATGCCTTTATCGGCCCGCTTTCGGGAACGGTTTCGGACCGTGTTGGCTGCGAGGGTCCCACGGCGGTCGGCCTGGGCGTGTATGTGTGCGGTCTCTTTGCAGTAAGCACGCTCGACGAGCACTCTTCTATCCCTGTGATCGTGTGCTGCGTCGCATTTATGTCGTGCGGTACGTCGATTTTCCAGAGCCCCAACAACTCGCTGTACATGGGCTCGGCTCCGCGCGAGGCACTTGGCTTTGCGGGTAGTCTGGGTAGCCTGGCGCGTTATGCGGGTATGGCAATCGGCATTACGGTGGCGTCGAATATCCTGTATGGACAGATGAGCGTGGCGATGGGCGAGGCCGTGACCAGTTTTGTTGCAGGACGTCCGGATGTGTTCCTGTTTGGTTTCCGTTCGGTGTTCTATGTGTTGATGGCTGTGGCCGCTGTGGGCTTTGCGCTTGCCATGGTGCGTTTGGTGAAGATGCGCGCCCGCCATTAGCGTGTTGGGAGGCTGTCTGCCACGATTTGCATTGTCCCAAAAAGACTGGTTTGTGGTGCGATGCGGCTTGTGGGACGGGCGGGGGTCGGTCCGTGGTAGACTATCGAACAACGTTTATTAATCGCGCGGTATCGTTGCCGCGAGAAGGGGTTGCGCCATGCAGGAGCTTGAGGATCGTATTCGCCATGACGGCATCGTAAAGGCCGGTAACGTCCTTAAGGTTGATGCCTTCCTCAACCACCAGTGCGACGTTGAGTTATTTGACCACATGGGTGCCGAGTGGGCCCGTCTGTTCGAGGGTGTCGAGATCAACAAGATTCTGACGATTGAGGCTTCGGGCATTGGCATGGCTTGCATTGCAGCCCAGCATTTTGGCGGCGTGCCGGTGGTCTTTGCCAAGAAGGCACAGTCCATCAACCTAGACGGCGAGCAGTATGCCACGACCATCTACTCCTTTACCAAGCAGAAGGAGTACCCGGTCATCGTTGGCAAGCGCTTCCTGTCTGAGGGCGACAAGGTCCTGATCATCGACGACTTCTTGGCCAATGGCTGCGCGCTCGAGGGCCTTATCAAGATCTGCGAGGCTGCGGGTGCCGAGGTGTCCGGTATTGGCATTGCAGTGGAGAAGGGCTTCCAGGGCGGCGGCGATAAGCTCCGCGAGCGCGGCTTCCGCGTCGAGAGCCTGGCCCGTATTGCCGATATGGACTGCGAGACCGGCGAGATCACCTTCGCCTAAGCGCGCAACACAAGCGATTGGTATGCGATGTGACAAAGGGCTTTCCCTTTGTCACATTTTTTGTATGAGGGGAGGTGTTGATATGGACGAGAACAAGATGGGATGGCGCGAGTATGCGCGCTATGCCGAGATGTCGGCCGAGGAGTTGGCGCGCGATTGCGAGGTGCAGGTGTTTCGCGCGACTGGTCCGGGCGGACAAGGCGTCAACACGACGGATTCGGCGGTGCGCATGAAACATATCCCTTCGGGAATTACCGTGACGGCGCGCGAGAGCCGCAGCCAGTTCCAGAACCGTATCTGCTGTCTGCGTAAGCTGCGTGCAGAGCTTGAGCGTCGTGGCCGTCCGCCGCGCCGACGCGTAAAGACCAAGGTGCCTCAGCGCTCTCGCCAGCGCAGGCTCAATGACAAGCACTTCAACGCCATTAAAAAGGCCAACCGTCGCAAGCCGGGCGGGGAGGAATGATCTTATCAATAAGTTGCGGTGAAATAGGGACTGTTTTGCGGCTTTAGCTACATAAACAGTCCCTATTTCACCGCAACTTAGGTGGGGTTAGCGGGTGGGGTGCCAGACGTGGAGGGCGCCGGCGAGGATGTCGACCTCGATGCGCGAGGCGACAACGGGCTCGCCGTCGGCCTGAATGGGGTAGTCGGGCTCCTCAAAGGTGAGCTCGGCATGGCGGCAGCGGCGCATGCGAACCGGCGGCAACTTGGTATGGTGGCCGTCCTTGGCCGAAAGAAACATAGGCAGGGCAACCGCGCGAGGGACGGGGCCGCAGGCGTAGCAGACGTCGAGTATGCCGTCACAGGGGTCGGCGTCGGGACAGATGCGATAGCCCGAGCCATAGGTAGGACCCAGCTGAATCGCCATGATGATCGCCCTTACGCGCTCGGCGGGCGCCCCGTCAAAGCTGACTGTCATGGGGTAATTGCGATAGCGTAGGCCAAACTGCTCAAGTCCCGAAAGAGTGTAGAGCGGCGCGCCGGTGAGGCTCGTCTTTTTGCGTAGCTCGGTGGTGCCAAGGCCGATGGCGGCATCGATGCCGACCGAAAGCGTCTGGTCGTAGTACTCAACGGTAGCCTCGCCGCTGCCGCTTGTGGGGTTCCATAAGCGAATGCGCCCGATGTCCTGACGCTGCAGCTCGCAGGTGAGCAGCGCGCCAAAATCCTTACCGGAGAAATCGTCGATGCCGAGCGTTTGGGCAAAATCGTTGCCGGAGCCCACGGGTAGGATGGCAAGAGCGGGGCGGGTGTCCTCCTCTTGCGTCATAAGCCCGTTGACGACCTCGTGAATCACGCCGTCGCCGCCAAGGGCGATAACGGTGCGATAGCCCTGAGCCTGTGCGGCCAGCTCCTTGGCGTGTCCCATGCGCTCGGTCAGCATCAGGTCAAACTGGGATGCGCGCGCGGTCATATCCAAAAAGCGTTGCAGGCGCTCGGCAACTTCGCGCGCCGCACCCGACTGGGCGGCTGGGTTGGCGATGATGAGCGTGAGGCCAAAATCAGTTGCGTGCATGGGGCGACTCCCGGCGTATGACGTGACGGTGCGGTCGCGCTCAGGTCGAATTGCCCCCGATTGTGGCTGCACGTCGAATACTTACGTCTACTCTATCAGGTCGTTGTGGCGCTCGATAGCATCCGCTACCGTACCGCCCTCATCCACAATAAGCGAACGGCGCTTGGGCGAGATGATGCGCTGGGCGGGGTACACGCCGCGGTGTCCGGCGGTTAGGTAGCTGATAAAGGCCACGATGACAAAGAACCCGGCTGCCGTGCCGTGGAACAGGTCGATGGCCATCATACAGGTGGTGATAGGCACGTTAAGGCCGGCGCAGAACACGCCGAGCATGCCCAGCGCTGCTAGAAAGCTGGGATCGATTCCGACGAGGCAACCGATCCAGCCGCCGAGCGCCGCACCGATACCAAACAGGGGCGTGACCTCGCCGCCTTGGAAGCCGGCGCCCAGGGTGAGCGCTGTGACGACCAACTTGATGACTGCGTCCGCCAGGGTGGTGTTGCCGGCAAATCCGGCGCCGGAAAGCCACGTGGAAAGGCCGGCGTAGTCCCAGGCGTCGAGGAGGGCATAGGCGGCCAAAACCACGAGTGCACCTATGAGTGCGCGAATAAGATAATTGGTGATAAAGCGACCGTACAGGCTCTTGACGGTTCGAACTGACCAGGCAAAGAGGCGTGCCGTCAGACCGAAGATAATGGCGCTGATAACAACGATGACGACCGTTGTGGGCGTCATAGCGGGAACGCTGGCGATGACATTCGCTTCGTACTCGGTACCCAGGGCAAGTGATGTAAAGTAGCCGGTAAACGAGGCGACCAGGCAGTAGACGCCCGCGGTGTAGTCGATCTTGCCGATAAAGCACATCTCCATGCCAAAGAAGGCTCCGGCGAGGGGTGAACCGAATACGGCGCCAAAGGCCGACGAGATGCCGGCGAGCATGAGGTCGTGGTGGTCATGCTTTTTGAGGTGGGCGAGGCTCGAGATGTTGCTGGCGATGGTGCCGCCAATCTGCACCGCGGCGCCCTCGCGGCCGGCCGATCCGCCTGTTAGGTGCGTGAGTGTGGAGCAGACGAAGGTGAGGACGGCCATGCGCATATGGATAAGGCGTGTGCCCAGGGCGGAGTCGATGACCAGGTTGTTACCTCGTTTGGCGGCAAGGCCGTGGTTTTTGTACACCCATGCGGTGGCAACGCCCACAACGGGAAGCAACGCGTAAATCCACACGTGGTGCTCGCGATAATCGGTCGCGATATTCAGCGAGGCCAAAAACGCCCAAGCGGCAACGCCCATGGCGAGCGAGACGATGACGACGAGTACGAGCAACTTAGCGCTCGCAAGTAGGTTGCGGGCGTTGCGGCGCGTGTCGGCAGCCAAGAGATGCTCGGAGCGGGTAAGTTGATGCCTGCCTGCCGTGATGACGTCATTAAGGGAGAAAAAGCCGCCGTCGTCGAGCGGCTGGGAATGATCCTGCGCTTTGTTTGCGCTTTCGGGTTTGTCGTTATGAGCCATACGTTCCTCTTTTAGGTTGCAACGCAAGCATTATAAAACGCGGTAAACGCGACGAGCCGGTGGGTTGGTTTCCATTCTGTTTCGCGGCCTGCAACCGACAGGTGTATTTGCGGGTACAGGCCGAGTCGCGGTCGTGCGTTGGGGGATTATACTGAGACAAGCATAAAGAATTGGCGCCCCTGTTGTGCGCCGTGGCATTAAGAGGTGCATATGGCAGAGAAACTCATTCCACTGGAGGACGCACAGTCGATTGTCCTGTCGCACGTTGCTCCGACCGATCTCGTCGAGATTCCCGTGTGGCAGGCGGCTGGTTTTCCCTTGGCCGAGGACGCGGTGGCCGATATCGATATCTCGCCGTTTGCCAACAGCGCTATGGACGGATATGCCGTGCGCTCGGCGGACTTGGTGCAGACATCTGGCGAGGCGCCGGTGACGCTCGACGTTATCGGACACGAGGCCGCGGGCCATGTGTTTGAGGGCGCAATCGGTGCGGGCGAGGCGGTCCGCATCATGACAGGCGCGCCGGTGCCCGAGGGTGCCGATGCCGTGGTGAAGTACGAGATCGTCGATGTGCTCGACGGTGACGGCAACGAGGGCTCGCACGTTCGCTTTTCGGCGCCGGCCAAGGTAGGGGAGAACGTTCGCTCTGCTGCCGAGGAGGCCCATGCCGGCGATGTTGTGATGCACGCCGGCGAGGTCGTGGCTCCGGCGGGCGCGGGTCTGCTGGCGAGCGCCGGATACGCGAGCGTGAAGGTGCACGCTGCCCCGCGTGTGGGCATCATCTCGCTGGGCACGGAACTGGTCGCACCGAGTAAGGTACCGGCGCGTGGTCAGATTCGCGATTCCAACTCCTCGGCGCTGATGGCCGAGGCACTCGATGCCGGCGCCGAGCCCGTGTTCTACGGCATCGCGCCCGATGATGAGCAAGCGATTGCCGAGCTGGTACATCGCGCCACGCGAGAGTGCGATTTTGTCATTACGAGCGGTGGCGCCTCGGCGGGCGATTACGACTATGTGACGGCGCTCGTCCGGCGCGAGGGCGAGGTGCTGTTTGACCGCATCTCGATGCGTCCGGGCAAGGCCATCACGTTTGGCTTGCTCGGGGGTAAGCCCTACCTGGGGCTTTCAGGCAATCCGGCCGCGGCGTATGTGGGCTTTGAGATGCTCGCCCGCCCGGCGATTCGCAAGATGCGCGGCTTTGCCGAGGGTACGCGTCCCGTGCAGCAGGCGACGCTCACGCACGGCGTGAAAAAGCGACAGCATCGCCGCTTCTTCGATCGCGCCACGGTTTTGCGCGACCCCGAGACCGGTGAGTTGTTGGTGACCGAGGCTAAGACACAGAATTCGGCGCTGCTTGGAACTATGCAGCGTGCGAACTGCCTGTTGCGTATTGACGAAGGACCGTGCGAGCTCAAGGCGGGAGATGCCGTGGACGTTGTTCGCGTCGACCTGCCTGAGGGCACGGTGCTATAGGAGGAATGCTATGGAGTTGAAGATTTCGATTGTGACGTGCTCGGATACGCGCGATCTTGCCCAGGACGAGGCGGGTGCTGCGCTCGAGGAGCTTATCGTGGCACAGGGCTGGACGGTCGCCTCGCATGTGGTCGTGCGTGACGACGTCAGCGAGATCGGTGATGCCATTGCGGAAGCCGCCGATGAGTGCCACGCCAATGTCGTGCTCACCTGCGGCGGCACGGGGCTTTCGATGCGCGACGTAACACCCGAGGCGACGCGTGCCGTCTGTGACCGCGATGTGCCGGGTATTGCCGAGGCAATCCGTGCGTATTCGATGACCAAGACGCGCCGCGCTATGCTCTCGCGCGCTATTTGCATGCAACGAGGTCATACACTTGTCGTAAACTTTCCCGGTTCTACGAAGGCCGCCCGCGAAAGCTGGGAGGCCATAGCAGACCAGCTGGAGCATGCGGCTCAGATGACAGCGGGCGGCGGACATACCAACTAAGCGGTTTACCTGCGGCGGGGCGACCTGAACGGCTGCTCCGCCTTTGTTTTCCGCCGAAGCGACGCCGAGGTGCACGGTAATTCGAAACTATATTCTCTGACGAGAATAATTTCTCACTTTCATTATTCGCGCAGAAGTATAATCTGATTGCAGATTAAAGCCCGCGGTGGGGTACCCGGGCACAAGATCCGAAAGGGTTGAATATGTTCGATATGGTTTCACGCCGCGGTTTCGTCTCGCTTTCTGCTGCCGCCGGCCTTGGCCTTGCCGGTTGCTCGGGCAAAAAGACGTCCGAGCCCGCTGGTTCCGATGCCGGCTCCGCCAAGTCTTTCTCTAAGAAGAAGGCTGTCGAGCTGCAGGTCTTTGCCGCCAACTCGCTCGAGAAGGCTCTGCCCGAGGTTCAGGAGCTTTACACCGACCAGACCGGCACCACCTTTGCCGACACGCAGTTTAAGGCGTCTGGCGACCTTGTCGAGCAGATGCGCGCCGGTGCCGCCGTCGACGTGCTCATCACCGCTTCCAAGGGTACCATGGACGACGCCGAGGCCGCCGAGCTCGTCGACGCCGACACGCGTGAGGACATGTTCGTCAACGATCTCGTGATCATTCGCGCCGAGGGCTCCGACACCAAGGTCGAGGCCATCGCCGACGTCGCGAACCTGGACGGTAAGATCGCCATTGGCGACGCCAAGACCGTCCCCGCCGGCAAGTACGCCAACCAGGCGCTGGCTTCCGTGGGCCTCTACACCGGCACCGAGGGCGACGACGGCGAGTATGCGCCCGAGATCGCCGAAAAGGTGGCCCTGGCCGACAAAGTTGGTACCGCCGCCGCCTATGTGTCCACGGGCGACTGCGTGGCCGGCTTTGTCTACAGCTCCGATATCTTCCGCTACGACGGCATCGAGGAGGCCTTTGTGTGTCCCGAGGATTCGCACAAGCCCATCGTGTATCCGGGTGCCGTTGCCGAGAGCTCTGAGCACGCCGACGAAGCCAAGGCGTTCATCGACTTCTGTCTGTCCAACAGGAAGGCTCAGAAGATTTGGGCTAAGTACGGCTTTGAGCTTTCCGCGTAGTGCGGCTTGGCGCGATAATTCCATCGTTTTGTGTCTCACTCCGTCCTTATATTCGCTTGGAGCTTTTCGTGCTTAATAGATTCCGCATCCTTGTCGCCTGTGCTTTGACCTTCGCGCTTTGCTGGGTGCCGGGATTTGCGTTTGCTGGGGACGCTGAGGACGGGGCCCAGGTTGCTGCGACTGCTCATGGGCTTTCCTATGGGATCGAGGGTTTTGAGCGGTTGGCCAAGGGGACCGCTCGTGCCATGGAGGGCCAGCCTGAGGGCTACCGGTTTCCCGTTGACGAGGACGTGGACCTTGTAGTGGCGCCTGCTGCCGATCGCGTTGTGGTGTGGATATCGCCCAAGGCGATCGAGAGGTATGGATTGGATCCGCAGAACAACGAGTGCGTATCGGGTCTCAAGGCCCTCGTCTGTGAGCTCGACAGCGCAAACTGTATGGGAGGTGCGCAGCTAGGGGACGTGGATCTTCCTTGGTATGTCACGGCGGAAACAACGTTTGATGCCGGCGGGTATACCTATGGCTTTGACGAGCGCGGTGCGGATGGGGGCCGCTATGTGGTGATTGCATCAGCCTCGGGTGATGCCAAAGGCGGCGCGCGTTGGCTTGATAGCGCTCAAATGGTAGAAGCATCGTCTGTCGTGTTGCGGGATGAGCAGGGGCCCTTGACCTCTCTGGCCTCCTTATTGGGCGGCATCGACTACCGACCGTTTTGGGTGTCCATTAAAACGAGCGGCCTTGCCCTGCTGATCTCCTTTGCGCTGGGCCTGTTTGCCGCGTGGAAGACCATGGGCACCTCGAGTCGCATCAAGGGCCTGCTCGACTCGGTCTTTACCATCCCCATGGTGTTGCCGCCCACGGTCTGCGGCTTTCTGCTCCTTATGCTGTTTGGCCGCTCGACCGGGGTGGGCCAGTGGCTTATCGCGCACGGCGTCTCGATTGTCTTTACGTGGCCGGCGGCGGTGATCTCTGCCGTGGTGGTATCGTTTCCCCTGGTCTACCGTACGGCGCTCGGCGCCTTTGAGAGCCTCGACACGCAAATGCTCGATGCGGCGCGCACGCTGGGCTGGTCCGAGCGACGCATCTTCACCAAACTCATGATGCCGCTCGGCTGGCCCTCGATTGCCGCCGGCACGGTGCTCGCCTTTGCCCGCGCCATGGGCGAGTTTGGCTGCACCCTGTTCTTTGCGGGCAACTATGCCGGTATTACGCAGACCATTCCCATTGCGATTTACTTTGAATGGATGGGCGGCAATACGTCGGTGGCCCTCTTTTGGGTCGTGGTCGTAATAGCGTTCAGCTTCCTAGTCATCCTGTTCATCAACATGTACACGGCGCATTCGCAAAAATACCGCGAGCGTGGCCTTTCCCGTGCGGAACGTAAGCAGGCCAAAGATCTCGCCGGACAGGGCGATTCACTCGACCCGGCGGGCGGTGATGCCTTGCGTATCGATCGCGAGGCACTGGCCGAGCTCATGCGCGATGAGCCCGCTATGCAGGGAGGTCGATAGGCCATGTCACTCGTTCTGGACATAAAAAAGCGCTATCCGGGGTTTATGCTCGATATGCAGCTTGAGGCCGGCGAGGAGCGTGTGGCGCTGCTTGGTGCCTCGGGCTGCGGCAAGAGCTGCACGCTGCGCTGCATTGCCGGCGTGGAGACGCCCGACGAGGGCAAGATCGTCGTCAACGGCGTGACCTTTTTTGACTCGGCGGCTGGCATCAACCTGTCACCCCAGGAGCGAAAATGCGCCCTGTTGTTTCAAAACTATCAGCTGTTTCCCAACATGACGGTGGCCGATAACGTATGCGCCGGTGTAAAGGATGCTGGCGACGCCGCCGCGCGCAAAAAGCTCGCCGAGCGCTATTTGGGCATTTTCGGTCTGGCCGATTTTGTCGATCGCTACCCCGCGCGACTCTCGGGCGGGCAGCAGCAACGCGTGGCGCTTGCCCGTATGGTGGCGGCGCATCCGGGCATTTTTATGTTCGACGAGCCCATGAGCGCGCTCGATGCGTATCTCAAGAGCGCGCTTGAGCAAAACATGCTCGACCTGTTCGATGTATGCAACCGCACCGTGCTCTACGTGAGCCACGACATCGACGAAGCGTGCCGCCTGTGCCAGCGCATCTGCGTGATGCACGACGGGCATGTTGAGGAGATCGGCTCCGTCGAGGACGTGGTCCGCCGTCCGCAGACGCTGGCGGCGCTGCGCCTGACGGGCTGCAAGAACACAAGCCGGGCGCGCAAGATCGGGTCTCAGGAAGTTGAAGCCCTGGACTGGGGCATGACCTTTAACGTGGGCCATGAGGTTCCCGATAACGTGACGTACCTCGGTATTCGTGCGAGCTACTTCCATGTTGACAATCGCGCGGAGCGCGGTCGCAACAGCTACGATTTGCACGTGGCCCGTGTGAGCGATTCGCGCTTTGAGCGGCTGGTGCTGCTGGACGTGCCGCGTGCTGATGCGCCCACGCGTCTGCAGTGGAAGGTGAATAAGGTGAGTGTACCCGTGGAAGAGCTGCCGCAGGCGGGTGAGACTCTGCGCATGCATTTTGATGCAAGCAGGATTCATCTCGTTTGCCGATAATGCGGGTGCGATGCGGTCGAGGAGGTAGTCCTCGACCGCTTTGTTTTCACTTCGCCGTTCGCCGATTTCTACATGACTAAACCTTATCAGTCTGATAATTAATTATCAGACAGCGAGATGCTCACATCCCAACGTTGTCGTACGCGTGTCGACGGTGTTCGTCTTGACGACAACCGTTGATATAGTTACCTTCGACGAGAAAAGGAGGGCGCGCCGATGCCGCATAAGACATATTCGCGTCGCGTTGCCGTGCGCGCCCTGTATATGGCTCGGAGCCGCATATGAGCAGGTATGTTCACGGCTCCGGGAGAGACGACGCACAACTAAATAATCAGCTGCAAAGCAGGTTCCCCAAAATTCCGGGTTTGAGCACGGCTGGGTTTTCGCCACCCACCGTGCAGCAATACCGTAGTTATCCGTATTTGGTTCGAGAGGGGGAACCGTCATGGCTGAAGAATTCGATTTCCATCCGATGTGGGAGAGCCTCGGCATGAATCTTGCCGACCACGACATGCTGCTGGGCGCCGTGGGCCAGATGTACGGCGATATGTTCCTGACGCAGAACAATCGCCCCAAGTCCACGTCCTACCTGGATTTTGTCGCCACCAACATCCACAGCGGCCGTATTAAGGAGATGCTCGACAAGAAGGAGGCCGGCGAGGCCACCAAGATCGTCGGCTCGTTCTGCGTGTACGTGCCCGAGGAGATCGTGCTTGCCTGTGACGGCATTCCCGTGGGCCTGTGCTCGGGTGCCGATTGGGCAACCGATAAGGTCGAGGAGCACCTGCCGCGCAACACCTGCCCGCTTATCAAGAGCTTTGCCGGCTTTAAGCTGGGCGAGGTCTGCCCCTACATTGAGTCGAGTGACCTGGTGGTAGGCGAGAACACCTGCGACGGTAAGAAGAAAGCCTACGAGTTCTTTGCCACGCAAAAGAACATGCACGTCATGGATATTCCCAACGTGCACGACGAGTCGACGCTCGTGACCTGGAAGGCCGAGGTCAAGAAGCTCGCCGCCAAGATCGAGGACGAGTGCGGCGTCACGATTACGCCTGAGCGCCTGAAGGCTGCCATCCACGCCGTCAACGAGAAGCGTCGCGCCCTGCAGCGTCTGGCTGCCACGCGCGCTGCCGATCCGGCGCCCATCAGCGGTCTCGACAGCCTGCTGACCGTTCAGGCCGCCTTTATGGACGATACGCCGCGTCTGACCGGAGCCATCAACGAGATGGCCGCCGAGTGCGAGCAGCGCGTTGAGGCCGGCGAGGGCGTGGCGCCCAAGGGGACCAAGCGCATCCTGTACACCGGCACGCCCATGGCCGTGCCCAACTGGAAGCTGTTCAACCTCATCGAGAAGGCCGGCGGCGTTGTGGTAGGCGAGGAGTCCTGCACGGGCTCGCGCTACTACAAGGACCTGGTCGACGAGTCCGGTGAGACGGTCGAAGAGATGCTCGACGCCATCGCCGAGCGCTACTTTAAGATTAACTGCGCCGTCTTTACGCCCAACGATCAGCGTATGAAGGACATTGTCCAGATGGCCAAGGACTTGCATGCCGACGGCATCGTCGACGTGGCCCTGCAGTTCTGCACGCTCTACGAGATGGAGTCGTTTGCCGTGGAGAAGGCTGCCGAGGAGGCCGGCATTCCGTTTATGCACATCACGACCGACTACGCCGGCGAGGATGCAGGCCAACTGCAAACCAGGATTGAGGCTTTCTTGGAAACCATTTAGGACTATTCGTCCCGGCGGCTTCCCCAGGCACCCGATCTTGCCGTTCAAACCGTCGCTTGCGTACCAAAGTACGCGGCGCTCCTTTTTCACGGCAACCTCGGGCACCTGGGAAAGCCGTTTCCTTGGTTGGTTAAAAGGTTTGTTAAGGAGTTATATGTCGGAAAATATGGAGCAGCCGTTGCCATCCACGTTTGAGGAGTTCAACGAGCAGCGCAAGGCGGCGTTTATTCGCGTTAAGGATTACAAGCAGGCGGGCAATCGCCTGGTCGGCTTTTTGTGCAGCTATACGCCGCTCGAGATCATCGATGCCGCGGGCGCTGCAAGTGTGGCCTTGTGCGGTACATCCGACGAGGTGATTCCCGAGGCCGAGAAGGTGCTGCCGGCAAATCTGTGTCCGCTCATCAAGTCGACCTACGGTTTTGCCTACTCGCAAAAGTGCCCGTTTACGTACTTTAGCGACATGATCATCGGCGAGACCACCTGCGACGGCAAGAAGAAGATGTACGAGCTACTCAACGAGCTCAAGCGCACGCACATTCTGCATCTTCCGCAGGGTCGTGATCGCGCCTACGAGCGTGAAGGCTGGTACGAGGAGTGCCGCCTGCTCAAGGAGGAGCTCGAGGGCTTCTACGGCATCACGATTACCGACGATGACCTGCGTGCTGCCGTCCGTCGTCGCAACCGCTTGCGTGCGGCCCAGCTCGAGATGTTTGCGCTGCAGGCCAATCAGCCGGCGGCCATGAGCGGCGTCGACTTGATGAGCACTATGTTTGCCGGTACGTTCAGCTTTGATATTGAGGCCTATACGCAGCAGCTGGAGCAAAAGGTCGCCATGCTGCGCGAGGCCTACGACGCGGGCGAGCGCCCGGTTGCGGCGGACGCCAAGCGCATTCTGATCACCGGTTGCCCGGTGGGCGGTGTGATCAACAAGATTGGCCGCACCATCGAGTCCAACGGCGGCGTGGTCGTGTGCATGGACGACTGCTCGGGCGAGCGCACGGCGGCTATGATGATCGACCCGGACGCGCCCGACATTCTGCGCGCCATCGCCGACCGCTACCTGGATATCAACTGCTCGGTCATGACGCCTAACGACGGCCGCATGGAGAACACGCTGACCATGTGCGAGAAGTACCATGTCGATGGCGTGGTAGAGAGCGTGCTCCAGGCGTGCCACACCTTCAACGTTGAGAGCGCGCGCATGCAGGAGGCCGTCGAGGGTGCGGGTATTCCGTATATGAAGATCGAGACCGACTACAGCAACGGTGACATGGGCCAGATCGAGACCCGCATCGCCGCCTTTATCGAAACCCTGTAGGACAAATGCGGCAAAGGGATAGTTGTTTTGCCGCATAGAAGGAGGATGCCGTGGCTGGCATTGGTATCGACATAGGCTCGACGGCCGCGAAGGCTGCAGTGGTGGAGACGGACGGCGCCATTGCGTGGACCTGCGTCATGCCGACGGGGTATTCGTCGGTCGATGCGGCCGAGCGCTTGCGCGGCGAGCTCGCTTCAGCCGACTATGACGTGGCTGCCGACGACGTGCGCGTGATCGCGACCGGCTACGGCCGTGTCGCCGTGCCCTATGCGCACAAGGTCGTGACCGAGATCACCTGCCACGGCACCGGTGCCGTGCGCCTGTTTGGCGATCACGGCACGGTGATTGACGTGGGCGGCCAGGACACCAAGGTCATTCAGCTTAAAAGTGGCCGCGTGGCCAAGTTCGCCATGAACGACAAGTGCGCTGCCGGTACGGGGCGCTTTTTGGAGATCATGGCCGACCGTCTGGGTATTTCCCAACAGCAGATGGCCGACCTTGCGCGTTCCGGTGAGCCCACCAAGATCAGCAGCATGTGCACGGTGTTTGCCGAAAGCGAGGTCATCAGCCTGATCGGTCGCGGTGAGCCGCGCGAGAACATTGCACGTGGCGTGATCGACAGCGTGGTCTCGCGCGTGGCGACCATGGCCGGGCAGGCCGCGGGCGCCCCGTACTACCTGACCGGTGGCCTGTGCGAGAACGCCTTCGTGGTGGAGCGGTTGGGCGAGCTGCTGGGGTCGCCGGTGACCACCTCGCCCCAGGCTCGCTTTGCCGGAGCGATTGGCGCGGCGATTCGCGCACAGGCGCTCAATTAATGCATCCGCCGCAGGCTCGCATTCATGCGTATACTGGGAGAAAATGATTGACCGATGAGAGGAGGTATCGATGGCTGACGATCAGATTAGGCTCACGTCCATGACGGCCGCGAGCGGTTGAGCCGCTAAGTTGGCTCCCGGAGCCCTCGCCCAGGTCCTGGGCGATTTACCCAATGTGCATAACGACAACCTGCTCGTAGGGTTCGATACCTCCGACGATGCGAGCGTCTTCCGCGTAGGGGAGAACCTGGGGCTCGTGCAGTCCATCGACTTCTTCCCACCGATGGTCGACGACCCGTTCCTCTTTGGCCAGATCGCCGCGGCCAACTCGCTGTCGGATATCTACGCCATGGGCGGGCGGCCGAGCCATGCCATGAACTTGCTGTGCATCCCGAGCTGCCTGGGCATCGAGGTCGCCGGCCAGATTCTGGCGGGCGGCGCCGACAAGTGCGTCGAGGCGGGTTGCTCCATCGCGGGCGGCCATACCATCAACGACGACGAGCCCAAGTACGGCCTGTCCGTGAGTGGTTTTGTCGCGCTCGACCGCATGCTCGCCAACAGCGGCGCACGCGTGGGCGATGTTCTGCTGCTGACCAAGGCGATCGGCTCGGGCATTATCACCACGGCCATTAAGGGCGAGCTCATCGAGCAGGACGAGGCCGCAGCCATGTTTGACTCGATGCGCACCCTCAACGAGGCTCCGATTCGTCTGGCCGAGGGACTTGAGCTTCACGGCTGCACCGACATTACGGGCTTTGGTCTGATCGGGCATGCGTGCGAGATGGCCGAGGGCTCGGGCGTGCAAATCGAGCTCGCGTCGGGGGCGGTGCCGCTCTTTGACCAGGTGCTCGACATGGCGCGTCTGGGCATTATCCCCGCGGGCTCCTACCGCAACCAGGACTTCTTTGGCCCGCGTGTAGCTGCCGACGATGACCTGGAGCCGGGCATGCTGGATGCGCTGTACGATCCGCAGACTTCGGGCGGTTTGCTTATTGCGGCGCCCGCGGCGGATGCGGATGAGCTTGCGCGTCGTTTACATGCCGAGGGGCGCGTTGCCGCTACGATCGGCCGCGTGTGCGAGCCGGTGCCGGGCGGTCCTGCCGTTCGCGTTGTGCATTAAGGAAAACCGTTTATGCGACCGCCTACTGTTCTGGGCGGTCCCTTTTGAAAGGAAAAACTATGTCTACCAAAATTGAAGTCAATGCCATGGGCGATGCCTGCCCGCTGCCCGTCGTCAAGACGCTCAAAGCCCTGAAGCAGCTCGATGGCGAGGGCACAGTCGTGACCTCGGTCGATAACGAGACCGCCGTCAAGAACATCTCCAAGATGGCGCAGGAGAAGGGCTGCACGGCCTTGGTCGAGAAGGTTTCTGACGCCGAGTGGCACGTGACCGTGGCGACCTCTGGCGCCGTTGCCGTGGCCGATCCCGAGCAGGATGGCGCTGCCTTCTGTGATGCCAGCGCCGGCAAGGGCAAGCTCGTCATTTCCGTCTACACCGACTGCATGGGCCGTGGCGACGACGAGCTGGGCTACAAGCTCATGAAGGCGTTTATCTTTGCCGTGACGCAGCAGGAGGAACTGCCCGCGACCATGCTGTTCTACAACGGCGGTGCCAAGCTCACCGTCGAGGGTTCGCCGGTGCTCGACGACCTGAAGGGCCTGGCGGAGCAGGGTGTCGAGATTCTCACCTGCGGCACCTGCCTCGACCACTATGGCATTAAAGACCAGCTTGCGGTGGGCGAGGTCACCAACATGTACGTGATCGTGGAGAAGATGGAGCAGGCCGTGCGCGTCGTGCGCCCGTAGCGTATTGGTTGGAGTTGCCATGAGGGAGAAGCGCCCGGCGCTTGTCATCACGTTTCCTACCACGGCGGCCGCCATGGGTTGTGAATCCCTGTGCATCGAGCGCGGTCTTCCCGGGCGGACGATTCCCGTGCCCGGGGAGGTCGCTGCCGGCTGCGGTTTGGCGTGGAAGGCGTTGCCTGCCGATGAGGAACTGCTGCGCGGCGAACTCGCCGCGGCGGGCGTTCCCACCGAGGGCTTTACGGTGATCGACATGTGGGAGGTCGTGCGATGATCTACCTGGATAACGCGGCGACGACCATGCACAAGCCGCAGGCGGTCATCGATGCCGTGACGCAAGCGATGTGCTCGCTCGGCAATGCCGGGCGCGGCGCCACGTCGGGTGCCCTCGACGCCGCTCGTACCATTCACGGTTGCCGTGCCAAGCTCGCGCGCCTTTTGGGTTGCCCGAGGGCGGACCATGTGTGCTTTACGCCCAACTCTACGGCGGCGCTCAACACCGCCATCTGTGGCGTGGTGCGCCCCGGCGACCGCGTGGTCACCACGGTGCTCGAGCATAACTCCGTGCTGCGTCCGCTCAACCGCCTGGCAGCGGAGCGGGGTGTGACCGTTGAGCATGCGAGCTGTGACGCAAACGGTGTGCTCGACTACGACGAGCTCGAGCGGCTAGTCACGCCCGGTACGAGTGCCGTGGTTGTGACGCACGCCTCCAACGTGACCGGCAACGCTGTCGACATTGTGCGTGTGGCGGCCATCGCCCATGCGGCCGGTGCGCTGGTGATCGTCGATGCCTCGCAGTCTGCCGGTACGGCGCGTGTCGACATGCAGGCCATGGGCCTCGACATAGTGTGCTTTACCGGCCACAAGGGGCTCATGGGTCCGCAGGGGACCGGCGGCCTGGCCGTGGCGGAGGGCATTGACGTGGCTCCGTGGGCCATGGGCGGCACGGGCGTGCACAGCTTCGATGCGCTGCAGCCGCTTGAGTGGCCCACGCGCCTTGAGGCGGGCACGCTCAACGGCCACGGCATCGCGGGCCTTTCTGCCGGCCTCGACTTTATCGAGGCCCAGGGTGGGGTCGAGGCGATTGCTGCCCACGAGCGTGCGCTCGCTGATCGCTTCCTTGCCGGTGTGCGCAAGATTCCGGGGATTAAGCTCTACGGTGCCTTTGACCAGCAGGCGCGCTCTGCGATTGTGTCGCTCAACGTAGCCGATATCGACTCTGCCGAGATTTCGGACGCGCTCATGCAAGGGTGGGGGATTGCGACGCGCCCCGGTGCCCATTGCGCTCCGCTCATGCACCGCGCGCTGGGGACCGAGCGCCAGGGCGTCGTCCGCTTCTCGTTTGGGTATTTCAACACGGACGAGGAAGTCGACACCGCGATTGACGCTTTGCGCGATTTAGCCTGCTAGAGCGTATATACTTGCGGGACGGGCCTTTTGCCCGTCCCGTTTTTGTTTCGACCCGAAAGGTGTGCATATGGCCTCATCCGCTCCGCGCGGTTTGCGCTCCGACCATGTCGTTACCGTCGGCATTGCGCTGTTCTCGATGCTCTTTGGCGCCGGCAACCTCATTATTCCGCCGCTGCTGGCGCTGCAGGCTGGTTCTGCCACGCCGGTCGCCATGCTCGGCTTTCTCATCGCCGCCATCGGCCTGCCCGTCATGGGCTTTATTGCCGTGGCGCTTGCCGGAACGGCGCGCGAGCTTGCCGGCCGCGTGCACCCCAAGTTTGGCGAGTTCTTTGTTGCGGCAGTATATCTGGCAATCGGTCCGTGCCTTGCCATTCCGCGTACGAGTTCCACGGCGTTTGAGATGCTGGTGCCGCTACTGCCCGAGGGCGTTTCACTCGGCACGGCTCGCCTGGTGTTTGCCGTTGGCTTCTTTGTCGTCGCGTTTGCGCTCACGCTGCGTCCGGGCGTTATCACGCGCGTACTCGGGCGCATTACGGGTCCCGCGCTCATTGCGCTCATCGTGCTGGTCGTGGGTGCCGCCGTGATCTCGCCGCTGGGACCGGCTGCCGCCCCGCAAGCTCCCTATGATGCCGGTGCTGCCGTGCAGGGCTTCTTGACCGGCTACCAGACCATGGACCTGCTTGCGTCGCTCGCCTTCGGCATCATCATCGCCGAGACCATCCACGAGTTGGGTGTTACCAATGACAAACGCGTGGCCTTCGAGATTTCGCGTTCCGGTGTGATCGCCGGCGTGCTCATGGCCATCATCTACTGCGGCCTAGCGCTTGCCGGTATGCAGCTCGGCACCGTGATGCCCGACGCCACCAACGGCGCTGCAATTCTTGCTCGTTCGGCCTCCATGCACTTTGGCCTTGCCGGCACGGTTGTGGTATTTGCGATTTTCTTCCTCGCCTGCATGAACGTGTGCATCGGCCTCATCAGCTGCTGCTCGCGTTACTTCTGCGAGACGTATGTGATCGAGGGGGGAGCGGAGGCCTCCGAGGAGGCCATGCGCCGCCCCTTCGCGATTCTCGCCTTTGTGTTCGCGGCGTTTTCGTGCGTACTCTCCAACGTGGGCCTCGACGTGATCCTTATGTTCTCGGTGCCCATGCTCAACGCCTTGTATCCCGTTGCCATCGTGCTGGTGCTTATGGGCCTGGTGCACGGTTTTTGCGACGCGCATCCGCAGGTGTGGGTTTGGGTCGGCGGCGTTGTCGCGGTGCAGAGCGTGATTACCTCGGTTCGAGACGCGTTCTTTGCGGGTGCGTGGCTGCCGTTCGATGCGCTGCCGCTGGCGGACATTGGAGCCGCGTGGGCGCCGGTTGCCGTGGTGGCGTTTGTGATCGGTCTGCTCCACAGCAAGTTTGTCGCACATTCGAGGAGCTAGGGTTTCTGCGCTTGCACAGGCGGGGAGTCTCCCCTATAATTTCCTTCGCTTTGGGACACGCAAGGTTTAGACCTTAGCTGCTCAACACCTTCGGGACGTGGCGCAGTTTGGTAGCGCGCCTGCTTTGGGAGCAGGATGTCGCAGGTTCAAATCCTGTCGTCCCGACCATATCTTGCGGGCGTAGTTCAATGGTAGAACCCCAGCCTTCCAAGCTGATGACGCGGGTTCGATTCCCGTCGCCCGCTCCATAAGATAGCTTAACGGCTCTGATTCCCTTTGGGATCAGAGCCGTTTTCGTAAACGTGCCGGGGACCCCACATCCCCACCTAAGTTGCGGTGAAATACGGACTGTTTTTCGGCTTTTATGGCCCATGTAGTCCGTATTTCACCGCAACTATTTGTAAGGTTGGATTTTGATGCCGTTGGGAGGATCGTAGCGACCGTCTACCGAGAGTGGAAATATTTTTTGAAGCTCTGACCTGCGACGTCAAGCTTTTGGTCAGCTTTTGGCAAGGCCTGCGGACGGAAGCATGCGATAGCGTAATGGTATTCTCTCCGCCGTGATGGTTATGGGGTTGGCCATGCTCGATAAAGGCAAACATTTTCCGCAGTCCTATGCAAGGATGCTATTCTCGGCCGTTGGAATTCATCAAGATGGACAGCTGCTTATAACAATTGATCCTTGGGATGAACGCCGTGCGCGCGAGCTTATGCAGGAAGAGCTCATGCTTCGTCTTTACAACCATGTGTATGCGGATCCGGTCTATTGGAATAATCTTGGGGTTGAAGATCGTATCTTTCAGCTGGCATCCGCTATTGCGGTCGTTGAACCGGATGCTGTGTTTTGCGGAGCGACAGCAGCGTTGCTCTACGGCATCGGCTCGGCGTATACGCTTCTGGATAAAGTGCAAGTGCTGCTGCCACGGTCTACAAGGCGTGATACGTATGAGTTCGTTGAATACAAGCGCTGGCGCCCGGGCGAAGTGTGGCGGCTTGGTCTGTTTACACTGACGGATCCGTGTCGAACGGTTGTTGATATCGCGCGATCGAGCGCCTTTCGCTATGCGCTGGGTTATGTCGATGGCTTGGCCCGTGAGTACGATGTCGAACGCGAAGAGCTGCGAGCATATGCGCAGGCAAATTGTCGAGGGCTGCATGGCATCGCGCGTGCTTTTGACGTTTTTGAGTATATGGACGGCAGGTCAGACAATGGCGGCGAGTCTGAGGCGAGAGCAGCGATGATTCTCGCTGGGGTTGCCGCGCCCGAGCTTCAAGTTGAGATAACGCGACCGGGAAACGCTGGCTATTATCTAGCAGATTATGGCTGGCAGATGCCAGACGGCTCATGGACGCTGGCAGAGCTGCATGGGCTAGGCAAGTTTGAAGACGAGGCTCAAAATGATCCAGAGCGGGCGGCGGCAAAAACGTATCGAGCGGCCCTCATGCGCGACGCGAACCTTCGCGCCATGGGCCACAACGTCATTCATTTCAAACTCTCGGACACCTACGACGTAGAATCGTTCGGTGCCATGATGCGCGGTTACGGCATTCCGACAATAAAACCCTACGCAGACTCCCGATAGCGAAATCGTTCGCGGTCCACCTTCAATAAGTTGCGGTGAAATACGGACTGTTGTGGCCTTTAAAGGCATAAATCAGTCCGTATTTCACCGCAACTCAGGTGGGGATGGGGTTAGTGGCGACCGTGATGGCGGAGTTTGTCGATGGTGGAGTCGGTGCTTCGGCTGCGGGCTTCGGCGGCGCGGTCGCGAACGTCGGCCACGGTTTGGCGCTTGCGGCGGTAATCGATCATGCCTTGGATGATGGGCTTGCTAAAGCTCACGACATCATCGTTGTAGATGGCGGTTCGGGCTGCAAGGAGGCAGTCGGTAAAGTCCATATGGGTCTTGCCAAAGAGTTTGACGGCAAGGGCGACAACGGTGGGCTCGTCGACCATGACGTCATCGAGCAGCCTTTTCATGGCCGCGGCAATCTCAACGCGGGGAACCTTATAGACGTCGCGCAGCGTGACCACGACGCGCGTGATGATTTCGGGGTAGACACGAGCGGTGCGCGTGGCGATGACCTTGGCGGCGCGCGGTGACAGGACCTCGTCGTCGTTAAGCAGGTAGCGCAGGATGACGGTCTCGTCGATGATGGTGCTACTCATGGATATCTACTTCCTCGGGACCCAAAACCGACTCATCGCTTTCTGTGGCTAGGTATTCAATCCAGGCATTGCGCTCCTCGGCGCGGCGATTGGGGTCACCATATGCTTTGAGCGATCCATAGGCGGCGGTGCCGTCCTTTGAGCGCACGGCGACCGGCTGAAAGGGGAGCTTGCGCATCAAAATGCTTTGCGCGACAAATAAGCGGACAGCCTCGGCGAGCGATGTGCCCATGGCATCGTAGAGATGCTCGGCATGCTGCTTGTCTTCCTCGCGAATGCGCACCTGCAGGATGGCTCTTTTTTGAGTCGATGACATCACTGGCCCCCTTAATGAGCGTGCAATATAGTCGGTCAAATGCGGCATGTGCCGATACTTGAGCATCTTATAACGATTACTTTATTTCACTCAAGTTGATAACCATAAACACGAATACAAGCGTAGTACATCCAAAATGAGAGCGCATAAAAATCTCTGAGGCGTACGCATGTAATACACTCACCTTTATAGCTTCTAGAGAATAATTCCAACCTGCCAAAACCCCTGCAATACACCCGTATTGCAGGGCCTATGCTCAAGTTTGCCCCCTGCAACTGCGTATATTTAACCTGTATATCGTTGGAGGAATTCTATCGAAGTGCCTGTTTCGCCGCATGCACTCGATACGCCGATGCCGGACCACGGGCGGTCCGGGGCAACGTCGGCAGGGTCTCTCCGGCATGGGATTCAGGAGGGAGTGAACAACATGGGCAATAAACGAGTCGTGGCTGATTCTTCACGCTGCATTGGGTGCCAAACCTGTATGGCGGCGTGCATCGAGGCACACGATATTCCCGGCAACATCGCCGCGCCGCGCCTGCGCGTGACGCGTACGTACGAGATCTCCGCACCGGTGGCTTGCCATCACTGCGAGGACGCTCCGTGCGCCAAGGCCTGCCCCACGGGCGCCTTGTTCTTTGATCCAAAGAACCATCGCATCGGCATCAACGAGGACAACTGCATCGGCTGCAAGAGCTGCGTCATGGCCTGCCCCTTTGGCGCCGTGAGTGTGGCGACCACGCAGGTCCCCGTCTTGATGGGCGACGTGCGCGTGGGTTCGCAGACCAAGAGCTTCGTGCTCAAGTGCGACCTGTGCGTGGACCGTCCCGGCGGTCCGGCGTGTGCCGAGGCGTGCCCGACCAAGGGCCTCACCCTGGTAGACGAGGAGCGCCTGGCGGAACTGACTGCCGAGCGTGCCCGCGCCACCATCGAAAACGAGGCGTAAGCGTCGGGCGACAGGCCCAATGATTGTCAAATAAGTACCGAGTATTCGGTAGCAGAGAAAGGAAGGAGGGTGTCATGGAGAAGCATAAAGTGATTTGCCCGTACTGCGGCGCCGGTTGCCAGTTTAACCTCTTGGTCCAAAATGGCCAGGTCGTGGGTACCGAACCGCTCAACGGCATCACCAACCAGAGCGAGCTGTGCCTTAAGGGCATGAGCGGCTACGACTTCATCAACGACACCAAGATCTTGACTCCTCGCGTACTGCACCCGATGATCCGCCGCACCAAGGGCGCGGATCTTGAGCGCGTAAGCTGGGACGAGGCACTGGATTTCACCGCATCTAAGATGCAGGCCATAATTGACGAATATGGTCCTAACGCTGTCATGACCACCGGCTCTTCGCGAGGCGGCGGCAATGAGGCGAACTACGTCATGCAGAAGTTTACGCGTGCGTGCATCGGCACCCACAGCGTGGACAACTGCGCCCGTACTTGACACGGCCCTACTGTCCTCGGTCTGATGGACACGGTTGGTTCAGGTTGCATGTCATGCTCCATCCCCGGTATGGAGGATGCGGGCTGCATTTTCCTCTTCGGCTATAACTCTGCCGATTCGCACCCCATCGTCGCAAGGCGTATCGTGCGAGCCAAAGAAAAGGGTTGCAAGATCATCGTCGCCGACCCGCGCCATATCGAAACCGCGCGTATCGCCGATCTCTACCTTCCGATCAAGAACGGTTGCAATGTTGCGTTCCTCAACGCCTTTGCCAACTGCTTGGTCAACGATGGCCTCTACGACAAGGAATTCGTCGCCGAGCACACGAACGGCTTTGACGAGTGGTGGGAGACCATCAAGAACTACACTCCCGAATCCGTACAGGACATCACGGGTGTCGAGCCCGCGTTGATCCACCAAGCTGCCGAGATGTACGCCACGGCGAAGCCCTCTGCCATCATTGGCTGGGGCATGGGCGTATGCCAGCAGAAGCAGAACCTGAAGACGGTGCACACCATCGCCTCCATCGCCTGCGTTGCCGGTCAGATCGGCAAACCCAATTCCGGTCTCGCGCCCGTGCGTGGCCAGAATAACGTCCAGGGCTCTTGCGATATGGGCATGCTGCCCAACCTGTACCCTGGCTACCAGAAAGTCACCGACCCGGCAGTGCGTGCCAAGTTTGCCAAGGCTTGGGGCGTGCCCGAGGAAAAGCTCCCGCTCGAGGAGGGCTACAAGCTCACCGACCTGGGCCACCTGGTCGACGAGGGCAAGGTGCACTGCTTCTACAACTACGGCGAGGACCCGGTGCAGACCGAGCCCGATTCGGCCGGAATGCGCAAGACGCTCTCCGAGCTGGATCTGTTTATTTGCCAGGACATCTTTATGACGCAGACGACCATGCTCGCCGACGTCATCCTGCCTGCCACCTCTTGGGGCGAGCACGAGGGTGTCTTTACCGCATCCGACCGTAGCTTCCAGCACTTTGACGCGGCTGTTCCGCCCAAGGGCGAGTGCCGTCACGACTGGGAGATCTTCGCGGACCTGTCTACGCGTATGGGTTACCCCATGCACTACGACAACACCGAGCAGATCTGGAACGAGTGCATTAGCCTGTGCCCCAACTTTGTGGGCGCAACCTACGAGAAGATGGCTCCCGAGGGTGGCTACGCCCAGTGGCCCGTCAAGAGCACCGATGTGAACGACCACGGCACGGCCGACATGTTCGCTGGTGGTAAGTTCACCACCAAGGACGGCCGCGCCAACCTGATGGCGCACGACTGGGAGGCGCCATCCGAGCTTCCCGACGATGAGTACCCGCTCATCCTGTGCACCGTCCGCGAGGTCGGCCACTACAGCTGCCGCTCGATGACCGGCAACTGCAAGACGCTGGCGCTGCTCGCCGACGAGCCCGGCTTTGTCCGCATGAATCCCGCGGACGCCCAGGCGCGCGGCATCAAGAACGGCGACATCGTCTCGATTCACAGCCGCCGCGGCCAGGTATACAGCCGCGCCGACGTGAGCGATCGCATCAACAAGGGCACGGTCTATATGACCTACCAGTGGTGGATCGGCAAGTGCAACGAGCTGACCATTCACAAGGTCGACCCGGTCTCGCATACGCCCGAGGACAAGTTCTCCGCCTGCCAGGTCGACGCTATCGCCGACCAGGTCTGGGCCGAGGGCGAGGTCGAGCGTCAGTACACCGAGCTCAAGCAGGCTCTGGTGGATGCCGCCGCTCCCCAGGACGTTGAGCCCGGCGCCGCCAAGTTCGACGATGAGACGCACGTGAACCAAATCGTGTAGTCCCGTTCTCGTTGGCTTTTTGGGCCGGGCGTCCCGTACGTTCGGGAGCCCGGCCCGTTATTTTGAAAGGAAGTGGGGATGAACCGCTTCATCGACATCAACCCGGAGAGGTGCATCGGCTGCGGAACATGCCAGTCCGCCTGTGCCGACGCCCACCGGATGCAGGGTCTTCAGGATACGCCGCGTCTGGCGCTCGTGAAGACCGGCGGTATTTCGGCCGCCCTTGCCTGCCACCATTGCGAGGGTGCCCCCTGCGCTGAGGTTTGCCCGGTGAATGCCATCGAGCACGATGGCGATCGCATCCACGTCAAGGAGCAGGAGTGCATCGGGTGCAGGCTGTGCGCCATCGCGTGCCCCTTCGGAGCCATCCATCCCGATGGCACGTCTATCGCCGGTGTCGCAGGCATGTGCGACCCGACGCCTTCGTATCCTAAGTCCCTGAGCAGCCTGCTTACGTGGGCTCCTGGCCAGTACACCTGCGCTGTCAAGTGCGACCTGTGCGCCTTCGATCCGGACGGCCCGCATTGTGTGGCGGCGTGCCCCACCAAGGCACTGACCGTCATGGGCGGCGCGGCCGATCGCGAGCTCGACGAGGCCAAGCGCCTGCGCTCGATCGAAAACGGTCCCGTCGTCGACGTTACCGCTGTGGCCCAGGGCCTGTCCGAGAAAGCAGAAGGGAGCGTAAACAATGGATAGCATGACGTTGTTTATCGCATCGCTTGCCGTCTCGTGCATCGGTGCGCTCGCCTCGGTTCTGCTGATCAAGGCCGATAACGCCGCCAAGACCGCCGGCTGCCTTATCGGCGCCGTCGCCGCGGTGCTTTCGTTTGTGGCCGGTATCCAGGCCGTGCTGGGCAATGTCACGTCGGTCGATACCATCGTGTTTTTCCCGTTTGCCCATTTCCAGCTGCTGCTCAATCAGCTGTCCGGCCTGTTCGTGGCGCTCATCTCGGTGCTTGCGTTTGCCGGTTCGATCTACGGTCTCAACTACTTTGATGAGTACCCGGGCAAAAAGGGCCGCGCCGGCTTCTTCTTTAACACCTTCGTGGCGTCCATGATGCTCGTCATCACCGCCGACAACGTGTTTTGGTTCCTGGTCGCCTTTGAGCTCATGTCGCTGACCTCGTACTTCCTGGTCGTGATCGAGGAGAACGAGAACTCCATCCATGGCGGTTGGCTCTACTTTGTGATCGCGCACGTGGGCTTTGTGCTCATCATGGCGAGCTTCCTCACCATGACCAACTTCGCCGGTGGCTCGTTTGCCTTTGCGGATTTCCGCGCTACGCAGTTTAGCCCCGCGGTCGCATCCGTGTGCTTTGTGCTCGCCTTCTTTGGCTTTGGCGCCAAGGCCGGTATCATCCCGCTGCACGGCTGGCTGCCCAAGGCGCATCCCGAGGCGCCGTCCAACGTGTCGGCCCTCATGTCCGGCGGCATGATCAAGATCGGTATCTTCGGCATCCTCAAGGTGGGCCTCGACCTGCTCTCCGCCTCGGGCGTTCAGGTCTGGTGGGGCCTTATGGTCATGGTCTTCGGTGCGATCTCGTCGGTCCTCGGCGTGGCCTTCGCCCTGCAGGAGCATGACATCAAGCGCCTGCTGGCCTATCACTCCGTCGAGAACATCGGCATCATTCTGCTCGGCGTCGGCGCCTCCATGGCCGCTATGGCGCTCAACTCGGTCGGCATCGCCGTCCTGGCTCTGATGGCCGCCCTCTACCACACGTTTAACCACGCGATGTTTAAGGGCGAGCTGTTCTTGGGCGCCGGTGCACTGCTGTACTCCACGGGTACGCGCAATATGGAGAAGATGGGCGGCCTGTTCCGTCGTATGCCGGCAACGGCCATCTGCTTCCTCGTTGGCGCGCTTGCCATCTCGGCCATCCCGCCCTTCAACGGCTTTGTGTCCGAGTGGTTTACCTATCAGTCGCTGTTTAATGCCGCCATGCAGGGTGACAAGGCCGTCATGATCGTGGCCGTGTTCGCTGCCGTCGCGCTTGCCATTACCGGCGCGCTGGCCGTCACGTGCTTTGTCAAGGCCTATGGCGTTTCCTTTGCCTCCGCGCCCCGCTCCGAGGCCGCGGCCAATGCCAAGGAGGTTCCCGCCCCCATGGTGTTTGCGCAGGGCCTGCTCGCGGCCATCTGCGTCGTGCTGGGCATTGGTGCTCCCGTGATCGCTCCCGTGCTGGTCGATGTCGCCGCGTCCGTGCTGCATCCGTACGGTGGCGTGTTTGCCGCCGAGGGCATGGAGCTCATGAACCAGTACTCCGGCGCTGTCACCTCCACGCCCGCGATCGCTATTGCGCTCGTGGTGCTCGTCGGCCTTGCCTGCGGCTATCGCAAGCTCAAGACCGTCGGTAAGGTGCAGAAGTCCCAGCCGTGGGCATGCGGCTATGCTCCCAACGAGCATATGCCCGTCGTGGCCACGACCTTTGCCTCCGAGGTGTCCTGGTTTATGCAGCCGCTCTACACGCTGCGCGACCGCTGCACGGCCGTCTGCTGGTCCATCGCGCGCTTCTTCCAGAAGCTCACCGGTGTGGCCGAGGCTGTGGAGCCCGTACCCGACAAGGTTCTCGTCGATGCCCCGCATAAGGGTGTCGAGAAGCTCGCCGACCTCGCGACTAAGCTCGAGGGCGGCAACTACAGCATCTATATCTGCTACATCGTCGCGGCACTCGTGGTGTTCCTCGTGCTCGCCGTGCAAATGGGTTAAGGAGGGGAGAGCATGAACAACATCGTACTTGCCGTTCTGCAGGGCGTGGTCGTCATGGCCGTCGCGCCGTTCTTCTCCGGTCTCGGCCGCGTTATCCGCGCCAAGATGCACAACCGTCGCGGCCCCAGCATCATGCAGGACTACCGCGACCTGGCCAAGCTCTTTGCGCGCCCCGAGTCCCAGAGCGAGGACGCGAGCTTTGCGCTGCGCATTATGCCGCCGCTGTTCTTCGCCGTCGCCTTTATGCTCGCGATGGGTCTGCCGCTCTTTACGGCACAAAGCCCCATCCCGGTCTTTGGTGACGCCATCACCATCATGTACAGCCTGGCGCTCGCCCGCTTCTTCTTCGCCCTCTGCGGTGTGGATTCATCCAACGCCTACGCCGGTATCGGCGGCGTTCGCGAGCTGCTCATGAGCGTGCTCATCGAGCCGTCCATGCTGCTGGCGCTGTTTGCCGCCGCCCTGGTTTGCGGTTCCACCGACATCGCCACCATGGGCCAGCACATCATGACGGGCGCCATAGACGCGCCGGTCGCCGTGATCCTCGCCGGCATCGCCTTTGCGATTGCCTGCTACATGGAGCTCGGCAAGCTGCCGTTTGATCAGGCCGAGGCCGAGCAGGAGCTTCAGGAAGGTCCGCTCGCCGAGCTTTCCGGCCCGTCGCTTGCGATGGCCAAGCTCGCCATGTCCATGAAGCAGGTCCTGGTCGTCGCCTGGTTCTGCGCGATCTTCGTCCCCTGGGGCGAGCCAGCGACCGTGGGCGCCGCTGCCGTTCTGGGCGCGGTCATCTTCCTGGTGAAGTGCCTGATCGACTTTGTCGTATGCGGCGTGATCGAAAACTCCTGCTCGCGCTCGCGTTTTAAGGTGCTTGGCAATCAGACCTGGGCCGTCGTGGGCATCGCCGTTCTGGCGTTTGTCTTCGTGGTCGTCGGCGTGTAGGAGAAGGGAGAAACAATGTCATTTGCAGTCAGTCTGTCCCTTCTCGGCTTGGTCGCTATCGCGGCCCCGATGGTGGCCTCGGTGCTCGTCGCCCTGTTCCCCCGTCCGTACGCCAAGTGGTTCAGCGTTTTGGGTGCCGCCGTCTCGACGGTCTGCACCATCGCCCTCGCCGCGAATTTCGCTGGTGCCGGCATGCCCGACACGCAGGTCCCCCTGATCTCGTTTGGGCAGACCCTCGTCATGGGATTCACCTTCGATCGCATGAGCACGCTGCTCGCGCCCGCCTTTGTGGGTATCGGCCTGCTTGTCGTGATCTATTCGATTCCCTATATGAGCGAGAATAACCGTGAGCATCCCGACGCACCACGTCGTCGCTTCTACGCGTACCTCGCGACCTTCATCGGCGCCATGGCCGGCCTCGTGTACAGCTCGACCCTTTTGGGCCAGCTCGTGTTCTTTGAGATCACGGGTGCCTGCTCTTGGGGCCTCATCAGCTACTACATGTCGCCTACGGCCAAGAAGGCCGGCATGAAGGCCCTGATTATCACGCATATCGGTGCGCTCGGCCTGTATCTGGGCGCCGCCATCGTGTTTGCCCACACCGGCACCTTCGCCATCACCGCGATTGCCGGCCTCGACGCCAAGCTCAAGGCTATCGTCCTTCTGCTGGTGCTCTTTGCCGCTTGGGCCAAGTCCGCGCAGGTCCCCATGTACATGTGGCTGCCTTCGGCCATGGAGGCGCCGACGCCTGTTTCGGCCTATCTGCATGGCGCCTCGATGGTCAAGGTCGGCGTGTGCGTGTTCGCGCGTGCACTCGTCTCTGCCGGCGAGATTCCCGAGATCGTGGGCTGGGTCGCCATTATCGACGCCATGGTCACCATGCTCTTTGGTTTCCTTATGTACCTGCCGCAAAAGGACATGAAGCGCCTGCTGGCCTTCTCCACGATCGCTCAGCTCTCCTATGTGTTCTTTGGTCTGGGCCTTTCGGTCTTTGGCAGCCATCTGGCCTTTGATGGCGCCGTGTGCCACATCTTTAACCATGCTTTCGCCAAGACGCTGTTCTTCCTGATCGCCGGTTCGTTCTCCTTTACGCTCGGTACGCGTATGCTGCCCAAGCTTCGCGGCATCGTAAAGAAGTACCCGATCTCGGGCGTGGGCTTTGGTGTCGCCGCGCTCGCCATTGCCGGCGTGCCGCCCATGAACACGTTCTTCTCGAAGTTCCAGATCATCGCCGGCGGCTTTTCTGTGGGTGCCGGCAACGTGGCGATCCTGGTGCTCGTGTGCATCATGGTCGCCGAGACCGTCGCCACCTTTGCCTGGTTCCTCAAGTGGATGGGCTATTGCCTGCCCGGCGAGCCGAGCGAAGAGGTCGCTGCGGGAGCCCCGCTTCCCCGCGCGATGGCGTTCGTGTTCATCGTGCTCATCATCATGGTCATCGTCAGCGGCCCGCTTTCGGCCAGCTGGATCGGTTAGGAGGTAGAACGACATGGGTTATTCGATCGTCAACATCCTTGGCGGCCTTCTGATTGTCACGTCCACCATGGTGGTCGTCTCCAAGAACATCAAGCACGCCATTCGCTGGTATGCGGTGCAGTCGCTGGTGCTCGTGGGGCTTCTCGCCACGCTCGGTGTCACCACCGGTGCGCAGGAGCTGCTAATGTGGGCCGGATCTGCCTTTATCACTAAGGTCGTCCTGGTCCCTTACATCCTCAACCGCGCATACAAGAAGATGGGCGAGCCGAGCGACGCATCGCTCAAGGCCGGCCTTAAGCCCGCGTGGGCCATCTGCATCATCGCCGTCGAGGTCGCGATCTGCTTTGCCGTTGTGACGCAGATCAGCCTGCCCACGGCCGAGGTCGCAACGCCTGCGCTCGCTATTAGCTTCGCTCACTTCTTCGTGGGCCTCACCTGCATCATCTCGCAGCGCAACATCATGAAGCAGATCTTTGGATACTGCCTTATGGAAAACGGCAGCCACGTGACGCTCGCGCTTTTGGCCCCCACCGCTCCCGAGATCATCGAGATCGGTATCGCCACCGACGCCATCTTTGCCGTCATCATCATGTCCATCGTCGTGCGTCGCATTTGGGACGACTCCCACTCGCTCGATGCGCGCGACCTGTCCGAGCTGAGGGGGTAGTCCATGGAAACGTTGATTCTCGCCCTGCTCGCGACTCCTTTGGTGTTCTCGCTGGTCATGGCGTTTTTGCCCAAGAACACGTCCTATAACGTGTTTGCCGGTCTCAACCTGGTCTCCGTCGCAGCCGTCCTGGTGCTGTCGATTATGACGGCCGGCGACGTCCTTATGAGCGGCGAAACCGCGAGCGCTCTTGGCCTGTGGTTCCACCTCGATTCGCTGGGCGCCATCTTTGTGCTGCTCATCGGCTTTATCGGTTTTCTTACGGGGCTGTTCTCGCTGCCCTATGTAAAGGCCGATATCGAGGAGGGCTCCATGCCCGCCGAGCGCGCCAAGCAGTATTTTGCGCTGTTTAGCCTGTTTGTGTTCACCATGCTGCTCGCGTGCCTGTCCAACAACATGATCCTCACGTGGGCCGCCGTGGAGGCAACCACGCTTTCCACCGTGTTCCTCGTGGGTATCTACAAGAACAAGACGGCCCTCGAGGCTTCTTGGAAGTATGCGATGGTCTGCACCGCCGGCGTGGCCTTTGGCCTGTTCGGTACGCTGCTGATCTACGCCAACGCCGCCGACGTGATTCCCAACGCCCACGAGGCCGCGTTCCTGTCGTGCGTGCTGCCGTATGCCGACCAGTTCGACCCGACGCTCATGCGCCTCGCCTTTGCGTTTATCGTGATCGGCTTTGGCACCAAGGCCGGCCTGTTCCCCATGCACACTTGGCTGCCCGATGCCCACTCCCAGGCCCCGAGCCCTGTCTCGGCCCTGCTCTCGGGCGTGCTGCTTAAGTGCGCCATGCTTGTGATCATGCGCTTCTACGGCTTTACCATCCAGGCCGTGGGCGCCGAGTATCCGCAGCTTTTGCTGCTGATCGTCGGCACGCTGTCCATTTTGGTGGCGGCACTCTCGATGTTTCGCCAGGACGACCTCAAGCGCCGCTTTGCGTACTCGTCTGTGGAGAACGTGGGCGTTATCGCCCTGTGCCTGGGTATCGGTGGCCCGCTGGGTATCGCCGCGGCCCTGCTGCACTGCGTGTTCCACGGCTTTACCAAGACGCTTGCCTTCTGCGTGTCCGGCAACATCCAGCACGCCTTTGGTACGCGTAGCCTGGCCAAGATTCAGGGTGTCGTCGAGGTTGCCCCCGCAACCGCCGCGCTCGCCGTCCTGGCGCTGCTCGGTCTTGGCGCCTTCCCGCCCTTTGGCATGTTTATCTCCGAGTTCCTGACTTTTGTCGCCGGTGTTACCGCCGGTCCCATGTGGCTGGTCGTCGTGGTCGCCCTCGGTCTTACCGTGGCCATCTCCGCGCTCACCCGTATCGCACTCAAGTCGGTATTCGGCCATGCGCCCCAGGGCATGGGCAAGCATGAGGCTCCGGCGCTCATGCTTATTCCCGAAATCATCCTGGCTGTCATGATCTTGTGGTTTGGCATCGCCACCCCGCTGCCCCTCGTGCACGGTGTGGAGACCGCGACCGGCATCGTGCTCGAGCAGAGCACCGAGGAACTTCACGCGACGCCGATGTACCGCGCTGTGTTCGGTACCGAGACCGCTCAGAGCGAGGTGAAGTAACGAATGATTGAAACTGAGAACAAGGTGTATGCCCGTCGCTGCGAGAGCCATGTCGAGGCCCTGCGCCGCGCCGTTCCGGGCTGCATCGAGAAGGTTGAGTGGCAGTGCGAGGACCAGCTGACGATTACCGTCAAGCAGGACAAGCTGCCCGAGGCCGTCCACTACCTGTACTACGAGCGCTACGGCTGGATTCCCGTGATCATCGGCAACGATGAGCGCAGCCTGTGCGGCCGTTACGCCGTGTACTACGTCATCTCCATGGAGGGGGAGGACCCCGGCTGGGTGACCGTGCGCACCGAGGTCGATCCCGCCAAGATGACGTTCCCGTCCGTGACGCCGTTCGTCCCCGCCTGCGTGTGGGGCGAGCGCGAGCTGCGCGATATGTTTGGCCTGATCCCCGAGGGTCTGCCCGACCGTCGTCGCCTGGTGCTGCCCGACGATTGGCCCAGCGGCCTGTACCCGCTGCGCAAGGACTCCATGGACTACCGCTTCCGTCCCGCTCCCGCGAGTGACATGGAAAACTACGAGTTCTTGGCCGATACCAAGGGCAAGGAGACGACGCTTGTCCCCATGGGCCCGTTGCACATCACCTCCGACGAGCCCGGCCACTTCCGCCTGTTCGTTGAGGGCGAGACGATCGTCGACGCCGACTACCGTCTGTTCTACGTGCACCGCGGCATGGAGAAGGTCGCCGAGACGCGCCTGAACTATGACGCCGTGACGTTCCTCGCCGACCGCATCTGCGGCATCTGCGGCTGCGCCCACTCGGTGGCCTATGCCGAGGCCGTCGAGCGCGCACAGGGCATCCATGTCCCGCCGCGCGCCCAGTACATCCGCGCCATCATGCTCGAGGTCGAGCGTCTGCACTCACACCTGCTCAATATTGGCCTCGCATCGCACTACACCGGCTTCGACTCCGGCTTCCAGCAGTTCTTCCGCGTCCGCGAGAAGTCCATGGACCTGGCCGAGAAGCTCTCCGGTCACCGCAAGACCTACGGCCTCAACGTGATCGGCGGCGTGCGTCGCGACATTTTGGCCGAGCAGAAGCTCTCCACGCTCACGACCATCCACCAGCTGCGCTCCGAGGTTCAGGAGCTCGTCGACGTCTTGCTCTCCACGCCCAACTTCATTGAGCGTACGAGTGGCATCGGCATCTTGGACCGCAAGATCGCACGCGACTTCTCGCCGGTCGGCCCGCTCATGCGTGGCTCGGGCTATGCCCGCGACGTGCGCTTTGACCATCCCTTCGACGGCTACGCCGATCCGGACATCCAAAAGATGCACGCCGCCACGGCCGACACCTGCGATGCCTTCGGCCGTACCGCCGTTCGCATCCAGGAGGTCTACGATTCGATCGACATGATCGAGACCATGCTCGAGAACTGCCCGTCGGGCCCCATCCTCACCACGGATTGGGAGTACACCCCGCACAAGTACGCCATCGGTGCCACCGAGGCGCCGCGCGGCGAGGACGTGCACTGGGCCATGCTCGGCAATAACCAGAAGTGCTACCGCTGGCGCGCCAAGGCCGCCACGTACAGCAACTGGCCGGTCCTGCGCTACATGTTCCGCGGCAACACCGTGGGCGACGCGGCGCTGATCGTCGGCTCGCTCGACCCGTGCTACTCCTGCACCGACCGCGTGACGGTGACCGATGTCGCCGCCAAGCGCGACCATGTGCTCGACAAGGAGCAGTTCGAGAACGTCTGGCGCGACAAGTCGCCGCTTGCGGGCGAGGGCACCATGGCCGCTCCGCTCGATGAGGAGGCGCTCTAATATGCTGAAGCTTTGGAAGGTTAACGCCAAGGCCGGCGACGCGACGGTCAAGTACCCGTTTGCGCCGTTCCCTACCAACAAGGACATGCGCGGCAAACCCGAGCACAATGCCGAGCTCTGCATCGCCTGCGGTGCCTGCGGCGTGGCGTGCCCGGCCGATGCCATTCGCATGGACACCGACCTTGCGGCCGATACCATTACCTGGTCGATCGACTATGGCCGCTGCATCTTTTGCGGCCGCTGTGAGGAAGCCTGCCCCATGGAGGCCATCAAGCTCACCGAGGAGTTTGAGCTGGCCGTCATGAGCAAGGACGACCTCACCAGCAAGAGCGTCTACACGCTCGAGCACTGTTCGCGCTGCGGCAAGCCGTTTGCCCCGCACAAGGAGATCGACTACGCCAAGCGCCTGCTGCAAAAGGCCGGCGGCATGGAGGCCGAGCAGGCTGCCCGTACCGTCGGTATGTGCCAGGAGTGCAAGCGCGAGCTCGACGCCCTGCGCGCCGCCTCGGCCGTAAAGACCGGCAACGCTGCCGGCATGGCTGCCAACGAGACGCTTGCGTCCGGTGAGCCCCAGGGCCCCGGCATGGAGTATCTGGGCGGCCACGGCGTGAACCCGGAGTATATCGACCGCGAGCTCAACCCCGATGCGCCCGAGATCCCCGCCGGTCCTGCACCGGTCGAGGGCATCATCATGGATTTTGAAACGAAGGAGGAGTAACCATGGCCGAACCCACGCTTTTGCCCGAGCGGCTTCAGTACCGCCCGACCAAGATCGAGCTCGACGAGAGCATCGAGAAGGCCAAGGCGACCCTTCTTAAGAAGATCAAGCGCTCGGTGTACGTCTACCGTGTCGACTGCGGCGGCTGCAACGGCTGCGAGATCGAGATCTTCGGTTCCATCACGCCCGTCTTTGACGTCGAGCGTTTTGGCATCAAGGTCGTGCCTTCGCCCCGTCACGCCGACGTGCTGCTGTACACCGGTGCCGTGACGCGTGCCATGCGCATGCCGGCCCTGCGCGCTTTTGAGGCCGCACCCGATCCCAAGATCGTAGTGTCCTATGGCGCGTGCGGCTGCACCGGCGGCATCTTCTACGACAACTACTGCGTCTGGGGCGGTACGGATAAGATTCTGCCGGTCGATGTCTACATCCCCGGCTGCCCGCCCAGCCCCGCGCAGACCGTCTACGGCTTTGCCATGGCACTTGGCCTGCTGGACCAAAAGCTCCATGCCGAGACCACGGTGGAGGCCGCCGGCGAGCAGGCCGATATCCTGCACCCCGGCGTGCCGTACAAGCTGCGCGTTGCCATCGAGCGCGAGGCTCGCGCCATGAGCGGCTACCGTTACGGCCGCGACTTGGCCAACGAGTTTATGGATACGCTCGAGGGCGCGCCCAAGGGCGATATCCGCGGTGCCATGGCGCTGCTCATCGACAAGCAGGATGATCCTCGCCGCGTTGAGGTGTACTCGGCGTTACAGGATCTGGTACTGGCCGGAGGTCGCTAGATGGAGCTCACGGACCGCTCTGGTTACTTTGCGGGCCCCGGCATGCTCGGCGGCTCTTTTGGCGATGCCTCGCGCGCAAGCGACGAGGCCGCCGAGGGCGTCGCCGACCCCTGCCTGGGCCATACGCCCGACCAGGTGGTCTTCTATGAGCTCACGCGTAAGTTTGTGGAGACCGAGGAAGACGTTCCCCAGGAGGC
Source organism: Collinsella aerofaciens (assembly GCF_005844325.1). Classification (GTDB taxonomy): domain Bacteria; phylum Actinomycetota; class Coriobacteriia; order Coriobacteriales; family Coriobacteriaceae; genus Collinsella; species Collinsella aerofaciens_G. Next base: position 23,377 of record NZ_SPFY01000004.1, on the reverse strand, counting down.
CTGCGACGTGCTGTACTACACGCTCGCCGTGGGCCACCACACCGGCGTGCTCGACTGCTTTGAGCCGCGCCTGTCGGTGCCGGTGAACGTGTTCTATACGCTTATCGACGCGCTGCCGGAGGGGGAGGCCAAGACCAAGTTCGAGGCCATCCGCTCCTTTGGCGAGTGCCAGCTCGACAAGGCGGCGGTGCCGTCGCTGCTCGAGGCCTGTGACACGCTGCTCGACGATCGCGGTTTTCGCGGTTCGGCCAAGGCCGGCATCTCGGTGTTCGATAACGACTTTGGCCTGCATGCCCAGCAGGTTGCGTTCTTAATGAAGTTTCGCGATCTGGTTGAGCGCGTGCGCGATGTGTCGGGCGTGTATCTGACGGGGAGGTTGCAGTAATGGGTCGCGTTGTGGATGGCCGTGTGAACGACGCCCCGTTTGCGGGCATTGTGCTCACGGCGGGAAGCGTGCTGCGCGCCGACGATGCCGCTGGCCCCGTGCTCTCCAAAAAGATGGAGGACACGCCCATCGCCGGTTGGTACACCATCGACGGTGGTCAGACGCCCGAGGACGACATCATCGAGGTCAAGCGCGAGCGTCCGCCGCGCCTAGTGTTGGTCGATGCCGCCGACATGGCGCTGCCCGTCGGTGCCATCCGCCTGCTCGATAAGACCGACGTCGCGCGCAAGTCGATGTTCACCACGCATTCGCTTCCCTTGTCGATTCTGATCGAAGAGATTGAGCAATCGTGCGAAGATATCGTCTTCATAGGGATTCAGCCGGGCGACACGGAGTTCTACAACCCCATGTCCCCGGAAGTCTTTGACGCCGTCGACGCCGTGTACGACGCCGTGGCCGCCAACGACTTTTCCCACTTTGTCCGCTTGGGACAAGAGCAATAGGTGCGCTTGTCCCTGCTGATTAGGAAAGAAGTGATTGACATGGCAGATTCCAAGGCAGAATATCCCGCTCCCGATTGCCTGGCGCCCGCCGCGATCGAGGCCAAGACCGAGGCCGCCGGCGTGACCAAGGCCAACCTGCCGGTCGCAAAGGCCTTTCTGTTGGCAATGTTCGCCGGTGCGTTTATTGCCTTCGGTGGCCTGTTCTTTACCGTGTTCTTGAGCGACAGCACGCTGGGCTGGGGTGCCCAGCGCGTCGTGGGCGGTCTGTGCTTTTGCCTGGGCCTGGTGCTGGTACTGGTGTGCGGCGCCGAGCTGTTTACCGGTAATTCGCTTATGGTCTGCGCGCTCAAGAGCAAAAAGATCTCCCTGGCTCAGATGCTCAAGGCATGGGTCGTCGTGTGGGTCGGCAATTTTGTCGGCGCTCTGTTCATCGTCTTTTTGGTGTATATGGCCGGCATTTACAAGCTCAACGGCGAGGCGGTCGCCAATTCCATGGTGAGCGTCGCCGCCGGCAAGGTGACGATCGACTGGGTGACGATCTTCTTCCGCGGCATCCTGTGCAACATCTTTGTGTGCCTGGCCGTGTGGATCGGTACCGCCGGCAAGACCGTGGTCGATAAGGTCGTGGGCATTCTGCTGCCCATCGCCGCCTTTGTGGCCTGCGGTTTTGAGCACTGCGTCGCCAACATGTACTTTTTGCCTATGGGCGCCGTGATGCATGCATGCGGTTACGGTGCCGACGTCGCTGGCGCTGATGCACTCAATGCTGCGGGCATTGCGTTTAACCTGTTCGCCGCCACGCTGGGCAACATCGTGGGCGGCGCGGTTCTGGTCGCGCTCGGCTACTGGTTTATCTACGCCAAGAAGTCCGAGGCGTAAGGTGCCGTCTGTTTGACGTTGGGCCTCCCGCGGGGCGTTGCCGTGCGGGAGGCTTTTTGGGTCTGGGGCTCGTTGCTGGGCTGTTTGCCTGTTGTGTTTGGCTTGCGAAAGGGGTAATCGAGATGGCATCTGCTGTGGAGCGTGACGGTCGCGCCGTGGTGACCACATGCGGGGGATGCTATGCCGATTGCGCCTTTGCAGCCCATGTTGAGGATGGGCGTGTGGTGGCCGATCTGCCGGTGCCGGGGCATCCGTGCGCGGCGCGTGCCCTGTGCGCCCGCGGACGGCATCGCCTGGCAATGCCGTTTGACGAGCGCGACCGCATCGTGCACCCCATGTGTCGCCGCCAGGATGGCTCGGGGTTCGATGCGATTTCCTGGGACGAGGCGTTTACGCAGATCGCTGCGCGCCTTGGGGGGATTGTTGACGGGCATGGTCCGCGCGCGCTGGGCATGACACTTGGTGTGCCCTCGTTCGACCGCTACTGGGCGTTTCGTTTTATGCATGCGCTGGGTTCGCCCAACGTATACGGTGCCGATGGCGCCTGCGAGGTAAGCCGGCTTACCGGTTGGGAGCACAGCCTGGGCTACAGCCCCGCTTCCGACCTGGAGCATACCGATTGCATCATGTATTTGGGGCGTTCCATTGTCGATTCGTCGACGATGGGAGCCGTTGACGCACTCAACGATGCGCGCCGGCGCGGGGCGAAGATCATCGTGGTTGACCCCCGGCGCAGCGGTTCGGCCGCGCTTGCCGACCGCTGGCTGCGCGTGCGTCCCGGATGCGATTTGGCGTTGCTGCTGGGTATCGCACATGTGCTGGTAGCCGAGGACCTGTACGATCACGAGTTCGTGGACCGCTACGCCACAGGCTTTGACGAGCTGGCGCAGGCGGCCAGTGCTTGGACACCCGAGTGGGCCGAATCGATGTGCGACGTGCCGGCCGCAGAGATTGTCGCCACGGCGCGCGATCTCGCTGCCGCCGCGCCTGCCGCTGTGGTGGATGCGGGCTTTCATGGCGGCATCGGTATCGCGTATGCCAACAGTACCCAGACCGCGCGCGCGATTTGTCTGGTCGATGTGCTGCTGGGCTGCATCGGACACGCGGGCGGTGCCCTCAACCCGCCCACGCCGCTTGCGTTGGGCGACCTCGATCCCGCACGCTTTGCGACGCCGCCGGTGCCGCGCGGGCCCAAGCTGGGGTCCGAGCGCTATCCACTGGTCGATCCGGTGCGCGGTCTGTGCACGACCATCGGTCAGTCGATTCTTGCCGGCGATTTGCGTGGACTCATCGTCTATGCCAGTAACCCCGGTGCGGGCTATGGCAATGCGCAGGCTTGGTTGGGTATTTTGCAGCAGCTTGACTTGCTCGTGACGATTGATATTCGCTGGTCCGAGACAGCGCGCGCTTCTGACTTCGTGCTGCCCGACGTGACGTATCTGGAGGCCGACCGCGGCGTGGGAACGGTGGCGGGCGTCAACGACGCGCGCGTGTTCTACCGCAACGCCGTGCTGCCCGTGCAGCATGACGACACGCGTCCCGGTCGGGAGATTTTTGCCGGTCTGGCGCAGGCGTGTGGCATGGGCGAGTACTTCCAGTTTACGTCTGACGATCTGGCGGCTGCCCAGGTGGCGCCTTTTGGGATCAATCTGGACGAGCTCAAGGAGCGCGGCTGGGCCGACACGGGTGTTGCGTTGCCGTCGCGTACGGGCGAGCCGGTGATTCCCTTGGATCGCGGCAAAATTGCGCTGGCAAGCGACGTATGGGAACGAGCCGGTCTGGGTCGTGTACCCAACTGGATCGCTCCCATGGTGGAGCCTGCCCCGGGGATGTTTCGCCTCATTAGCGGTAACCGTCCCTTTGAGTCGCACACCTCGCGCAGGCTTGCGGCCCAAGGTGCCGCCGAGGCTGGATCGGATCTGGATGCCGTGCAGATGAATGCCGATGCCGCCGCTCGCATGGGTATCGCCGATGGCGAGGTCGTCGAGCTTGTGAGCGACATGGGCCGCGATCGCGTGCGCGTGGAGACGACGCCCTATCTGCATCCGGCGTGCATCTTCACCTCGGCCGCCCCCGGTGGGCGTTCGTTTGGCGCCGATGCCGGTGGCGCTCAAGCCCTGGGCGTGGGCCCGCTCGACCATACACCGTTGCGTTGGGACCCGTTGACGGGCGCCGCGCTCACCCAGGAAAACGCCGTTCGCGTGGAAAAGATCGCGGCACGCGAGGATAATAGCGAGTAATTGACTCAGCTGATGCATTCGACTGATCCACGTTTCTTTTGAAAGGCCGTACATGAGCGATAGCCAGAACATGTCCGATGAGGTACGCGCCCGCCTGCGCGCCATTCCTTCCGTCAACGAGCTGCTTGCCGAGTGGCCGGTAGTGAAGGCGGCGGGGGAGACCTGCGACGCGGTGGTGCATGCCGCCGTGACGGCCGAGCTCGACGAGGAGCGCGCAGCCATTCGCGCCGGTGCTGCCCCGCGCTCTAAGCGCGACCTTGCCTCGGCCATCGAGTGGCGTGCGCACCGCTCCGCGTTGCCGAGCCTGCGCCCTGCCGTCAACGCCACGGGTGTGGTCATCCATACCAACTTGGGCCGCGCCCCGCTCGCGGAGTCGGCGGCAAAGGCCGTGGCCGAGGTCGCGCGCGGCTACAGCACGCTCGAGTACAGCGTCGACACCTGCTCGCGAGGGTCGCGCAAGGAGCATGCCGCGCAGCTCATCCGCTCACTCACCGGTGCCGAGGACGCGCTCGTGGTCAACAACAACGCCGCCGCGGTGCTGCTGGTGCTGGCGACCCATGCCGCGGGCAAAGAGGTTATCGTCAGCCGCGGCGAGCTTGTCGAGATCGGCGGCAGCTTCCGCATCCCCGATGTCATGGCGGCTTCGGGCGCCAAACTCGTCGAGGTCGGCGCCACCAACCGCACGCACCTGGCAGATTATGAGCAAGCCATCACACCCGATACGGCCATGATCCTCAAGGTTCATCCTTCCAACTATCGCATCGAGGGCTTTCACGAGGAGGTAGGCTCTCGGGAGCTTGCCGCCCTGGCCCACAAGCATGGCCTGCTGTTCTACGAGGACCAGGGGTCGGGCGCGCTGTTGCCCGACGACATCTTGGTGCGCGGAGGCGAAGAAACCACGCCGGCTTCGGTCGCGGCGGGGCTCGATATCGTGTCATGCTCGGGCGATAAGCTGCTCGGCGCCGCGCAGGCGGGCATTATCATGGGTCGTCGCGATCTGGTCCAGGCCTGCGGGTCGCATCCGCTTATGCGTGCCCTGCGTCCGGGTAAGCTTGCACTGGCGGCGCTCGAGGCTACACTGCGCATTTACATGGACGGGGCGGATGTGGCCCATCGCGAGGTGCCGGTACTCAACATGCTCACGCTTCCGCAGGCTCATCTGGAGCGTCGTGCCCGCAAGCTCCGCGATCGCATGGCCGCCGGGCTCGATAAGGCGGGTTGCCCGTGCGCCGTTGAGTTGGAGATTGTCGAGGAGTCCTCGACGCCCGGTGGCGGTTCGCTGCCTACCGTTGAGCTGCCCACGATGTGCGTGGCCGTGCGTCTTGTTGACAAGCGCCTGACAGTCGACGCGCTCAAGCGCTCGCTTGTCCAGGACTTCGACACGCCGGTCGTCACGCGAACCTCGCACGATCGCATTTTGTTTGACGTGCGCACGCTCGTTGGCGACCGCGATATCGAGACGGCGGCATCGACGCTCGTCGCGTGCGTTGAGAAGGCGATTGCTCGATGAGTGAGGTTCAAGCGCTGGTAGAGTGTCCCGTTATCGTTGGCACGGCGGGCCACGTTGACCATGGTAAGTCGGCACTGATCGAGGCGTTGACCGGCAAGAATCCCGACCGTCTGGAGGTTGAGCGCCGTCGCGGTATGACCGTGGAGCTGGGCTTTGGCGAGCTGGCACTGCCGAGTGGCAAGATCGTTGGCCTGGTCGACGTGCCGGGCCACGCGCATTACTTGCGCGCCATGGTGCAGGGCGCCACGGGCATCGACGTGGCGGTGCTTGTGGTTTCGGCTGTCGAGGGCGTGATGCCGCAGACCCGCGAGCACGTGCATGTGCTGGAGCTGCTGGGCGTTACGCATATGGTGGTCGCGCTGACGATGTGCGACCTGGCCGACGCCGAGATGACCGAGCTTGCCGAGCTCGATGTCGATGACTTTTTGTCGGGTACCGTGTTTGAGGGCGCGCCGATTGTGCCCGTGTCGTCCAAGACCGGCGCGGGAATCGATAACCTGCTGGTTGCGCTCGACGAGCAGGTTGCCGCTTGCTGGGATGCCTGCCGTGCTCGTGCCGAGCTCACCGATGCCGCACCGCGTCTGCCCATCGACCGTTGCTTTACGATCAAGGGCGCCGGTACCGTGGTGACGGGAACGCTGCACGATGCGCCCGTCGCGGTGGGGGATGAGCTTGTCGCGCTGCCGTCGCGTACGGCCTGTCGCGTGCGTGGGATTCAGGTGCATGGCGATACGCTGCGGGCGTTGCCCGGTCAGCGTGTGGCGCTCAACTTGGTGGGCGATGCCGTCGCCGCGCTCGATCGCGGTGAGATGCTCGGTGTGGCGGGCCGCTTTGGCCAGACGATGCGATTTATGATGGCGTTTACGTATTTGGGTCGCGAGGGAGCCAAGCCGCGTGTGCTCGAGTCGGGTGCGCGTGTGCACGTGATGGCGGGTACAGCCGAGGTTGTCGGTCGCATCATGTTCATGGAGGGTGAGGCCCCCATGGCGGTGGGCGAGACCCGTATTGTTCAGGTGCGCTTGGAAAACTCGCTGCCGCTGCGCGCCGGGGACCATGCCGTGGTGCTGTCCTATTCGCCCGTGATGCTTATTGGCGGCGGGCGCGTGCTGCTTTCGCGCTGCCGTCGCTCGCGCGAGCTTGCCGAAGGAGAGCGTGCGCTGTATGCGGCGCTTGAGTCCGGCGATATCGCGGGCGGTGTGGGCGCTTGGCTGGCGCTGCAGACGCTGCCGGTTACGACGGCTGATGTTGCCGAGGCTTTGGATCTTGGTGTCGGCGAGGTCGATGCCGCACTGCACGGGTTGGTGGCGCGAGGTGTTGTTCGCGAGCTTGCCGGCTCGGGCGGTACGCTGTATACGAATGCCGCTGTGCTCGACGCTGCGATGGACGCACTGGCGGCGACCCTGTCAGCCATGCACACAGCGTCTCCTAAGGAGACGGGCTTTACGCCCGGCGCCGTCGCCCATGCTGCGTGGCCTGCCGCCGATGAAGTCGTTGCCGCGGCTCTGATTGCCGAGGGCTGCTCGCGTGGCGTGTGCGCCGCCGAGGGTGCCGAGGTATTCGACCCGCACTCCGCTGCCGCCGCGGCGCGTGTGGTGCGCGAGGCCTGCGAACGTATCGTTGCCTTGCTGGACGAAGCCGGCCTCGATGCACCGGCGCTTCCCGAGGTGGGCGAACAGCTGCAGCTCGGCCGCGACGCCATGACGCGTGCCCTGCGCGAGCTTTCGCTCAACCGCTCGATCGTTAAGGTCGAGCGCGACGTTGCCCTGTCCGCTGCCGCTGAGGCTCACGCGCGCGAGCTCGTCGCCGCCGTCATCGCCGAAGCCGGCGGTGCTGCCACCACGAGCGTGCTGCGCGAGGCGCTGGGTGTGTCGCGCAAACGTGCCATCAGCATCTTGGAGCACCTGGATGCCGTGCGCTTTACGGTGCTCGACAAGGACGCCGGCGGCCTGAGGTCCCTGCGCTAGGCCGGTCACTCGCTCCCACCTCCTCAGTTGCGGTGAAATAGTTCCTATTTGGAGGCTTTGGCAGCAAATACAGGAACTATTCCACCGCAACTTCTTGTTCGTCTTTTTGGGATGGAGCCGTTTCGGTTTGGTAAAATACCGCCGCACTTGGGAACGGATGGGCTCCGGTGGGCTCCGCGGTCCTCAAAACCGTTGCGAGGCGTGCAAAACGTCTTGGATGTGTTCGATTCACATACGTTCCCGCCATACGCTACCAGCGCTTTTGTGCTCGCGGTCTTGCTGCGTGCCGCAAAGGCGCTGTTTTGTTTTTGCACAGGTTTGCCGTACCGCCCGCTTTTTCGGCGACGGTATTTGGCTTCGCGTGCCGGGTTTTGAGCATGCCGATGGGGGTGGTTTGCCGTATGACTACCGTAAGACGGGCCGATCTTTCTTGCGTCGTTCAAGCGGGCGGGATGTCCTCGCGCATGGGCTGTGACAAGGCACGAATGTTGTTTTGCGGCGAGCCCTTGATCGAGCGCGTGCTGTGCCGCCTGGCTCAGGTTGCCGGCGAGTTGGTCGTGACGACTTCGCGTCCCAGTGAGCTTGCCTATCTTGAGGAGCTTATGTTTGATGGCCTGCGCCCCCGCGTGGTGATGGACGTCGACGGTCCCGCCGGTGCCATGCGCGGCATCGCGAGCTCGTTGGCCGCGGCCCGATTGCCGCTCGTGGCGATCGTCGCCTGCGATATGCCGTTTGTCTCGCCGGAACTTATCGGCGCGCTTGCCGATCGTGTTGAGGCCGAGGCGCTCGACGTGTGCGTGCCGCGCGAGGAGCGGGGGATTGAGCCGCTTTGCGCCGTCTGGCGCCGTGACGCTTGTGCGCCGGCCGCCCAAGAGCTGCTCGCCTGCGACCGCCAGCGCATTCGCTGCCTGATCAATCGCGTTCAAGCTGGTTATATGGATGAGCCGCAGATCGTTAAGGCCGCGGGCTCGACGCTCTGCTTCGAGAACGTCAATACGCCCGAGGAGTTTGCGGCGGCCGAGTTACTCGCCTAGACGATTGGAGTTGCCATGTCTCACGATATTTGTCCCGACACGGGAGAACCTTGCACTTGCGACGGGTCCGAACCCTGTACCTGCGGTTGCGGTGGCTGTGGACATACTGCGGAAGAGGAAGCGGCCGCCGCGGCGTATCGCGATGCACACCGCGAAGGCCCGTCCGGTGATGCTCTCGACCATGAACGCAAAATCATCGTGTCGTTCGACAGCACCTTCGATGTGATGGAATGCGAACAGCTGTGCCTTGCCGCCGGTGTTCCTGGGCGCATCATGCCGCTGCCCGGCTCCATCACCGCCGGCTGCGGACTGTGCTGGGCCATGCCGTTCTCGGGCGATGCCCTCGCCGCCTTCCGCGCCGCCACCGAGGGCCGCGTAACCCCCGCCGACTACCACCAGCTCGTCCTCTAACCACCAACACCACCACAAAGGTGCCTGTCCCCAATGTGGTGGTTTGGAACACGTGGACGAAACAGGTTTGAAACACGGGTTTTGCACGTCAGGCACTCAAAAACGCTTCTACCTGCATCGTAATCAAAACGAAACATCCGCTCGTCGGCTTATGCGTAACTTTGCCGCAACAGTGCGATATTATCCATACTCGATAAAGCTCGCGGCGCATGGGGCGCCTCGAACGACACTTTTCTTTTCCATCAATTGGAGGAAGCATGAGCTACACGCAGAAAGTTCTCGAAGAGCTCAAGGCCCGCTATCCCGAGCAGCCTGAGTTCATCCAGGCCGCGACCGAGATCCTCGGCACCATCCAGCCGGCGCTCGACGCCCACCCCGAGTACGAGGAGGCCGCTCTGCTGGAGCGCCTCGTCGAGCCCGAGCGCATCGTCATGTTCCGTGTTCCCTGGGTCGACGACCAGGGCAAGGTTCAGGTCAACCGCGGTTATCGTGTCGAGTTCAACTCTGCCATTGGACCCTACAAGGGCGGCCTGCGTTTTAACCCGACGGTCACCCTGGGCATGCTCAAGTTCCTGGGTCTGGAGCAGATCCTTAAGAACAGCCTGACCACCCTTCCCATGGGCGGCGGCAAGGGCGGCTCCGACTTTGACCCCAAGGGCAAGTCCAACAACGAGATCATGCACTTCTGCCAGTCCTTCATGACCGAGCTCTATCGCCACATCGGCCCCAACACCGACGTTCCTGCCGGCGACCTGGGCGTTGGCGGCCGCGAGGTTGCCTACCTGTTTGGTCAGTACAAGCGCCTGACCAACGAGTGGACCGGCGTCCTCACCGGCAAGGGCCTCTCCTTTGGCGGCTCGCTCGCCCGTACCGAGGCCACCGGCTACGGTCTGGCCTACTTTGTGGACGAGTACCTCAAGAGCCGCGGCGACTCCTTCGAGGGCAAGAACGTCGTCGTGCACGGCTCCGGCAACGTCGCTATCTACGCCGTCCAGAAGGTTTCCCAGCTCGGCGGCAAGGTGCTGGCCTGCTCCGACACCCACGGCTGGGTCGAGGATCCCGACGGCATCGACTACACCGTGCTCGAGCACGTCTACAACAAGAAGCGCTCCGGCCACGACAAGGGCGTTACGCTCGCCATGTACGTTGACGAGAAGCCTAACGCCGTGTGGCACGAGGGCGACGGCCGCGGCGTGTGGCAGCTGCCCTGCGATATCGCACTGCCTTGCGCTCGCGAGAACACGCTGCTGCTCGAGGACGCCCAGGCGCTCGTCGCCAACGGCTGCAAGGTGGTCGGCGAGGGAGCGAACATGCCCACGACCATCGAGGCCACGACCTACTTCCAGGAGAACGGCGTCGCCTTTATGCCTGGTAAGGCTGCCAACGCCGGCGGCGTGCTCGTGTCCGGCCTGGAGATGAGCCAGAATGCTGAGCACCTGTCCTGGACCTTCGAGGAGGTCGACGGCAAGCTCGAGCAGCTCATGCGCGGCATGTTCCACAACGTGGACGACACCGCCAAGGAGTACGGCGAGGAGGGCAACTTCGTCATGGGTGCCAACATTGCCGGCTTCCTGAAGGTCGCCGACGCTATGCTCGCCCAGGGCGTCTGCTAAATCTTCGCGCGACATAGCATGTGATGAGGCTCCCAGCTATCCGGCTGGGAGCCTTTTCTATCCCGGAGGACTCCTCATATCTTGCGGTGAAATACGGACTGTTTAGCGCCCCAGAACGGCTAATCAGTCCGTATATCACCGCAAGTTATGGATGGGTGGGTGGATTTTGTCCTAAAACGGTGTGCGGCCCCTCGTTTGGTACACTTAAAAGTACTGGACAAGTGAAGAGATGGGGGAGAACGTGCTCAAGTTCGGTACCTACGTCCGTGTTGGAAATGCGGCCGAAGCCTATGAGCTCTTACAGAAGAACCGCAACAACAAGATTGTGGGCGGTGGCATTTGGATGCGCCTGGGCTCGCGTCGCGTCGCGACGGCGATTGACCTTTCGGCCTGCGGACTCGATCAGATCGAGGAGACCGAGACCGAGTTTCGCATCGGTGCCATGTGTACCCTGCGCCAGCTCGAGCGTCATGCCGAGCTCAACGCGCTTGTCAACCATGTCTTTGAGTTTGCCGTCCACGATATCGTGGGCGTGCAGTTGCGCAATACCGCCACGGTGGGCGGCAGCATTTACGGCCGCTTTGGCTTCTCGGACGTGCTCACTGCCTTCCTCGCGCTCGATTCCTATGTTGAGCTGACGGGCGCCGGCCGCGTGCCGCTCGCCGAGTTCGTGGACATGGGTTACGTGCGCGACGTGATCGAGCACATCGTAGTCGTTAAGCACGACTACCGTGCGAGCTACGAGGTCGTGCGCAAGGCCGCGACCGACTTCCCCTCCTTAAACGTCACTGCCGCCTGGTGGAACAACAGCTGGCATGTCACCGTGGGCGCCCGCCCGCTGCGCGCGACCCTGCTGCAGGGCGAGGCATGCGGCCTTACTGCCGAGCAGCCTTCCGAGGACGAGCTTCGCGCTCTGGCCGCTTCTGTGCGCGCCCTGAGCTACGGCACCAACCTGTGGGGCTCGGCCGCCTACCGCCGCCGCATCTCGGCCCCGCTTGCCGTGCAGGCCGTGCGCCGCGCCGCCGGCATCGAGCTTTCGGCCGCGCTTGCCCGCGAGCTCGAGACCGTGCAGATCCCCAAGTTTGCCACGGACGAGTATTCCTGCCGCCGCGTGCCCGGCGTCGATTCTAGCGAGGTGCGCTAATGGCTGCCAAACTCATCGATCTTTCCTTTACGCTCAACGGCCGTAAGGTCAAGGTTCAGATTGCCCCCGACACCATGCTCTTTGCACTGTTGCGCGAGCAGGGTTGTGCGTCGGTGCGCTGCGCCTGCGAAACCACCAACTGCGGCCTGTGCACGGTGTGGCTCGACGGCGACCCGGTGCTGAGCTGCTCGGTTCCCGCCGCTCGCGTCGAGGGCCACACCATCACCACGCTCGAGGGCCTCAAAGCCGAGTCTGAGGCGCTGGCCCGTGCGATGGCTGCCGAAGGCGCTGAGCAGTGCGGTTTTTGCGCCCCCGGCCTCATCATGAACGTGCTGGCGCTTGCCCGCGCTGCCAAGGAGGACCCGAGCCTCGTCGCCACGCGCGAGGAGCTGTCGCGCCAGCTCGCCGGCAACCTCTGCCGCTGCAGCGGCTACGAGAGCCAGCTGCGCGCCATCGTTCGCTTCCTCAACGAGTCCGGCGTGCAGGTGGGCTTTGAGATGCCCGAGCTGCCCGTCAACGAGACGAGCTCCGACGGTGTCGCGTACAAGCAGATCACCAAGAAGCAGCCCAAGAAGGACTCGAAGGCCCTGCTCGAGGGTCGTCCCGTCTACACCGGTGATATGGTGCCCGCCGGTGCGCTCATCGTCAAACTCAAGCGCAGCCCCTATGCCCGCGCCAATATCCGCTCAATCGATACGTCGCGCGCTCTGAAGGTTCCCGGCGTGGTGGGCGTCTACACCTACGAGGACGTGCCCAAGCGCCGCTTTACCATCGCCGGCCAGAGCTATCCGCAGCCGAGTCCCTACGACCGCCTGATTCTCGAGAATCTCGTCCGTTACCAAAACGAAGAGGTGGCTATCGTCGCCGCCGAAACCGAGGAGGCCGCCGACAAGGCGCTCAAGCTCATCAAGGTCGACTATGAGGTGCTCGAGCCCCTGCTCGACTTTACCAAGGCGCTCGATAACGACATCGTGGTCCACCCCGAGGGCGACGTGACCTTTATGTTCCCGCAGGGCGGCGACGTTCCGCGCAACTTGGTATGCAGCGGCATGAGCGACTATGGCGACTTGGACGAGGCGTTCGCCCAGAGCGACATCGTCTTTGAGCGCACCTACACCAGCCAGGCCACGCAGACCGCGCCCATGGAGACCTTCCGCGCCTTCGCGACGACCGACGCGTTCGGCCGCATCTCGGTGACCACCTCCACGCAGGTGCCCTTCCACGTGCGCCGCATGGTCGCGCAGTCGCTCGACATCCCGCAGTCGCAGGTGCAGGTCATTAAGCCGCGCATCGGCGGCGGCTTTGGCTCCAAGCAGACGGGCTGCTGCGAGATCTTCGTGGCGTTCGTCACCCAGCAGACCGGCTGTCCGAGCTATTGCTGCTACACCCGCGAGGAGACCATCACCGCGGGCAACTCGCGCCACCAGATGCAGATGACCGTTAAGCTGGGCGCCATGAACGACGGCACCATCACGGCCATCGATCTGCATACGCTGTCCAACGCCGGGGCCTATGGCGAGCATGCCACCACGACGATCGGCCTCTCGGGCCACAAGAGCCTGCCCATCTACAACCACGTGAAGGCGAGCCGCTTTAGCTGGGACGCCGTCTACACCAATACCAACCGTGGCGGCGCGTATCGCGGCTACGGTGCCACCCAGGGCCAGTTTGCCGTGGAGAGTGCCGTCAACGAGCTCGCCGACATGCTGCACATGGATCCCGCCGACCTGCGCCTTAAGAATATGGTGCACGAGGGCGAGATCATGCCGCAGTACTACAACGAGAAGCTCAACGCCTGCGCGCTCGACCGCTGCCTGCTGCGCGCGATGGACATGATCGGTTGGCGCGACAAGCCGCTAGCCGTCGACCTGGGCGACCGCGTGCGTGCTCTGGGCTGCGCGCTCACCATGCAGGGCTCGGGCATTTCCAACGTGGATATCGCCGGCATCGACATGCGCCTGGAAGAGGACGGCTTTATTACCATCGGCACCGGCGCCACCGATAACGGTATGGGCGTCGACACGATCCTGGCGCAGATTGCCGCCGAGGAGCTGGGCGTTGAAAGCTCGCTCATTGTGGTGCGCGGCGTGGACACCGACGTTTCGCCGTTCGACGCCGGCTCGTACGCGAGCTCGGGCACGTACGTGACGGGTCTGGCAGCCAAGAACGCCGCGACCGAGCTGCGCGAGAAGATCTGCGCCAAGGCCGCCCAGATGTGGGACGTGGACGCCGCCGATGTGGTCTTTGATGGTCAGTATGTGCGCCTGTCCGACGAGCGTGCCGCGCGTGAGCAGAACCGCTACCTCACGCTGCGCGACTTTGCCAACCTGTGCGTCAAGAACATCGCGGGCGGCGACGCGCTCACCTCGCATGCCTCTGCCTGCCTGCCCGTTTCGCCTCCGCCGTTTATGGCCGGCATTGCCGAGGTCGAGGTCGATAAGGCCACCGGCAAGGTGACCGTGGTGGACTACGCGGCGGCTGTGGACTGCGGCACCGTTATTAACGAGGCGCTCGCGCGCGTCCAGGCCGAGGGCGGCATTGCCCAGGGTATAGGCCATGCGCTCTACGAGATCGTCGAGCACGACGACCGCGGTCGCCTGCGCACCGGCAACTTTATGAGCTACAAGCTACCCACGCGCCTGGATATCGGCAGCATTCGCGTGGCCTTTGAGCCGAGCTACGAGCCGACGGGCCCGTTTGGCGCCAAGTCGATCGGCGAGGTCGTCATCAACACGCCGCTCGCCGCCGTGGCCTCGGCCGTGGCACACGCCACCGGACATCAGGTTCGATCGCTGCCGATCACGCCCGAGAAAGCGCTGCTGGGGGAGTAGGCGAGGCGACGCATCCGCCGCTCTTTGCCTAGCCCTGGGAAACTGCAGCCCACTTTTCGACCGAATTGTGGGCTGCAGTTTCCGTTTGAGGCCCTCGGCGGAAAGTGCATCCCGGAATAGGGGCTCAAAACGGGTTGCAGTTTCCGGTTGATGGCTATAGCGGAAATCGTGTCCCATTCCGAGGCCCCAAACCGGGACACGCTTTCCGGCACATGGCCAGCACCGCCAGACTGCCGAGTCCTACCGAAGTTGCGGTGGAATAGGGACTGTTTTGGAGGACTGGAGCCCCAAACAGTCCCTATTCCACCGCAACTTCGGTGGGGCGGCGGGGGATCCGATGCGTACTCGTGGTGAGGTCGTGAGCTTGTAAAAGGTGTGCGTGCGCTTGTCGTTCGTATCTGCTATCATTCCTAATCTGTGCGCTCATGCGGGCGTGGCGGAATTGGTAGACGCGCCAGATTTAGGTTCTGGTGGGATTCCCGTGAAGGTTCGAGTCCTTTCGCCCGCACCAACGCACCCGCGTCGGCTTATGCCCTCGCGACGCTTGTTGCATAAAGGTACCAGCACCTCAGATAAGCTGGGCAGTATGAGGAGGAACGTGTTGAACATCACCGCTTCTGACGTCAAGGACGCCAAGCTCACCGCTACGGTCACCATCCCGGCCGCCGACGTCGACGCCGCGATCAAGAAGGCCTACAAGGACACCGCCAAGAAGTACCGCTTCCCGGGCTTCCGCGCCGGTAAGGCCCCCCGTCCGGTCATCGACTCCGCTCTTGGCGCCGAGGCTACCCTCGCTCAGGCCACCAACGACCTGATCGCCGCCAACGAGCCCGCCGTCCTCAACGAGCTGGACATCGTCCCCACCAAGAACGGTGACTACAAGGAGCTCGACCTCGCCAAGGATCACGAGGACTACACCTACACCGTCGAGTTCTCCCTGCGTCCTGCTGCCGAGCTCTCCTCCTTCGACGCCGTCGAGATCGAGATGCCTCCCGCGGAGGTCACCGAGTCCGAGATCAACAACCAGGTTGAGATGCTCCTCAACTACCGTGCCACCTTCGAGGATGTCGAGGGTCGCGCCGTCGAGGCTGACGACTATGTGACCGTCGACCTCAAGGCCGTCGAGAACGCCGACAACTTTGCCGCCGAGGGCCGCATGCTCATCGCCGGTAGCGATAGCAACCCCAAGGAGTTCAACGAGGCCCTGATCGGCGCCAACGTTGACGACGTCAAGTCCGTCACCTGGACCGACGAGGTCGAGGAGGGCGAGGAGGCCGAGACCCACACCGTCGAGGTCACCGTCAAGGGCATCAAGGTCCGCAACACCCCCGAGCTCACCGACGAACTCGTCAAGTCCGACTTTGGCTTCGACAGCATTGACGCTATGCGCGACGCCATCAAGATTGAGATCGAGCAGGACAAGGCTTCCCGCCTCCCGGCCGAGAAGGAGAACCGTTGCGTCTCCGCTCTCGCCGAGCGTCTGCAGCTCGACGAGATGGATGCCGACTACGAGCAGTCCGTCTTTGAGGAGCTTGGCCAGAACTTCCTGTCCAACCTCGCTGCCCGCGGCATGACGCTCGACACCTGGCTGCCGGCTTCCGGCCTGACCATGGAGCAGTTCGTCGGCGACCTGCACAAGCAGGCCAACGACGTTGCCCGCGAGTCCCTGGCGCTCGACGCCCTCGCCCGTGAGCTCAAGATCGAGGTCACCGAGGACGACGTCAACGCCGAGTTCGAGAAGGCTGGCGTCAAGGACGTCGAGGCTTCCAAGGCCGAGTTTATCGCCGATGGCCGTATGCCTGCCGTCCGCGAGTCCATCCGTCGCTCCAAGGCCGTCGACCACCTGGTCGAGAACGCCAAGGTGACCGAGGTCGACGAGACCGCCAAGGACGCCGAGTAATTCTCGCCACCTTGCTCGCGAGCGCATGCGTGCGCCCGTGATGGGGTAAAGTTATACACCGGTTATCCGGTTGCTTCGTACGGTGCCAGCCAATGCATAGCATGCGGGCACCGTACGTTTATCTAGAACCAATTTGGTCCGTAAGAGAAATGGAGATGCGTATGATCGCCAAGTTCGATTCCGCCCTCGTGCCATACGTTATCGAGCAGACGCCGCGCGGCGAGCGCAGCTACGATATCTATTCGCGCCTGCTCAACGACCGCATCATCTTCTTGGGCGAGGAAATCAACTCCGTCAGCGCCAACCTGGTCGTTGCCCAGCTGCTGCATCTTGAGAGCCAGGATGCCGAGAAGGATATCTCGCTCTACATCAATTCGCCCGGCGGCGAGGTTTACTCCGGCCTGGCGATTCTGGACACCATGAACTTCATTAAGCCGCAGGTCTCCACCATTTGCGTCGGTATGGCCGCGTCCATGGCAGCCGTGCTGCTTTCGGCCGGCGCCAAGGGCAAGCGCTTCTGCCTGCCGCACTCCAAGGTCATGATTCACCAGCCCAGCGGCGGTGCGCAGGGCCAGCAGACCGAGATCGAGATTGTGGCCGAGGAGATCAAGAAGACCCGTCGCGAGCTCAATCAGATTCTGTCCGACGCATCGGGTCAGCCCATCGAGAAGGTCCAGGCCGATACCGAGCGCGATAACTACCTCACGGCTGCCGAGGCCCTCGACTACGGTCTGATCGACCGCATTGTCACCTCGCGCGACCTCGCCGCGAAGGACGCCTAGGATGACCGGTAACATGCAGGACAACTTTGACGAGAACGGCAACCCCATCCGCTGCTCCTTCTGCGGAAAAGAGCAGGGCCAGGTCCGTCGCCTCGTAAAGGGCCCGACCAACATCTTTATCTGTGACGAGTGCGTCGCCGCCTGTTCCGAGATTCTGGAGGAGTCGCTGGCTTCGGACTTTATGGACGCTGCCCGCAACGGCAAGCTGCCGGGCTTCCTCAACGACCACAGTCAGGCTGCATCCCAGCCCGCCGTGGATCCCGAGGCCGAGGGCTTTGAGCTCGAGGACGACGCCCGCCAAGTCATTACGCATGTGCCGACGCCGCATGAGATCTATGACGAGCTTTCGGCCTATGTCATGGGCCAGGAGGACGCCAAGCGCGCCATGTCGGTTGCCGTGTACAACCATTACCGCCGCGTGATCGAGGGCGGCGCTGCGCTTTCGGCCTTTGACGACGGTTTGGACTCGCAGCTCGACGATGATATGGACGAGGTGGAGCTCGCCAAGTCCAACATTTTGCTGCTCGGTCCCACCGGTACCGGTAAGACGCTGCTTGCCCAGACGCTCGCGCGCATCCTCGAGGTGCCGTTTGCCATCGCCGACGCCACCGCGCTCACCGAGGCCGGTTACGTGGGCGAGGACGTGGAGAACATCCTGCTCAAGCTTATCAACGCCGCCGATGGTGACATTGAACGCGCGCAGGTGGGCATCATCTACGTGGACGAGATCGACAAGATCGCCCGCAAGGCCGAGAACCTCTCCATTACCCGCGATGTTTCGGGCGAGGGCGTTCAGCAG
The DNA here is from genome assembly GCF_005844325.1 of Collinsella aerofaciens. Taxonomy (GTDB): domain Bacteria; phylum Actinomycetota; class Coriobacteriia; order Coriobacteriales; family Coriobacteriaceae; genus Collinsella; species Collinsella aerofaciens_G. Next base: position 5,382 of record NZ_SPFY01000004.1, on the reverse strand, counting down.
GCACTGCTTAAAATTCTTGAGGGCACGGTGGCAAGCGTTCCGCCCACCGGCGGCCGCAAGCATCCCCAGCAGGAGCTGCTGCAGATCGATACGACCAACATCCTGTTCATCTGCGGTGGTGCCTTTGTGGGTCTGGACAAGATCATTGCCGATCGCGTGGGCAACAAGGGCGTGGGCTTCAACTCTGAGATCGCCGGCCCCACCTCGGTCGACGAGAACGACCTGCTGCGTCAGGTGCTCCCGCAGGACCTCAACGCCTTTGGCATGATCCCCGAGTTCGTGGGCCGCACGCCCGTCGTCACCCAGACGCAGGCGCTCGACGAGGACGACCTGGTGTCGATCCTGACCGAGCCCAAGAACGCCGTGGTGCGTCAGTACCGCAAGATGTTCCAGCTCGAGGACGTTGAGCTTGAGTTTGAGGACGCCGCCCTGCACGAGATCGCCCGTATGGCGCTCGCTCGCAAGACCGGCGCGCGCGGCCTGCGTTCCATCTGCGAGGACGTGCTGCAGCAGACGATGTTCGACCTTCCCAGCGAGGAGGGCGTTTCCAAGGTCGTTGTGACCGAAGCCTCCGTAAAGGGCGAAGAGCAGCCCCAGCGCATCTACGGGTAAATAGCTTGAATCCAGGTCCCGCGGCAACCTCCGCGGGACCTGCCATTTAGGGGCAGGTTTATTTTGGTCGGTTTTATATGGGCAAATGTCGTTTCCCCTGATAAAACCTACCAAAATAAACCTGTCCCTTTTCGGCAGGTATGCCTGTGCTATTCTGTGAGATTGTCAAGTTAGTACCTTCAGACTGAAGTAATCGATACCTAAGGCGTGTCCGCCTGCTTGGTTTTCGTAGATTCCGCACGAGCCGAAGAGCACTAAATGTGCTCTTCGTGCGAGCCCAGGACCTGACCGAGCGAAAACCAAGCAGGCGGACACGCCGACGGGCAAGGGAGAGATATATGGAAGAAATGCCCAAGAATTACGATCCGTCGACCAACGAGCCGGCGATCCTGCAGAAGTGGCTCGACGGCGGCTACTACAAGCGCCGTGAGGGCGTGGGCGACTGCACCGTCACCATTCCGCCTCCCAACGTGACCGGCAAGCTCCACATGGGTCACGCCACCGACGACTCCATCCAGGACGCCATCATCCGCATGGCCCGCATGCGCGGCAAGTCCACGCGCTGGGTGCTCGGTACCGACCACGCCGGTATCGCCACGCAGACTAAGGTCGACAAGAAGCTCAAGAGCGAGGGCATCAGCCGCCTGGAGATCGGTCGCGATAAGTTTGTCGACGCCTGCTGGGATTGGACCCACGAGTACGGCGGCATCATCGTCGAGCAGATCAAGCGCATGGGCTGCTCCGTTGATTTTGATAACGAGCGCTTCACCATGGACGAGGACTACGCCCAGGCCGTGCGCAAGGTGTTCTGCGACTGGTACCACGACGGCCTGATCTACCGCGGCAAGCGCATCGTCAACTGGTGCCCCAACTGCACCACCGCCATCTCGGACGACGAGGCCGAGTATAAGGACGAGAAGGGCCACCTGTGGCACCTGCGCTACCCGCTGACCGAGCCGGTCAACGGCCAGGACTACATCGTCGTCGCCACCACGCGCCCCGAGACCATGCTCGGCGACACGGGCGTTGCCGTCTCCCCGAAGGACCCCGAGAAGGCCGCCTTTGTGGGTAAGACCGTCAAGCTCCCCATCGTCGACCGCGAGATCCCCATCTTTGAGGATTGGCATGTCGACGCCAACTTTGGCTCCGGCTTTGTCAAGGTCACCCCGGCCCACGACCCCAACGACTACGCTATGGGTCAGGCCCACGACCTGCCGCAGATCAACATCTTCGACGAGCACGCAGTGGTCGTCGAGGGCTACGACGAGTTCACCGGCATGAACCGCGACGAGTGCCGCGAAGCCGTCATCAAGTGGTTCGAGGAGCACGACCTGCTCGACCATGTCGAGGAGCTCGACCACTCCGTCATGCACTGCTACCGTTGCGACTCCGCTCTGGAGCCGTGGCTTTCCGAGCAGTGGTTTGTGGCCGTCGACAAGCTCAAGGGGCCGGCGCTCGACGCCGTCAACTCCGGCAAGGTCACCTTCCACCCTGCGCGCTGGACGCAGACCTACACCACCTGGATGGAGAACCTCAAGGACTGGTGCATCAGCCGCCAGCTGTGGTGGGGCCACCGCATCCCCGTGTTCTACTGCGAGGACTGCGGCTGGGAGGACGCCCTTACCGAGGACACCGACGTGTGCCCCAAGTGCGGCGGTCATCACGTGCATCAGGACGAGAACGTGTTGGACACCTGGTTCAGCTCTCAGCTGTGGACTTTCGCCACGCAGGGCTGGCCGCAAAAGCCGGAGCTGCTCGAGGGACATCACCCCACGACAGCGCTCGTCACCGCGCGCGACATCATCGCGCTGTGGGTTGCTCGCATGGTCATGAGCTCGCTGTACTTCCTGGACGAGGTGCCGTTTAAGGACGTCGTCATCTACCCGACGATCCTTGCCAAGGACGGCAGCCGCATGTCCAAGTCCAAGGGCAACGGCGTTGACCCCATGGACCTCATTGGCATGTACGGCGCCGACGCCATGCGCTACAACCTGCTTACGCTGTGCACCAACAACCAGGACGTTAAGTTCGACGCGAACATCGATAAGAAGACCAAGAAGCTTATCGACAGCTCGCGCACCGAGCAGGCCAAGTCGTTTGTGACCAAGATCTGGAACGCCAGCCGCTTCCTGCTCATGAACATGGAGGGCTACACGCCCGGCGAGCCCGTCGTTGAGACGCCGGCCGACGCCTGGATGTTCAGCCGCCTGGCCAAGGCCGTCAAGATGGTCACCGAGGGTATTGAGAACTACACCTTTGGCGATATGGCCCGCGGCGTGCAGCAGTTCTTCTGGAACGAGGTCTGCGACTGGTACGTCGAGGTCACCAAGGCCCGCTTGAAGGGCGAGGGCCGTCTGCAGGCTCAGCGCAACCTGATTTTTGTGCTTGACACCTCCATTCGCCTGATGCACCCGCTCATGCCGTTTGTCACCGAGGAGATCTGGGACAACATGCCGGCGAGCGTGCTCGATCTGGACGCCGTGGGCAACGTGGACCGCGCCGAGGCGCTCATGATCGCCAAGTGGCCCGAGCCCGCCGACTACGCCAAGTATGTTGACGAGGACGCCGAGCGCGCGTTTGAGCTGTGCCGTACCGTCGTGTCTGCCGCCCGCGCTACCCGTTCGCGTTATCGCTTGAGCCCCAAGGCCGAGCTTGACGTTGTCGTGCGCGCTGGTGCCGAGGACATCGAGAAGCTCGAGAGCCTACGCTCCACGATTGAGCCGCTGGCCAACACCGCTTCGCTGGTTATGGGTACCGACGTTGAGAAGCCGGCTGCGAGCATCGCTGTTGTTGACAGCGGCGTCGAGGTCTTTGTGGTGCTCGAGGGCAAGGTCGACCTTTCGGCCGAGAAGGCACGCCTGGAGAAGGAGATCGCCGCGGCCCAGAAGGAGCTCGCCGGCTGCGAGAAGACGCTGGCCAACGAGGGCTTTGTGGCTAAGGCCGCGCCTGCCGTGGTCCAGAAGAAGAGGGACCGTGCAGCTGAGCTCAAGGAGATCCTGGCGGCGCTGACTGCCCAGGTTGCTGACTTCTCGTAAGCGTTACTGGGGGACGCGGTTTGGGGCTTTGCTCGCTACTGCGGACAGTCCTGCTCGCACGAAGGCCACATTAAGTGGCCTTCGGCTCGTGCGGAACTTGTATCGAGCAAAGCCCCAATCCGCTCCCATAGCGGTTACGGGGCGTTTGCTGCCTGCCGGTAAGGGCCACTGGGTTGTGGCCTTGATTCTGCTGCAAAGCGGTGTTTGGCTGATATTTTGTATGGGAGGGGCTCGTTGTTGATTCGGGCCTCTTTTTATGTTGAGGGGACTTTGGTTTATGCCTAAGCGTTCGGGGTCGTATTCTGTGCCGTTCTCGTTTGAGTTGCTTTCGTTTGGTGAGGCTGTTGGGCTGGCTGCCGATACGGGGCGGATTTCTGGGGATGCTGGTCCTCTGCTTGAGACGGTTGTCGATATGCTCGATGAGCTGGGGCGTCCGGATGAGTATTTTGATTGCATTCAGGTAGCCGGCACCAATGGCAAGACTTCGACTACGCGTTTTTCGGCTGCTATCCTTCGCGGCGAGGGGCTCAAGACCGCGCTGTATACGTCGCCGCAGCTTGTTCGCTATCCCGAGCGCATGGAGGTTGACGGACGCGTAGTGAGCGACGAGGCCTTTGCCCGTGGCGTTTCGGCAGCTGTCGAGGCGGGGCGTCGCGTGAATGCCCGTCGTGTGGCGGCGGGGGAGCGCGCCTATACCATCACGCCGTTTGACCTGCTGACGGCTGCCGCGCTTGTAGTGTTTGCCGAGGCCGCGGTGGATGTTGCCGTGCTCGAGGTTGGCATGGGCGGGCGTTGGGATGCCACGAGCGCGACCGATCCCGTGGCTGTCGCCATTACGGGCATTGGGCTCGATCACACACGCATTTTGGGCGACACGCTCGAGGCCATTGCGGGTGAGAAGGCTGCGGTTATCAAACCCGGGCGCTTGGTTGTTTTGGGTGAGGGTACGCACGAGGCGAGCGTTCAGCGCGTGATGGATGCCCGTTGCCGTGAGTGCGGCGTCGTGCCGTTCGTGGTGAGCCACACCACGACTAAAGTGCCGGCTCATGTGGGCGATACGGTTGAGTTTAGCTGCACTACGCCGCGTGCGATCTATACGTCGAGCATGGTCAAGCCGGCCTATCAGCCGCAGAATGCCGCGTGCGCGATTATGCTGTGCGAGGGCTATCTGGGCCGCGAGCTCGACCATGACAAGCTCGATGTGTCGCTTATGGGCTGTCCCACGCCGGGTCGATTTGATGTGTTGGGCACCGATCCGCTCAAGCTGATCGACGCCTGCCATAACCCTCAGAGCTGCGAGAACTTTGTGAGCGCGCTGGACGAGATCGATCCGTGCGTAGAGAATCGCCCCACGCTGCTGTGTGCCGCGCTGGCCGATAAGGACGTGGCGGGTATCGTCGGCGTGTTGATCCCGGCGTTCCCCCGCGTGGTCGTGACCCAGACCGATTCCGATCGCGCCCTGCCGGCAGAGGAGCTCGCCGCCCTCGTTGATGCCGATAAGCTCGTGGGCGTATACCCGAGCGTGTCCGAGGCCCTCGCTGCCTTCGATGCCGCGGGCGAGTCCTTCGTAGCAGCCGGCACCATCACCCTAGCCGGCGAAGTAGCCGGCCTGCTTCGCTAACCCATCCCCTCATCAGTTGCGGTGAAATAGTTCCTGTTTTTGGGTTCTAGCAGCCCATCGGGGGTGCGGACGATTTCTTGGACCGCGCCTAGGCGTATCCAAGCTTCCTGCGGT